>NZ_JABBJN010000099.1 GCF_012928505.1 Achromobacter sp. Bel | reverse complement strand
ATCTGCCCGACGGCGACGGGGGCCGGGCGGAACCGCGCGACGCCGCCGACCGCGAGCGCGCCCGCGAAGAGCATGTGCGCCGCTACAAGCCCGAGCCGGACGATATCCGCCGCGATCTGCGCGTACTGGTGCAGTTGCTGAACGAACGCCTGAACGACGGCACCCGCGTGGCCTTGTCGCACGGGCCGGCGCCGGAGATCTTCATTTCCCTGGCGCCCAATTCCGCCAGCGAAGACGCGCCGCGCCTGCGCGAATGGCTGGTCATCCCGCTGGACCGCCTGGACCCGCCCGTGGCCACGCCCTTCATCGCGGCGTGGCTGGGCGGCCTGGGTCTGTTACTGCTGCTGGCGGTGGGTTTCTCGTGGCACATCACCCGGCCCATCACCCGGCTGGCCGACGCCGCCGACCGGCTGGCCGCGGGGCAGCCGCAACGCGTGGAACCTTCGGGGCCCCATGAAACCCGGGCGCTGGGCGTGCGCTTTAACGCCATGCTGGACGCGCTGGCCGAATCCGATTCGGTGCGCCGGACGCTGTTGTCCGGCCTGCCGCACGATTTGAAAGGGCCGCTGTCGCGGATGTGGCTGCGGATCGAACTGGCCGACGATTCCAAGCTGAAGGAAGGCTTGCGCACCGACCTGCAGGACATGCAGCACATGGTCGACCAGTTCATCGGCTTCGTGCGCGGCACCGATCCCGCGGCTTATCGCTATGCGCCCATCGTGCTGCCCGACTGGCTGACCGAGCGCGTCGGCGCCTGGCAGGGCGCGGGCACGGACATCCACCTGAAGACGGGCGACGACGACGCGCCGCTGGTGGTGCAGGCTGACGCCGTGGCATTGGGCCGGCTGCTGGACAACCTGATCGGCAATGCGTTGAACCATGGCGCGCCGCCGGTCGACGTGAGCCTGCGCCGCGAAGATCGCCATGCGGTGCTGGACGTGGCCGATCATGGCCCCGGTATCGTGCCGGAACGCCGCCAGGAGGCGCTGCGCCCCTTCAGCCGGCTGGACGACGCGCGCACGCGCACCGGCAGCGTGGGCCTGGGCCTGGCGCTGGCCGAGGCCATCGCCCGCGCCCACGGGGGCTCGCTGGAATTGCGCCAGGCGGAATCCGGCGGCCTCTGCGTGCGGGTGAAGTTGCCGCTATCCGAAACCGCATAGGGCGGCGGGGCCCCCCGGGGCCCCGCATACGGTACGATGCATCCTGCTTCGTCCCTTGTCGTATCCCGCACCATGGCCATTCAGTCCGATTCCCTTTCTTCCCGTCCCGAGGCGCCCCGTATTGTGGCGCCGCAGCCGGTGTCGCCCAACGAGGAATCGATCGAACGCGCCTTGCGGCCCAAGGCGCTGCAGGAATACGTCGGACAGCAGCGCGCCCGCGAGCAACTCGAGATCTTCATCGCTGCCGCCCGCAAGCGCGGCGAGGCGCTGGACCACGTGCTGCTTTTCGGCCCGCCCGGCCTGGGCAAGACCACGCTGGCCCACATCATCGCGCATGAAATGGGCGTGCAGTTGCGCCAGACGTCGGGCCCCGTGCTGGAACGCCCGGGCGACCTGGCCGCGCTGCTGACCAACCTGGAAAAGAACGACGTCCTGTTCATCGATGAAATCCACCGCCTGTCGCCCGTGGTCGAGGAAATCCTCTATCCAGCGCTGGAAGACTTCCAGATCGACATCCTGATCGGCGAAGGCCCCGCCGCGCGCAGCGTGAAGCTGGACCTGCAGCCGTTCACGCTGGTGGGCGCCACCACGCGGGCGGGCATGTTGACCAATCCGCTGCGCGACCGCTTCGGCATCGTTTCGCGGCTGGAGTTCTACAACGCGGCCGACCTGGGCCACATCGTGACGCGCAGCGCCGGCCTGCTCAACGCCGGCATCACGCCCGACGGCGCGGCGGAAGTGGCGCGCCGCGCCCGCGGTACGCCCCGCATCGCCAACCGCCTGCTGCGCCGCGTGCGGGACTACGCCGAAGTCAAAGCCAGCGGCACCATCGACGCCGACGTGGCCGGCCGCGCGCTGGCCATGCTGGAAGTGGACCCCCAGGGCCTGGACCTGATGGATCGCAAACTGCTGGAAGCCATCATCCACAAGTTCGACGGCGGGCCTGTGGGCGTGGACAGCCTGGCGGCCGCCATCGGCGAAGAGCGCGACACCATCGAAGACGTGATCGAGCCCTACCTGATCCAGCACGGCTACCTGCAACGCACGCCGCGTGGCCGCACCGCCACGCTCACCACCTGGCGTCACCTGGGCCTGACGCCGCCCACTGGCGTCGCCGCCGGCGGCGATCTGTTCGGCAAGTAGGCGGGCGCGGCGCGCAAACCGCGCGACAGGTTTATGATCCGGAGGTTTCGACCTTCCTGCGATCAAAGGACCGGATTCCCATGCTGCCCGAATTGCCTACCTATGATGATGTCGTGCGCGCCAGCGAGCGCCTGGCCGGCAACGCACACCGCACGCCCGTCTTGACCTCGGCCACGGCCGACGCCATCAGCGGCGCGTCGGTCTTCTTCAAGTGCGAGAACTTCCAGCGCATGGGCGCGTTCAAGTTCCGCGGCGGCTACAACGCCATCGCCCGGCTGACGCCGGAACAGCGCGCCGCCGGCGTGGTGACCTTCTCGTCCGGCAACCATGCGCAGGCCATTGCGCTGGCGTCCAAGCTGCAGGGCGTGTCCGCCACGATCATCATGCCGCTGGACGCACCGGCGGCCAAGCGTGCGGCCACCGAAGGCTATGGCGGCAAGATCGTCACGTACGACCGCTACACCGAAGACCGCGAACAGATTGCCCGGCGCATCCAGGCGGAAACCGGCGCCACGCTGATTCCGCCCTACGACCACGAAGACGTGATCACAGGGCAGGGCACGGCAGCCAAGGAACTGTTCGAGGAAGTCGGCGAACTGGACTACCTGTTCGTCTGCCTGGGCGGCGGCGGCCTGCTGTCGGGATCGGCCCTGTCCGCCTTCGCGCTAAGCCCGGGTTGCCTGGTCTACGGCGTCGAGCCCGAAGCCGGCAACGACGGCCAGCAGTCTTTGCGCAAGGGTGAAATCGTCCGTATTCCGGCCCCCAAGACCTTGGCTGACGGCGCTGCCACGACCCACCTGGGCAATCTGACGTTCCCGCTCATCCAGAAGCATGTGCGCGACATCGTCACGGTGACAGATGCCCAACTGGTCACGACCATGAAGTTCTTCGCCGAGCGCATGAAGATGGTGGTGGAGCCTACTGGCTGCCTGGGCGCGGCTGCGGTCATGCAGAACGTCGTGCCGGTGCGCGGCGCGCGGGTCGGCGTCATCATCAGCGGCGGCAACGTCGACCTTCCGGCCTACGCCCGGTTGCTGGCTTCCTGACGCCCGCGGGCGGTCCGGGCGCCGGACCGCCGATACGTGCTTGCGGTTGCAGCCTGCGCAGGGCAGAATCGGAACTCGATCCTGACGAACAGGGGGCTGCGGCATGCGTATCCTTGTCATCGGCGGCACCGGTTTCATCGGCCGTCACCTGATTGCCCGGCTGTCCGGCGGCCTGCACCAGATGATTGTGCCCACGCGCCTGCTCGCGCGGGGCAGCGAACTGCAAGTCTTTCCCACCGTTACGCTGGTCCAGACCGACATCCACGATGACGCCTCGCTGGACCGTCTGGTGCGCGGCTGCGATGCGGTCGTGAACCTGGTGGGCATCCTGCATGGCAATACCGGCCAGCCTTACGGTTCCGATTTCGCGCGGGCCCACGTCCTGCTGCCGCAGCGTATCGCGCAAGCCTGTCGGCGCCAGGGCGTCCATCGCCTGCTGCACGTCAGCGCGCTGGGCGCGGATTCCCAGGGCGACAGCATGTATCAGCGTTCCAAGGGCGACGGCGAAGCGGCCATCAAGCACGAGTTCCAGGCTGCGTCGGAAGGCGGCTGGACCATTTTCCGCCCGTCGGTCCTGTTCGGTCCGGACGACAAATTCACCAATATGTTCGCCAGGCTGGCACGCTGGCTGCCTGTGCTGCCGCTGGCGGGCGCGCATGTGCGCCTGCAACCGGTCTATGTGGGCGATGTGGTGGAAGCGATGGTGTCGGCCTTGGGCGACACGCATACCTGCGGCAAGACGTACGAGTTGGGCGGACCGCAGGTCTATACGCTGGGCGAGATCGCGCGGCTGTGCGCCGCCTGGAGCGGCCATCCACGGCCGGTGGTCAGCATGCCGATGGGGGTGGGCCGCATCCAGGCCCGGCTGTTCGAATGCCTGCCGGGCAAGCCCCTGATGTCGCGCGACAACCTGGATTCCTTGCGCCGCGACAACATCTGCGCGGGGCCCATCGCGCCGGAACTGCACGTTGTGCCGACCGGCCTGGAGGCCGTCGCGCCCCGCTACCTGTGATCAGCGCGCCAGCGCCTTCAAGGCCTGCTTGATCCCGTCCGACACGCCGACGCCTTCAGGCAGCGTCTTCAGCGCGGACAGCGATTCTTTTTCCGAGTATCCCAGCGCCAGCAGCGCGTTCAGGATGTCCGACTGGTTGTCGGGCGTGGCATGCGAGGTTGCGCCGATGTCCGCGCCCAGCTTGCCGCGCATTTCCAGCAGCAGGCGTTCGGCGGTCTTCTTGCCGATGCCGGGCACGCGCGTCAGGCGGCCCGATTCCTGCAAGGTAATGGCCTGGGCCAGATCCGCCACCGACATGCCGGACAGCACCGACAACGCGGTGCGCGCGCCGATGCCGCTGACTTTGATCAGTTCGCGGAAAGCGCTGCGCTCGCTGGCCGTGCCGAAGCCGTACAGGATGTGCGCGTCTTCGCGCACCGTCAGGTGCGTGTACAGCGTGACGCGGGCGCCGGTCTCGGGCAGCGCGTACAGGGTGCTCATGGACACGTCGATGTCATAGCCCAGTCCGCCCACGTCCACACAGATGGTGGGGGGCAGCTTTTCGATCAGGGTTCCGGTAATGCGTCCGATCATGGTGATGAAGGCCTGGTAAGGGAAGGGCAGGAGTGGCGCGCGGAATGCGCGGCGAATGCGGGCATTCTATACGCGCAAGGGCGCGTTCAGCCGATCAGGCGTCCGTTGCGGATACGCGTCTTGCCGCTCATGCGCAGCGACGTGCCCAGCTGTTCCAGCTTGTCCTGCAGCGGCCCGACGTGGGCGTGGCAGATGGCGCACGCCAGCGCGTCGGCGGAGTCGGGGGCGGGCGTGCCGTCCAGGGCCAAGAGGTGCTGCACCATCATCTGCACCTGCTCTTTGGCGGCGCGCCCGGTGCCTACCACGGCTTTCTTGATCTGCAGCGCGGTGTACTCGTGCACGGCCAACGAACTGTCGGCCAGCGCGCACAGCGCGGCGCCCCGTGCCTGCCCCAACAGCAGGGTGGACGCGGGGTTGGTGTTCATGAAGACGATTTCAAGCGCGGCGACATCGGGTTGCGTATCGCGCGCCACCTGGCGCAGATTGTCCAGGATGACTTTCAGGCGTTCGGCCAGCGTCAGCGCCGGCGGGACCACGATGGTCCCGCTGGCCACGTACCGCAGCCGCGAGCCGTCGGCATCGATCACACCGAAACCGGTGCGGCGCAAGCCGGGATCGATGCCGAGGACGCGCATCAGTGGCGGAAGTGGCGGGTGCCGGTCAGCACCATGGCGATGCCATGCTCGTCGGCCGCGGCGATGACTTCGTCGTCGCGCATGCTGCCGCCGGGTTGGATCACGCAGGTCGCGCCTGCCGCCACCACTACGTCCAGGCCGTCGCGGAACGGGAAGAACGCGTCAGACGCCACGGCCGAGCCCTTCAGGGTCAGGCCGGCGTTTTCTGCCTTGATCGACGCGATGCGGGCCGAGTCGATACGGCTCATCTGGCCGGCGCCCACGCCGAGGGTCATGCCGCCGCCCACGAACACGATGGCGTTGGACTTGACGTACTTGGCGACCTTCCAGGCGAATGCCAGGTCGTTCATTTCCTGTTCGGTCGGCTGGCGCTTGCTGACCACCTTGAGCGCATCACGCGGCACGTTATAGGCGTCCGGGCTTTGCACGAGCCAGCCGCCGCCCACGCGCTTGATGTCCATGGCGTTCTGGCCGACACCCATCGGCACTTCCAGCACGCGCACGTTCTTCTTGGCGGCCAGGATGGCCAGCGCGGCGCCGTCATAGGCCGGGGCCAGCAGCACTTCCAGGAACTGGGCGCTGACGGCTTCGGCCGTGGCGGCGTCTACCGGGCGGTTGAAGGCGATGATGCCACCGAACGCGGAGGTCGGGTCGGTCTTGAACGCCTGCTGGTACGCGCCCAGCGTATCGCCCGCCACGGCGACGCCGCAGGGGTTGGCATGCTTGACGATGACGCAGGCGGGCACGTCGAAGCTGCGCGCGCATTCCCACGCGGCATCCGCGTCGGCGATGTTGTTGTAGGACAGTTCCTTGCCCTGCAGTTGGCGGTAGTTGCCCAAGAGGCCCGCCGGACGTTGCGCGTCCACATAGAAGGCGGCGGTCTGATGGGGGTTCTCGCCGTAGCGCAGGGCCTGTTCCTGCTTGACCTGCAAGGTCAGCGTGCCGGGCCATTCGCTGCGGGCCGGAACCGCTTCCTGGGCCGGTTCGGCTTCGGTCAGACTGGTCAGGTAGGCGGCGATGGCGCCGTCGTAGGCGGCAGTGTGGGCGTAGACCTTCGAGGCCAGCGCCAGGCGCAGGCCGTACGAGGTGCTGCCGTTCTTGTCCATTTCGGACAGCACGCGCGAATAGTCGACCGGATCGATCACGACCGTCACGCCGCCGGCTTCGGTGCCGTGGTTCTTGGCGGCGGCGCGCAGCATCGCCGGGCCCCCGATGTCGATGTTCTCGACCGCGTCGGCGAACGTGCAGTCCGGCTTGGCGACGGTTTCACGGAACGGATACAGGTTGACCACCAGCATGTCGATGCGATCGATGCCCGCTGCCTTGATGGTGTCCATGTGCTCGGCGCTGTCGCGGCGGGCCAGCAGGCCGCCGTGGATCTTGGGGTGCAGCGTCTTGACGCGGCCATCCAGAATTTCCGGCGATCCGGTATGGGCAGCCACTTCGGTGACGGTCAGGCCGGCGTCGGCCAGCAACTTGGCGGTGCCGCCAGTCGACAGCAGGCGCACGCCGCGCGCGGCCAGGGCGCGGGCAAATTCAACGATGCCGGTCTTGTCGGACACCGAAAGCAGGGCGGTTTCGATTTTCATGGTGGGGGACGGGAGTCGGGCGGGGCGCCTTTCTCGTTCAGGTCGGGATGGGAAATCGGAGGAAGGCGGGGACGGCGGCAGGCAAGGGGCCGTCCACGCGGGAAAGCTATACCTGGATATTGTGCGCCAGCAACTTCTTGCGCAGGGTGTTGCGGGTGATGCCCAGCATTTCGGACGCCCGAGACTGGTTGCCGCCCGAACGCTCCAGCGCCACTTCAAGCACCGGGCGCTCCACGCAGCGCATCACCATGTCCCACATATCGTGGGGCTCGGATTCACCCAAGTCTTCGAAATAGCGCTCAAGGCTGGCGCGCACGCATTCTTCCAGGACATCTTTCTTGCTCATTTGAGTACAGATATTTTTATGTTGGTGTTGAGGCGGTTATGCCGCCAGCAGGGCTTCTGCGACCGGCGCCGGGTGGGGCTCGCCGTCGCGCGAGATGATGTCGAACCAATCAGACACCGCCCGCCACTGGTCGCGGGTGTTGTCGATCAGGTTCATGCGGGCGCAGAACGAATCCGCGCCCGGCAGGCCGTCCAGATACCAGCCGATATGCTTGCGCGCCGTGCGTACGCCGGTGTGCTCGCCATAGAACCGGTAATGGTCGTCAAGATGTTCGAGCAGCAGCTCGCGCATTTCCCCATAGGAAGGAGGGGCCAGTGTGTCGCCCGTGCGCAGGTAGTGGTCGATTTCGCGGAAAATCCAGGGACGGCCCTGGGCCGCCCGGCCAATCATGACCGCGTCGGCGCCAGTGTAATCCAGGACGCGCCTGGCTTTTTCAGGCGAGTCGATATCCCCGTTTGCGATCACGGGAATCGTCAGCTCGGCCTTGACGGCGCGGATAGTGTCATATTCCGCCTCGCCCGTATAGAGGTCGGCGCGCGTACGGCCATGCAGGGTCAGGGCCGCGATGCCGGCGTTTTCAGCCAGTTTGGCCACGCGCACGGCGTTGCGGCTGTCGCGGTCCCAGCCGGTACGGGTCTTCAGCGTGACCGGCACGCCCAGCGGCGCACAGGCCGACACGACGGCGTCCAGGATCCGGACGATCAGGTCTTCGTGGCGCAGCAGCGCCGAGCCGGAGGCCACGTTGCAGACCTTTTTTACCGGGCATCCCATGTTGATGTCGATGATCCGGGCGCCCTTGCCGGCGTTGAACACGGCCGCTTCGGCCATCATGGCCGGGTCGGCGCCGGCGATCTGCACGGAAATGGGGGCGATCTCGCCGTCGTGGTTCAGGCGGCGGGACGTCTTGACGCTGTCCCACAGCTTGGGGTTGCTGGCGGCCATTTCCGACACGGCATAGCCCGCCCCCAACTTCTTGCAAAGCTGGCGGAAAGGGCGGTCCGTCACGCCCGCCATGGGCGCGACAAGAACATTGTTAGGAAGGGTCCATTGGCCTATGCGCATGGTCACATTTTAACCGGCTCGATCGAACCCCCGTTTTCCGCTGGCAACAGCTTGGTAACAAACGGAGGCGAAAGCGGACGATTCCGTACCCCGGTCGGGGCCGGAACGCCGCGGAATCAGGCGCGGAAACCCTGCAGCAGATGTTGGGCCAGCGGCGCGCGCAGGGGGGAGGCCAGGTCCATCCCCAGCAAGGCCAGGCCGCATGCATGCTCGACCGGCGCCAGGCCCGTGGCGAAAACGCGCGGCATCAAGTCGGTCAGGCCGGCGGTGATGACACGGTCGACCTGGCGCGCCTGCGCGAATTCGGCCAGCAGGACGGTGGGGCTGGCCTCGGGGCGGGCGAGCCAGCCGGCCAGCGCCTGGGCCAGCCGGGCGGCGTCGCGCAGCCCCAGGTTCAGGCCCTGGCCCGCGACGGGGTGCAGCGTCTGTGCGGCATTGCCAATGGCGGCCACGCGGCCTTGCACTTGCGCCCGCCGGGCGGCCAGCGACAGGGGGAAGACATGGCGGGGGGCCTGGCTGGACAGCCGGCCCAGGCGGTCGCCGAAGGCGGCCGACAGCGCCTTCGAGAAGGCTGCATTGTCCAGCGTGGCCAGTTCGGCGGCGCGTTCCGGGGCGCTGCACCACACGACGGAGTAGGCGTCCGGCGTCTGCGGATGGGGCAGCAGGGCCAGCGGCCCCTCGGCCGTGAATCGTTCCCAGGCCCAGCCGCGGCGCGGCAGGGTCGCCTGCGCGCTCGTCAGCACGGCGTGCTGGCCGTAGTCGCGGCGCACGTCCGTCGCGCCCGCGCCGTCGGACTGCACGGCGACCTGGCATCGCAGCGTCTCGCCGCCTTGCAGGATGCGCACGCCGTCCGCGTCCTGGCTGTCCACCTGCGCGGCGGGGCCGGTCAGGACGGTGACGCCACAGGCCGCCACGCACTCGTCCAGCTTGGCGTGCAGCCCGGAATACGCGACTACGCTACCCAGTTGCGGCACGCCGAAGTCGGTGTTCTGGATCACGGTGCGGCCCAGCCGGCCGCGCTGCGAGACATGGATGTTGCGGATGTCGGCCGAACGTTCGGGCCAGGCGTGCAGCGATTCCAGCAGCACGCGGCTGCCATGGTTCATGGCCAGCACGCGGGGGTCGGCGGCGGGCACGGCCGCGGCAGGCGTGACCGGCGCGGGCGCGGCGCCCGAGAGCAGGAGATCGGAAGAG
>NZ_JABBJN010000098.1 GCF_012928505.1 Achromobacter sp. Bel | reverse complement strand
TCGCGGCGGGCGGGGGTTGGCCTGTGCCTGGCTCGGCTTGGCCGGCGGTGGCCTGGCCGGCGGGTTGCCCCGCCGTGCCGTTGGCGTTCCAAAGCGGGGCGCGCCCCTGCACGGCGGGCGCGGCTTCGGGGTATTGGGCCAGCAAGGCAAGAATCGTCCGGGCGGTCGTACCCAGCGTCGTCGGGGCGGATGCCGTGGTGTCGCTGCTGGTGACGAGGCCGCGGGCGGCCAGCGCCAGGGCGGCGGCCGTCTTGGCGTCGACGACAGTATTCTGGCGGTCGCCTCGGGCGCCGCCAGTCTGTATGCCTTGCCGGGAATCGCGGGGGGAGCCGTCCGACGATCCGGGCTTCTCCAAACCTCCGGGCTGGCTGACGGCGTCGGGGCGCGCGCCGGAGACCTGGTTGGCGTTGGCGGCGGACATCGTCGTGCCAAGCACGGCGTCCAACCGCTGCACCAGGACGTTGCCGAGTGCGGCGGGGCCTACGCTCATTCTTCAGGCGTCCGGTTGCCGTAGGCGGACAGCAGCGTCTGCTGGCGCTTCATGCGTCCCAGCAGCTCGCCCAACCGGGCCAATTGCGGCAGCGCCAGATCCCGCGTCAGCGCATCGTTTTCCAGGATGCGCACCAGCAAGTCGTACTTCATCGCGCGCGCGGCATCATCAAGGGGGACGGTGCGCTCGGTCGCGCGCAGCCGTTCGACCTGCTCGCAATACTGCTGCCCATGGACCATCGCAGCATCCCAGTCGCCGGCCTGGGCGGCCGCGAGCATTTCGCCTGTGACGAGAGCTATCTCCTGGTAGCGTTCCAGGATGGGAGTGGTGGGCTGGGTAAGGGACGTCATGGAAATCTCGGGCGTTTGCTGGCGGGCTGGGTTCGTTTGCGCCGTGCCATCAAGGCTGCGTGCCGCCCATGGGGCGGTCGATGGAAGTCTGCCAAGCCTCGGCCAGATCCGCCAACAGGCGATCGGCAATTTCAAGCTGCTCGGCGTCCGCCTTGAGATTCGCCATCAAAAGCGTCCGGACGATGTAGTCGTAGAGGCGGGCAAGATTCTCTGCGATTTCCCCGCCCGCCTCCATGTTCAGTCCGGTCTTCAGGCCTTCGTCGACGATCTTGATCGCCTTCGAAATGGCCGCGCCGCGCTCCGTTACCCTGGCTTCCTGCATATGGATGCGGGCTTGCCCGATCGCTGCCCGGGCGCCAAGGTACAGCAAGGAAATCAGCCGTTCCGGGCTGGCGCCCAAGATCTGCGTTTCCAGGCCGATATCGGCGTAGGAGCGCACAGAATGGGAGCCAGTGGGACGGCGGGCGGCGTAAGTCATTAATGCATCTTCTATAAATTACTTGGATTTAGCCAGGGCTGCGAACTGTTGGGTCAGGTAGTTGGCCGTGACCGTTTGCTGCGCCACGAACTTGTCCAGCGCAACGAACTGGGCACGCATAAGCGCCATCTGAGCCGCACTGGAGGTCTTGGCGCGGTCCAGCTGGTCTTTCACGTCTGCGATCGATTTCGTCAGGCCGTCTTTGCTGGCCTTGATCGAACCGTTGTCGCCCAGCACGTTGCCGGTGGCAGTGGCGAACTTGGCGGCGAGGCCGTCGGTCGAAGTCATCAGGCGCTTGACGTCGGCGGGGTTTGCGGCCAACGCCTTGTCCAGCTTGGTCTGGTCGAGTTTCAGCTGGCCCGTCTTCGGATCCGACGAAATGCCCAGGTCGGCGATGGAGCGTACCGTGCCCTCGCCAGTGAAGACCTGCAGCGCGCTGGACATCGACGACTGGATGCCGCGGGTGGTGCCGTCGCCGGTTAGGGCCTGGTTGGTCTCGGCCGTGATGTCGAACGCGGTCAGCTTGGTGATCGTGCTTTGCAGCGCGTTGTAGGCCGCGACGAAATCCTGGACGGCTTTGCTGGCCACGGTCGTATCGCTGTTCAGCTTCAACGTCACCGTCTTGCCGACTTCGGTCTTGGCGGTGAGGTTCAGCGTGACGCCGTCGATCGCGGTCGAGATGCTGTTGCTGCCGCTCTTGACCGTGATGCCGTTGATTTCGATTTCCGAGTCGGCCGCCGCGGTCTGTTGCGTCATTTTCGGGCTGGTGTCGCTGGCGTCCGTGTTGTAGTTCAAGATGTTCTTGAGCTCGGGCGTGCCTGTCACCGTGATCGACTTCACGGCGGCTTTCTCGCCGGTGTCCTTGGCGCTGAGCATCAAGTAGCTTGCGCCGTCGCCGTCGGTAATGATAGTGGCGCGCACGCCGGCCTTGTCGTCGGCGTTGATGGCTTTGGCAATGCCGTCGAGCGACGTGTCGTCCAGCGCAATGGTGCGCTTGTCGCCGCTTGCCAGTTCAATTTCGAACGAACCGGACGCGCCGTTGGATGTCTTGCGGTCGGCGACCACGCCAGATTGCAGCGTTTGGGCAGCAGCCAGGGCCTTCACGTTGATCTTGTATTCACCCACCGTGGCGCCGTCGGCGCCGACGGTTGCGCTCAGGCCATCGCCCACGACACTGGCCTTGACGGCATCCAGCGTGGTCGATTTGCCCAGTGTCTCGGCGGCCTTTTGCAGCGCCTCGACAGCGCTTTGCACTTGGCCGAATGCGCTGACGCGGGCTTCGTAGCTGGCTTGGCGGACCGAAAAAAGGCTCAGCCGTTTATCCTCGGCGGCTTGCAGCTTGGTCAGGATATCTTCCAGGGGCAAACCGGAAGTCGAACCGAGGTTGGTGATGGTGGCCATGTGAAATTCCTTTCTTGCGAAGCGATTCTGTCAAAAATACGGTGCCGGCGATTGGCCGGGTAAGGGCATAAGGCGGGCCTAATTCGGCGCTTTTCTCACTGACTGGCGCCAAAACAGGCGATAAACGCCGTTTTAAATGCCACATCAGGCAGTTGTTTTGATGCCATTGCCCTGCATGTTCACGATCATTTTGGCGATTTTCAGCACGGTTTCGCTGGGGATGGTGCGAATGACCTTACCCGTTTCCGCGTCCACGACCGACACCACGACCTGATGGACATTGGGGTCGATTTCGAACTGGAGCTGTGTGGACCAGGCTTTCATCTGGTCGTTGATCTCGTCCAGCGCCTTGTCCAGGGGCAACTTCTGCGAGTCTGACTGGTCCGACGTGGCGCTGTCGGAAGCACCGCTATTGGTCGCTGCCACGGTCGGGGTCACGCTCACGGCCGGTTCGGCCACGACATGCGCCGACGTCATCGCAGCGTGTGCGTACGTAGCAGGTGCTAAGGGGGTTACGGCCATGATCACTCCAGCGGCGATGTGGGCGTCTCGGAGGAACGCGCTGTTTTCAGGGAATTCTCAGCTACCATAACGGCATGCCCGCAGGGAACTTTAGCCCTCGGCGCGGCAGATGTTTCACGTGCTAAACAGTTCGGATCGGGCAATGAGTGTCAAGACGGCGCTGCGAGTTATCGAAATCATCGAAACCTTTGCCCGCGAAAAACGCGCGCTGCCCTTGTCGGAGCTGGCCCGGCTGCTGGATGTCCCCGTTTCCAGTTGCCTGGCGCTCATCCGCACCTTGACCGGGCTGGGCTACCTGTACGAAACCGGCCGCCGGCAGGGCTATTACCCGACCGGCCGCCTGCTGGCCATGGCCCAGCGCATCGCGCGGGCCGACCCCGTCCTGGACCGGGTCTACCCCAGTCTGGTCGAATTAAGGGACGCCACGCGGGAAACGGTCGTTTTCGCCAAGCTGACCCAGGACGGGCGAGTGGTTTATCTGGACGTGCTGGATTCGCCGCACACCATCCGATATGCGCCTGTTGCCGGCGAGTTCAAAGACGTTCATGCAAATTCGCTGGGCAAGGCACTGATGTCGCTGATGGCGGAACCCGCCCGCGCAGCGATGCTCTCGGGCATGGCGATGACCCGCTACAACGAGCGCACGCTCGTCACGCCGCAGGCACTGGAGGACGATATCCAGCAGTCGCGCCAGCGGGGATGGTTCATGAATAGCGGGGAATCCATTGCCGACGTGGGCGCCATCGCGTGGCCCGTCACCTTGTCGGGCGAACACTATGCGATCTCGGTGGGCGGCCCGATCTACCGGATCGAGCCGCAGCAGGAAGCGTACGCGCGCATCCTGCGCGCCGCCTGCACCGGGCTGGAGCAGCAGGCTTGAGGCGCTGCCGCGCCGGGTGGCACGGCAGCCGACGGCCTTAATACGACTTCGGCAGCCCCAGCACCTTTTCCGCGATGAAACACATGATCAGCTGCGGACTGACGGGCGCGATGCGCGGGATGAAGCTTTCGCGCAGCAGGCGTTCAACATGGTATTCCTTGGCGTAGCCCATGCCGCCCAGCGTCATCACGGCGGTCTGGCAGGCGTTGTAGCCGGCTTCGGCCGCCAGGTATTTGGCGGAATTGGCGTAGGGCCCGCAGGGCTGGCCCGCGTCGTACAGGCTGGCGGCCTTGAACACCATCAGGTCCGCCGCTTCCAGCTGCATCCAGGCCTGGGCCAGCGGATGCTGGATGCCCTGGTTCTGTCCGATGGGGCGACCGAATACCGTGCGTTCGCCGGCGTATTTCACGGCTCGGTCCAGCGCGGCGCGGCCGATGCCCACCGCTTCGGCGGCGATCAGGATGCGCTCCGGGTTCAGGCCGTGCAGGATGTATTCAAAGCCGCGGCCTTCTTCCCCAATACGGTCGGCCACCGGAATGCGCAGGCCGTCGATAAACAGCATGTTCGAGTCCACGGCCTTGCGGCCCATCTTCTCGATCTCCCGCACTTCGATCTTTTCGCGGTCCAGGTCGGTATAGAACAGCGAGAGCCCTTGCGTCGGCTTGTCTACCTCGGACAACGGGGTGGTGCGCGCCAGCAGCAGCATCTTGTTGGCCACCTGCGCCGTCGAGATCCAGATCTTGCGGCCATGGACCACGTATTCGTCGCCCTGGCGCACGGCGCGTGTGGACAGCTTGGTGGTGTCCAGCCCGGCGTCGGGCTCGGTCACGGCGAAGCAGGCCTTCTCGCGGCCGGCGATCAATGGCTCCAGCCAGCGCGCGCGCTGTTCATCGCTGCCGAACACCACCACGGGGTTCAGGCCGAAAATGTTCATATGGACCGCCGACGCGCCGGTAAAGCCGGCGCCGGAGGCGGCGATGGTCTGCATCATCAGCGCGGCCTCGGTCATGCCCAGGCCCGCGCCACCGTATTCCTGCGGCATGGCGATGCCCAGCCAGCCGTCGCGCGCCAGGTCGGCGTGCAGTGGTTCGGGAAAGCCGCCTTCGCGGTCGCGTTCCAGCCAATATTCGTCGGGATAGCGGTCGCAGATGCGCGAAACGGCGTCGCGCAGCGCCAATTGCTCGGGGGTGAAGGCAAAGTCCATCATTCGTTTCCGTCTTGGGTAATGCCGCGTTCGACCAGGGCGTCGATCCGGGCGGCGTCATAACCGGCTTGCTCCAGCACCTCGCGGCTGTGTTCGCCCAGCCTGGGGGCGGGCCGGCGCAGGGAAGTCGGCGTACCCTGGTACTGGCCCAGCGGGGCGGTGGTGCGTATCCGGCCTTCGGATGGGTGGTCCATTTCGCGGATGAAACCGGTGGCGGCCAGATGCTCGTCCTGCAGCAGGCCGTCCACCGTGTACAGCTGGGACGCCGGGATGTCCGCGCGCGCCAGGTCCTCCAGCCAATCCTGGCTTGCGCGCGTGCGGATCACTTCAGCCACAAAGGCGTAGACCTCGCTGATGTGCGCGGCCCGCGCCCCATGGGTGCAGAAGCGAGGATCCTGGCCAAGTTCCGGCCGGCCAATCAGCGCGAAGAAATTGCGCCAGTGCTTGTCGTTGTAGATCAGCAGGCAGATATAGCCGTCGGCCGTCGCGTAAGGCCGCCGATGCGGCGCCAGCAGGCGCGCGTAGCCGGTCGGGCCCAGCGGGGGCTCGAAGGTGGCGCCGCCCAGGTGGTCGCCCAACACCAGGTGCGCCATGCCTTCAAACATGGGGATCTCCACCGGTTGCCCGCGTCCCGTGGACTTGGCGTGCAGCACTGCGGAGACCAGGGCGATACCCACGTGCAGCCCCACGGCGCGGTCCGCCAGCGTCAACGGCGCGTAGCGCGGCACGTCGCCGCTTTGTTGCGCGGACAGCGCGGCGATTCCGGTCTGGCCCTGGATCAGGTCGTCGTAGGCGGGCCGGCCCGCGTAGGGGCCGGCCTCGCCGAAACCATAGGCGCCCAGGTAGACGATACGCGGGTTGCGCGCGGCCACCGCCTCATATGACAGCCCCAGCCGGGCCATGGCTTGCGGCCGGATGTTATAGAGCAGGGCATCGCAGCTTTCGGCCAGTTTCAGGCAGGCGTCCAGCCCCTCGGGCGTTTTCAGGTCCAGCACGATGGACCGCTTGTTGCGGTTCAAGTGCAGGTACAGGTGGCCCATGCCCGGGTTGCGCATGGGCCCGACGGCCCGCATGTTGTCGCCCGAAGGCGGTTCGACCTTGATGACGTCGGCCCCCAGGTCCGCGAGGACCTGCGTGGCGTAGGGGCCCATCACGACCGAGCTCAGGTCCAGGATGCGCACGCCGGCCAGCGGGCCGGCGCCGGGCGCCGCGTCAAAAGCGTTTTGCTGCGTCATTGCTGTTCGATTCCCGCGTCGCGGATCAGCTTGCCCCACAGGTCGCGTTGTTCGCTGACAAACTGGGCGAACGCCTGGGGCGTGCTCGAGAAGGCGTCGAAGCCCAGGCCAGCCAGGCGCTGCTTCACCTCGGGTTTGGCCACGACCTGATTGATCGCGGCATTCAGTTTGTCGACGACCTCCGGCGGCAGTCCGGCCGGGCCGAAGTAGCCGTTCCACGAGTTCAGGTCGAAGTCCTTCACGCCGGCTTCCGCCATGGACGGCAAGTCCGGCACGATAGTGCTGCGCTCGGCGGTGGACACGGCCAGCGCACGCAACTGGCCCGATTGCACGAAGGGCAGGCCGGAGGCCAGGTCGGTGAACATGAAGTCCACTTGCCCGCCCACCACGTCGGTCAGGCCCTGCGGCGTGCCCTTGTACGGCACATGCAGGATGTCGATCTTGGCGCGGTCGGCCAGCGTGGCGCCGGCGACGATGCCGGTACTGTTGCCGCTGGCGTAGGTGATGCGGCCGGGGTTCTTCTTGGCGTCGGCCACCAGTTCGCCCACGTTTTTCCACGGACGCTTCGGGTTCACGACCAGGATGAAAGGCAGATTGCCGCCGCGCGCGATGGGAGTGAAGTCCTTGACCGGGTCATAGGGCACGTTCTTCATCAGCCAGGGCGCGGCCGAGTGCGACGTGTTGGTGGTGACGAAGAGCGTGTACCCGTCGGGTTTGGCGCGCGCCACGTAGCTGGCCGCGATGGTGGCGTTGGCGCCGGGCTTGTTCTCGACGACGATCTGCTGGCCCAGGATGGCCGACAGCTCCGATCCGAAGATCCGGCCGACGGCGTCGGTGCCCGAACCGGCCGGGAAGGGCACGATCAGGGTGATGGGCTTGTTGGGATAGTCGGCGGCGTGGGCGGCGGGGCTGGCCGTCACGGCTGCTGCGCTGATCAGCGCGGCGCCCAGCAGGCGTAGGTTTCGCATGGGTTGTCTCCAGTTTTTGTAAGGTCAAGCGCGGCTCTTCGTCCGCGGCTTGCCGCTGCGCCGTCAGGCGGCAGGGGGTGGCGCCGGGAAATCGCGGATCACGCGATCGGGGGATTCTTCATAAGGGGGCGTGTAGATCACCAGCAGGCGGGCGGGCTCGTCGCTGGTCACGGTAAAGACGTGGGGGATGTCGGGCGGGAAATAGCAGCAATCCCCCGGTCCCATGTCCGCCCATTCGTCCTGCACCTGGGCGCGCGCCGTGCCCGAAATCAGATAGCAGACCTGTTCGATGCCGGGGTGGGCGTGCGGCAGGGCGCCTTTGCCTTTGTCGATCACGCCCAGTAGCACTTCCACGCCGCGCGCGCCGACGGTCTCGGGGCTGATCAGCCGGCGGTTCAGCGTGCCGGTGTGGTTGGCGGGGTGGTAGCCCGGAACGTCGGCCTCGCGGACCAGCCAGTTGGGGGTGTTCTGCTGCGACATGTTCATCCATTCAAATTTTCATACATAAATTTATTTTCACGTATGAGAAAAACATCGGCAAGCGCTTTTTCGCCCGGGATACCGTGCCGCGCCCTAGGGGATTAGGGAAAACACCGTGCGCGGACTGCTAAAATCCATGGCTGATCTCACTTTGCGACCCCGCCATGTCCTCTGTTCGCCCGCCCGACGCCGCCGCCACCCTGTCCGATTGGCTCCAGTACCTGGAATCCATCCACGCTACCGCGATCGACATGGGCCTGGACCGCGTCCGCGACGTGGCCGCGCGCATGGAGCTGGAATTGTCCGGCGTCAAATTCGTCGTCGGCGGCACCAACGGCAAAGGCTCCACCTGTGCCATGCTGGAAGCCATCCTGCTGGCGGCGGGTTACAAGGTTGGGCTGTATACCTCCCCGCACCTGATCGACTTCAACGAACGCGCCCGCGTCAATGGCCAGATCGCCTCGGACGAGGCCCTGATCGCCCAGTTCCAGGCGGTCGAAGCGGCCCGCGGCGAGATCTCGCTCACGTATTTCGAATTCACCACGCTAGCCATCCTGCGCCTGTTCTCGCAGTCGCACCTGGACGCCGTCGTGCTCGAAGTGGGCCTGGGCGGCCGCCTGGACGCCGTGAACATCGTCGATGCCGACTGCGCCATCGTCACCAGCGTCGACCTCGACCACACCGACTGGCTGGGCGACACCCGCGAGAAGATCGGCTTCGAAAAAGCCCACATCTACCGCGCTGGCCGGCCCGCCATCTGCAGCGACCCGGTGCCCCCGCAATCGCTGCTGGACCACGTCGAGCAGATCGGCGCCGACCTGTGGCTGTTCGGGCGCGACTACAACTATTCCGGCGACCGCCAGCAATGGGCTTTTGGCGGCCGCGAACAGCGCCGCAGCGCGCTGGCGTATCCGGCTTTGCGCGGCGCCAACCAGCTGTTGAACGCGTCGGCGGCCCTGGCGGCGCTGGAATCCGTCCGGGACCGCTTGCCGGTGCCGCAGCAGGCCGTGCGCCTGGGGCTGCTGCAGGCGTCGCTGCCGGGCCGTTTCCAGATCCTGCCGGGCCAGCCTTCGGTCATCCTGGACGTGGCGCACAACCCGCATGCGGCCGCCGTGCTGGCGCAGAACCTCGACAACATGGGCTTCCATCCGTACACCCACGCGGTGTTCGGCATGCTGAACGACAAGGATCTGGCGGGTGTGGTGGCCAAGCTGGGCACCCGTATCGACCACTGGTACTGCGCGGGCCTGCCCGGGCCGCGCGGCTCCTCCGGCGAGGCGCTGGCGGAGCGGGTCGCCGCCGCCTTGCCCCCGGCGCCCGCTGGGGCCGAAAGTCCCAGCATCGCTGCCTTCGCGGATCCTGCCCAGGCCTTCGCCGCAGCGCGCGAACGAGCGGTCGAGAATGATAGAATCGTGGTGTTCGGGTCGTTTCTCACCGTGGCCTCGGTTTTGCAGGCTCTGGGTCGCAAGGCATAGGCAAATCGGGACTTGGCGGCCCGCCGCCATATTGCCGCAAGGCGCCGCAAGGAATTCTCTTCCATGGGTTTTTTCAAACGCAAAGATCCTGCCGATCAGGCGCAGTCCTCCAAACGGGCGGCAGTGCCTAGCGAGGTGCAGGCTGCGGAGCTGCGCGGCCGCGCGCGGCGCAGGTTGGCAGGGGCTGTCGCCCTGGTGCTGGCGGCTGTCATCATTCTGCCCATGGTGCTCGACTCGCAGCCGGTGCCGGTTGCCGACAACATTCCGATCCGCGTGCCGGAACGCAATACGCCTTTCCAGCCTCAGGTAAGCGAGCCGCAGGCCGCCGCACCGGCTACGCCGGGTTCAGCCGCCGCGC
>NZ_JABBJN010000097.1 GCF_012928505.1 Achromobacter sp. Bel | reverse complement strand
TTGGCCGACGGTCGCAGCACCAGCCAGGCAATGCCCGCCACGGCAAGCAACACCACTGCCAATCCGACGATGCGGCGGCGGGTCCAGCGGGACGGCGGGGAAACAGGACGACTATCGGACATGGAAACGGTTCCGGCACTGACGGAGAAAGCCGTATTGTCTACTAGTCGGTCGCCTTTTCTACCATGGTGCGCCGCAGTTGAAACTGGCCGCAACAGGAATCGGTCTCAAGAACGCCTGTCAGCCATAGGTTGGAAGGGCTTGGCCACAACGCAACCGCTGCTTGATGGGTTGCGCGCGCTCCAGGGTCATTTTCTATGCTGAATTCTCTTGCGCTCCCCCCTACGAACCACCGGGGGGGTTACGAACTGCAGAGGGTCATCTGAAAGGCGACGTCGCGGGCAATCTGCTGGGGCTTGAATTCGCCGTCTTGCGTGGAAAAGCGTATCCAGATCATGTACTTATTGGCGCTGATCTCGGGAAACACGCCTTGGGTCGGGTCCAGCCAGACGCGCAGCAACTGGAATTGCTTGCCACCCAGCATCTGCTGGTAGGCACCCTGCTCGGCCACGATGTCGGTCTTGCGGCCGGACTCGCGCAGCAGGCGCAAGGCCAGCGTCAGGCCGTCGTACAACGCCAGGAAGGGGGACACCCAGGCCTGCAGGTCCGCGCAGCGGGCGGATTCGGTCTTGTTCTGCCAGGCGAAATAGGAAGGCATGTCCACTTGCGTGGCGCTGCCCGGCACGGACAAGCGGCCACGCAGGCTGGTCAACCATTCGTTTTCGCGCAGCGATTGGCCGGTCTTGCCCGGCGCGGCCAGCGCGCT
The DNA here is from genome assembly GCF_012928505.1 of Achromobacter sp. Bel. Taxonomy (GTDB): domain Bacteria; phylum Pseudomonadota; class Gammaproteobacteria; order Burkholderiales; family Burkholderiaceae_B; genus Achromobacter. The sequence goes on along the minus strand of NZ_JABBJN010000097.1, from coordinate 9,382 downwards.
GGCCACTTTCTCCAATTCGCGCAGCATGGCTTCCAGCGCGTCCTGCGCCACGCCGGGGTGATCGCGCAGGCCCACCAGCGCCATGCGCTGGCGTTCCAGGTCTTGCAGCACGGCCCCTTTCACGTCGGTGCGTTCGCACGCGTCGAGCAGATCGAAAAGGGATGTGACGGCGACCTGATGCTGGCGTGAATCCCCCTCGCGGGCAAAGAAGAACAACCTGTCGAACAGGTATTCCAATCGCAGGTAAGCGCGGATGCGCTCGTTGAAGGGATATTCGTAAACAATCACGCTTTTTTACAGGCCCATCAGTGGTCGGCCGGCAGGCCGAGGGATTCAGGGGTGCCGGCCAAGCTTTTCGCTTACCGGCCCGTTGTGGTCGCCAGCGCCAGCCAGCGGTCATGCAGGGTCTTCGCCTGCGCGCGCAATTGTTCCGGCGATGTCGCGCCGTCGTTCACGATGACGTCGTCCGCAACTTCCAACCGGCTTGCCCGTGCAGCCTGTGCCGCCATAATACGCCTGATGGCGGGCTCCGTCAGCCCGCTGCGCGACTGCACGCGCGCCACTTGCGTTTCGGGATCGCAGTCCACCACGCAGATACGATCCACGCGCGTGCGCCAACGCGCCAGCGACTCCACCAGAAGGGGCACCACAAAGACCAGGTACAGTCCGGCCGCAGCCGCCGCCTGGCGTTCGGTCTCTTCGGTAATGGCGGGGTGCAGCACGCCTTCGAGCCGCTGCCGCGCTTGCGGATCCGAGAACGCGCGTTCGCGCATCCATTGACGGTTCAACGCGCCTTCGGGCGTCAGCGCCTGCGGGCCGAATTCGCGTTCGATGGCCGGCATGGCCGCGCCGTTTGCCGCCGTCAACGCGTGCGCGATCTGGTCGGTGTCGACCAGCGTTGCGCCCCATTCGCCCAGCATGTCGGCCACGCGGGACTTTCCCGAGCCGATGCCGCCTGTCAGACCGATCTTGAACATGATGCCCTTCCTTTCTTGCCTAGCGCATGAACTGCCACAAACCCTGCTCGCCGCCCAACAACAGCATCACGATGCCGGCCAGGGCCAGGTAGGGGCCGAAGGGCAGCGGCTGCCCGCGGCCGGCGCGGCCTGACAGCGTCAGCAGCCCGCCAATCAGCACACCCACCAGCGAGGCCGCCAACAACACCATGGGCAGCGATTCGACGCCGAACCACGCGCCCAGCGCCGCCAACAGTTTGAAGTCGCCATACCCCATGCCTTCGCGCCCTGTCAGCAGGCGGAACACGTGGAAGATAACCCACAGGAACACGTAGCCGGCCACCGCGCCCACCACCGCCAGCGGCAAGGTAGTGAACGCGCCGGCCAGGTTGACCAGCAGCCCCGCCCACACCAGCGGCTGCGTCAGCGCATCGGGCAGCAGGGTAGATTCGAAGTCGATCCAGGCCAGCGCCACCAGCATGGCGGACAAGCTCATCGCGAACAGCGCAACGGGCGTTGCGCCGTAGCGCCACGCGCAGGCAGCGAACAGCGCACAGGTCAGGATTTCAATCGCGGGATAGCGCCAGCCGATCGCGGCATGGCAGGCGCCGCAACGGCCACGCAGCAGCAGCCAGCCCAGCACCGGCAGCCGGCGCCAGCCAGTCACCGGCGCATGGCAGGCGGGGCAATGCGATGCGGGGCGCAGCAAGCCTTCGCTGCTGTCCGGCCGCGCACGGCCCACGGCGTCCAGGCACTGGGCCTGCCATTCGCGCTCCATCATGCGCGGCAGCCGGTAGGTCAGCACCGTCAACCAACTGCCGACGAACAGGCCCGCCAGCGCAGCCAGTCCGATGAACGCGCCCAAGGGCATGCCGAAGGCGTGGTGGACGCTGCTCATTTGCCGCCCCGGCGCGCGTGACCGCCCGCGTCCCTTGCATCGCGAATGGCCGAACGGCGGACGGCCGAAAGGCCGATGGCCCGACGGTGGCCGTGTCGTAAATTGTGCATAAAGTGCAGGCAACACCCAAGAGTGGCTAAGGGAACGTATCGAATCTTCGCATAAGTGCGTAAAATCGGAGACAGACTCAATTCACGGATAAGCTGCCATGACCGCCCGCGTCGACATCGTTACCCGATCCCGCAAACTCAGCGTCATGGGGCTGCTGCTGGCCGGTACAGCACTGGGTGCTGCAGGCTGCGCCCAGCAGAAAACCGAAGGCTATTACGACCCCCCGGTTGAAAGCACCGTGACCGACGCCCAATACCAGGGTTCAGGCGCCGGTTACCGCAGCGTCATCCGCGCGCCGTCGCAGGTGCAGATCGCCCTGAAACCCGACGCCCGCAAGCCGCAGAACCAGGCCTCGCAAGCCACGCCAGCCGGCCAGACCACCGAAGACGGCCAGTCCGTGCCGGAAGGCGCCGACCACACCGCGCAATCGTCGGCCCCCGCGCCTGCGCCCGCCGCACCCAATGCCGCCGCGCAAAGCCTGGTGCCGCAACCGCAAACCTATATGGGCACCCTGCCCTGCTTTTCGCCCGCCATGCAATGCACGGCGCAGCGCGTCACACTGACCCTGGCGCCCAACGGCCGCTGGCGCGGCCGCACGGCGTACCTGGAAAACGATCCCCAGAAGGGCCCCGCCGTGACGGAACAGGGTTGCTGGGACGCCACCGACGAGCGCCCGCCGCGCGTCATCCTGATGGATGGCAAGGGCAATGCCCGCGCGGAATTCGTGGTCGCCGCCAACAACGTGCTGCGCGTGCGTTCCATCGCCGGCCAAACGCCCAACCTGAACTACAACCTGACCCGCCAGCCGGACCTGGATCCGATTGACGAGCTGGCCAAGGCTCAGGCGCCCCAGTGCCCGTAATGGCCTTGATGGCCTTGAGGGCCCCGATGGTTTAGGGCCTGCCCCCGAGGTTCAACTCCGAGGTTCAACTCCGAGGTTCAGCCCCGGGGTCAATACCAAGGGCTCCAGGCGTCAAGCTCAGCGCAGACCGCCCCCTCATCCGCTCGATCCCTTCCGGCCCTGGCGAACACCTGTTCGCCAGGGCCGGTTTGCCAATGGCAATGGCAATGGCGCGGCGATGGCGCGGCGATGCGGAAACATCGCAGCGGGGCGCCACCGATGGATGTCGCCAAGGAACAGCCTCAAGGGATATCACCAACGAAGGCCGCTGCATGGCGCCGCTGAAAGTCACTGCCGGCGCGATGCGGTCCCGGACCTTCATCCGGAATCAGGATCGGGCGGCTTGCCGTCCGGGCATGGCCCGTAGGCAGGCAGCGCGGGAGCATGCAGCACATGGCGGGCAACGACCGCCGGGCCGGCTCGGACCGCCGGTGTGCCGTGGCTCGCCAAGGCATTGAGGATGGGAGACGCCCCCGCGCGCCCGTGGGCGCATAGCTGGCACGCCAGTTGCATGGCATTGCGGGCGTCGAGCTTTTCAAAAATGCGGGCACGATGGGCTTCGGCCGTGCGCAGCGAAATGCCCAGGTCGATGGCAATGACCTTGTTGGGGCGGCCGGCCGCCACATAGCCGACGATCTGCCGTTCGCGGGGCGTCAGCGCGGAAAGCACCGCTTCAAGATCGGGACGGGGAGCTTGCATGGGCGACTCTTTTTGCAATGTAGGATTACATCAAGTCTGCCCGGCCACCCACGGCGGCGGAAGCTGGCAAATCTGCCAGGGGTCGGGGCGGCGCGGTATCCGCGCACCCCGTCCTGCGGAAAAGAATCAGGCCTTGTAGGCCAGTTCCAGGTTGTCGATCAAACGGGTGGCGCCCAGCTTGGCGGCGGCCAGCGCCACGACGGGCACGCCGGCCTGCAGATCCGCGGCATCGGGGCGCTTCAGGTCTTGCTGGCGGCGCAGGGCCACGTAGTCCACCTTCCAGCCGCGCAGGGCAAGACGGTCAGCGGCATCGCGCTCCAGGGCCAGCACGTCGCGCTCGCCTTGCGCCAGCCGCTGGCCGATGCGCTGCAGTTCGGCGTACAACGCCGGCGCCTCGGCGCGTTCGCCTTCGGCCAGGTAGCGGTTGCGCGACGACAGCGCCAGGCCGTCATCGGCGCGCACGGTCTCGTGCGCCAGCACTTCCACCGGCAACTGGAACTGGCGGCACATGTTGCGCACCACCATCAGCTGCTGATAGTCCTTCTTGCCGAACACGGCCACGCGCGGCTGCACGCAAGAGAACAGCTTCAAGACCACCGTGCTGACGCCCTCGAAGAAGCCGGGCCGGAACTCGCCTTCCAGGATGTCGCCCAGATCGTCAGGCGGCTGCACGCGGTAGTTCTGCGGTTCGGGGTACATCTCGCGCTCGTTCGGCGCGAACAGCACGTAGACGTCGCGCGCCTGCTCCAGCTTTTCGATGTCGGCCGCCAGCGTGCGCGGATACTGGTCGAAATCCTCGTTGGGGCCGAACTGCAGGCGGTTCACGAAGATGCTGGCCACCACGGGGTCGCCGTGCTGGCGCGCCAGCTTCATCAGGGACAGGTGGCCTTCATGCAGGTTGCCCATCGTGGGCACGAACGACACGCGATTCTGGCCGCGCAGGTGATCGCGCAATTCCTGGATGGTATGGACGACTTTCAAGAGGACTCTCCGGGGTTGGGGGCAGCCCGGTCAGGATCAGGCTGCGACCGCCGCCACGCTGGTGTAGGCCAGGCGCACGTAAATGGGAGCATAGGGCTCCGCCTGCGTGATCTCCAGCAGGGATTCGCGTGCCAGCTCCAGCATGGCGATGAAATGCACGACGACGACTGCCGCGGGCGCGCCTTCGCGGACGCGTTCCATGAAGAGGTCGCCGAATTCCATGAAGCGCACATCGTTCAGGCGCCGCAGGATGTGCGTCATGTGATCGCGCACGGACAGCTGTTCGCGCGTGATGTGGTGATGCTGGTTCAGCTTGGCCCGCTTCATGATGTCGGCCCACGCCAGGCGCAGGTCGTCCACGCTGACTTCAGGCATCATGCGTTCGACGCTGAGGTCGGCCACGGCCTGGCTGCTGACGAAGTCGCGGCCCAATTGCGGCAGCTTGTCCAGCTTCTGGGCGGCCAGCTTCATCTGTTCGTATTCGAGCAGGCGGCGGACGAGTTCGGCGCGCGGATCTTCGGGCTCTTCGCCGGTGTCGGTCTTCCGGACCGGCAGCAGCATGCGCGACTTGATCTCGATCAGCATGGCCGCCATCAGCAGGTATTCGGCGGCCAGCTCCAGGTTGGTGATGCGGATCTGGTCCACATACGACAGATACTGCCGCGTGACATCCGCCATCGGGATGTCCAGCACATTGAAGTTCTGCTTGCGGATCAGGTACAGCAGCAGGTCCAGCGGCCCTTCGAACGCCTCCAGGAACACTTCCAGCGCGTCCGGCGGAATGTACAGATCCGTCGGCATCTGGAACAGCGGCTCGCCGTACAGGCGCGCGAACGCCACGCTATCGACGGTATCGGGCGTGCTGTCCACGGGCGGCTCCACTAGCTTGGCCAGCGCCTCGCCCGGGACGGAAGGGTTTTGGGACATGTCTGCCGCAACGGGATCAGTCTGCCGAATACACGTACGGTTTTTGCGGCACGCGGGCCGCGCGGAAGCCTTCCAGCAGTTCCGAGTCCTGCGGTTTATCCCAAAGACGGGCGCGGCCTTCCCGCTGGCGTTCTTCGGTGCCAGGGTGCGACTGCTTGAAATCTTTCAGGAAAAGGGTGATCTCGGATTCGTAGTTGGTCGCCATGACACCAATTTCAGTGGGTTTCGGATCCCAGGAGTTTACTTCACGCCGGGCCAACCCCCGGCGTTACAATCGTCAGGCACCCAACGCCCCCTCCCGCCATGTCAGCAGAATCCGCAGCAGCCGCCAACCCCGCTCCGCCCTCAACCCCGGACGCGTTGCGCGCGGCGCGCATGATCCCCTTCATCGTGGGCTGTGCGCTGTTCATGCAGATGCTGGACGCCACCGTCGTGGCCACCGCCCTGCCGGCCATGGCCCGGGCCCTGGGATCCACACCCGTCCGGCTGAACGTGGCCATCACGTCCTATCTGCTGTCCGTGGCCGTTTTCGTGCCTGTCAGCGGCTGGGCGGCCGACCGGTACGGCGCCCGCAGGGTGTTCGTGGCCGCCATCGGCCTGTTCACGCTCAGTTCCATCGCCTGCGCGCTCTCGCAGGATCTGCCCCAACTGGTCGTGGCCCGGATCATCCAGGGGATGGCGGGCGCAATGATGGTGCCGGTGGGCCGGATCATCCTGCTGCGCACCGTGCCCAAGCAGGATCTGCTGAAAGCCATGTCTTTCCTGTCCATCCCGGCACTGCTGGGGCCGGTGATCGGGCCGCCGCTGGGCGGCTTCATGGTCACCTACATGTCCTGGCACTGGATTTTCCTGATCAACATCCCGATCGGCGTCCTGGGGATCGCGCTGGTGCTGCGCTACGTGGCCGAAATCAAGGAAGAATCCGCGCCACGCCTGGACTGGCTGGGGTTTTTGCTTAGCGCCGTCTGCCTGGCCGCGCTGGTCAGCGGCTTCGAGGCCATCGGCCGCGACGTGATGCCGCTGCCGATGCTGCTGGGCATGATCGCCGTCGGCGCCGCCTGCGGCTTCCTGTACGCCTGGCACGCCCGGCGCATCGATCACCCCATCATCGACCTGTCGCTGATGCGGATCCCCACGTTCGCCATTTCCACCCTGGGCGGCAACCTGTGCCGCTTCGCCGTGGGCGCCACGCCGTTCCTGCTGGCCATGCTGCTGCAGGTGGGCTTTGGCCTGTCGCCGTTTTCAGCCGGCCTGATCACGTTCGCCAGCGCCGCGGGCGCGCTGCTGATGAAGTTCGTGGCCACGCCCATCGTCCGGCACTTCGGCTTTCGCCGCGTGTTGACCGTGAACGCGCTGCTGACCGGCGTCTTCATCATGGTCTGCGCCACCTTCACCCCCGCCACGCCCGTCTGGCTGATGATCGCCATCCTGCTGGTCGGCGGCTTCTTCCGGTCCTTGCAGTTCACCGGGGTAAATACGCTAACCTATGCCGATATCCCCCCCGCCAAAATGAGCCGCGCCAGCAGTTTCGCGGCGATGGCGCAGCAACTGGGTATCAGCCTGGGCGTGGGGGTGGCCGCAGTCACACTGAATGTCAGCATGGCCCTGCGCGGCGCCGAGACGCTAGCGGTCAGCGACGTCGTCGCCGGCTTCATCGTCATCGGCCTGATGTGCATGGCCTCGACCTTCTCCTTTAGACGCCTTGAGCCGCAGGCCGGGGCACACCTGAACGGCGCCAAACAAAGTGACGACGAATGAATTTGTCCTAGCCCTGGATCAGGGCACGACCAGCTCCCGCGCCATCGTATTCGACCGCGAGGGCGTGGTGCGCGGCGTGGGCCAGCGTGAATTCCGCCAGCACTACCCGCGTCCGGGCTGGGTCGAGCACGACGCCACCGAGATCTGGCACACCCAGCTGGACGTGGCGCGCGAAGCGCTGCGCAACGCCGCCGCGACCGCGGCCGACGTGGCCGCCATCGGCATCACCAACCAGCGCGAAACCACGCTGATCTGGGAACGCGCCACGGGCCGCCCGCTTGCCCGCGCGATCGTCTGGCAAGACCGGCGCACCGCGCCGATGTGCGACCAGCTACGCCGCGACGGCCACGCCGACTTCCTGCAATCGCGGACCGGCCTGGTGCTGGATGCCTATTTCTCTGGCACCAAGCTGGCCTGGCTGCTGGATCACGTGCCGGGCGCGCGCCAGATGGCCGAACGCGGCGAGCTGGCGTTCGGCACCGTGGACACCTGGCTGATCTGGCAACTGACCGGCGGCGCCGTGCACAGCACGGATCCCAGCAACGCGTCGCGCACGATGCTGTTCGACCTGCACACGCAGGACTGGAACGACGAGATCCTGGCGCTCTTGAAGATCCCCCGCGCCGTGCTGCCACAGATCGCGCCCAGCAGCGCGGTCGTGGGCAACGCGTTGCCGGAATGGCTGGGCGGTTCCATCCCGATCGCGGGCGTGGCCGGCGACCAGCAGGCCGCCACCTTCGGCCAGGCCTGCTTCACGCCGGGCATGGCGAAGAATACTTATGGCACCGGCTGCTTCATGCTGATGAACGTGGGCGACAAGCCCGTGCAGTCGAAGAACCATTTGCTGTCGACGGTGGGCTGGGGCCTGCCCCGGTCCGGCCAGGACAGCTGGACACCCACCTACATGCTGGAAGGCGGCGTGTTCGTGGCCGGCGCGGCGGTGCAATGGCTGCGCGACGGCCTCGGGATCATCCAGCGCTCGGAAGAAGTCGAATCGCTGGCGGCCAGCGTGTCGGATACGGACGACGTCTTCATGGTGCCGGCCTTCGCCGGCCTGGGCGCGCCGCATTGGGATCCCTACGCCCGCGGCACGCTGGTCGGCCTGACCCGCGGCACCACCCGCGCCCACATCGCCCGCGCGACGCTGGAATCCATCGCGCTGCAAAGCGCGGAACTGCTGACCTGCATGAACGGCGACAGCGGCATCGCGCTGACGGAACTGCGCGTGGACGGCGGCGCCGCCCGCAACGACCTGCTGATGCAGATGCAGGCCGATCTGCTGGGCGTACCGGTCGTGCGCCCAAGAGTGCCGGAGTCGACGGCGCTGGGTGCAGCGGGGTTGGCGGGACTGGCGGTGGGATTCTGGTCCGGGTTGGACGAGTTTGCGTCGAAGTGGCAGGCGGAACGGACGTTCGAGCCGGGATGGCCGGAGTCGGTTCGTGCCGCGCGGATGGGGAGGTGGAGGCAGGCTGTGGAGCTGTCTAAAGGATGGGCGGCGGGGGGATCGAAGTAGCTGTTTTTTGGGGCTGTGTTCGGTCTTCGTCGGTTGCTCTTCGGTTCAGCTTCGTTCGTCGTTTGAGCTTCGTAGGTCGCCCATCGTTTGAGCTTCGTAGGTCGCCCATCGTTTGAGCTTCGTAGGTCGCCCATCGGCACTGTCGGCGTGACGGCGCGCGCCCACGATTGCGGTCCGGAGCCTTCGCTCCGGACGTCCCCGTCGTCATCCTCGTCCGCCTTCGGCTCCCTTCGGATTCCCTCGGGCGCATCAAGGTTGCGCGCCGTCACGCCGACAGCGCCGACGGGCTACGCGTGTCTTGGGTCGGGGCGCTGCTAGGGCTCTGTTTACTGACGAGTGCTGCGGGGCCCGCCGAATTGCAGCCGCCCGGGCGGCTGCAATCGGCATACGCGTCTCGTGTCGTTGGCGCGGTGGTCGCTAGCGCGTAGGCGGGGAATGGCTTGCTCGTGGCCCCGCAGTCACGGGGAGGGGGTGGAGCGACGGGTGGCGCGCGAGGCGCACTTGCTTGCTGATTAAGACCCGTACGCGCGCCACCCGTCTAATAGGGAGACTGTCGTGTGGGGCTGGCACTGGCTTTCATCTGAGGCGCCGTCAATCTTCAGTCGGCGGTCGTTGGCCGTCAGTCGCTAATCTTCTTC
>NZ_JABBJN010000096.1 GCF_012928505.1 Achromobacter sp. Bel | reverse complement strand
ATCTCGCCCCGCCGCGCGCCGTGTGCCCCACACCGGCATGCGCCGCGCCATCGCCCGCCGCCTGACCGAGAGCAAGCAGAACGTGCCGCACTTCTACCTGTCGGTGGATTGCCGCATGGACGCGCTGCTGGCCCTGCGTGCGCAAGCCAATCAAGGTGGCGCGGTGAAGCTGTCGGTGAACGACTTCATCGTGCGCGCCGCCGCGCTGGCGCTGCGCGAAGTGCCGGAAGTGAATGTCAGCTGGCACGAAGACGCCATCGAATACCACGCGGGCGCCGACATCTCGGTAGCGGTCGCGACCGACGGCGGGCTGGTCACGCCCATCGTGCGCGACGCGGACGTGAAGTCCCTGTCCGCCATCGCGGGCGAAATCGTCGAGCTGGCCGGACGCGCCAAGATCAACCGATTGAAGCCCGAAGAATTCACCGGCGGCTCGCTCACGGTCAGCAACCTGGGCATGTACGGCATCAGCCAGTTCGCCGCCATCATCAACCCGCCCCAGGCCGCCATCCTGGCCGTGGGCGCGGCCGAACGCCGCCCGGTCGTGAATGACGCGGGTGAACTCGTCGCCGCCACCGTCATGACCGTGACGCTGTCAGCCGACCACCGCGCAGTGGACGGCGCCGTCGGCGCGCGCTGGCTGGCGGCGTTCCGCACGCTGATCGAAAACCCCGTACGCATCCTGCTGTGAGCCCGACGATGACCAAGACCGTGTTTGACCTGATCGTCGTCGGCGGCGGCCCCGGCGGCTACGTCGCCGCCATCCGCGGCGCTCAACTGGGCATGTCGGTGGCGCTGGTGGAGCGCGCCGAACTGGGCGGCATCTGCCTGAACTGGGGCTGCATCCCCACCAAGGCCTTGCTGCACAGCGCCACCGTGCTGCGCGCCTGCCGCGAAGCCGCCCATTACGGCGTCACGGGCGCGGGCGATGCCCGCCCCGACCTGGCCGCGATGGTGGCCAGGTCGCGCAACGTCGCGGGCCGCCTGGGCCAGGGCGTGGCGCACCTGATGAAGAAGAACGGCGTCACCGTGTTCGCCGCCAGCGCCAAGCTGGCCGGCTCGGGCAAGCTGGCGTTGGACACCGGCGCCACGCTGTCGGCCAAGCACATCATCCTGGCCACCGGCGCGCGTGCCCGCGACCTGCCGGCGCTGCCGGTGGGCGAACGCATCTGGGCCTACCGCCAGGCCCTGGCGCCGGCCGAGATCCCGAAGTCGCTGCTGGTCGTGGGCGCCGGCGCGATCGGCGCGGAGTTCGCCAGCTTCTACCGCGCCGTCGGCTCGGACGTCACCCTGATCGACATGACGCCGGACATCCTGCCGCAAGAAGATGCCGAGATCTCGCAACTGGCGCGCAAGGCGTTCGAGAAGCAAGGCATCCGCGTGCTGACGCAATGCGCCGTCACGGCATCCTCGCCCACCGCCACGGGCGTCAAGGTGACGCTGGAGCAGCAAGGCAAGAAGACGGATCTTGAAATCGACCGCGTCATCGTCGCCGCCGGCATCGTCGGCAACGTCGAGCACCTGGGCCTGGAAAAGACCCGCGTCAAGGTCGAGAAGACCCACATCGTGACCGACGCCCAATGCCGCACCGGCGAACCCGGCGTCTACGCCATCGGCGACGTGGCCGGCGCCCCATGGCTTGCCCATAAGGCCAGCCACGAAGCCGTGCTGTGCGTGGAAGCCATCGCGGGCCTGCCCACCCACGCCATCGACCCGCTGCGCATTCCGGCCTGCACGTACTCGTACCCGCAAGTCGCCAGCATCGGCATGACCGAGGCCCGCGCCCGCGAACACGCCAAGCAGACCGGCGGCGAGATCCGCGTGGGCAAGTTCACCTTCGCCGGCAACGGCAAGGCGATCGCGATGGGCGAAGACCAGGGCTTGGTGAAGACCGTGTTCGACGCGAAGTCAGGGGAATTGCTGGGCGCGCACATCATCCATCCGGAAGCGTCCGAACTGATCACTGGCTACGGCGTGGCGGCCTCACTGGAGGCAACCGAAGAAGACCTGATGCACACCGTGTTCGCGCATCCGACCTTGTCGGAAACGCTGCATGAATCGGTGCTGTCGGCGTTTGGACGGGCGCTGCACGCGTAACGCGGCAGGATGGGTTGCGCGATGCCACCCATCCCTCCTACACCCGCCGGGCGAAGAAATCCAAAAAGCACGCAATGCGCCGCGACAGCTGCGTGTTGCGGTGATACACCGCGTGCATGGGCTGCAGATAATCGCTGTACACGCCCTCCATCACCTTCACCAGCCGCCCGGCCGCGATGTCTTCGCGCACGACGAAATCCGACAGGCATGCGATCCCCACGCCGCGCAGCGCCAGCTGCCGCTGCGTTTCCCCGCTGGACGTCGCCAGCGTCGGCGTCGCCAGATAACTGGACCCGCCCGCATGCTTGAGCGGCCACACGTTCAGGCTTTCGGGGTGCGTGAACCCCAACACCTCATGCTCCGCCAGATCCTCCACCGTTTCCGGTGCCCCGCGCCGCGCGATGTACTCGGGGCTGGCCATCATCCACCGCGGCGCCGGCCGCAACGGCCGCGCGTGCAAAGTCGAATCCGTCAACGGCCCCATGCGGATCGCAATATCGGTGCGATGCTCCATCAAGTCCACGATGCGGTCGTTGCTGGTCAGTTCCAGCGTGATCTCGGGATACTCGCGCCGGAACTCTCCCACGTGCGGCACCACGCAATGCAGCATCACCGGCACTGACGCATCCACCCGCAACCGCCCCGCCGGCCGCTGATGCACCATCCGCATGCATTCCTCGGCCTCCTCCAACGCCGCCACGATCTGCCGGGCCTTGGGAAGAAAGTGCGCGCCTTCTTCGGTCAATTCCATGCGCCGGGTTGTCCGGTTCAAGAGAATGACGCCTAACTCGTCTTCCAGCCGTGACAGGCCCCGGCTGACGCCTGATGCGGTCTGTCCGAGCATCTCTGCCGCCGCGCTCATGGAGCCGGCATCGACGACGCCAAGGAACAGGCGCAACGCTTCAGAATTGAGGGACATGGGGGCTCCAGGCTGGGTCTAGGAATTCTATCGGGGTTTCCTTGTGATGGGCGTGGTGATTGTTCTTGAGACGCACGACGCGGTGAGGCCCTGGGGGGCGCGGGTCAACGATTGCGGTCCGGAGCCTTCGCTCCGGACTGCCCCGTCGTCATCTTCGTCACTGCCTACGGCAGCTCCTTCAGATTCCCTCGGGCTTATCGACTCCCCGCGCCCCCCAGGGCCTCACCGCGCCGTGCTCCGGCGCTTGCAATCTGACGTCATCGGGGACGAGCGGTGCTCGTAGGGTTCTAGCCCCGAGTCGAAAGTAATGGAAGATCTTGCGGGGCTTGCCCCCGGCCGGCCGCGCGGGCGGCCTTTGGGGGCTTCCACGGAATTTTGCGGGCGAGGATGCTGCGCAGCGCGCAACGCGAAAATCACATCAGAGACGCACGAAAAGTGCCGAACGCTGAGCGACCGCATCGACCAATCAACGGCCTTCTTTTTAGACGGATGGCGCGCGTACAGGTCTCAATCAGCAAGCGGCTGCCCGCCGCGCGCCACCCGTCGCTCCACCTCCCCCCCGATTGCGAAGCTCAATAGCAAACCATTCACCACAAGCGCGCAAGCGACCATCGTATGACGCCCCGTCAACGCGTACGTCGGACGCGGCCGCCCGCGCGGCCGCGTGCGGCGGGCCACGCAAGTCTCGCCAGTCAGTAACGGTCTAGCAGCGCGCAAACCAAGATAGCGCCAGCACGTTGGCGGGGTCGGGCGGATGGCGCGCAACCTTGATGCGCCCGAGGGAATCCGTAGGGAGCCGAAGGCGTACGAGGATGACGACGGGGCAGTCCGGAGCGAAGGCTCCGGACCGCAATCGTGGGCGCGCGCCATCCGTCCGACCCCGCCAACGTGCGACCTACGAAGCCACCAGCCGCCAACCGCCCCCCCCGGCAACAAAAAAAAGCGGCGCAAAAAGCGCCGCCTTTTTCACACCCCGAGCAATCAGGCAATCACCGCTTGCCCTTCTGCTTCAGCTGCGACAAATCCCGCACCGCACCGCGATCCGCCGACGTCGCCAACGCGGCATAAGCCTGCAACGCCAGCGACACGACGCGTTCGCGTCCCACGGGCTCCCAGCCATCCGCGCGCGCATCCATCGCCGCGCGACGACGCGCCAGTTCTTCGTCGGACACCGCCAGGTGCATCTTCCGGTTCGGGATATCGATCTCGATCACATCGCCTTCTTCCACCAGGCCGATCGTGCCGCCTTCCGCCGCTTCCGGCGACGCATGGCCGATCACCAGCCCCGACGAGCCGCCCGAGAAGCGACCGTCCGTGAACAGCGCGCACGTCTTACCCAAGCCCTTGGACTTCAGGTATGACGTCGGATACAGCATCTCTTGCATGCCCGGACCGCCCTTCGGGCCTTCGTAGCGGATCACCACCACGTCGCCCGCCACGATCTTGTCGCCCAGGATGCCTTCCACCGCATCGTCCTGGCTTTCGAACACGCGCGCACGGCCCGTGAAGACCCATTGCGACTCGTCCACGCCGGCCGTCTTCACAATGCAGCCCTTCTCGGCCAGATTGCCGTACAGCACAGCCAGGCCGCCGTCCTTCGAGTAGGCGCTTTCCTTGCTGCGGATGCAGCCCGTCTTGCGGTCCGTATCCAGCGTCAGGAACGTTGCGTCCTGGCTGAACGCCACCGTCGTCGGGATGCCGCCCGGCGCGGCGCGGTAGAACTTCTGCGCTTCTTCGCCGGCCTCGCCTGCCACGTCCCACTTCTGGATCGCGTTGCCCAGCGTGCCGCTGTGCACGTTGCCGCAGGACAGGTCCAGCAGGTCGGCGCGCGCCAGTTCACCCAGGATGCCCAGGATGCCGCCTGCGCGGTGCACATCTTCAATGTGGTACTTGTCGGTGGCGGGCGCCGCCTTGCACAGGCAGGGCACCTTGCGCGAAATGCGGTCGATGTCGGCCATCGTGAAATCCACGCCCGCTTCCTGGGCCGCGGCCAGCAGGTGCAGCACGGTATTGGTCGAACCGCCCATCGCCACGTCCAGCGCCATCGCGTTCTGGAACGCGCTCTTCGTCGCGATGTTGCGCGGCAGGACCGATTCGTCTTCTTCCACGTAGTAGCGGCGGCACAGGTCCACGACCAGGCGGCCGGCTTGTTCGAACAAACCCTTGCGCCACGCGTGCGTGGCCACGATGGTGCCGTTACCCGGCAGCGCCAGGCCGATGGCTTCAGTCAGACAATTCATCGAGTTGGCGGTGAACATGCCGGAACAGGAGCCGCACGTCGGGCAGGCGCTGCGTTCCACTTCCGCCACCTCGGCGTCCGAGACCTTCGGGTCGGCCGCCTTGATCATGGCGTCGATCAGGTCGATCTTGGCGATCACCTTGCCGTCGGTCGGCGACTTGACCTTGCCCGCTTCCATCGGCCCGCCGGACACGAACACCACCGGGATGTTCAGGCGCATCGCGGCCATCAACATCCCCGGCGTGATCTTGTCGCAGTTCGAAATGCAGACCATGGCGTCGGCGCAGTGCGCGTTCACCATGTATTCCACCGAGTCGGCGATCAGTTCACGCGACGGCAGCGAATACAGCATGCCGCCGTGGCCCATGGCGATGCCGTCGTCGACGGCGATCGTGTTGAATTCCTTGGCGACGCCACCCGCGGCTTCGATCTCTTTGGCCACCAGCGCGCCCAGGTCGCGCAGGTGCACGTGGCCCGGCACGAACTGCGTGAACGAGTTCACTACCGCGATGATCGGCTTGCCGAAATCGCCGTCCTTCATGCCGGTGGCGCGCCACAGGGCGCGGGCGCCGGCCATGTTGCGGCCGTGGGTCGATGTGCGGGAACGGTAGTGCGGCATGATTTGTCTCGAGTGCTGTTAGCGTGGCGGCAAAACGGTAAATAATACGCTGGATCGGGGCGGCGCTGCCCGGCGGCCGCCCCCGAGGCGGTTCGTGGCCATCAGGCGGACGCCCCGCCGCGCGCCGCGAACACGCTGGGCGGCTCGCCCACGGCCCGGCGGAACATCGCCGCGAACGCGCTGGGACTGTCGTAGCCCAGGTCCAGCGCCACGTCCAACACCCGCGCGCCGCGCGCCAGCCGCTCCATGGCGGCCAGCAAACGCGCCTGCTGGCGCCAGCGGCCGAAGGTCATGCCCGTGTGGCGCAAAAACAGGCGGTGCACCGTCTTGGCGTCCACGCCCAATTCCCGCGCCCAGTCCGCCGCCCCCGCTTGCCGCTCGGGATGGCGCACAATGGCGCGGCAGATGCGCGCCAGCCTCGGCTCGGATGGCTGCGGCAAGTGCAGCGGCAGCACGGGCTCCTGGCGCAGCTCGTCCAACAGCAGCATCATCACCCGTCCATCGCGCGTGCCGGGCGCCCAATCCAACGGCACATCGGCAGCGGCCACCATCAGTTCGCGCAATAGCGGCGAAATCGACAGCACGCAGCATTGTTCCGGAAGATGCGCCGCGGTTCCCGGCTCGACGAATACGGTGCGCATGCGCGGTTCCCCGCTCATGCGGATGCCGTGCGGCACCCAGGCGGGCACCCAGACGCCCCGCGTCGGCGGTACCACCCAGATGCCCGCATCGGTGTCCACCGTCATCACGCCAGAGATCGCGTACAGCAATTGGCCCCGGCGATGCCGATGCCGGCGGACGCGGTGGCCATCTTCGTAATCCACCGCCAGCCCCGCCACCGGGCGCTGGGACGATTCGTAGGGGAACAGGTCCACCTCGGCGGGAGCGCGCGATTTGCCGGCGGACGGGGGCGCAGGAATGTCCATTTAGCGACGATTAATGTCTTGATAGCGTTAGACGGTCTTTCCCAGTGTACCTATCATCCCCGAATCCCTGCTGAATCTCCTGACGCCGCCATGCTCTTGCCATTCGCCCCCTGCACCGTCCGCGCCGCGTTTGCCGCCGCCGGGCAGGGGCGGGCGGCCGGCGCAGCCTCACCGGCCCTACCCCTGCGACTAGCGCGCGGTTGCCGGGCCTTGCGCCCCGTGGCCGCCCGGCAGCCCGGGGCCCGCTGACGGGCCCCGAAGCCACCTCCCCCATTGCTTTGCCGTCGCCGCGTCACGCGGCCATGGCTGTCTGATGCCGCGGCGCCTGCTCGCGGCCGGAGGTCCCCATGCTTGAACACCCCCAACACAAATACCACCCCACCCAACCGTTCACGCGCGATTACGCGGAACGCACCTGGCCTGCGCGCCGCCTCGTTGCGCCGCCCGTCTGGATGAGCACCGACATGCGCGATGGCAATCAGGCGCTGGTCGAGCCCATGAACGGCGCGCGCAAGCTGCGCATGTTCGAGCAACTGGTGGCGGTCGGCATTAAGGAAATCGAAGTGGCGTTTCCCTCGGCATCGGATACGGACTTCGACTTCGTGCGCAAGCTGATCGAAGAACGCCGCATACCGCAAGACGTCACGATCGAGGTGCTGACGCAGTCGCGCCCCGACCTGATCGAGCGCACGTTCGAATCGCTGCGCGGCGTACCGCGCGCCATCGTGCACCTGTATGCGCCCATCGCGCCGCAATGGCGGCGCATCGTGTTCGGCATGACGCGCGCCGAAGTCAAGGAGATCGCCCTGGCCGGCACCCGACAGATCCGGGCGCTGGCCGATGCCTGCCCCGAAACGGAATGGATCTACGAATACTCGCCGGAAACGTTCAGCCTGGCCGAGCTGGATTTCTCGCTGGAGGTCTGCGATGCGGTCAGCGCCATCTGGGCCCCCACGCCTGCCCGCAAGATGATCATCAACCTGCCGTCCACGGTAGAGTGCACAACGGCCAACGTGTACGCCGATCAGATCGAATGGATGCACCGCCATCTTGCACGGCGCGACAGCATCGTGCTGAGCGTGCATCCGCACAATGACCGAGGCACCGCCGTCGCCTCGGCCGAACTGGCCGTGTTGGCAGGCGCCGACCGCGTCGAAGGCTGCCTGTTCGGCAACGGTGAACGCACCGGCAATGTGGATCTGGTGACCCTGGCCATGAATCTGGACCTGCAAGGCGTGCGGAGCGGCCTGGACTTCTCCGACATGGCCGCCGTGCGCGAATGCGTCCAGGACTGCAACCAGTTGCCCGTGGATGTCTTCCACCCTTACGCGTTCACGCACGCAACGCCAACAGCGCGGCTTCCAGGTGCCGCAGCCCCCGGCTAAGCGGCTTATCGCGGCGCAGCACGATGGCCAGGTCGCGCGACAGGCGCGGCGTCAGCGAACGCACGGCCAGCGCGTCGCGCCGCCCCGCGCCGGACACGGCAAGCTTGGGCAACACCGCGCAGCCCAGGCCGGCAGCCACGATTTCCTTCATGGCTTCCGTGCTGCCCAGTTCCATGACGGGCTTGGCGGCCAGGCCCGCCGCTTCGAACCAGTCGTCGACCAGCCGCCGCGTGCGGGCGCCGGGCTCGAACAGCACCAGCGGCAGCCCCGCCAGCGACTGCGGCGTCACGGCGTCGGGAATCGCACCTGAATCGCGGGCGGGAAAAATTGCCACGAATTCGTCTTCCAGCACCGGCGTGACCTGGAACATGCGGCCCGGCGCGGGTAGCGTGACCAGCGCCATGTCCAGCGTGTTGTGCTCCAGCCCGCGCAACATGTCCGACGTATTGCCGGTGCTGGCCACGATATCCAGCGCGGGAAAGCGCTGGCGCAGGTCGGCCAGCAAGGGCGGCAGCAGATAGGTGCAGGCGGTGGCGCCCGTGCCCAGCCGGATCCGCCCGGATACCTGCGACGCATGGGCCGACATGGCTTGTTCGGCCTGCGCCAGCGCGGCGTCGATGACGCGGATGTGGGTCAGCAATTCCAGCCCGGCGGCGGTCGGTCCGGCGCGACGGCCGATGCGCTCGACCAGCTTTAAGCCGAAACGCCTTTCCAACTGGCGGACTTGCAGGCTGACGGCAGGCTGCGTCACGCCGCCACGCTCGGCGGCAGCAGAAAAACTGCCCAATTCGACCACCTGGGCGAACGTGCGCAGATGGTCCAGGTTCAAGCCACGCATCGCTTCAATCCAAAGTTTTACTTATGAAAATCATAATAAACCAAAGCTTTATTAATGAATTGCGTTGCGCGACACTGGCGGCTGGTTCTCCCTCATCGACTTTCCCGCCCTTTTTTCATGCCGCCCACCCAGCCTACCGTCCTGATCCGCGACAGCGCGGACGCCGACCTGCCCGCCATCAAGACCCTGTACGCACACCATGTCGAACACGGCACCGCCTCGTTCGAACTGGAACCGCCTTCCATCGCCGAAATGCGTCAGCGCCGCGGCAGCGTGCTGGAAAAGGAAATGCCCTATCTGGTGGCGGAGATCAACGGCGAGGTCGTCGGCTACGCCTACGTCACCCCGTACCGACCGCGTCCGGCCTACCGCCACACGGTGGAGGATTCGGTATACGTGAAGGCGGGCCGCAGCGGGCTGGGCATCGGCGGCAAGCTGCTGGCCGCGCTGATCGAACGCTGCACCGCCGCCGGCTGGCGCCAGATGCTGGCCGTGGTGGGCGACAGCCGCAACGCGGCGTCCCTGGCGCTGCACGCCAGCCAGGGCTTCCACCCGGTCGGCACCTTGCGGTCGGTTGGGCACAAGCATGGTGAATGGCGCGACACCGTTCTGATGCAACGCGCCTTGGGCGCAGGCGACACCACCCCGCCGCAGCGGCCGTGATTCCGCCGCGCGCCATTGTCTGCCTGGGCCTGACCCAACTGATCGGCTGGGGCGTGACGTTCTATCTGATCGGCGCACTGGGCCCGGCTATGGTCGCCGACCTGGGCTGGAGCCCTGCCACGGTCTACGGCGGCTTTTCCGCCGCCATCGTGACGATGGCCCTGGTTTCGCCGGTGGCCGGCATGGCCGTGGACCGCTGGGGCGGCCACCGCGTCATGCCCATGGGCGCCGTGGTCGCCGCAGCCGGCTGTACGCTGCTGGCGGCCGTCCATGCCGTTCCCGTGTATTTCCTGGCCTGGCTGCTGCTGGGCATCGGCATGCGCCTGTGCCTGTACGACGCGGCCTTTGCGTCGCTTGCCCGCGCCGCCGGCCCCACCGCGCGCCGACCCATATCGCAGATCACGCTGTTCGGCGGCTTGGCGTCCACGGTGATGTGGCCCGTGGGCCACGCGCTGTCCGCCTGGCTGGGCTGGCGCGGCGCCGTGCTGGTCTACGCCGCGCTGGCGCTGGCCACGCTGCCGTTGTACCTGGCGCTGCCCCGTCAACGCTACGCCGCCCCCGAGATCGGAAGA
>NZ_JABBJN010000095.1 GCF_012928505.1 Achromobacter sp. Bel | reverse complement strand
CGCCTCAGGGCCGCACGGGCGTAATCGGCGATGTCCGACGCCAGCGGGCCGTCCACCTGCACCGCGTAGTCCTGCTTGGCTTCAGGACCGAAGTCCGGCAGGTGGTCGGCCGAAAAATTGATGCCGCCCACCAAGGCGCAGCGGCTGTCCACGGCCACGATCTTGCGGTGCATGCGGCGGAACACGTTGGTGCGCACGCCCAGCAGCCGGGGGCGCGGATCGAAAATATGGAAGCGCACGCCGGCCTGCGTCATGGCGCCGATGAATTCATCCGTCAGCTCGTCGGATCCGTACCCATCCACCAGCAGGTCCACGCTGACGCCTCGGCGCGCGGCCGCGATCAAGGTCTGCTGCAGCGCCTGTCCCACCTTGTCGTCGAACAGGATGAATGTTTCGATCAGCACTTCGCGCGTGGCCGACTCGACGGCGCGCCGGACGGCGGGGAAGTAGGCCTCGCCGTTTTCCAGCAGTGTGTAGCGGTTGCCTTCCCGCCATCCCAGGTCGACGGCCGTCATAGCGCGATCTCCGCGGAAATGGGTACATGATCCGACAACCGCGACCACACGCGGGACGCCAGCGGCACCGGCCGCCAGTCGCGCACATTGCGCACGTAGATCCTGTCCAGCCGCAGCAACGGCCATCGGGCAGGGAATGTGCGCGCAGGACGGCCCACGCGCGTCGTGAAGACTTCCTGGGTACCGCAGTCGGCCATCAGGCGGTCGGCGTTCAGCCGCCAATCGTTGAAATCCCCGGCGATCAGCAGCGGCTCGCCGGCCGGCACATCTCGGCTGACCAGCTCGCACAGCCCGTTCAATTGCTGTCCGCGATGCCGTTCCAGCAGGCCCAGGTGCACGCAGATCGCATGCACCGGCGCGCTGCCCGGCACGCGCAACACGCAATGGAGCAGGCCGCGGCCTTCGTGCCCGTCCACGCTGACGTCATGATTCTCATAGCGCTCGATCGGGTAGCGCGACAGGATCGCGTTGCCGTGGTGGCCGGCGGGATAGACGGCGTTGCGCCCGTAGGCGAAGTCCGTCCACAGCGTATCGGCCAGGAATTCATATTGGGACAATGCCGGCCAGGCCGCCGAATGCCGTTCGGCGTGCGCCTGATGCTCGCCCAGCACTTCCTGCAGGAACACCACGTCGGGCGCGGCGGTGCGCAACGCCTCGCGCAGGTCATGCAGCATGAAACGCCGGTTGAAGCTGGTGAATCCCTTATGGGTGTTGACGGTAAGCACCGTCAACATCCGCGAGGAATCGTCGGTCGGGGCGGGCATGGACTCTCCGAGGGAGGGAAACCCCCAGTCAGGCGCAATTAGCGTGCCCGGGCCTGGACCTGAGCGCCTGATGGGGGAATTCCCGCGTGTGCGTGCCCGGGCGCGTCGGAGGTAGTGCGGAAAAACCGGTGTTTCGGGCAAAATTTCCCTTCGCCGGCGCGTAGCGTAGCAATTGCTAATAAAAAGCATTATCATGCCGCTTCGCTTCGAACTCGCCTCATGTCATCTTCCCGGTCCCGTCCACACGGCTTTCTTGCCTATTACGAAGAACTGCTTGCCGTCTGGACCCGTAAGCTGGGTTGCCGCGACGCCGCCCAGGACTTGACGCATGATGCGCTGGTGAAATGCCTGGAGGCCGGTTCCGCCCACGTCGAACAGCCGCGCGCCTATCTGCACCAGGCCGCGCGCAATACTGCCATCGACAGTTTCCGCCGCGAAGGCGGGCAGGAGTGGGTGCCGCTTGATACCATAGCGGCCCATCCCAGCGAGCTGGGCGACCCTGTGGCGCAGGCGCGCACGCAGCAATTGGGGCAGGCGCTGGAAGCGGCGCTGGCCGAATTGCCGCTCAAGTGCCGCCAGGTCTTCATCTGGCAACGGCTGGAAGGCCTGACACAGGCCGAGATCGCCGAGCGCATGGGCCTGAGCAAGAACATGGTCGAAAAATACATGATCCGCACCGCCTTGCATCTGCGCGAACGGCTGGGGGCCTATGCGCCCAGCTAGCGATGCCGCGCGTTCCGAGGCCGCCAAATGGTTCGCCCGGACCCGCGCCGGGGACCTGGATGCCGCGGGCCAGGCTGAACTGCAGGCCTGGCTGGCGGCCGATCCCCGCCATGGCTATGAATACCGCGTACTGGAATCCATCTGGCAAGCCGCCGCTGAGGTGCCGGCGGACCGCTTGCGGGCCTTGGCCGAGCCGCGCCGACGCGTGCGGTCGTCCGGCCGGCGCCAGGTGCTGTCGCTTGGCGTGACGGCGCTGGCGGTCGGCGCGGGCGTGCTGTTCTGGCAGCGCCAGCAGCCGCCTGCCGTGCAAACGGCCGAGTACCGGACGGGGCCGGGAGAACGCCGCGTCGTGGCGTTGCCGGATGGATCCAGCGCCGAACTGAATAGCCGCACCCATATGAAAGTGCGGTTCGGCGCGCAAGCAAGACAGGTCGAGCTGCTGGAAGGCGAGGCGCTGTTCTCGGTCGGCCAGGACGCCGGGCGTCCTTTTATTGTCGATGCCGGTTTGGGGACAGCTACCGTGACGGGGACGCGTTTCGATGTGCGCCGCGACGCGGAAGAACTGCGCGTCCTGGTCGAGTCCGGTTCGGTACGCGTGGCCGGCTGGCAGGACGACGCGGGCAGCGCGGTGTCGGTCACTGCGGGGCTTGGCGCCCGCGTCACCGCGTCAGGCAAGGTCGAGCCGCCGCAAACGGCGTCCGCGGCCTCGGCGCTGGCCTGGCGCGCGGGGCAGATCGTCTTCAGCGATACCGATCTGGCCAGCGCGGTGCGCGAGGTGTCGCGCTACCGCGCGCAGGCGGTCGTGCTGGGCGGCGGCAAGGGGCTGGCCGAGCTGCGCCTGACCAGCGTATTCCGCATCGACGACACCGACGCCTTCCTGACCGCGTTGCCGCACATCCTGCCGGTGACGGTGCGCAAGCTGCCCGACGGGCGGGCTGAAGTGGTGGCCCGCTAGGCCGCCGGCGCGTGCGCCCGGGAAATACTTCGGGCGGCGATTCAGGTTTTTTTCCGCTTCTGCGTCTTCTCTCTTATCGCGGGGCACATCCGGCCAGGGGGCCGGAGACCGCCCTAATCAGGAGAGGATGAAGTGGATCGCAATAAGAACAAGCGCGCGCGGCCGATGGGCTGCCGGATCCGGGCCGTCAGCGCGGCGGTGCTGATCGCCTTGGGGGCGCCTGCCGCCTGGGCCGCGTCGCCGCCGGTCGCCATCGACATGCCCGCCCAGCCGCTGGACGGCGCGCTTAAATCGCTGGCGCAGCAGCACGGTCTGCAGATCTTCTATACCCCTCAGGCCGTGGCAGGCATCCAGGCGCGGGCGGTGTCCGGCACCATGACGCCGGGCGAGGCGCTTGACGCCTTGCTGCGCGGCACGCCGCTGCGCGCCCGCCACGAAGGCAGCGCCATCATTCTTGAGCCTGCCGGCGCGGCCGCCCCGACGGTGCTGGCGCCGATCGAAGTCAGCGCCTCGCGCATGGCCAGCAACCTGGTCAGCCCGGTGCAACAGACCATCGTGCTGGAACGCGACAGCCTGCAAGAACTGAAGACAGGGTCCGACAGCCTGGCGACGGTGCTGTCGAAGGTCGTGCCGGGCATGGCCGACTCCAGCCGCACCATGACCGACTACGGCCAGACGCTGCGCGGCCGCGGCATCCTGGTGCTGGTGGACGGCATTCCGCTGAACACCAACCGCGATTCGTCGCGCAACCTGGCCAACATCGATCCGGCCATCATCGAGCGCGTTGAAGTGTTGCGCGGCAGCAGCTCGATCTATGGGGCGGGCGCCACGGGCGGCATCGTCTCCATCACGACGCGGCCGGCCGGCGGCGAACCGGTATCCGAAACCACGCTGACGGCCGTGTCCCCCCTGAGCCGCTTGCGCGCCGACGGCCTGGGCGGCCAGTTGCAGCAGCATTTCGCCGGCAGCCAGGGCAAACTCGATTACGCGCTGGACCTGGGCGCGCGCCACAATGGCGCGTCTTACGACGCGCAAGGCCGCCGGATCGCCTCGGAGCCCAGCCAGGGCGACCTGTTCGATTCCAACATCTATAGCGTGGGCGGCAAGCTGGGGCTGCGCATCGACGACGACCAGCGCGTGCAGTTGTCGGCCAGCTACTACAACGCCGACCAGGACAGCGATTATGGGTCGGACCCGTCGGTGGGCCGCCTGCCGCCGGGCACGGCGCGCGCCTTGCCGCTGGGCGGGCTGGAACTGGCCGACCAGAACCAGATCCGCAACACATTGGTGAACCTGGAATACCAGCACCAGAACCTGTGGGGCAGCAAGCTGTCGGCCCAAGTCTACTACCGCGACTACTACACGCGCTTTACGCCGTTTGACGCCCGCGCGGTCGTCACGCGCGGTGGCAATGTGGACCAGGCCATGCAGAATTCCAAGGTGCTGGGCAGCCGCCTGACGATTGACACGCCGCTGGGCGAATCCGACAAGACCCGCCTGCTTTGGGGCGCCGATTTCAACCAGGAACGCAGCGACATGCCGATCGATATCTTCGATCCCGCCGCGTTCGACGGCAGCGGCGGCCGCGTGTTCCGCAAGACGGGCACGCTGACCTATATGCCCGAACTGACCACGCGCAGCACGGGCCTGTTCGGCCAGTTGGAACATCGCTTCAACGACCAATGGTCGGGGCAGGGCGGCGTGCGCTACGAGTATTCGTCCGCGCGTTTCAATGACTTCGTGCCTCTGTCGCAGTCCCGGGCGCCGTCGCCGGCCACCGTGCAGGGCGGCACGGTGAACTACGACGCCTTGTTGTTCAATCTGGGCCTGAGCTACGAGCCCGTGCGCGGGCAGGAGGTCTACACGTCGTTCAGCCAGGGCTTCCAGTTGCCCGACATCGGCGTGCAGATGCGCAACGCGCGTCCGGGTTTCGACATCGGCTCGTCGGACCTGGAGCCCGTCAAGACCAACAACTACGAGCTGGGCTGGCGTGGCGCCGTGGGCGACAACACCACGGCGTCGCTGGCCGTGTTCTACACGACGTCGAAGCTGGGTGATGTGCAGAGTTTCAATAATGGCCTGATTCTGACCCGCACCAAGGAACGCGTGTACGGCGTGGAAGCGGCCGCCGATTACCTGACGGACGACGAACGCTGGGGCGCGGGCGGCACGTTCACCTGGATGAAGGGGCAGGAGCAACCAGACGGCGGCGAATGGCGCAACATGACGGGGTACCGCATTCCGCCCGTCAAGGTGACGGGCTACGTGCAGTACCGGCCGAACGAGCGCTGGAGCAACCGCTTGCAGGCGAACTACTACGCCAGCAAGGACTATCGCCTGGACGGCGTCGCCAGCTTCGGGCGTCGCGAGGTCAACAGCTATTTCACCGTGGACGTCATGAGCCGCTACCAGTTCACCAAGAAGGACACGGTGACGGTCGGCATCGAAAACCTGTTCAACCGCGAGTACTACCCGCTGTACAGCCAGCTGATGCGCAGCGGCACCAACACCAGCCGCCTGCCCGCGGCCGGCACGGTGCTGACGCTGACGTATCAGCATCGCTGGTAAGCGCAAGGCGTGCCGGGGCATGCGGTGCGGGCATGCGAGCCGACGACGCAGGTATAAAAAACGGATTCTGAATCTGCAAAAACCGTGTTGTATTGCGTTTTGCGCAGGGTCACAATCGAAGTCCATTCCAGGAGAACCTGCATCATGACGATTGCACCTCAGCCTTTGGACGCACGCGTCGTCCAGGCCCTGTCCGGCATCACCACCGCCACCCTGACCACCGTGCTGCTCAAAAAGGGGCTTCGCAACGTGTGGCTGCGCGGCGCGCGGCCGCTGGCGCCGGGCGCCAATCGGATCGTGGGGCGCGCGTTCACGCTGCGCTTCGTGCCGGCCCGAGAGGACCTGGCGACGCCAGCCTCGTGGGCGTCGCCCATTTCGACGCGCGCGGCGATTGAAGATATGCCTGAAGGCTGCATTGCCGTGGTCGACGCGATGGGCGTGACCGATGCGGGTATTTTCGGCGACATCCTGTGCGCGCGCATGCAGAAGCGCGGCGTGGCCGCGCTGGTGACGGATGGCGTGGTCCGGGACCTGGAAGGCGTCGAGGGCACGGGCCTGCCGGTATGGTGCAGCGGGGCGGCCGCGCCGCCGTCGGTTGCCGGGCTGACCTTCGTGGGCTGGCAGGAACCCGTGGGCTGCGGCGGCGTCGCGGTGTTTCCGAACGATGTCATCGTGCTGGACCGCGACGGCGCGGTGCTGATTCCGGCAGCGATATTGGATGAGGTGGTCGAGATCGCCATCGAGCAGGAACGGCTGGAAGGCTGGATCATGCAGCAGGTGGAAGCGGGGGAAAAACTGCCCGGCTTGTATCCGCCGAACCAGGAGAACCAGGCCAGGTACCAGGCCTGGCGCGCCAAGCAGGGCTAAGCGGGGGAGGGTAGCGGCCTGCCGAAAGCCCCGCGCAACGGCCGCTTGATGGCCGGGCGCGGGGCCGGATGCCCTATCAGTAGGACTGGCCGCCGCGGATATTGCCCGCGACACCGCCCGCCACGCCGCCGATGGCGGCGCCTGTCCAGGCGCTGCCGCCCGCGATGGCGGCAATGCCCGCGCCCGCCGCAGCGCCGATGGCCGCACCGGACATGGTGCCTTGCTGCTTGGGCGTCATGTTCGTGCAGGCTGCAAGCGTCCCTATCGCGACGCCGATGAGAATCGATCGAATAAGCTTCATGACGGCTCCTTCAGGGCTTGCGCTTTGCGCCGGGGACGACGATCTCGAACCACAGGGTCTCGATCACGGGGCGGTCCAGCTTGGTCGGGTTGGCGGCATACCAACTGTCCAGCCGTTCGCGCACCGAATCCAGCGTTTGGGCTTGCAGGCCGGTCGTGAATCGGGGAACCAGCGTCTGGGTGTCGTTGAGCTTGCGCCGTTCCTGGTAGGCGCGTTCGACTTGCAACAGGTTGGCGATCCCCAGCAGGTAGGCTTTCTTATGGCTGGCGTCTGATTCCGTCCAATGCTTGCCCGTGATGATGGGGGCGGGATCGGCGGTTTGCGCCACGCCGGGCGTGGTGAACAGCAGGGACAGCGCAAGGGCTGCCGGGCCTAACAGGTGTTTCACTTTCATCGCAACGCTCCTCGCGGGCTTAAAAGATAAAAAACGACCTTTCGACGCCGTATCGGGCGGGCCGGCTGGCCCGTACTCAAAACGGGTTTGCTCAATTTATGCCCGAAAGAACGCGTTCGCAAGCAGAATGCGTGGGTCGCCGGCGGCAGGGCGGCGAGTAGAATTCCGGCATGGTGCCGGAATCCGCCGGCGCCCTGGATTGGGCCCATGCGCACCGGACTTTCCTGCCGACCCTCCCATGCCGCCCTGGCCGCCGATGTCGGGCGGCTGTTGCTGCTGCTGTTGCTGGTGGCGCGGGCCTGGGTGCCGGTGGGATATATGCCGGATGCCGATGCGCTGCGGCAAGGCCGTCTGGCGCTGGGGTTTTGCGCGGCAGGCGGCGGTGCGCTGCCGGTGCTGCGCGGGCCGGCCGCGCTGGAAGATGCCCATCACGGCCATCACGGCCACGGCGCGCCCGACGACCACGGCGGGGCCGGGCAGGAATGCCCCTTTGGGCTGAGCGCGCATCAGGTGCTGGATGTGCCGCCGATGCTGGCGGTGGCGCCCGCGCTGCTGCGCTGGCTGGCGCAAACACCTGCGGTCGTCGACGGCCCGCGTCCGGCGATGCCGGCTGCCGGCCCGCCGCTGGGACCGCGCGCGCCTCCCTCGACTCCCGAATGACCCCTATCGGCGTGCGCGCATTGCGCGCATGAAGGCCGCCCGGGTCGGGCGGCGTCGTTCGTATTCGAGGACCCCATGTCCACCCAAACCCTGGATTCCCCCGCCGCGCCCGCGCGCGAGCGGGCTGCGAGCCGCAGCGCCTTGATGGCGCTGATCACCCGGCTGCATTTCTATATCGGGCTATTCGTCGGCCCGTTCATCCTGGTGGCGGCCGTCACCGGCACGTTGTTCGTACTGACCCCGCAGATCGAAAACCTGCTGTATGCCGACCAGCTGCGCACGGCCTCGACGGGGCCGGCCCAATCCCTGGCCAGCCAGGTCCTGGCGGCGCAGGCCCGCATTGGCGCCGGGCCGCGCCTGTTCGCGGTGCGCCCGGCGCCCGGCGCGGGTGACACCACACGCGTCATGTTCACGCAGCCCGGCCTGGGCGATTCCGAGAGCCGTGCCTTGTTCGTCGATCCCGCCACGTTGGAGATCAAGGGCGACATGATCGTCTACGGCACCAGCGGCACGCTGCCGTTGCGTACGGCGCTGGACTATTTGCACCGCAACCTGATGCTGGGCGAACTGGGCCGCAACTACAGCGAACTGGCTGCCTCGTGGATGTGGCTGGCCACGCTGGGCGGGCTGGCGATGTGGCTGGCGGGCCGCCGCCGGTATCCCGCGGCGCAGGCGCGCAGCCCGCGCCTGCGCACGCGCCGCTGGCACGTCTTGCTGGGGCTGTGGCTGGCGGCGGGACTGATGTTCTTGTCCGCGACGGGCCTGACCTGGTCGAACTGGGCGGGCGGGCGCGTGGATCAACTGCGGGCGCAACTGGGCTGGATCACGCCGTCCGTGTCGCTGAAGCTGCCGGTCGCCGGCATGCCGGCGGGGCAGGGCGAGGGCGAGCACGCGCATCATCATGGGGCAATGGCCGGCATGGCCATGACGCCCGTGGCGGCACCGGCGGGCGATATCGACCGCATCCTGCAAACCGCCCGGGCCGGCGGCATCGATAGCAACCAGTTGGAGATCCGTCCGCCGCGCGCGGCCGACCAGGCCTGGACGGTGCGTGAAGTCGACCGGTCCTGGCCCACGCAGGTGGACACCATCGCGATCGATCCGGCCACTTACGCCATTACCAGCCGCGCCGACTTCGCCACGTTTCCGCTGATCGCCAAGTTGATCCGTTGGGGGGTGGACATGCACATGGGCATCTTGTTCGGCTGGCCCAACCAGTTGCTCATGGCCGCCATCGGCTTGGCGCTTACCACGATGATCGTCTTGGGATACCGGATGTGGTGGTTGCGCCGTCCGGCGGCGGGCGCTTCGGGGCAGACGCTGACGCAGGCGTGGCGCGAATTGACCTGGCCGGGACGCCTCCTGGTCGCCGTGGTGGCGTTGGCGCTGGGCGTGTGCCTGCCCGTGATGGGCGTGAGCCTGCTGGCGTTCCTGGCGGTGGACGTGCTGCGGTCGTGGCGGGCTCAGCCGCCCAAGGCGCTGACGCGCCGCGCATAGCTTGCCAGCACGATGCGCTCGGACTGCGCCAGGTAGTCCTTGAGCGCATCGGCGGCGGCCTGGAACTCCCCGGCCTCGACCCGTTCCAGGATCCGCGCATTCATGTCGGCATAGGGCGCGTGCAGGAATTCCGGGTCTTGCAGCAGGCCGAATACCAGCCGCAGCTCGGCCAGCAACAGCGAAAACATGGCGTTCAGCCGTTCGCTATCGGCCAATTCCACGATGGCCATGTGGAAAGCCATATTGGCGGTGCCCACGCCCGGCCAGTCCTGGCTGTGCCGGCGGGCGACGGCGTCGTCCACGGCCTGGCGCATGCGCTGGTGTGCCGGGTGGTGCGGGTACGCCTGCGCCAGCGCCTGGCATTCGATCATGCGCCGCACGCGGTAGAGGTCAATGATGGAGGCCATGCTGGGTACCGCCACCGCGACGCCGCGGTTGGGCGAGTGGGTCAGTAACCCTTCCTTGGTCAGGTTGCGGAACGCTTCGCGCAGCGTATTGCGCGATACCTCAAGGCTTTGCGTCAGCGTCGCTTCGGACAAGCGTTGGCCGGGCGCGAATTCGCCGTTGATCAACCGGCGGCGGATCTGTTCGGTGACTTTGTCGGTCAGGGTCTGGTGCGCGTTGGGATCGGTCATTGACGGGAAATCAGCAGGGGCGGGAAGGCCTTTCGCTTTCGAGTGTATCCGAGCCATTTCCAGATTGCCCGTCAAAAGATGCCGTTTTGTCCTGACTCGGGGGAAATACTGATAGTCAATGCAGCATTTTTTGATCTACTATTTATAAAAATTGTAGAACAATACTGTAACAGACGTTCTACAAACAAACGCCCCACACAGCCCAACACATTTTGGCCCTGACGGCACATAGAGAAGCAAGCGATGGCTAGGATAGATCTGAACAGCGACCTGGGCGAAAGCCTGGGCGCCTGGACCATGGGTGACGACGCCGCGATGCTGCAGCTGGTGTCCAGCGCAAACGTGGCCTGTGGCTTTCACGGCGGCGATCCCGCCGGCATCCTGGCCACGCTGAAGGGCGCGGTGGCCAATGGCGTGGCGGTGGGCGCGCACGTGTCCTACCCGGACCTGACCGGCTTCGGACGACGCAACATGGACGTGGCCAGCGCCGACCTGATCGCCGACGTCATCTACCAGATCGGCGCGCTGAAGGGGCTGGCCGCCGCGGCCGGCACGCAGGTCAGCTACGTCAAGCCGCATGGCGCGCTGTACAACACCATTGCGCACGACGCTCGCCAAGGCAACGACGTCATCACGGCGATGCTTGCGGTAGACCCGTCGCTGGCGCTGGTGGGGCTGGCGGGTTCGCCGCTGCTGGCGCTGGCGCGCGAACGCGGCTTGCGCGTGGTGGCCGAGGCGTTCGCCGATCGGGCCTATACGCCGCAGGGCACGCTGGTCTCGCGCCGCGAAACGGGGGCCGTGCTGCATGATCCGGACATCGTGGCGCGGCGCATGCTGCGCCTGGTGGAAGACGGGGTCGTCGAAGCCATCGACGGCTCGCTGACCCGCGTGCAGGCGGATTCGATCTGCGTGCATGGCGACAGCCCGGGCGCGGTCGACATGGCGCGCGAGGTGCGCCGCCGCCTGGAGCAGTCTGGCGTTACCATTCGCTCGTTTGCCGCCTAGGAGGCCTCGTGCGCTTTTTGCCCGTGAATACCGATGCCCTGCTCGTTGAACTGGACGATCTGGAGCAGACCCTGGCGCTGTTCGACGCGCTGCAGGCCCGGCCGATTGCCGGCGTGACCGAGCTTGTGCCGGCCGCGCGTACCGTGCTGGTGGTGTTCCGGCCTGACAGCGTGACGCGCGAGGCCCTGATCGCCGATATCGGCGGCCGCGATACGTCGGGCCGTGTCGCGCGCGAGGGCAAGCTGATCGAGATCCCGGTTCATTACAACGGCGAAGACCTGGACGAAGTCGCGGCGCTGCTCGGCATCACGCGCCAGGAAGTGGTGCGCCGGCACACCGGCGGCACCTACAGCGTCGCCTTCACCGGGTTTGCGCCCGGTTTTGCGTACCTGAGCGGCGGCGATCCCACCCTGGACGTGCCCCGTCGCAAGACGCCGCGCACCCGCATCCCCGCCGGCGCGGTGGCGTTGGCCGGTACGTTCAGCGGCGTCTATCCGCAAGCCAGTCCCGGCGGGTGGCAGATCCTGGGCGTCACGCCGACGGCCATGTGGGATCTGTCGCGCGATACGCCGGCGCTGCTTCAGCCGGGCTACCGCGTGCGCTTCATCGACGCGGGTCCTGCGTCCGCCGCAACGACCGCGCCGTCGGCCGCCCC
>NZ_JABBJN010000094.1 GCF_012928505.1 Achromobacter sp. Bel | reverse complement strand
CGGCGACGGGCGGAACCATCGGCATGGCAACAGATGCCGGGGCCGTTGACACCGCCGGGCGGGCCGGCGGCAACGACGGCAGTTCGACCCGGGTCGCCGCCGTCGCCGGCAGGGGCGACGCTGGCTGCAGCGCCGCCGGATAGGGGGCAGCCGGCTTGGCCGAGGCCCCAGCGACGTCTTCAGCCGACGCGTCTTCCTCCGGCAATGCCGACGAGGCATAGGCGGACTGGTAGGCCGCGATCGACCGCGACGGCGCGCTATAGCCCGGTTGCGGCATGAAGGCGGGAGCGGCATACGGCCGCTCGGCCGGCGCCGGCGCGCCGAACGGCGAGCTTGCCGGCGGTTGCGAATGCGGTTGCGGTTGCGGTTGCGAATGCGGTTGCGGCTGCGGCCGGGCTTCGGTGACCGGCGGAGAATACGGAGCGGCTTCCCGTTGCGGCGTCTCGGACGCCGCATCGTCGAACGCGCCCTCCACCGTCGCCAGGACTTCCACGCCGCCGTCCACGCTGCGGTTCGACACGATCAGCGCGTCCGGCCCCAGCACCTGGCGCACCTGGCGCATCACTTCACGGCTGTTGACGCCAAAAAAGCGGCTTATCTTCATTGCCCATTGCTCCCGCCGATCAGCGCGGTCACGCGGACCATGCGCTCATCGGGTATTTCAGTATTCGACAACACGCCCAACTGCGGCAGGTGATGGCGCAAGAACCGCGACAGCGGCGCGCGCAGCACGGGCGACACCAGCAACACCGGCGCGTTGCCCTGCGATTCCTGGCGCTCGACAGCCGCCTGCGTTTCGCGCAGCAGAGTGTCGGCCAGGCCGGGTTCCAGCCCGCCGCTGGTGGTCATGGCCTGCGACAGCACGCGCTCCAGCTTCACGTCCAGACCGATGACCCGCAGCTCCCCCTCGCCCGGGAACCATTGTTGCGTGATCGCACGGCCCAGCGAACGGCGGGTCAACATGATCAGTTCATTGATATCAGGCTGGCCACCGGCGCCGGCCGCCTGGGCCGCCAGGCGCGGGCCATGCTCGGACAGCGTATCGATGATGGTCCGCATATCGCGGATCGGCACTTCTTCGGACAGCAGGCCTTGCAGCACCTTTTGCAGCGCGGTCAGCGACAGCGTCTTGGGCACCAGGTCCTCGACCAGCTTGGGCGCGTCACGGCCGATGCGGTCCAGCAGTTGCTGCACTTCCTGGCGGCCCAGCAGGTTCGAGCCGTGGCGGTGCATCAAGTGGTTCAAGTGTGTCGCCACCACCGTGCCGGCGTCCACCACGGTGTAGCCCGCCACCTGCGCCTGATCGCGCAGGCCGCCGTCGATCCACAGCGCCGGCAGGCCGAATGCGGGGTCGGTGGTGGGGGTGCCCTTGATCTGTATGGTGACGCCGCCAGGATCGATGGCCAGCCATTGGCCCGGCATCGCCACGCCATGCCCGACTTCCACGCCCGACAGCAAGATGCGGTAGTCGTTGGGCTTGAGCTCCAGGTTGTCGCGGATGTGCACGACCGGCGGCAAGAAGCCGACGTCCTGCGCGAACTTCTTGCGCAGGCTGCGGATACGGTGCAGCAGCTCGCCGTTCTGGGCGTGGTCCACCAGCGGAATCAGCCGGTAGCCCACTTCCAGTCCCAACTGGTCCACCATGGACACGTCGTCCCAACTCGCCTCGGCAGCCGCGGCCTGCGCCTGTGTGACCGCCTGCGGCGGAATCTGCTCGGCGGCCTGCGCCACCGCCTGCCGCCGCTTGTGCAGCATCCACCCTCCCCAGCCCAGCGCGCCTGCCAGCGTCAGGAAGGCGATATGCGGCATGTTGGGGATCAGGCCCATGATGCCGATGATGCCGGCCGTCAGGAACAGCACGGCCGGGTTCGAGAACAGCTGGCTAATGATCTGCTGGCCGATATCCTGGTCAGTCGACACGCGCGATACGACCACGCCCGCGGCGGTGGAGATCACCAGCGCCGGGATCTGCGCGACCAGGCCGTCGCCAATCGTCAGCAGCGTGTACACGCGGGCCGAATCGCTCATCGACATATCGTGCTGCGCCACGCCCACGATCAGGCCGCCGATGACGTTGATTACCATGATCAGCAGGCCGGCGATGGCGTCGCCGCGCACGAACTTGCTGGCGCCGTCCATCGAACCGAAGAAGTCCGACTCCTGCGAGACCTCGGCGCGACGGCGGCGGGCCTCGTCTTCGCCGATCAGGCCCGCATTCAGATCGGCGTCGATCGCCATCTGCTTGCCGGGCATCGCGTCCAGGGTGAAGCGCGCTCCCACTTCGGCGATCCGGCCGGCACCCTTGGTGATGACGATGAAGTTAATGATGGTCAGGATCACGAACACGATGATCCCGACGGCGAAGTTGCCGCCCACCAGGAAGTGGCCGAACGCCTCGATCACCTTGCCCGCCGCGTCCGGACCCGTATGGCCGTTCAGCAGCACGACGCGGGTCGACGCCACGTTCAGCGACAGGCGCAGCAGCGTGGCGAACAGCAGCACGGCCGGGAAGGCGGCGAAGTCCAGGGGCTTGCGCGTGAACATGGCCACCAGCAGGATCATCACGGACAACGCGATGTTGAAGGTGAACAGCAAGTCCAACAGGAACGTGGGCAGGGGCAGCACCATCATGCCCAGCACCATCACGATCAGGATCGGACCCGCCAGAAGCCGCGCATGGCCGGCCCCGCTACTCTTCAACATGGTGAGCAAAGCGCTCATTCCTTAAACTCCTTGTGCTGCGGTGTTTGCTTGCGGGTCCAGTGCAGCGGGTACGGCCAGCCGGGTCGGGGCCGTCGGTTCGACTCCCCATCCCGAGCGCCACGATCGCAGCTGGAAGACCCACGCCAGCACTTCGGCCACCGCGGTATATAGCTCGCCCGGGATTTCTTGCCCCAGTTCGACGTGTTGATGCAATGCGCGCGCCAGCGGCGGCGCTTCCAATGTGGGGACGCGATTCTCGGCGGCCAGTTCGCGGATCTTCGCCGCGATCAGCCCGGTACCCTTGGCCACCACGCGTGGCGCACCGCTCTTGTCCTCGTCGTACTTCAGCGCCACGGCGTAGTGCGTCGGGTTGGTCACCACGACGTCCGCCTTCGGCACTTCCGACATCATCCGGCGCCGCGCCGCCTGGCGCTGCTGCTGGCGGATGCGCGCCTTCACGTGCGGGTCGCCTTCGCTTTCCTTGTGTTCCTGGCGCACATCTTCCTTGGACATGCGCAACTTCTTCAAGTGGCTCCATATCTGCCACGGCACGTCCAGCATCACGATGATCAGCAGGGACGCCACGATGAAGGCGCAGCACATGGCCACCAGCGACAGCGCCTTGATCAATGCGGCGGACGGCGCCACGTGCATCAGGCTCAGCATGTCGTCGTGGTAGCGCCAGATGACCCAGACGGCCACGCCGCCCACCAGCAGGGCCTTGGCCAACGCCTTGATCAGCTCGACCACGGTCTGCGACGAGAACATCCGTTTCAGACCGGAAAAGAAGCTGAGCTTCGAGAAATTCGCCTGCAGCGGCTTGCCCGAAATGACGATGCCGCCGAGCAGCACGCTGGACAGGACGGCCACGACCACCAGCACGCCAAAGACGGGCAAGGTGGCCAGCAAGGCGTGGCCGAAACCGCTGACGGCCAGTTCCACCATCACGCCGGGGTCAGCCACGATGCGCTGATCGAACGCCAGGCCGTTGCGCAGCACCCCACTCAGGCCCTGATAGAGCGAACCGCCGCCCATCCAGATTACCGCGACACCGGCGGCCAGCATCATGAACGTGCCCAGTTCCCGGGAACGCGCAATCTGCCCCTCCTCGCGCGCCTTTTCCAGGCGCCTGGGAGAGGCGGCTTCGGATTTTTCGAGGTCGCTTTCTTCGGCCATGCTCTGCGGTGTCGTTGCGGCTCGCGGATTTTCGGATTACGAGCTGCCCGCCGAGATTCTAGGAGGCCCCGGCCTTCGCCGATAAGCCAAGAAACGGGGGGAAAGCGGCGCTATTCCCGGCTGCGGGCCGGGCCCGGCCGGCCGCCCTCTTCGGGGACGCCCCGCCAGGGGCGCCCGCCAGTGCCGTCAGCGCCCGGCCGTAGCGGCCTCTCGCGGCGGCGGCGCGCCTTCCAGCGCGGCCTGGAAGCGCACATAGTCCAGCCCGATGCGCACGGCGCCCCAGTGCTCCGGCCCCAAATACAACGGAATCGAAATGTCGTTGACGATTTCACCCGTGTCCCGCGAATAGGTCTGAAACAACATCGACCCCGTATTGGCGGCGAGCCGGGCGCCGACCGGATCGTCAAAAATCCGCTTGTGCCGGACCCGGGCGATATCGACGGCCGCGTCGCCCGTCGGCGCGTGCGAAAAGCGGCTGTTGTGCGCGGGCGCGTAACCCCGGCTGTCCACCAGGATGGTGTAGATCGCGCCCGGCACCGCCTCCAGCACGTCGTCCAGCAGCCGGGTCAGGGGTTCGTCGATCGCCCGGTCATACCGCGTGTGGTAACGCGCCGGTTCGCTGCCTGGAATGCGCTGGTAGTGGCGGTCGAAGACGTCCACGCCGCGGCGGCGCGCCTCTTCCAGCAAACGGACGGCGGCGGCCCGAAAATCGTCCACCGCGTCGGACAGGTGATCGAACGCCGTATTGCCGGTGCGCATATCGGCCAGCACCTCCTGCACGCTCTCGGTCTGGCGGCGGATGCGGTCGATCTCGCCTGACATGTGGCCGACGCGCTCCAGCACGTCGGCGCTCAGCGCCGCGATGCGCCCCACTTCCTGGCTCATGCCGTGATTGGTGGCGTCGACATCGCCGATCGCTTGCACCACTTCGCCCACCTGCCGGTTCATGCTGTCGAAGTCGCGCACAAAGCGCTGGAAGTCGGAACACGTCCGGTCCAGCACCGCGCCCGAGGCGTCCACGTCATCCCGCAGCGTACCCGTCTGCCGCTGCGTGGTGTCCACCAGCTCCAGCATCTCGGCCGTGTGCCGGCCGATATCGCTGGTGGCGGCGTTCACGCGCTCGGCCAGACGGCCGACCTCCGTGGCGACCACGGCGAAGCCGCGGCCGGCGTCTCCGGCCCTGGCCGCCTCGACGCCCGCGTTCAACGCCAGCAGTTGGGTCTGCAAGGCGATGTCCTTGATCAATTTGCTGATGTCGCCCACCGAGCGCGCTCGGCCGGTCAGTTGCCCCACCACCTCGGTGAACGCGGCCATTTCCCGCGTCATGCGGTCCACGCGCGCGCGCACGTCGGATAGCTCGGCCAGGGCCTCTTCGGCCGCGCGCAGATTCTGGCCCGACAACTGGGCGATCTCGCGGGCGTGGCAGGATGTCGAGGTGGACAAGGCCGCGATCTGCGCGCCGCTGTCGGCCAGCGCGCCCGCCGCGCGCGCCTGCTCCTGCGCCAGCAGCGAGCAACGCCCCGCCTGGAACTGCGTGCGGGCCGCGTTCAGCGCGATTTCAATGCTGGATTGCCGCACGGTCATGATCCGCCGGCGGATCTGCCCCAGAAAGCGGTGCAGCGGAAAAACGGCGGGGGTGATCGGCAGCGTGCGCTCCGACAGCATGGCGTCGCCGCGGTTGAGGCGGCGCAACAACCCCCACATGCCGCCCAGGCGGAATATGGATCTGGCCAAAATGGACCTCCTTGTGCCGGCCCGGATCGCCTTCTATGGGCATCCGTTGCCTGGCGCGCAGTGCGCGCGCCCTGTCTCTCGCTGCAAGGCCCCGATTTTTCTTATGGCCGAAGTCTATCGATCAGGCCGTCTTTGCGCCCTTAGGGAATACGTTCATTCACGCGCGGGCGCCGCGCACCGCCGGCGGCAAGGCCTGGCGGCGCGGGGAAAGCGGTCAGAAGCCCAGGCTGGCCAGCAGGTCGTCGACCTGGTCCTGGCTGGTGACGACGTCCGTCTTGCCCTGCGGGCTGATCTGCGGCCCGTTCAGCAGGCTGTTGGCCTCGTCGCGGCGCTCTTGCGGCACGTTGTCCAGCAGCACTTGCAGCAGCTCGCGTTCGATCGCGCCCACCACGTCCATCATGCGCATGATGACCTGGCCCGTCAGGTCCTGGAAATCCTGCGCCATGATGATTTCCATCAGCTTGGACTGGGTCTGCTGCGTCTGCTTGGGCACATCGGCCAGGAACGCGCGCGTGTCCTTGACCAGTTCGCGTGCTTCCGGCAATTCCAGCGGCTGGTCGTACCATTGCTGCCAGCGTGTATCCAGCGCCTGCGCCGAACGCGACATGCCGTCCTGGATGGGACCGGCCTGCTCCGTCGCGTTCAACACGCGGTTGGCGGCCTGTTCGGTCATCTGCGCCACATAGCGCAGGCGATCGCGGGCATCGGGAATCGCATTGGCCGCGTCCTTGATCGCCTGGTCCAGGCCCAGCTCGCGCATGCTGTCGCGCAACATGCGGGTCAGCGAGGCGATGCGGTGAATCAGGTCAGGATTCTCGGCGGCGGGTTCAACGTTTTGCGTTGTGCTCATTGCACACCTCAGCCGGCAAGTTTCTCGAAGATCTTGGTGAGCTTTTCTTCCAGCGTCGCCGCGGTGAAAGGCTTGACCACGTACCCGTTGGCGCCGGCCTGGGCCGCCGCCACGATGTTTTCCTTCTTGGCTTCGGCCGTCACCATCAGCACCGGCAACGATGCCAGTGACGCGTCGGCGCGGATCTGCTTAAGCATTTCCAAGCCATCCAGGTTGGGCATGTTCCAGTCGGACACGACGAACTGGAAGCCGCCGTTGCGCAGCTTCTCCAGCCCGATTGCACCGTCCTCGGCCTCGTCCACGTTCTCGAAACCCAGCTCTTTGAGCAGGTTGCGGATGATCCGCCGCATCGTGGGGAAGTCATCCACCACCAGAATCTTCAGGCCCTTGTCTACCATCTTTCACTCCAGAAAAAATTTGCTTGAGACCGATCGTGGATGCATCCGCGTCAAACGCGGTGTCCCCGGTCGCCCA
Source organism: Achromobacter sp. Bel (assembly GCF_012928505.1). GTDB lineage: Bacteria > Pseudomonadota > Gammaproteobacteria > Burkholderiales > Burkholderiaceae_B > Achromobacter. Next base: position 5,921 of record NZ_JABBJN010000094.1, on the reverse strand, counting down.
GGCGAGTCAGAATGCGTTCGCTAATCGCCGACAGCGCTACCACTTCGTCCGCGGCGCCAATGGCGATGGCCTCCCGGGGCATGCCGAACACCACGCAGCTGGCTTCATCTTGCGCGATCGTGTGCGCGCCGGCGCGATGCATCGCCAGCATGCCGGCGGCGCCGTCCTTGCCCATGCCGGTCAAGATGACGCCGATGGCGTTCTTACCCGCGGCAACGGCGGCTGAATTGAACAACACGTCCACCGACGGGCGGTGGCGGTTGACGGGTTCGCTGGCTTCAAGCTCGATCACATAGTTGGCGCCGCTGCGGCCCAGCCGCATGTGCGTGTCGCCGCCCGGCGCCAGGTAGACGTGGCCGGGCAACACCCGGTCGCCGTGGGTCGCTTCGCGCACCGTCACGGCGCACAGCGCATCCAGACGCTGCGCGAACGACCGCGTGAAGCCGGCGGGCATGTGTTGCGTGATCAGGATCGCCGGGCTATCCGGCGGCAACGGCTGCAGGACCTCGCGGATGGCTTCGGTGCCGCCCGTAGAGGCGCCGACGATGACCAGCTTTTCCGAGCTTGCCAGCGGACGGCGCAGCATGGGCGCGGGTGCCGCTTGCGGTGCGTGCGGTGTCGGCGCGCGCAGCTTGGCCCGCGAGGCCGCGCGAATCTTGTCCGCGATGAGTTCCGTGTATTCGAGCAGGCCGTCGCGGATGCCCAGCTTGGGCTTCGTAACGAAATCGATGGCGCCCAGTTCCAGCGCGCGCAGCGTGATTTCGCCGCCACGCTCCGTCAGCGACGACACCATTACCACCGGCATCGGCCGCAGGCGCATCAGCTTTTCCAGGAAATCCAGCCCGTCCATGCGGGGCATTTCCACGTCCAGCGTCAGCACATCGGGATTGTGGCGCTTGATCAGTTCGCGCGCCACCAGCGGATCCGGCGCGGTCGCGACCACTTCCATGTCCGGCTGGCTATTGATGATCTCCGTCATGAGCCCGCGCACCAGGGCCGAGTCGTCCACGCACAAAACGCTTATTTTTTTCATTGCTTGCTGCCTCGGCCCGTTCAGGCCTTACTCGCACATTCGTAGACCGTCTGCCCGCGCAGACGAAAATCCCGGCTGATGTAGGTGAAGTTCTCGGAGTGACCGGCAAACAGCAGGCCGCCCGGCTTGAGCAGCGGCACGAAACGCTCCAGGATCTTCGCCTGTGTCGGCTTGTCGAAATAGATCATGACGTTGCGGCAGAAGATCACGTCGAACTTTTCGTTGATCGCCCAGGACGGCGCCAACAGGTTCAAGGTCTCGTAGCGCACCATGCCCGCGATCTCGGGCCGGACGCGGACCTGGCCCGCGTTCGCGCCGCGGCCCTTGAGGAAGAATCGGCGCAGGCGCTCCTCTTCCATCTTGGCCACCCGTTCGGCCGGATACACCGCCGCCCGCGCCCGGTTCAACACGTTCGTGTCGATGTCGGTGGCAAGCACCGTGCAGGCGCTGGCGCGCGGCCCCATGGCTTCGACCAGCGTCATGGCGATGGAATACGGCTCTTCACCCGTAGAGGCGGCGCAGCACCACACCGACACCGGACCGCCACGCTTCTGTGCGAAATCGGCCAGGATGGGAAAGTGGTGCGATTCGCGGAAGAACGCCGTCAGATTGGTCGTGAGCGCGTTGACGAAGTCTTCCCACTCGGCCGCGTCGGGCTGGTTCTCAAGCTGGTCCAGATAGCTGCCAAAATCCTGGCGGCCCAGGGCGCGCAGGCGCCGCGCCAGACGGCTGTAGACCATCTCGCGCTTATGCGCGCCCAGCGAAATGCCGGCGCGCGCATGGATCATCTTGCGCACGCGCGAAAAGTCCGCGTCGCGGAAATCGAATTGGCGGTCCACCGGAATGGACGGCGCCGAAGTTGCTGCGGTTGCCACTACGCTCCTCGGTGCCCGAGCGCAAACGCGTCGGGCGCTTGCAAGCGGGAATCGTCATCGGACGAACGCGCGGACGACAGGCGGTGCGCCGGCACTTCAATCACTTCGCCCGCATTGATCTTGAATACCGCGACCGCTTCCGCCAGCCGCTGGGCCTGCTCTTGCAGCGACCCGGCGGCGGCCGCGGCTTCTTCCACCAGCGCCGCGTTCTGCTGCGTCACTTCGTCCATCTGCGACACCGCGCGGTTCACCTGGTCGATGCCGCTTGATTGCTCTTCGGAGGCCGCCGAGATCTCGCCCATGATGTCCGTCACACGCTTGACCGACGCCACGATCTCTTGCATCGTCGCGCCCGCGCGCTCCACCTGCTGCGAACCCGCGCCCACCGTCGTAACCGAGTCTTCGATCAGGCCCTTGATTTCCTTGGCCGCCTGCGCGCTGCGCTGCGCCAGCGAGCGCACTTCCCCCGCCACCACCGCAAAGCCCTTGCCCTGCTCGCCCGCCCGCGCGGCTTCCACCGCCGCGTTCAGCGCCAGGATGTTCGTCTGGAACGCAATGCCGTCAATGACCGACACGATTTCCGAGATCTTGCGCGAACTGGCCGAAATACCGTGCATGGTGTTCACCACTTCCGCCACGGCCGAGCCACCGCGCTCAGCGACGTCCGACGCGCTGGCCGCCAACTGATTCGCCTGGCGCGCATTGTCCGCGTTCTGCTTCACCGTGGACGCCAATTGCTCCATCGACGCCGCGGTTTCTTCCAGTGACGCTGCTTGTTGTTCCGTGCGGCTGGACAGGTCGGTATTGCCAGCCGCGATTTCATGCGAGCCCACGTTGATCTCGTCCACGCCGCGGCGCACTGTCGACACCGTGCGCGTCAGGCTTTCCTGCATGCGCTTGAGCGCCGCGAACAGCTGGCCGATCTCGTTGGTGTTGCGCACGTCCACGCGAGCGGTCAGGTCGCCGCCAGCGATGCGGTCGAAATGATGGCCGGCTTCCTTCAGCGGCTGCAGCACGCGGCGGCGCAGGAAGACATAGGTTGCGAACACCAGCAGCGCGGCGATGACGCCGCCTGCGCCGACGGCGATCAGCACGAACTGGTAGCGCACCTGCGCCACCTCATGCGCGTCCAGCATCTTGCTGGCGCGCCAGAAATCGAAGCCTTCGACGGCGCGGGCGAAGCGGCCTTCCAGCGCATCCTGCACCGTCTGCACCTGCTTCTGGTAGGCCGGCATGTCGGCCTTCTCCAAGGCGGCGACCAGGGGCGTCAGGCCTTGCTGCACCAGCGCGCCATAGGACGCCTCGATTTCCTTCAGCGCTTCGGACGCCTCCGCGGGCTGCGGCAGGGTCTTGTAGTACTCGAATTCCGCCTGGCCTTTGTTCATGGCCGCCTTGGCACGCTCCAAGAGGCCCGTGGCCTCCGAGGACAGGCCTTGCGTCAGCAAGGCCGCCTGGCCCACGCTGTTGACGATATCCGCGTAATTGGCAGTCGCCGCACGGCCCAGGCCGTTCATGGAATCCTTGTAGCTGGACACGACGCGGCCCACCGCGTCGTCCAGTTCCTGCGCTTGCTTGATTTCGGCCAGGGTCCCGTTGCTGATGCGCAGGGACAGCACGCCAAGCGCCGCCCCGATCACCAACATGAATGAGAAGAACGCCAGCACCCACAACAGGCTGCTGCGTATCGTCATGTTCGCGAAAAACTTGCGCATCACAAGAACCATCCCTTGACTGCAATCGTTAAAGGAAAGCGCCACATCGGATTCAATATGGCGCCTCTACCCCGCATTCCGGCCGGTTTCCGATCAGGAAGCGGCCTTCTCCACCAGCGCCATTTCATCGCTGGTCATCATCTTTTCGATATCCACCAGGATGAGCATGCGCTCATCCACCGTGCCCAGGCCGGTCAGGTATTCCGTGGACAACGTCGCGCCGAATTCCGGCGCCGGACGGATCTGGCCGGCGTTCAACATCAACACGTCGGACACGCCGTCGACCACGATACCCACCACGCGGCGATCCAGGTTCAGGATGATCACAACGGTCTGCTCGTTGTATTCGACCCGGGTCAGGTTGAACTTGATGCGAAGGTCGACGATCGGGACGATGATGCCGCGCAGGTTCGTCACGCCCTTGATGAACGAAGGGACGTTGGCGATGCGGGTCACCGTGTCGGCGTCGTAGCCGCGGATTTCCTGCACTTTCAGGATGTCGATGCCGTACTCTTCATCGCCCAGCGTGAAGACCAGGAATTCGCTGCCGACATCTTCGTTGCGCGCGGATTGCGCTTGCGGTTTGGCTGCCATGATTTTTTAGTGCTCCATCAATTCAAAATGGCTTCGGGCTGCGACCAACGTTCACGGTTGGCGCGCGCAAGCGCAAATACGTCGACAATCAGCGCTACGCTGCCATCGCCCAGGATGGTGGCGGCGGAGATGCCGGGGACCTTGCGGTAGTTCGACTCAAGGTTCTTGACCACGACCTGGTGCTGCCCGATCAGGTGATCGACCAGCAGCGCGAAACGGCGGTCTTCGGCCTGCATGATGACGGCGATGGCCTGCGTGGGATCCGTCTGGGCCCCGGCCACCGAGAACACACGGTGCATTTCGACCAGCGGCAGGTACTCGCCGCGCACGTGCATCACGCGCTCGTTGCCAGCCACCGAATAGATCTGGTCGTTGGTCGGCTGCAGCGATTCCGTCACGTGGTTCAGCGGCAGGATGAAAGTTTCTTCGCCCACGCGCACCGACATGCCATCCAGGATGGCCAGCGTCAGCGGCAACACGATGCGCGTCGTGGTGCCGTTGCCCGGCTCGCACGACAACTGCACGTGGCCACCCATGTCCTGGATGTTCCGACGCACCACGTCCATGCCCACGCCGCGGCCGGAGATGTCCGTGACCTTTTCCGCAGTCGAGAAACCCGGCGCGAAGATCAATTGCCAGATTTCATCGTCCGGCGAGTTTTCATTGACCGGCAGGCCTTGGGCCATGGCCTTCTTCAGGATCTTGTCCCGGCTCAGGCCACCACCGTCGTCGCTGACTTCGATGACGATGTTGCCGCCGTTATGCTGGGCGGACAACACCAGTTGGCCCACCGGATCCTTGCCGGCCGCGATACGCTTTTCGGGCGTCTCGATGCCATGGTCCAGGCTGTTGCGCACCAGGTGCGTCAGCGGATCGATGATGCGTTCGATCAGGCTCTTGTCCAGCTCGGTCGCGCGGCCGTAGGTCTGCAGTTCGATCTGCTTTCCCATCTTGCTGGCAATGTCGCGCACCAGTCGAGGGAAGCGGCTGAACACGTAGTCCATCGGCATCATGCGGATCGACATCACCGCTTCCTGCAGGTCGCGGGCGTTGCGTTCCAGCTGTTCCATGCCATTGAGCAGGCGGTCGTGCAGGACCGGGTCCAGCGTCGACGCCGTCTGCGCCAGCATGGCTTGCGTAATAACCAGTTCGCCCACCAGGTTGATGACCTGGTCGACTTTTTCCACGCCCACGCGGATCGACGTGGATTCCTTGTCGGCATGCGCCGGCGCCGCCGGGCGCGATGCGCGGGCGGCGGCCTGGGTGATCGCCTCGGCGGCAGCCGCCGATTCCGCGACACCCGGCACCGAAGCCACGGGCGCCGCCACCGGGGCGGGCGCTGCGGCAGCTGACGCCACTTCGGCGACCGGTTCCGCCGCCGCCGACGCCACTTCGGCTGCCGGGGCCGCTTCGCGGCTGATGTTCAATTGGTCGCCGTCGACGATGAAGCAGCACACGGCCTCGATGTCGTCCGGGGTGCAGGTGCTGTCCACCCACACTGTCAGGACGCCGTCGGCGCGTTCGCTGGCCTTGACGGTACCGAGGTTGCCCATTTCTTCGAGCAGCGACGCGGCGTCCTTGTCGGACACTTTGGTGATCCGCACCTTCAGAAGAAGATCGCCAGCGCCGGCGGCCGGCGATGTTGCCGCAGGAGCGGCAGCCGGAGCCGCCGCAACCGGAGCGACCGGGGCGGCCGCAACGGGCGCA
>NZ_JABBJN010000093.1 GCF_012928505.1 Achromobacter sp. Bel | reverse complement strand
ACGGCGGCTTGCTGGGCGGCCTGCTGGGCGGCGTGACGGGCGGCACCACGGGCGGCACCACGGGCGGCACGACAGGCGGCACATCGGGTGGCGCAAGCAACGGCGGCCTGTTGGGCGGTTTGCTGGGCGGCGTGGTCGGCGGCGTCTCGGTCGGCGCGACGACGGGCACGGGTGCCAGTGCAGGCGCCAGTGCAGGCGGCGCAGCCGGTGCAGGCACGCCCAACGGCGGCTTGCTGGGCGGTTTGCTGGGCGGGGTGACGGGCGGCGTGACCGGTTCGTCAACGACGGGCGGCGCCACGAACGGCGGCCTGTTGGGTGGCGTGCTGGGCGGCCTGTCGGCCAAGAAGTAAACCACCACATCCGCAAGGGAGCGACATCATGCTGCAACAAGAAACCATCGTTCACCATGAGCATGTGACCGTGATGCCTGAATCTCGCACGAGTGACCTGCGCCCGGGAATGCTTGACGATATCGCCCTGATGCTGGGTCGGCAGTTCTCGGTGTACAACGCCGCGTGCCAGTCGGCGCTGGCGGAAAAGCTGGGGATCCCCCTGGCGGATCTGAAGGCGCTGGAACTGGTGATGGAGTTCGATGCCCTGCCCACCGGGCAACTCGCCCAGTTGATGGGCATCAGCTCCGGCGGCGCGACCGCCTTGATCAACCGGCTGGAGGCGGCTGGCTATGTGCAGCGCGGCCGCCACCCGCTGGATCGCCGGATGATCGTGATCCGGCCGGTCGAGGAACAATGCCAGCACCTGTCCCAGGAACGGCAGTGGATCGCCGACGCGGTAATGCTCATGGCGCGACGCTACGACACGACCGAATTGGAAACGGTGCATGCCTTCTTGGCGCAATGCGTGCGCACCTTGAGGCACGACACGCTGGTTTGGCTGGAAACGCGCAGCGCGCACCACGACGATCACTAACCCCGATCCTCGCGCGATACGCTGACTGTCCCGCACGCCCTGATCCTGGCAGATCAGGGCGTGTTTTTCATGCGATTCAGCCGGGCGGCGTACCGAACTGCAGCCGGGGGACCGCTGCCAGCAACCGGCGCGTCAGGTCCTGCTGCGGCGCATGCAGCACGGCATCGGCCTGCCCTAGTTCGATGATGCGTCCGCCGTCCATGACGGCGATCCGGTCCGCCAGGTATTCGACCACGCCGAAATTGTGCGTGATGAACAGGTAGGCGATGCCCAGTTCGTCCTGCAGCTCGCGCAGCAGGTCCAGGATCTGAGCCTGGACGGAAACGTCCAGCGCGGACGTGGGTTCGTCGCAGATCAGCACTTTGGGTTCGACCGCCAACGCCCGCGCAATCGCAATGCGTTGGCGCTGTCCACCCGAAAATTCGTGCGGATAGCGCGTCAGCGTATCAACCGGCAAGCCCACCCGCTCGATCAATTGCGCCGCATGCGCGGCGCGCGCTTGCCTGCCCATGCCGCGGCGCAAGGAGGCCAGGCCTTCGTCCAGGATGTCGCCCACCCGCATGCGCGGATCCAGCGACGCGTAAGGGTCCTGGAACACGATCTGGATGTCCTGGCGCAAGTCGCGCAGCGTGCGGCGGTCGGCCGACAGCGCGTCCTTGCCCTGCAGCATTGCCCGGCCGGAAATCCGCGCCCCCTCGATCAGGCGCAGCAGCGCCTTGCCGGTCGTCGTCTTGCCACAACCCGATTCGCCCAGCAGGGCCAGCGTTTCGCCCGCCCGCAGCGAGAAGGTCACGCCGTCGACCGCCTTGACCCAAGACACGATCCGGCGCAGCGGGCCTTTGCGCACGGGGTAATGCACTTTGAGGTCTTGCACGTCCAGCACCACGTTGCCGGTCTGGCGCGCCGCGTGCTTGCCTGCCGGCGCGGCGACGTCTCGCGCAATAGCCTGGCGGCGCTGCGCCGTCAGTGGAACGCCGCGCTTTTCAAATGTGGGAATGGCCTCGAACAATTGGCGGGCGTAGGGGTGTTTGGGCGCGCGAAAAAACGCCTCGGCGCTGGCGCTTTCGACGATTTCTCCGCCGCGCATGAGCGCCACGTGATGCGCCACGTTCTTCACCACCGCCAGATCGTGCGTGATGAGCAGCACGGCCATGCCCATTTCCCGCTGGATATCCGCCAGCAGGTCCAGGACTTGCGCCTGCACCGTGACGTCCAGCGCGGTCGTCGGCTCGTCCGCGATCAGCAGCAGGGGCTCGGCCGCCAACGCGATGGCGATCATCACGCGCTGCTTCTGCCCGCCGGAGAATTGGAACGGATAGTCGTCCACCCGCCGCTCGGGCTCCGGAATGCCCACCCGCCGCAGCCAGTCCACTGCCCGGGCGCGCGCCGCGGCGCCGCGCAGGGGCGTATGCGCCGTCAGCGTTTCGATGATCTGGTCGCCCACCCGCATGACCGGGTTCAGGCTGGTGGACGGTTCCTGGAAGATGATGCCGATCCGCCCCCCCCGCACGCCGCGCATGGCGCTTTCGGGCAAGCGGTTCAGGTCTTCGCCGTCCAGCTCGATCTGCCCGCCGACAATGCGGCCGGCGTCGGGCAACAGGCGCAACAACGCCAGCGCCGTCATGCTCTTGCCGCATCCGGATTCGCCGACCAGCGCAAAGGTCTGCCGTTGGGAAATAGCCAGTTGCAGGCGCTTGACCGCGTGCGTCATGCCGCTTTCGCCGGCGATGTCCACATCGAGGCCCTGCACATCGAGCAAAGGCGCGTCGTGGCTCATGGCGCTTCTCCCGATTTGGACGCACGCGGCTCGGCGGCCAGCGCCGGACGGCGACCCAGCAGACCGCCCAGGCGCGCCATGCGGCTGGGCTTGTAGCGGCGCGTGCGCGGATCGAAGGCATCGCGCACGGCATCGGCGAACAGGTTGGCCGCCAGCACCAGCGCCAGCATGAACATGAAAGCGGTCATCAGGCTCCACCAGATCATCGGGTCGCGCGACATTTCCAGCCGGGCGCCATTGATCATGGAGCCAAAGGAATTCATGCTGGGATCCACGCCGATGCCAAGATACGACAGCACGGCTTCGTAGAGCACCAGGCCCGAGAATTCCAACACCACGGTGATCAGCACCAGATGCGCCACATTGGGCAGCAGGTGGCGCGTCATGATGCGCCAGTGCGAGACGCCGAACGCGCGTGCGGCCTGAACGTATTCCAGCTCTCGCAGCTTGAGCGTTTCCGCGCGCAGCAGGCGGCAAAGCCCGGCCCAGCCGGTCAGGCCGAGGATCATGCAAAGCAGGAACAGCCGCAGGTCCGCGCGGGCCACCGACGTATCGAACAGATCGGCATGGTTGTCGATGTAGACCTGCATCATCAGCGCGCACGCCGCCACCAGCAGCACGCCGGGGATCGAGGTGATGGTGGTGTACAGATACTGGATCGCGTCGTCGACCTTGCCCTTGAAGTAGCCCGCTGCGATACCGAAGACGATGGCGGGCGGCAGCATGGCGATGGTGGTCAGGCTGCCGATCACCAGCGCCGTACGGATGCTTTTAAGCGCCTGCCACAGCACGTCATTGCCGATGCGGTCGGTGCCCAGCGCGTGATAGCCGCTGGACAGCCCCGCCAGCGCGCCGGCCGTCAGGCACAACAGCGTAAATGTGACCGTCATCGCGCGCCAAGGGATATCCGATTGGCCGCCCAGCAACTGGCCCGCCGCCTCGGATGCCGAACCGGCGTGCCGCGCCAGGCACGCATACAGGATGGCCGCCGCCAGCAACGCCACGCCAAAGCCGGCCGCCAGGCCGAACGCCAGACGCTTGAGGACATCGCTCGCGTATTCCTTATCGACGTCGGCCAGGTGCGTGGCCGCGCCGCGCAAGCGCGGATAGTCCCGCACCGGTTTGCCATCGACCACCATGGTTTCCTTCAGGAACAGGTTCGCCGCCAGCGGCTGCGAGTAGTTCTTCTCGGGGCGGGTCAGCACGGTGCCCGACAGCAGCCCGTCCAGCGCCGATTTGACGACGGGCGCGTAGACCGGCGGCGCATCGGCCGCGGCGCCCGGCACGGGCGCAAGCAGCGGGCGGTAATGCACGGAGTCCAGCAGGCCCACCACGCTGAACGCGACCAGGACCACGGCCGAACACATGGCCGGCGTGTCGCGCGCCACGCGCCCCCAGGTCGCACGCAAGTTCGGGCTGCGGCGCACGTGCCATACGTAGGCCAATGCGCTCAGCGCCATCAGCCAGAGCGCGACATCAGTCCACAAGAAGACGATCTTTGGCATGGCGGCTACTCGAAACGGACGCGGGGATCAGCCAGCGTGTAGGAAATATCGGCCAGGATCAGCCCCACGATGTAGAGCGCGGCGCCCAGGAACACCATGGCGCGCACGACGGAAAAGTCCTGCGCATTGATGGCGTCGATGGTGTAGCTGCCCAGGCCAGGAATGCCGAAGAACGATTCCGCGATCAGGCTGCCCATGAACAGCAGCGGCAAGGCGGCGACCGTGCTGGTCAGGATCGGCAGCATGGCGTTGCGCAGCACGTGCCGGAACAGCACCACGCGTTCGGCCAGCCCCTTGGCGCGCGCGGTGCGCACGTAGTCCTTGCCGATTTCTTCCAGGAACAAGGTACGGTAGAAGCGCGCCTCGGGCCCCAGCCGCGACACGATCGCCACCAGCACCGGCAGCGCCAGGAACTTGACGACGTCGAGCCCTCCCGCAAAGCCCGAGAACGGCACCAGGCGCATGAGCTTGGCGAACACCCATTGGCCCGCGATGATGTAGAACAGGCTGGAGATCGATAACAGCAGCACGCACACCACCACACCCCAGAAATCCAGCCGCGTCGCCCGGAAATACACCAGCGTCAACGAAAAGACGATGCTGACAAAAAGCCCCAGGATGAAGGTCGGCACCGCCAGCGCCAGGCTGGGGCCCATCCGGGTCTTGATCTCGCGGCCGATATCGCGGCCGCTGTCGGACGCGCCGAACTCCATCACCAGCAAGGGCACTGAGCGCTGGTAGAAGACGGTATCGGTCAGTTGGGCCGCCCCATCGGCTTTCGCGTTGAAGAACAGCGGTTTGTCGTAACCGCGCTCGACTTTCCATTTTTCCACCGCGTCCTGGCTGGCGCGCTGTCCGCCGATGGCCAGGCGCGCCATGTCGTCGGGCGTGTTGACCGCAAAGAACAGGATGAAGGTGAAGAGGTTCACGCCGATCAGAATCAGCACGCCATACAGCAGCCGGCGGATCACGTAGCCGATCATGATTGATGCTCCTTACGGACGCCCGGTCCAAAGGCCGTCTGGCGTTCGCGGCGCTTGAGCGCGATATACGACGGCCAGATCGCCAAGGCCAGCAGCAGCACGAACAGGCCGATCGGCCACCACCTTGGGAAATTCCATTCGTCGATCTTCTGCTGCCGCAACGCGGGGTCCAGCTTCAAGTACTGGAGCGTGTTGCGCACCATCTGCGTGGGCTTGGCGTTGCCGACCCATTGCTGGTAGGCGCCGCCCGACATCGGGAAGAAGCCGAACATCCACGGCGCGTCGCGCTGGACGATCTCCACCATCCTGGCGATCAGCTTTTCCTTTTCCGGGCCGTCGTCCAGGAACTTCATCTGCTCGAACAGCTTGTTGAATTCGGGGCTGTCGTAGTTGGCCGCGTTCTCGCCGCCCCCCTTGGCCTTGGCGTTGGGGCCGTACAGCAGGAACAGGAAATTCTCGGCGTCGGGGTAGTCGGCGTTCCAGCCCCACAGGAAGATCTGCGCCGCGCCGCGGGTCATCTTGTCCTGGAAGCGGTTGTAATCGGTAGAGCGCAAGTCCAGTTGCACGCCAATCTTGTTCATCTGGCGGCGCATCCAGTCGAATTGCGGATTCGACCCGCCGCCCTGCATGGCGTCGTAATACAGCACGAGCGGCGCCCCGGTCTTGGCGTTGCGGCCATCGGGATAGCCGGCTTCGGCCAGCAGGCGACGGGCGACATCCACGGACTTGCGCACGGGCTTGCCGTCGACCAGGTCGTACACAACGGGGTTCACGCCTTCGGGCGGTTCGCGGTAACCCAGCACGCCCGGGGGCACCGGCCCTTGGGCCACCGATGCCTGGCTGTTCTCAAACACGGCCACGTACTCTTCCCAATCGAACACGATGCTGATGGCCTGGCGCAGCTTGCGGTTCTTTTCCGCCTGCTCGGGCGTATCGCCCTTGCCCACGACGGGGTCCAGCCAATTGAAACCCATGTACCAGTTGGCGGTTTCGACGGTCGTGGGCAGCCGGATACCGTGCTCGCGGTACTGGCGGGCCTTGTCCTGGCTATCGCCGGCGGCGACCAGCATCGCGACGCCGTACTCGCCGCGCTCGATCTGCGGCGCGTCGTAATAGCCTTGCATGAACTTGCCGATCAGCGGGATGGCTTCCTTTTCCAGGCTGAAGACGGCTCGGTCGATGAAGGGGGTGGGCTTGCCGCAATCCGCCAACAGGCCGGCCGCCTTGTCGCCGGGCTCGCCATCGCAAGGGTAGGGTTCGCCATGGAAATTGGGGTTGCGCACCAGCACGTGGCGGCGGTTGGGCAGCGATTCGGCCAGCATGTAGGGGCCTGTGCCCACAGGCCAGGTGTTCAGCGACAGGTCGTGCGAAGCCATGCCGGGCTGGTTGTAGAAGCGGTCGGCCTCCCAGGGGATGGGCGCCGTGAACGTCATGGCCAGCCAATACTTGAATTGGGGATACTTGCCGTTGACCCGGATGCGCAGCGTATGCGGGTCCAACGCCTGGACGCCGGTGAAGCCGTCGGCTTCGCGCAAGTCCAGCCAGGGCGGGGTGCTGCCGCCGGGCAAGTCGCGCCGCGCATCGCGGTCGCGCTGGCGCAGGCGATCGCCGTACTCCTTCATGCCTTGGACGTGGTCGGCCATCACCGAATAGATCGGCGACACCACGCGCGGGCTGGCCAGGCGGCGGAACGCGTAGACGTAATCGTCGGCGGTGAGCTCGCGCGTGCCGGTGCGCGGAAAATCGGGAATGTAGAACTTGTCGTCCAGCTCGCCCGCGGCCAGTGGAAAATAGTCGTAGCTGCCGTCGGTCTTGCGGGCGAAGGCCGGGTGCGGCTGGAACCGCACGCCAGGACGGATCTTGATGTCATAGACGCTTTCAGCGATCTGTTCGCCCGGCGCATCGGTGGGCAGCGTGTTGCCCTGGGCGTCCAGGTAGACCGGCGGCGCGATGGATTCGGCCGAGCGCGGCACCAGCTCGTAGGGCCGCTTCAGGTAGTGATAGCCGTACAACGTCTCATAGATGTTGTAGGTATAAGGCGTTTCGTCGACGGAATAAGAGCTGGCGGGGTCCAGATATTTCGGCGAACGCTGCGTGAACGCGGAGTAGAACGTGTTCTGGCTTTCCGCGCCGGACGGATACGGGCTGTTGATGGGGCTTTCTTGCGAGCAGCCCGCCACTGCCAGCAACAGCAGCGTGGCCGTCGCCCAGAGCCGCTTCAATGCACGCATGGAAACCTTCCCTTCAAATCGTTGCGACAGAGAATAGCAAACGCGGGACGGAGCCAGTACCCAGGCATCCCCCTAGCGGACGCGCCAGGCAGGCCGCCACCCGACGGACCGCCGCCCGACTCAACCGCACTGGCGTTGGCGCCAGCAGTCGTAGCGCCATTTCCAGGGTTGCATGGCGCCCTGCTGCACCCACAGGCCGCGCCCGGCATCCTTGGCCTGGCGCTGGAGGTCGGGCATGGCCTTGTCGCGCAGGTAGTCGCCTTTTCTGGCGGTGTAGGCCCAGGCATAACCGGATTCCACCTGCAGGCGGTTGGCCGAACGGCCGTCCTCCAGGATCAGGGCGCAGACGTCGCGGCCATACTGGTCTTTCTCGTAGCACTGGGCGGTCAGGGTCTTGCCTGCCACCAGGCCGGCCAGGTTCTTGCGCGACGCCTCGGCGTAGGGTTGCCCCGGCTGGTCGGCGCCATGGCCCTCTTCGGGCGCGTCGATACTGTCCATGCGGATGCGCCGCTGGCCGTCCGGGGCGCGCAGCGTGACGGTGTCGCCGTCGGACACGTTGACGACGGTGCCGGTCAACGTATAGCTACCTTGGGGCACACCGCCCGCCGGCGCGGGGCCGGACGGTGTTCGGGATTGCGAGGGGGATTGGGGCTGGGATTGGCCGGGGGCCGTCGCGGCGCCGGCGGGCGGACGGGATTCGTCGCGCCCGGAGGGTTGCAGCCAATTGACGATGGCGCCTGCCGCCGCAAGGATCAGGGCGACGATCAGGGCGGTCAGCTTGCTGCCGCCGCGAAAGGAAGATTTGCCACGCACCGGCCAGGCTCCAGGTTAGAAACGCAGGAAGTGTGCCATACCCCGGACGGCTGCGGCCGCCCGGCGTGCGGAAAACGGCCGCCCGGTTCTACCGCCTGATCGCCCTACAGCCAGCCCGATTTGCGGAAACGCCAATACAAGACGGAACAGACCGACACGATGACGCCCAGCGTGACGGGATAGCCCCACGGCGACTTCAGTTCGGGCATGAACTCGAAGTTCATGCCGTAGATGCCCGCGATCGCCGTGGGCACGGCCAGGATGGCCGCCCAAGACGCCAGTTTGCGGGTCGTGTCGTTCTGCGCGGCCTGGCCGATCATCAGGCTGGCTTCAAACGCAAAGGCCAGCGACTCGCGCAAGGCGTTGAACAGCTCGTCCACGCGCAGCACGCGGTCGGCGACTTCGCCGAAGTAAGGGCGCGCGTGCTCGTCCACGGCCGACATCTCGACCCGTGCCAGGCGGCGGCAGATTTCGGCCATCGGCGACACCACGGTGTGGATGCGCAGCAGGTCGCGGCGCTGGCGGTACAGCCTGCGGATGTCCGAATCTTTGGCGCCTCGGATCAGCAGCTTCTGTTCGGCCCCTTCGACCACGCTTTCGATCTTTCCGGCGGCGGCCACATAGCGGTCGACCAGCCAGTCCAGTACCTCGGACGCGACGTAGTCGCTACCGCGCTTGAGCAGGTCGGGCGACGCCTCCAACCGTTCGCGCAAGGGACTGTGGGCGGCCGTGGCGCCACGGCGCACCGTGACCAGGAAGCCGTCGCCGATCAAAAGCTGCGTCTCGCCGAAGATCGGGCGTTCGGCCTCGACTTCGACCGTGATGGTCACGATGAGGACCATGTTGCCGTAGTCGATGATCTTTGGGCGCCGATGCGGTTCCAGCATCTCTTCCTGGTTCTTGCCGCAGGCGCCGAGTTCGCCGGTGACCCGGGCCAGCAATTCCGGCGTGGGATTGCGCAGGCCGATCCACAGCATGCCGGGCGGCTGGCCCTGGGCTTGGCTGTTGTACCGGCTGATGTGCTGCCCGACCTCGTCGATGGGAACTTCCCGGTCGCGCCGCCCGTTCACATAAGCGATCGACGCAACCACCTCGCCCTTGTGGGCGTCGGCGAAACTTTCTTCAGCGGACATGGACTACCTCAAGCAATGCGATCCCTACCGGACAACTTATGGCTATCGGCCGATGATAGCCCAGGCGAGGCACCGCCAACGCTCGACGGCGCCCTGCGCAGGCCCTAGGAAAACAGACTGCGCACCCGTTTGGTCACGTCGATGCTGGGCGCCTGCGGTTCCTTGGGCTGGCCGCCGCCCGGCAGATCCGTCAGCGCGGGCGGCTTGGGCAGGTGGTCAAACAGCGGCAGCATCGCGTTCGTGATGTAGCGCGTGCGCGAACCATAGACATGGCGGTCGCCCATGCCTGTCTGCTGATGGACGTAGAAGCGTTGCGGCACGATCAGTTGCAGGCGTTCCTTGGCGCGGGTCATGGCCACATACAGCAGCCGGCGCTCTTCTTCGATTTCTTCGGCCGTGCCCGTGCTCATGTCGGACGGGATGCAGCCGTCGACGACGTTCAGCACATAGACGGCCTTCCATTCCTGCCCCTTGGCGGAATGGATGGTGGACAGGATCATGTAGTCTTCGTCGCGCGAAGGCGCGCCGGATTCGTCGCTGGTGGCGTCAGGCGGATCCAGCGTCAGTTCGGTCAGGAAGCGTTCGCGCGAGGGGTAGCCCGCCGCCAGCCGTACCAACTGGTCCAGATCGGTCTTGCGCACCCTGGCGTCGTCGTACAAGCGTTCAAGTTGCCCGGCGTACCAGCGCAGCGCCAGATCCACATCGGCCGGCCAGCGCAGGCCGGGATCGCACAGCGCCGCATAGGTATCGGCGAACGCGCCCCACTCTTCCTGCGCCGCCGCCCCCGGCTTGAATTCGCGCAGCGCCCGCAGGGGCTCGGCGGACGCGGACATGGCGTCCATCAGCTTGCCGGCCGTGGCCGGACCGATGCCCGGCATCAGCTGCGCCACCCGGAAACCCGCCATGCGGCCGCGCGGATTTTCCGCCCAGCGCAACAGGGACAGCAGGTCCTTCACGTGCGCGGCCTCCAGGAAGCGCAGGCCACCGAATTTAACGAAGGGAATATTGCGGCGGGTCAATTCCAGTTCGAGCGCGGCGCTGTGGCTGGCGGTGCGGAACAGCGCGGCCTGCGACTTCAGCGTGGCACCGCCTTCGCGCTGGGCCAGCACCTGATCGGCTACCCAGCGCGCCTGTCCCGCCTCATCGCTGACCGACACCAGTTCGGGCAGTTGCGACGAGGCGCGGTCGGTCCAGAGGTCTTTGGCGAAACGCTCCGTCGCCAGCCCGATCACCGCGTTGGAGGCGTTCAGGATGGGCTGGGTCGAGCGGTAATTGCGGTCCAGCGTGATGACGCGCGCGGGCTGGGGGAACTGCTTGGGAAAGTCCAGGATGTTGCGCACGGTGGCGGCGCGGAAGGAATAGATGGACTGGGCGTCGTCGCCCACCACCGTCAGCCCGCGGCCGTCCGGCTTCATGGCCAGCAGGATGGCCGACTGCAGCCGGTTGGTGTCCTGGTATTCGTCGACCAGCACATGGTCGAAGCGCGCGCCCACATCGGCGGCGATGCCGGGGTCGGACATCATTTCGGCCCAATACAGCAGCAGATCGTCGTAATCCAGCACCTGCTGGTCCTGTTTGGCGGCCACATAGCCGCGGAACAGATTCTTCAATTCGTCTTCCCACTGGGCGCACCAGGGGAAGGACGTCTTCAGCACATCGGCCACCGGCGTCTGGCTGTTGACCACGCGCGAATAGATGGCCAGGCAGGTGCCCTTCAGTGGAAAACGCGACTTCGTGGACGACAGGCCCTGCTCATGCCGGACCATGCCCATCAGGTCTTCGGCGTCGCCGCGGTCGTGGATGGTGAAGGCTTCAGACAAGCCGATGCGCAACGCGCAATCGCGCAGCAGTCGCGCGCCGATGGCGTGGAAGGTGCCTGCCCAAGGCAGGGACGGCGCTTGCTGCGAACCGCGCAGGTTCATGACCCGCTGCAGCACCGACCCCACGCGGCGGTCCATTTCCTGGGCCGCGCGGCGCGAAAAGGTCAGCAACAGCATGCGCTGCGGGTCGGCGCCATTCAGGATCAGGTGAGCCACCCGGTGGGCCAGCGTGTTGGTCTTGCCCGACCCGGCGCCTGCGATGACCAGCAGCGGGCCACCGTCGCCGGACGCGTCACTGGCGCCGTTGACGCCGAATTCGGCGGCTTCGCGCTGGGCGGGGTTCAGGTCGGCCAGGGGGTCGGGGCGGCTGTTTGAAGGGGCGGGATTCTGTTCGGGCATGACGCGTGGGGGCCGCATGGAGGCCCACGGCGTCGCGCGCAGTGTCTGCACGCCCGCGGGCCAAATGACTGTCTATATATCCAGCTATCATAGCAGCGTGGCCGCCCCGGCCGCGTCTGCCCCCTGCCGCCCCTTTCATGCACATCCTGACCGGCACCGCCTCCTGGACCGATCCCACCCTGTTGGCCTGCGGGCGCTTCTACCCGCCCGGCATGCGCAGCGCCGAAGCCCGGCTGCGGTTCTATGCGTCGCGCTTTCCCATGGCCGAAGTGGATTCCAGCTACTACGCCCTGCCCTCGGCAGAGAACACCTACCTGTGGGCGCAGCGCACGCCGGACGATTTCGTCTTCAACATCAAGGCGTTCCGGCTGTTCACCGGCCACCAGACGCCGCTTGCCGCGTTGCCTGCGGACATTGGCCGCGAGCTGGCCGGCTGGCCGGCCCCGGTCATCTATCACGACCAGATGCCCAAGGACCTGCTCGACGAGCTCTGGCGCCGGTACCAGTTGGCGCTGGAGCCCCTGCGGATGCCGGGCAAGCTGGGCGCGGTGCATTTCCAGTTCCCGTCCTGGATCCGGCGCGATGCGCGCGGCCGGGCGCGCGTGGCCGATTGCGCTCGGCGCATGGAAGAACACTTGATCTCGGTAGAGTTCCGGCACCGCAGCTGGTTCGAGACCACCGCCGCCACCGCCGACACCCTGGCGTTCGAACGCGACCTGGGCGTGGTGCATACGGTCGTGGACGCGCCCCAGGGCTTTGACAATACAGTGCCCGCCGTCTGGGAAAGCACCCATCCCGATCTAGCGCTGCTGCGCCTGCACGGCCGCAATGCGGCGGCGTGGAACGTGTCCGGAACGGCCTCGTCGGGGCGCTTCCAATATGAATATACGGAACAGGAGCTTGCCGAACTGGCCGAACGCTTTTCGCGCCTGGCCACGCAAAGCGCCCAGGCGCACGCCGTGTTCAACACCAATTTCGAAGACCAGGGCATGCGCAACGCCGCCGCGTTCGCGTCCGCGTTGCTGCCGTTCTAAGGCCGCGGTTTCGACGCAGGGCGGTCAGGCCGCCGCCGGCTTGCGGGCGACTTCCGCCAGGCTTTCCAATAGCACTTCGAATTTGCGCGCGATGTCGTGTTCGGGCACGCAGGCATAGCCCAGCAGCAGACCCGGCCGCCGCCCCTCCGGATTCACGTAGTACCGCGACAGCGCGCGCGTCAGCACGCCTTTGCCGCGCGCCACCTCCACCACGCGCAAGTCGTCCATGTCCGGCGGCATCGTCAACACCAGATGCAGGCCCGCCATGCTGGCGTCGCGGTGCAGCCATTCCGGGCCTAGCCGGCGTTCAATCAGGTTGACCAGCATCGCGCGGCGCCGGCCGTACAGCATGCGCATCCGGCGGATGTGCGCCGCGTAATGGCCTTCGGCAATGAACGTCGCCAGCGCCGCGTGCGTCATCAGATGCCCCTCGCGGTACAGCTCCGCATGCGCCGCCTGGAACGCCGCGGTCAGCGGTTTGGGCAACACCAGATACCCCACGCGCAGGCCCGGGTACAGGGTCTTGCTGAAGGTACCCATATAGATGACGGGCGCATCCGGCTCCAGGCCCAGCAGCGACGCGATGGGGCGGCCCGAGAAGCGGAATTCGCTGTCGTAATCGTCTTCGATGATCCAGCTGCCGCATTGGCGCGCGACGGCCAGCAACTGGCGGCGGCGGGTCAGCGACATGACCGGGCCCAGCGGATACTGGTGCGAGGGCGTGACGAAGATGAAGCGCGGCGGCGTGCCCACGGCATCCGGCACGCGCATGCCCTCTTCGTCCACCGGCAGGTGCACGGTATGCAGGCCGTTGGCCTGCAGGATGGTGCGCGCGCCCCAGTAACCCGGGTCTTCGACCCACGCGGTCTCGCCGGCTTCGCCCAGGATGCGGGTCGTCAGATCAATGGCCTGATGCGACCCCTCGGTGATGATGATCTGTTCGGGATCGCAATCGATGGAGCGCGTCAGCGCCAGATGTTGGGCCAGTGCTTCGCGCAGCGCCGGCAGGCCGCCGCCGTAGGCGTAGGTCAGCAGGTCAGGCGACGGGTTGCGCCACAGGCTGCTGACGATGCGGCCGAATTTCTTGTGCGGGAATTCGGTCAGATCGGGCACGCCGGGCATGAAGGCGCCCCATTG
>NZ_JABBJN010000092.1 GCF_012928505.1 Achromobacter sp. Bel | reverse complement strand
GCGTGCGCCAGGGCGCGCTGGCCGAAGCGCTGGGCGTCGAAGGCCCGTCGTTGGTGCGCGTGCTGGACCAGTTGGTCGCCGCCGGCCTGATGGAGCGCCGCGAAGACACCCATGACCGCCGCGCCAAGACGCTGCACCTGACGGACGCTGGCCATGCGCTGCGCGCGCAGGTCGAAGACGTGTTGGTGGAACTGCGCCGCCGCCTGTTCCATGGCGTCAGTGAAGCCGACCTGCAAGCCTGCCTGCGCGTCTTCGACGCCTTGAAGGTGTCGCTGGGCCGCGGCACCGCCGGGGGCCAACCGCAGGACGACCAACCGTGAAATTGCCGAACGTCCGCGAAACCATCTTTTCGCTCAAGAGCTACCTAAGCGCCATCATGGCGCTTTATCTGGCCTACAGCATTGGTTTGCCGCGTCCGTTCTGGGCGATGACCACCGCCTATGTCGTAGCGCAACCCTGGTCGGGCGCCGTGCGCTCGAAAGCGCTGTACCGCCTGGTCGGCACCTTCATCGGGTCCGCCGCCACCGTGTACATGGTGCCGCGCTTGTCCAATTCACCCGTCGTCATGACCGCCGCGATGGTGATGTGGGTGGGCGCCTGCCTGTATATGTCAGTACTGGACCGCACGCCGCGCTCGTACCTCTTCATGCTGGCCGGCTACACCGCCGCGATGATCGGTTTTCCCAGCGTGACGGACCCGTCGCTGGTGTTCGACACGGCCTTGGCGCGCGTCGAAGAGATCAGCCTGGGCATCGTTTGCGCCACGCTGATCCACAGCATCGTGCTGCCCCGAGGCCTGGCGCCTGCTTTGACGCTGCAATTGGACAAGGCCGTGCGCGACGCCCGCAACTGGATGCACGACACGCTCAGCGGCCAGAACGCCGAACAGCGCGACCGCGACCGTCGCGTGCTGGCCAACGACATCACGCAACTGCGCCTCTTGTCCACGCACGTGCCGTTCGACACCAGCAACCTGCGCTGGACCTCCGGCGCCGTGCGCGCCATGCAGGATCAGATCTCGGCGCTGACGCCGGCCGTGTCGGCCGTGGAGGACCGCCTGCGTGCCCTGCAGGCCAACGACCAGCCCCTGCCTGAACCCGTTTCCGCGCTGCTGCACGACATTTCCGAGTGGATCAACGCCGGCGCCCAGGCGTCGCACGACACGGCGGTGCAACTGCGCGCGGCCGTCACGGCGCTGACGCCCGCCATCGACAGCCACTCCACCTGGCGCGACGCCTTGCTGGCCAGCCTGATGACACGGCTGCGCGAACTGATCGACACCTATGACGAATGCCTGGCCCTGCGCCGCGAGATCCGCGCGGGCCTGCAAGGCGCGCCGCTGCGCGCCCCGATGCGCGCCGCCCGCCCGGCCCGCGATCCCAACGCCGCGCTGCACCGCGACCACGGCATGGCGCTGCTGTCGGCGCTGGCCGCAGGCGTGGCCATTTCGGTGTGTTGCGCGTTCTGGATCGGCACGGCCTGGAGCAACGGCGCCACCGCCGCGCTGATGGCCGCGATCTTCAGCTGCTTCTTTGCCTCGCAAGACAACCCTGTCCCGGGCATCATGCAGTTCCTGACCTACACGGTGTATTCCATCCCGTTGTCGGCGCTGTACCTGCTGGGCATCATGCCCGCCATCCACTCGTTTGAAATGCTGGCCCTGTCGATGCTGCCCACCGCCTTCGTGCTGGGCGTCTTCATCGCGCGCCCCGCCAGCACCGGCAAGGCGATGGCCATGCTGTTCGGCTTCCTGGGCACGATGGCGCTGCAAGACACCAACACCGCGGACGTCGTGTCCTTCATCGACACGCAGGTGGCGCAGTGCATGGGCGTGGCCACCGCCGCGATCATCGCAGCCATCTTCCGTACGGTCAGCGCCGACTGGAGCGCCCGCCGCATCCAGGCCGCCAACTGGAAGGAACTGGCGACACTGGCCAGTTCGCCGCGCGCGCCCTCGCGCCATACCTATGCCGCGCGCATGCTGGACCGCATCGGCCTCTTGCAGCCACGCCTGGCGCTGGCCAAGCGCCCGGACGATCTGGTCGCCGCAGATGCGTTGAAAGACCTGCGCGTGGGCCGTGACATCACGGAACTGCAACGCGCCCGCCGCCATCTGCCAATGGCCGAGCCCACGATCCAGCCCGTGCTGAACAGCCTTGCGCAGTTTTTCCGCGCCCGCTCGTCGTGGCGCATCGGAGAGAAGACGCCGGAGTTCCTGGCGCAGATCGACCGCGCGCTATCCAGCGTGGCCGCCACGCCGCAAGGCCTGGCCGCCCGGGACCGCGCCGTGGTGGCCCTGGTGGGCATCCGCCGCGCCTTCTTCCCCGACGCGCCCGACTACCAACCCGCCCATCCCACGCTGGAGGGCCACGCATCATGATCGGCGAATTCAATCTCTACGGCATCTATTTCCCCTGGCTGCTGGTGCTGGGCATGGTCACCCTGGGCGTTGCCTGGGCCGTGCGCCGCGTGCTGGCCCGGGCCGGCCTGTATCGCCTGGTGTGGCACCCCGCGCTGTTCGACCTGGCGCTGTTCGTGGTGCTGCTGTATGGCGTCTCCCTGATATCCCCTTATTTTCTCCAGAGATAGGTATGAAACTCCCCAATGCCCTTCGCCCTGCTGCTATCGGCAAGTTCGCGGTGACGGCCGTCGTTGTCGCCGCCGCCGCTTACGCCGGCTGGCAGCTCTGGGTGCACTATGAAGTCGAACCCTGGACGCGGGACGGCCGCGTCAAGGCCTATGTGGTCCAGGTGGCGCCCGACGTCTCCGGCCTGGTGACGAGCGTGCCCGTGCACGACAACCAGGACGTAAAGGCCGGCGACTTGCTGTTTGAAATCGACCGCGCGCGGTTCCAGCTGGCGTTCGACCAGGCCCAGGCCTCGGTGCGTTCGCAGCAAGTCGCGCACGACCAGGCCCTGCGCGACGCCAAGCGCAACCGGTCGCTGGGCCAATTGGTGGCGGCCGAAGCTGTTGAACAGAGCCAGACCAAGGTGCAGCAGACCGAAGCCGCGCTGGCCCAGGCCGAAGTGCAGTTGAACACCGCCCGCCTGAACCTGGAGCGCAGCCGCGTGCTGGCCGCCAGCGACGGGCGGGTCACCAACCTGGACCTGCGCGCCGGGTCCTACGCCTCGGCCGGCCGCGGCGTGATGGCGCTGGTGGACGCCGGCTCCTTCTACGTAGAAGGCTATTTCGAAGAGACCAAGCTGCCCGGCATCCATGAAGGCGACCCCGTCACGGTGACGTTGATGGGCGACGCGCGCCGCATCCGCGGCCACGTGGAGAGCATCGCCATGGGCATCGCCGACCGCGACCGCAGCACCGGCGCCAACCTGTTGCCCAACGTGAACCCCACGTTCAACTGGGTGCGCCTGGCGCAACGCATCCCGGTGCGCGTGAAGATCGACGACGTGCCCGACGGCGTGCGCCTGGTCGCCGGCCAGACCGCCACCGTGTCGGTCGACCCCAAGCCCGCGCAAGCGGCGTCGGCCGACACGCGCCAGCCGTCCTGAATCCCCATTTCCGCAACCCTGTCTTTCAACCTTCTATCGACGCCAAGCCGTACCTGCCATGAACACCAAACACTTCCTGCCGCTGATGCTGGCCCTTGCGCTGGCCGGATGCACCACCGTAGGCCCTGACTATCAGGTGCCCGCCGGATCGGTCGTCCAGCGACAGGCCGCCCAGGGCGCTTTCGTTGAAGCGCAGGCCGGCGTGTTCCAGCAGGAAGCGGTGTCCGGCCACTGGTGGCGCCTGTACAACGACCCGGTGCTGGACGGCCTGGTCGAAAAAGCCCTGTCGGCAAATACGGACCTGCGGGTGGCCAGCGCCAACCTTGAACGCGCGCAGGCCGCCGTGCAGGAATCCCAGGCGCAGCAACAACCCACGATCGGCGTGAACGCGTCGCCCACTTTCGGCCACGTGTCCGGCTTGCAGGAATTGCAGCCGGGCGTGAACCCGCCCAGCCGCTGGTCGTACTCCACGGGCGCCAGCGTGTCGTATCAGCTGGACCTGTTCGGCCAGATCCGCCGTGCCATCGAAGCCGCCAGCGGCGACGCGCAGGCCGCGCAGGCCGCTTACGACGCCACCCGCGTCACGGTCGCGGCCGAGACCGCGCGCGCCTACGCCAACATGTGCGCGGCAGGCATGCAGCTGGCGTCGGCCCAGCACTCGGTGCAGGTGCAGAAGGAATCGTTGGATGCCGTCAGCCGGCTGCAGCGCGCCGGACGCGGCACCACGCTGGACGTCACCCGCGCGCGCAGCCAGCTGGAACAATTGCAGGCCAACCTGCCGCCCTTCCAGTCGCAGCAGCGCACCGCGCTGTACCGCCTGGCGGCGCTGACGGGCCAGACGCCGAATGAAATCCCGTCGTCGCTGCTGCAATGCGCCGCCGCGCCCCGCCTGACCGACACCATTCCCGTGGGCGATGGCGCCGCGCTGCTGCGCCGCCGTCCCGACATCCGCCAGGCCGAACGCACGCTGGCCGCCAGCACCGCGCGCATCGGCGTGGCCACCGCCGACCTGTATCCGAAGATCACGCTGGGCCTGTCGGGCGCCTCGGGCGGCCCCGCCTCCATGTTCGGCGACCGCGGCACGTTCGGCTGGAGCGTGGGGCCGCTGATCTCGTGGACCCTTCCCAACACAGGCGCCGTGCAGGCCCGCATCGCCGAAGCCGAGGCCAACACCAAGGCCGCCGTCGCGCGCTTTGACGCCACCGTGCTGAACGCGTTGCGCGAAACGGAAAGCGCGCTGGTCGTCTACGCCCGCCAACTGGACCGCGACGCCTCGTTGCGCGCCGCCCGCGACCAAAGCGCCGAAGCCGCGTCGCAGGCGCGCCAGCTGTTCCAGTACGGCAAGACCGACTACCTGACGGTGCTGGACGCCGAGCGCACGCTGGCTACCAACGAAAGCGCGCTGGCCGCCTCGCAGGCCGAACTCAGCAGCGACCAGATCGCCGTCTTCCTGGCGTTGGGCGGCGGCTGGGAAAAGTAGCCATTCAGGCGGCGCCGCCCGCCTGCCGTTTCCTCTTTCCGGAGCCGCCCCGCCATCGCGACGCGGCTCCGCGTCTCATGCGCCCTGCGCGCCCTCACCCGCCCGACTTGCCTTCGCGCGCAGCGCCTGCCTGCGGGGCATGCCGCGTCCGCGCTTTCCCTAACCGCGCCCAAATCAATTTCCATAATATGGATAACAGATTGCGCCACGGGAATGGCCGCTCCTAGAATCGCCTCATAAGCAGTCATTACAAAAACAGGGGGGGGATCTTGGCCGCGCAACCTGCCGCAGCCAAAGCCTTCTCGCACAGAGACAAATCCATAATATGGAATATCAATCCAGCACGGCGGATGTGCGCGTGCTCGACAGCATCACCAAATTGGGCAGCCCCGATGCGGGCCGTGTCGTGATCGCCGGTTCACACGGGGGCCGCTACGCCGCCTATTGCGCCGCGCGCGGCCAGGTGCGGGCCGTGGTGCTGAACGACGCCGGCGTGGGCTGGCAGCAAGCGGGCATCGCCGGCCTGCAAGACCTGCAACACTGGGGCGTGCCCGCGGCGGCGGCGGACTACCGCAGCTGCCGTATCGGAGACGGTGCGGACATGGCGCGCCATGGCGTCATCAGCCATGCCAATCCACTGGCGCTGGCGCTAGGCTGCCGGCCGGGGATGACCGTCGCCGAGGCCGCGGCGCGGCTTGCCCAGTCCTCGGCCATCGCCGCACCTCCCGCGCCGCAGGAAGAGTCCCGCCGGGTGCTCCGCCGCGCGGCCGACGGGTCGCCCCTGGTGATCGGGGCCGATTCCGTATCGCTGCTGGACGGACGCGACGACGGCCTGATCGCGGTCACGGCCTCGCACGGCGAACGCCTGGCCGGCCTGCAGCATGACGGCGTGAAAGCCGCGCCCCGCCTGGTCACGTTCAACGACGCCGGCATCGGCAAGGACAGCGCAGGCATCGGACGCCTGCTGCTGTTGCAGCAGCGCGGCATCGCGGCGCTGACCGTGTCGGCCTACAGCGCGCGCATCGGCGATGCCAGCTCCTGCTATGCCGAGGGCATGATTTCCTGCGCGAATGCCCGCGCCCGGGAACTCGGCTGCCGCGTCGGCACCCCTTTGAGAACCTTCATCGATGCCCTGTTGAATGGGCATAGCGTCAACTAGGAGCACTATCCGCATGTCGGAAAAACTGGAAATCACCGGTGGCGAAGCCATCGCGCGCATGTTCGCGGCGCATGACGTCGGCTTGATGTTCGGCATGGGCGGCTTTCAGCTGCTGCCGTTCTACGACGCCGTGCGGCGCTTGAAGCTCAATCACAACCTGATCAACGACGAACGCTGCGCCGTGTTCGCGGCGGACGCCTACACCAAAGTCAGCGGACGTCCCGGCGTGTGCGACGCCACGTTGGGGCCGGGCGCCACCAACCTGGTCACCGGACTGGCCGAAGCCTTTAACGCGGGCACGGCGCTGGTGGCGCTGGTGGGCGATTCCCACCGCATGCACTCCTGGAAGAACATGACCCAGGAGGCGCGCCAGCTGGAGGTGCTGCGCCCCGTGGTCAAGGACGTGTTGCGCGTGGAGAAGATCGAGCGCATCCCCGAACTGGTGCGCCGCGCCTTCGCGGTCGCCACCAGCGGCCGTCCCGGCCCGGTGGTGCTGGACGTTCCCGAAGACATCGCGCACGAGGTCCATGCCTTTGAGGCCGACGCGTTTTACGCCAGCGCCAACTACTGCCGCGCGCCTGCCTTGCGCTGCCGGCCCGCGGCCGACGACGTTGCCCAGGCCGCCAGCATGCTGGCGGGCGCCGCCCGCCCCCTGATGCTGTGTGGTGGCGGCGTGCACATTAGCGACGCGGCCTCGACCGTCGAAGCGTTTGCGCGGCGCTTCGGCATCCCGGTCGCACACACCATGAGCGGCAAAGGCGCCATCGCCTGCAGCGACCCGCTGAACGCCGGCCTGTTTGGCCGCTACAGCCGCATTGCCAACGATCTGATCGCCAAGGCCGACTGCCTGTTC
Source organism: Achromobacter sp. Bel (assembly GCF_012928505.1). Lineage (GTDB taxonomy): Bacteria > Pseudomonadota > Gammaproteobacteria > Burkholderiales > Burkholderiaceae_B > Achromobacter. The sequence goes on along the minus strand of NZ_JABBJN010000092.1, from coordinate 7,107 downwards.
GTCGTCGGCTGCAAGCTGGGCGAAGTCGCCACCCGCCGCTATGACCTGCTGGCGGCAGGCGCGCCTGTCATCCACCTGGATATCGTGGCCGAAGAATTCGACCGCACCACCACGCCCGCGCTGCGCCTGTGGGGCGACGTGCGGGCGACCCTGGAAGAACTGGGCGAACGCATGGCGGCCCAGCCGTCGCCGGCCGAGCGCCAGGGATATGTGGACGAGGTGGGCCAGGCCATGCACGCTTGGCGTGAGTCCGTGCAGGGCAAGCTGACGTCGGCCGACAGCCCGATCGGCATGGCTCGCCTGATGCACGAAATCAATGCGACGTTGCCCGAGGACGGCATCCTGGTCGCTGACGGCGGCTTTGCCGCGCACTGGGGCGGCTTGCTGTTCGACACCAAACGCGCGGGCCGGGGTTTCGTGCCCGACCGCGGCTTCGCCTCCATCGGCTATGGGATTCCGGGCGCGATCGGGGCGGCAGCCGCCGCACCGGGACGGCAGGTCGTCAGCCTGACCGGCGACGGCGGCTGCAACATGTCGCTGGGCGAACTGGAAACGGCGGTGCGCATGGGCCTGGCGTTCACCCTCGTCGTGGTCAACAACGCGGCGTCCGGGTACATCAAAGCGCTGCAACACCTGATGTACGGCAGCGGCAGCTACCAGTCATCCGACCTGGTCGAGACCAACTACGCCAATGTGGCGCGCGCGCTGGGCTGCAACGGCATCCGCGTCGAAGACCCCGCCGACATCCGTGCCGCCCTCGCCAGCGCCTACGCCTGCAAGGACCGCCCCACGATCCTGGACGTCGTCGTGACGCGCGATCCGGCGCACATGCTGCCGGGCGTGGACAGCCGGGCCGCGAAAATCAAACCGGGTGATCGCATCGCCTGAACCCGGCCCACACAACAAGAACGGCACTACGCACAACAATACCGAAGCGAGGAGACAATCAATCATGAAGAGAAGAACCTGGATAACGCTGGCGGCCGCCACGCTGGCCGTGTCGCTGTCGGGCGCCGCGGTCGCGCAAAGCAGCTATCCCGACCGCCCCATCCGCCTGATCGTGCCCTTCCCGCCTGGGGGCACGTCCGACGTGGTCGGGCGCATCTTCGCCGAAGCGCTGGGCAAGCAGATCGGCCAGACGGTGGTGGTGGAAAACCGCGGCGGGGCCGGCGGCACGGTGGGCAGCCGCGCGGTGGCATCCGCCGCGCCTGACGGCTATACGTTGCTGCTGGGTACCTCCAGCACCAACGGCACGAACCCGGCCGTCTACAAGAACCTGCCGTATGACGCCGTGAAGGACTTCACGCCCGTCACGCAAATCATCCGGGTGCCGGGCGTGATCGTCGTCAACAAGAACTTTCCGGCCAAGGATTACGCGTCGTTCTTCAAGCTCATAAAGGGCGCACCCGGCAAGTATTCGTATGCGTCCTCGGGCAATGGCGGCGCCACCCACATGGCGATGGAATACTACAAGTCGCTATCGGGGCTGGACATGATGCACGTGCCGTACCGCGGCACCGGCCCGGCGCTCAACGACGTGATCGCCGGGCAGGTGCCGATCCTGTGGGACACGGCGGCTTCTTCCATGGCGCACATCCAGTCCGGCAACTTGCGGGCGATTGTCGTCGCGGCCAAGACGCGCCTGCCCCAGCTGCCGGACGTGCCCACGTTCGCGGAGGTGGGCTTGCCCGACTATGACGCCGAAATGTGGAACGGCCTGCTGGCGCCCGCCGGCCTGCCCAAGGACATCCTTGCCAAGCTGAACGACGCGTCGCGCAAGGCGCTGGCCGATCCGGACGTGCAGGCCAAATACGCCGGCGTCGGCGCCTATGTCGTCGCCGACAAGCCTGACGCGTTCGCCGCGATGATCCGGGACGACGTCGCCAAGTGGAAGAAGGTAGCCGGCTTCGCGCACATTTCGGCGGAATGACATGGGCCAGCGCGTGAAGGACAAAGTGGCGCTGGTGTTCGGCGCCGGCTCGTCGGGCCCCGGTTGGGGCAATGGCAAGGCGGCCGCTGCCCTGTATGCGCGGGAAGGCGCCTGGGTATTCGCGGTGGACGTGCGGCCCGAGGCCGCCGAGGAAACCCGCCGCGTCATCGAGCGCGAGGGCGGCCGGTGCATCGCGCTGACGGCCGACGTGACGGATTCCGCGCAGATCGAGGCGGCCGTCGCGGCGGTGCTGGCCACCGCCGGACGCATCGACGTGCTGCACAACAACGTCGGCATCACGGAAATGGGAGACCCCATCGAGGCCAGCGAAGCAAGCTGGCATCGCGTCCTGGACACCAATCTGACCGGCGTGTTCCTGACCTGCAAACACGTGCTGCCGGCGATGCTGGCCCAAGGCGGCGGCAGCATCGTCAACATCTCCTCGTTGGCGTCGATCCAGGTCAACACCTATCCCTACACGTCCTACTATGCGGCCAAGGCGGGGCTGAACCATCTGACCCGCTCGCTGGCGGTACGCTATGCGCCCGACAACATCCGCGTCAATGCCGTGCTTCCCGGCGTGATCGATACGCCGCTGATCTACACGCAGATTGCCGGGCAATTTGAAGACGTGGAGGAAATGCGCCGCCGGCGCAACGCCGCCAGCCCGATGGGACGGATGGGCGACGCGTGGGACGTGGCGCACGCCGCGCTGTTTCTGGCCAGCGAGGAAGCCAAGTACATCACGGGCGTCTGCCTGCCTGTCGATGGCGGCAAGGCTTGCGCCGGGCGGTAGCGGCCGCCGCGGCGCCTGCGGGTGTCAGACCCGCGGCGCCAGGTCCGCCGACAGTTCGGCCGCCGCGCGCTGCAAGGCGGCCACCACGTCCTGCAAGCGGGCGCCGGACAGGCGCGACCGGATCGCCGCCACACTCAGCGCCGCCACCACGCGCTGTTCGCGGTCGAGTACCGGCACCCCCACCCCCAGCATGTCGGGGATGATGCGGCCGGGATTAAGCGCGTAGCCGTTCTTGCGCGCCGCCGCGATGTCCTCGCGCAGCATCTCGGTGGACGGCAGGTCGGGCGCGGCCGTCGCATCGTAGCGCGCCAGTACCCGCTCGATATCGTCGTTCGGCAAAAAGGCCAGCAGCGCCAGGCTGCCCGCGCCGACGCCCAACGGACGGCGGTGGCCGACCTCCAGGGTCAGGATCTTGATGGGGAAGTCGCCCGTCTTGCGGTCCACGCAAACCGCCTCATGCCCGGACCGCACCGACAGGAAGCTGGTGTCGCCCGTGGACTGCGCCAACCGCAGCACCGCCGATTCGGCGATGGCTTTGATGCCGTGCCTGCCTTCGGCGGCAAGCCCCAGGATGTAGGACTCGCGCCCCAGGCTATAGGTCTTCAGTTTGGGGTTCAGCGACAGGAAGCCCTCTTGCAGCAACGCCGACAGCATGCGGTGCGCGGTGGGCGGCGTCAGGCCGATGTCGCGTACCACGTCGGTCAGCCCCACGCCGCGCGCGGGCGCCGCGCCCACGTATTTCAGGATGCGCAATACGCGGAAGATGCTTTGCGCGCCGCCCACCGCGTCGGCGGCGCGTGGCAACGGGGCCTGGCCCGCCATCAATGCACCGTGGCGCCGTCCGGCGGCGTCTGGTTCAGGCCCAGGGCCGCCTCCCAGCTGCGCAACGGCACGCAGGTCTGCAAACGCACGATGGCGCGCTGGATCAGCGCGGGATGCAATTCGTGGCCAACATGGCTGGCGATGTCGATGGTGGAATCACCATGCAGTTCTTCCAGCCGGGCCTGCGCGGCCTGGATGTGGGCCGCGCTCATGACCGGGTCGTCGGCGCCGTGCAGCAAATGGAGGGTGGTGTATTGGGGCGCGGTCTTGGGCAGTTGCGCGTAGCGGCCGGAGAACGCGATCACGCGCCCCGCCATGCCGTCGTGGGCCTGCACCAGTTCCAGCGCCATGATGGCGCCTTGCGAAAACCCGGCCAGCGCCGTGTCGGATTGCAGCAGGCTGAAGCGGGCCTGCGCCTGGCGCACGTAGGCTTCCAGGGGCGGCATGGCCCGGGCCACGCGCTCGGGGCGGTTGTCTTCAGTCACGCCACGCACCGAAAACCACTGCCGGCCCGTCGCGCCGCCGTCAAAGGGCTCGAACCCTTCGGGCACCAGGACCGCCGCGCTCGGAAATGCCGCGCGGACCGCTTCGGCCATCGGCCGCAGGTTTTCGGGCGAACCGCCCACGCCGTGCAGCAGGATGAACAACTGGCGCACATCGACGCCGGGTTCGGGAAGGAATTCTAGAGAACTGGAAGACGCCATGAGACTGCTCCGTGCTGGCATAAGACCTTGGGGCTACGCCCTGATGACAGCATTGTAAAATGCGCGGCTTAAAGCGGACGCCCCTTAGGTTTCAAGCCGGACTGCGGCCGCAACGGCCCTCTTTCACCCCTGTAATGCAAACACCGACAACCGACTCGGGCGCCACGCCTGCGAGCCAGAATCAGCTGCACCGCGTGCTCAAGGCACGCCACCTCACGATGATAGCGCTGGGCGGGGCCATCGGCACCGGCCTGTTCGTCGCCTCCGGCGCCGCCATCGCCCAAGCCGGCCCGGGCGGCGCCCTGCTGGTCTACCTGGTGATCGGCCTGATGGTGTATTTCATCATGACCAGCCTGGGCGAACTGGCCACCTTCATGCCGGTGTCGGGCTCGTTCTGCACCTATGCGTCGCGCTATGTGGACCCCGGTTTCGGTTTTGCGCTGGGCTGGAACTTCTGGATCAGTTGGGCCACGGTGGTTGCCGTGGACGTGGTGGCCGCCCAACTGGTCATGGCGTACTGGCTGCCTGACACGCCAGGCTGGATATGGAGCGTCACCTTCCTGGCGCTGACCTTCGGCCTGAACGCATTTTCGGCGCGCAGCTTCGGCGAAGCCGAATACTGGTTCGCCATCATCAAGGTCGCGGCCGTCCTGTGCTTCATCGCGGTGGGGCTGGGCATGCTGGTAGGCATCATCCATAGCGGCGACCCGGTGGGCCTGGTCAACTGGAAGGTCGGCGACGCGCCGTTCGTGGGCAATGCGGCCACCTGGGTCGGCGTGGCGATGGTGGTGGCCTATTCCTTCCAGGGGACCGAACTGGTGGGCGTAGCCGCGGGCGAATCCGAAAATCCGCGCCGCAACGTGCCGCGCGCCATCAACAACGTGTTCTGGCGCATCCTGCTGTTCTATGTGCTGGCCATCCTGATCATCGGCCTGCTGGTTCCCTACACCGACCCGCAACTGCTGCGCAACGAAGTCGAGGACATCGCTGTCAGCCCGTTCACGCTGGTGTTCCAGCATGCAGGGCTGCTGTCGGCCGCCACGGTGATGAACGCCGTCATCCTGACGTCCGTGCTGTCGGCCGGAAATTCGGGCATGTACGCCGCCACGCGGATGCTGTTCAATATGGCGGCCGAAGGCCAGGCGCCGGCCGTCTTCAAGCGGCTGACCGCCAACGGCGTGCCGCTGTACGCGCTGCTGGCGACCACGGCGCTTGCCTGCCTGTGCCTGTTCAGCGTCGTGTACAGCCCGAAGGCGGTCTACATCTGGCTGCTGAATTTTGCGGGCATGACGGAATTCATCGTGTGGCTCAGCATCGCGGCCAGCCACTACCGGTTCCGCCAGGGCTACGTGAAGCACGGCTACGACACGGCCGACCTGCCCTACAAGGCCGGCCTGTTCCCGTTCGGCCCGCTGCTGGCCTTCGTGCTGTGCCTGATCGTGACACTGGGCCAGAACTACCAGGCCTTCCTGGAAGAACGCATTGACTGGATCGGCGTGGTGTCGACCTATCTGGCCATCCCGCTGTTCATGGCGCTGTGGATCGGCCATCGCGTGGTGAAGCGGTCCCGCTGGGTCAAGTATCCGGACATGCGCTTCTATGGGCTGGAGCGAGGCGCCGCGCCCCCGTCAACGGCGACGGCCCCCGAAGGCGCCACCCGAGGCTGAGGCTTGCGGCCTTGCCGCCTTGCGAGAGGGTGGGACTGGAAGACGGTACAATACTGTATATTCATACAGTGAAAACCTTTCCCTTTGCCGACCTGGGCCTTAGCCGCCATGCAGTCCCCTGAACGTATCCACCCCGCGTTGTGGCGCGCCACCCAGATGGCCAAAGGCGCCGCCCGCAACCTGCCCACCGGGCACGCCGCGCTTTCCGCGCAGTTGCCGGACGGCGGCTGGCCGTTGGGTTCGTTGATCGAACTGCTGACCCCGCATCCCGGCATCGGTGAAATCCGCCTGTTGCGCCCGGCGCTGGCCCAACTGGAAACACGCCGGCGCATCGCCCTGGTGCAGCCGCCGCACGCCCCCCACATCGCCAGCTGGATGAGCTGGCGGCTGGATCCCCGGCAGTTGCTGTGGGTCGCGCCGCAAAAACCCGTCGACACCCTGTGGGCCACCGAACAGATCCTGAAGAACGGCAGCTGCGGCGCCCTGATCTGCTGGCTACCCCACGTGCGTCCCGAATCCCTGCGCCGCCTGCATCTGGCGGCCCAGGCCAGCGATTTGCTGTTCATCGCCGTGCGCCCGGCCAGCGCAGCGCAGCACGCCACGCCCGCGCCGTTGCGGCTGGCGCTTGCGCCCGCCCCGGGCGGCTTGTCCGTCCATATCCTGAAACGCCGGGGCCCAGTCTGCGACACGCCGCTGTACGTCGCCCTGGAACCCGGCGTCCTTACGCCTTCTTCCCCCCGCCATGCGCCTTTGGATCGCCGTCTTCCTGCGCTGCCTACCGCTGGACGCACTACGCCCGCACTGGCCGCTTGAGGGGCAGGCGTTCGCCGTCCTGGACCAGGAACGCGTCGCCGCCCTCACCCCCGCCGCCCGCCAGGCCGGCGTCAAGCCGGGCATGCGCCGCGCCGGCGCGGCGGCCATCGCCCCCGACGTCGAACTGTTGCCACGCCAGCCCCAGACCGAAGCCGACGCCCTGCTGGGCGCGGCGCTGGCCCTGCTGCAATACACGCCCGAAGTCGCCCTGGCCGGCGACGACACCGTGCTGCTGAACGTGGGTGCCAGCCTGATGTTCTTTCGCGGGCCGCGCGCGCTTGGCCAACGGGTCCGCGCCACCTTGCGCGCCCTGGACCTGCGTGTGGCGCTGGGCATGGCCCCCACCGCCACGGGCGCCTGGCTGCTGGCGCACCG
>NZ_JABBJN010000091.1 GCF_012928505.1 Achromobacter sp. Bel | reverse complement strand
GAAGGGCGCGCCGTGCAGCATCACGGCCAGGGTCGACCAGAATGCGCTGAAGCCCAGGGACAGCAGGCCTTGCGCCAAGGCGGCGCGGCGCAGCCCGGGATGCTGGCGCCATAAGGTCGCCAGCGATCCCAGCAGGGCGCGGTAAGCCAGTTGGGTCGACGGCACGAAACGCGGCAGGCCCCGCGAGAGTGCCATACCCAGCGCCACGATGGTCACGGCGGCCGCCACGAACATCGCGCGCCAGCCGAACTGTTCGGCCACGAAACCGCTGACCACGCGAGACAGCAGGATGCCCAGCAGCAGGCCGGTCATGACCGTGCCGACGATCTTGCCGCGGGCTTCAGCAGGCGCCAGATGGGCGGCTGCCGGCACGATGTCTTGCGCCAGCGTGGCCGACAGGCCCACCACGAAGCTGGCCGCCAGCAGCACGCCGATGGAGGGTGACGCGGCGGCCGACAGCAGGGCCAGGCTCAGCACGGCGGCCTTGATCAGGATGATGCGTTTTCTGTCGTGGCGGTCGCCCAAAGGCGCCAGCATCAGGATGCCGAAGGCATAGCCCAGTTGCGTCAGGGTGGGGATCCAGCCCAGCGTTTCGGCGCTGGCGTGGATGTCGGCGCCCAGCACGCCCAGCATGGGCTGGCTGTAATACAGGGACGCAACCGACAGGCCTGCGCCGACGGCAAGCAGCAGGACCAGGCCGCGCGACAGGGGGGTGGAGGAAGTTCGAGATGACATGATGGCTATCCGGTGGATCAGGTACGGGGCAGATTCTGGGCGCCGCACCGTGGTTTTGGTAGCCGATCCCGAGGTACATCCGTTATACGATAGACGTATGAGCACCCCCGCCCTGAACGCCGCGGCCGGCACGGACCGCCTCCTTTTGATCGAAACGTTCGTACGCATCGTCGAGGCCGGCAGCTTGTCGGCCGCCGCCGCGCAGATGGGCGGCACGCAGCCCACCGTCAGCCGGCGCTTGCAATTGCTGGAACGCACGATGGGGGTGCGGCTGCTGCAACGGTCCACCCACGCGATACGCCTCACGGAAGACGGCCAGCGCTGCTATGAACGCGCAAAGGAACTGATCGCCACCTGGCAATCGTTCGAAAGCGAGGTGCGCGGCGCGGGCGACGAGCCCATCGGCACGTTGCGCGTGGTGGCGCCGCATGCGTTCGGGCAGGACCAGTTCGTCGAGCCGCTGGCAAAGTACCTGCAGCAGTATCCGAACATGCGGGTGGAATGGCTGCTGCATGACCGCATGCCCGACCTGATCGCCGAGAACGTCGATTGCGCGATCCGCGTGGGCGCGGTGACGGATCCGTCGGTAATCGCCGTGAAGCTGGGCCACGTCCCGCGCATCGTGATCGCCTCGCCTGACTTGCTGCAAGGCGCGCCGGTGCCGCAGCAGCCCGCCGAACTGGCGCGCCTGCCCTGGCTGGCGCTGCGCACCTTCTACCGCACCGAAGTCAGCCTGACGCATTGCGGATCGGGCGAGTCCGAGCGTTTCGGCATCCAGCCCCGCCTGTCCACCGACGGCCTGCACGCGCTGCGCAAGGCCGCGGTGCTGGGGCTGGGCGTGGCGCTGGGGTCGGAGTGGGCCATGCAGGAAGACCTGGCCGCGGGCCGGCTGGTGCATCTGGCGCCGCAGTGGCAGGCGGATCCGCTGCCGGTATCTCTGGTCTATGCGCCGTCGCGTTTCCAGCCGGCGCGGCTGCGCCGGTTCATCGAGATCATGCGCGAACATCTGCCGGCGGGATTGGCCGGCGGTTGACGCAACCCGGGAGCCCATCGCATGCGTAATCTCCGGGCGTCAGCCGTTCACTGATTCATACACCAGCGTGGCCAGCGTCAGGTCTTCCAGCGCGCTGCCGACTGCCTTGAACACGGTGATCTCCTGCGCGTTGCGCCGGCCCGGGCGTTGGCCCGTCGTCAGCTGGTGCAGGTCGCCCTGGATGGCCTCGCGCGTCAGCACGCCAGCCTCGAACGCGGCGAGCAGGTCGCCGGACTTGGTGGGCGCTTCGTCCGTGTCCACATAGACCGTCGTGCCGTCGAAGCAGGCGGCATCCGTCTCGCGCATTTCAGGTTTGAAACTGCCGATCAGGTCCAGGTGGGTGCCGGGACGCAGCCAGGCGCCCTGGATCAGCGGCACGGTGGACAAGGTGGCGCAGCTGATGATGTCCGCCTGGCGCGCGGCCGCTTCCAGGTCGGTCGTGGCCTCGGCGTCGAAGCCTTGTTCGCGCAGGGTCTCCGCCAGCGATTCGGCGCCTGCCGCCCGCACGTTCCACACTAGCACGCGCTGGATCGGGCGCACGGTGCGCATGGCCTGCGCGACCAGGCCGGCGATGCGGCCCGAGCCCACGATCAAGAGCGTGCTGGCGTCCTGGCGGGCCAGGTAGTCCGCGCCCAGCGCCGCGGCGCCGGCCGTGCGGTAGACGGTGACGATGTCGCCGTCCACCTGCGCGATCGGCACGCCGGTCTTGGCGCTGTACAGGTTGTAGGTAGCATGCAGGCCCGGCAGGCCCGGCAGGCCCAGGTGGGTGTTCTCGGGGAAGATATTGATGATCTTCACGCCGAAATAGCCGCGGTCGCTCCAGGCCGGCATGATCAGCGACGTACCGTGGGCGGTACCGCACTGGATGGCGTGGACGTGCCGCCCCGGCACCGTGGCGCCCTCGCGGAAGGCGTCGCGCAGGGCGGGGATGACGGCGTCGAAGGACAGGGCGTCCCGGGTCTGTTCCGTGTCGATGAAGCGCATGGGATCACTGCCTGAAAGGGTTCAATCAATCGTAGGGCCGCAGGCAGTCTAGCACCGCGCCTATTCGATCGGCGCGACCGGCAGCGGGTCGCCTGCGCCCGTGCGCTCGGTGATCAGCTTGTAGTGCTGCGGGCTGCGGTGCTTGGCGAAATTGAAGACGTGGTCGCGGAACAACTGGCCCATTCCCAGGTCGATCTTCGCCGTGATCACTTCGTCGTCTTCGCCACTTGAACGTGCCACGATCTCGCCGGAAGGCGCCACGATCATCGAACTGCCGATCATGTGGTGGCCGTCTTCGTGGCCGCATTTGGCGGCGGCGCCGACCCATACCGCGTTCTGGTAGGCGCTGGCCTGCAGGACGATCTCGTGCGTGGTGGTGCGCAGGTGCGCCGGCTCGTTCCAGTGGATGTTCAGCGACGGCGTGTTGTAGCCCAGCACGATCAGTTCCGCGCTTTGCAACGACATCACACGGTACGTTTCGGGCCAGCGCCGGTCATTGCACAGGCACATGCCGATCTTGACGTCGTTGGTGTCCCAGACGCCGAAGCCCAGGTCGCCCACTTCGAAGAACTTCTTCTCCAGGTGCTGGAAGGGCGCGTCGACCTTGTGGTCCGAATGGCCTGGCAGGTGGATCTTGCGGTACTTGCCGATGATCTTGCCGCCGCGGTCCACGAGGATGGCGGTATTGAACTGGCGGCCTTCGGGCGTCAGTTCCGCATAGCCCAGGTAGAAGCCGATGCCGAGTTCGCGCGCCGTGTCGAACAGCGGCTGCACGTCGGCGTTGGGCATCGTCTTTTCGAAGAAGCGGTCCACGGCCTCGGCGTCTTCCATCCAATAGCGCGGGAAGAACGTCGTCAGCGCCAGCTCCGGGAATACGACGAATTCCGCTTGGCGGGCGGCCGCCTCGCGCATCATTTCGACCAGTCGGCGGACGACGGCGGCGCGGCTATCGGCCAGGTTCACGGCGCCCATCTGGGCGACCGCCAAGCCCATTTTGCGGGCGGGGGTGGCGTGGCTCATGGTGTCAATCTCCAGGAAATTTCAGCGTGCAAGCATGCATGCGCGCGCCGGAATCCGATAGCGCAGCGGACGCCGGCGCGGCACCGGGCAGTGCGCACGGCGGTTGCCGCTAAGGCGCTGATTGGATTGACGATTTACGAAATGGGGGCGCGGCGTGCGCGCCCCGGGCATAACGTCAGCTGATGGACGGCATGCAAACTTATATATAGGGTTTACCCGATATCCCTGACGCCGGGAGGCGCCTCAGAACGCTTTGAACGTCTTCAAGTGGATGCTGGTCTCGGTGGCCGATATGCCCTTGAGCGTGCGCAGGCGGTCCAGCACTTCGGACAGCTGTTCGATGGTGGGCACGCGCAATTCGGCCAGCAGGTCCCAGCGGCCGTTGGTGTCGTGCAGGCCGGCCACGCTGGGTTCGCCCATCAACAGGTTCACGATCTTGCGGGTTTCGTGCCCTTCGACGGCGATGCTCATCCAGGCCACGATGTCTTTGGTTTCGACCTCGGGGCGCAGCCGCACGGTGTAGCCGACGATGATGCCCCGCTCTTCCAGCTTGCGGATGCGGTTGTCGATGGTGCCGCGCGAGACATCCAGCTTCTTCGCCAGCGTGGCGACGGACAAACGGGCATTGGCGCGCAACAGGCCCAGCAGATTCTGGTCTAGCGTATCCATTGTGAAAAGTGCTAATTATGGCTGTCTTAATGCCAGAATCTTAGCGTTTCGTATTGAATGTTGTCACTATGAATTGGCTTGGCCGTCCGCCAGAATTTCTGTTCCATAACTCGGGGAGAAAATCTTGACGACACTGCTGACGACTTCGGACGTAGCCAATATCGTGGCCTTGCAGGGCCCGCGCAAGGTCTTTACCGACCTGCTGGACTACGTGCTGGCCGACTTCCTGCGATGGCAGGAATTCGACAAGTGCGCACGCGTGGCCAGCCATTCCGCCACCGGCGTCATCGAACTGATGCCTACCGCCGACAACGAGCTCTACAGCTTCAAATTCGTGAACGGCCACCCCGACAACCCGTTGGCCGGGCTGTCCACCGTGATGGCCTTCGGCGCCCTGGCGCAAGTCAGCACGGGCGAACCGCTGCTGATCAGCGAGCTGACCCTGACCACCGCCCTGCGCACCGCCGTGACCTCCGCCTTGGCCGCCCGCGCCCTGGCCCGGCCGGATTCCCGCTCGATGGCCCTGATCGGCAATGGCGCGCAAGCTGAATTCCAGGCGCTGGCCTTCCATTACATTCTTGGTATCGACACGCTGCACGTCTATGACGTGGACCCGGCGGCCACGCGCAAGCTGGAAGGCAACCTGGCCGCCGTCGCGCCTTCCCTGCGCATCGTGCGTTTCGACGGCACCGCCCAGGCCGTCAAGGGCGTGGACATCGTCACCACGGTGACGGCCGACAAGGCCTACGCCACCATCCTGACCGCCGACATGGTCGAACCGGGCATGCACATCAATGCTCTGGGCGGCGACTGCCCGGGCAAGACGGAACTGCATGCCGACGTCTTGCGCATGGGGCCGGTCTTCGTCGAATACGAACCGCAGACGCGGATCGAGGGCGATCTGCAGCAGATGCCGGCCGATTTTGCGGTGACGGAACTGTGGCGTGTCCTGACCGGTCAGCGCGGCGGCCGCCAAAGCGCTGCCGCCGTGACCATTTTCGATTCGGTCGGGTTCGCGCTGGAAGATTTCTCGGCCCTGCGTTGGTTGCGCGACAGCGCGGCCCGGCTTGGCATCGGCACCCGCATTGAAGTGGCGCCGCAATTGCAAGACCCCAAGAACCTGTTCAACGTGGTGCGCAAGGCCCGCAGCGGCCAACCCGCCCTGGCGCAGGGGTAGGCTCGGGCGGTATTCACCAAAAAAAGACGCCCGATCCCGAGGATGGGCGTTTTTTCTTTTGGGGGAACGCCGGGTTGCGGTTACATTGCCTTACGCGCTGTTCTTCCTCTTGATCCGCGCGGTGCCAGCGTCCTTCCTTGATGTCACGTTTCCGAATTGCGGCTGTAGTCCTGTCGATGTCGACGCTGGGTTTCCTGGCGGGACTGGCAGCCGGACGCCTGATTGAAGTCAACCAGGTTGACGACAGGCTGGCCCGGCACAATACGCGTCTACTGGCGCACGCCGTGCGCGTGGCCCAGGAAGGCCTGCGCCTGATCCAGGCGGCCACGCACAGCACCGATCTGTGCTCGGACTCCGACGTCGCTACACTGCGGGTGCTGCTGTTCAACGCCACGTTCCTGCGTGACATCGGCCGCCTGCGCGACGGCAAGCTGGTGTGTTCCGCCGCCTGGGGCGTGCTGGCCGCTCCCCACCCTTTGCCGCCCGTCGCATTCACGACACGCAACGGCGTCTCGTTGTGGGTCGGGGCCGCCAATATCATCGATCGGCGGATCATCGGCGACATGGCGGCGCGCAACGACGTGGTCGTATTCACGGCGCCGGGCGCCTTCGACGGGTTTCCGGAACCCGGTTCGGGGATCGATTCCCTGGTGATGACCCGCGACGGCGCGCACGTTTTCCGCCGATTCGGCCGGACTGACGGCCTGGCGCTCTATCGTGGCGACAGCCCTTCCGAACACAGCTTGCGGGCCGAGCGCCTGATTGCGGAATGCGCCCTGCCGGCGACGTTCGACGCCTGCGCGGTGTCGCGCGTCAGTTCGCACGCCTGGTTCACGCTGCCCGCGCTGATCCTGGCGTGCACGGGCGCGCTCGCGGGGGGCTTGCTGGCGGGGCTGTGCGTGTTGTGGCGCCAGCAATCCAGGAGCGAGCGCGCCGCGTTGCGCAAAGCGATCCGCCGAGGCGGCGTGCAGGTCCGCTATCAGCCGCTGCGCGAGCTGTCGACGCGCCGCTTGGTCGGCGTCGAGGCGTTGGCGCGTTGGCGCGCGCGCGACGGGTCGGCGGTGCCACCGGCGCTGTTCGTGCCGCTGGCCGAAGAGATGGGCCTGGGCCGCGAGTTGTCCCGCGTGGTGACGCAGCAGGCGTTGCACGACCTTGCCGGCCGTCTGCGGGACGCCACCGGCTTCTACGTCAGCATCAACGTGTCGGCAGAAGACCTGCAGGACGACGCCTATCCCGACTTCCTGTTGCGCACGGTGAACGAACAAGGCATCGCGCCGCCGCGCGTGGCGCTGGAGATCACCGAAGGCTCGCCGCTGTCGGATGGCCACGTGCGGGGCATCATCCGGACCTTGCAGCGTCAGGGGTTCCGGATACTGATCGATGACTTCGGCACCGGCAATTCCAACCTGAACTACCTGGCTGAAATGCAGGCCGATGCCATCAAGCTGGACCGCCGTTTCACGCAGGCCATCGGCGCGGAACCGGCCGGCACGCTCATCATCGACCATGTCATCGACATCTCGCGCGCGCTCGGCGTGGGGCTGATCGTCGAAGGCATCGAAACCGAAGCGCAAGCGCGGTACCTGTCGGCCCGCCAGCCGGCGACCGTCGGCCAGGGGTGGTTGCTGGGGCGGGCGGTACGGCCGGAAGACATCCCGCTGGAGTGACCTGCAGGGCGGCGATCCGGACCCGTATACTGGCGCCATGAAGCCAATGACCCGCACCTTGCTGGCCGTTTCGCTGTTGTCCGCGATGGCCGTCTCATGGCCCGCGATGGGCGCCGCAACCAGTCCAGCCGCCGTCGCACCCGCCACGGTTCAACTCCCCCCGGATTCTCCCTCGCCCTTCTTGCATCACATGCAGGAAGCGCATCGCCTGATGGCGGAAAAGGACTGGCCCGCCGCGGACGCTGCCGCCGCCAAGGCGCTGGAGGCGGCACGGGCGAGCGAAAACAGCTATGAAGAATTCGATGCCATCGCGACGGTGGTCGGCCTGCTGCACCGGCAGCAGCGCTATGCCGATGCGCGCCGCGCCGCCGAAGCGCAGATCGCGATCTTCGACCAGCGCGACGTCGGCGAGGACGCGATTTCGCAGCTGCGGGTGATGGCGATCCGCGAGGGCGCGGCCGCCGGCGAAGCCGCCGACGTGGCGCGTTTGCAGGAAAAAGTCTATGCGCAAGGCAACGCCTATCCCGGGCAGTGGGTGCGCGACGCGGCCACGCCGCGGCTGAACTATGCGCTGGCCGGCATGACGTTTCCCCTGACCACCGGCCGTTGGGCGTTGGTCAGTTTCAAACCGGCGGATCAGCGGGCGGACCGCGCGCAGCTGGATTACGTGCAGACGCTGGACGACGGCCGCGCGGTGACCGCTCGCGTGTGGATCGCCTATCGCGAAGACCTGCGCGCGAAAGACGGGCAGGCGCGGCGCGAGGCCCTGGCGAAGCGGATGGAGGCGCCGGAGGGCGATCAGACGCCCGCGCCGGATGTCGCGCCCGCGTTACCGGACCTGCCTTTCAAGGATGCCGTCGTCGCCAAGCGTGCGCAGCAAGCCGAGTACCCGCGCGGGGTGGGCGTCGAAGCGCAGTGGATCGCGGTGCGCGGCGACTGGCAAGTGGAGGTGCGGGCGTCGTTCGCCAAGGATAAGCAGGCGGATGCCGTCGCGCGCTTGGGCGAGCTCTTCGACGCCATGACGTGGGATCGCGACGTACGCCTGTTCCGCGGCAAGACCATGGCCGAGCAAAGCCGCGAGATCGAATCCTATTGGTCGATGGCGCGCGACTGGCCGCAAGCGGCGAAGCTGGCGCAGGACGCGCTGCCGGATGCGGCGTTTCCGCTGGAGATCGCCCGCCTCAATACCGTGACGGGCCGCGCGGCCTATGGGCGCGATGACATGGCGACGGCGCGCCGCGACCTGGATGTGGCGCTGGCCGCCTGGGCGCATGCCGGCAAGGCGTATCACGACGAATCGTTGTATCAGACGGCGCTCGACACCGCCGCCGACGTCGCGTACCGCCAGGGCCGCACGCAGGATGCCGTGGCGTTGAGCCGGCTATTCATCGATTGGGTGGGCAGCCTGGGGCCGGCGTGGTCGATGCCGGCGGACGGCGCGGTGCTGCGCAATGCCGATACCGGCATGGTGCTGCCGCTGCGGCAGGGCGATTTCCGCCTGGAACCCATCGATCCGAACCGCTTCTATTACCGCAATCTGAAGACCGGCGAGCAATTGGGCCTGGCGGTGGACCAGAATGCGGCAGTGCCCGACGAGACGCTGGAGGCCTCCATGCGTTCATTCATCGAAGACAAGCTCGGGCTGCGTATCCTGGACGTGGACACGTCGGCGTTTTCGCCGCATGCGCAGGCAGGCATGCGCGGCGAGCTGCGCGGCCGCAAGTGGCTGTTCCGGGTCGAGGCGAAACCCGATGACGGCCGCACGGTCAATCTGGACGGTCCGGCCCCCGCGCCGCCCGTCCGAATGGTGTTCTGGGTGGTGGACCGCGGTGATCGGCGCGCCATCCTGCGCGCGCCGTTGCCGGCCGGCGGCGCCGACACGGGCGTGGCGTCGTTCGCGCAGACGCTGGCCTGGTAGCCGCAGTGGCGCGAAGGGCGGGCGCACGCCTGTGTCGTCATGCCTGCGCTGTCACGCCCGCTGCGGCGCTTGCGCCGGCGGCGTGCCGTCACGGAACATGCCTTTGAGCTGCGTGCGCAGTTCCGGCGAGTCCGCATGCTTGTGCACCGTGGTGGCGTGCTGCACGGCGGCTTCCAGCAGTTCATCGTCGGAATCCGCCGCCAGCGCCACCGAGCAGTTCATCTCGCTCGGGTACTCGCGGCAGTCGATGTATTTACGGGTCATGGCGTTCTCCCGACGCAGCGCGCCAGGGGCGGCTTGCGTGATGGAACATCCGACGCGCGGCGCGGAGGACATCGGGTCCGATGGCGCGTCGCAGCGCACCCGATGGTCAGGAAAGTATAGGTCTGCCGGAACCCGGCCGGGGAAAGGAATGCGGGGTCGGGCCCTGTTTGGCGCCAGGCCTAGGCGTAGGACGCGATGATGGCTTTGGATTCCACCAGCTCGCTGACGATCCAGTCTTCTACCAGCTTGACCTGCGTGCGATGGCGCAGCGCCGGCCGGCGCACCAGGTAATACGACACGCCGGTGGGCACCGCGCGGCGCAGCGGTACGACGACCCTGCCGTCCTGGATGGCTTGATCGGCCAGTACGACGTCCGCGATCGCCACACCCAGGCCGGCTTCGGCGGCGCTCAGCGCCATGTCCAGCGCGTCGAAATCCAGGCCGCCCCGCGTGAACAGTTCGATACCGGTCTTTTCGGACCACGTGATCCAGTCCTGGTGGTCCGGCAAGGGATGCAGCAGGGTCGACTCGCGCAAGCCGCGCTCGGGATCCGCCGCATCGATATGGCCGGGCGCGCACACCGGCACGATCCATTCGGCGTAGAGTTCGGTGGCGTCTTCGTGCGAAAAATTGCCCAGCGCGTAACGGATGCCCAGGTCGGAATCCGTCTCGTCGGCCGTCATGTCGTTCAGGCGCGTGCGGACCACGACCTTGATCATCGGGTACTGCTCGTGGAAGCGCCGCAGACGGGGGAAAAGCCAGCGCAGCGCAAAGGTGGGGATCACGCGCAGCGTGACGATGTCCTGGTCGGTATGCGTGGGGTCGATGGCATTGGCGATATGGTCGAACGCTTCCTTTACCGTCGTGGCCAGCTTGCGCCCGGCCTCGGTAATCTCCAGGCCGCTGTGGGTGCGCAGGAACAGCGTTTGCCCCAACTGCTCTTCCAGGATGCGCACCTGGCGGCTGACCGCGCTTTCGCTGACGTTCAGGATCTGGGCGGCCTTCTTGACGCTGGTATGGGCCGCCACGACTTCGAAGCAGCGTAGCGCGTTCAGCGAGGGCAGGCGTCGGTGCATCCCATTCTCCAGGGCTTGGGGGTTAGGCTCGGCTCGGATCAGGGGGGACCGGCAGGGGCGCCCGCGGGAATCGTCAACGGCTGCGCGGCTCGAGTATATTGCGCAGCCCTTCGCCGATGAAATTCACGCTGGTCACGGCCAATGCGATCGCCACGCCGGGCACGATCGCCAGCCAGGGCGCGGATGTCAGGTAGATCTGCGCGTTGTTCAGCATGTTTCCCAGGCTCGCCACCGGCGGCTGGATGCCGTAGCCCAGATAGCTGACATAGGATTCAAGCAGGATGGCGCGCGCCACGTTCAGCGTGGCGACGATGATGATCGGGCCCATGGCATTGGGCAGCAGCTCGACGACCATGATGCGCAGGCCCGAAGCGCCCGCGGTCCGGGCCGCGGCGACGTACTCCGTGTTGCGCAGCGACCGGTACTGGCCTTCGACCAGGCGCGCGACTTCCATCCAGCAGGTGGCCGAGATCAGGATGGTCGTTGAGACGATGCCCGGCTTGACCAGCATGGCCAGGGCCAGGATCAGGAAGATCGTCGGGAACGCCAGCATGGCGTCGACGAAGCGCATCAGCACGGCGCCCACGACGCCGCGCCGATAGCCGGCCACCATGCCCACAATGGTGCCGAACACCACCGAAATCAGCATGGCCGCGAATCCGATCACAAGCGAGATCCGCCCGCCGGCCATCAGGCGGGCCAGCACGTCGCGCCCCAGCTCGTCCGTGCCCAACAGGTGGCCGCTGGTGAGCGGGGGGGCAAAGCGGTTCAGCACGTCGATATAGCTGGCGTCCAGCCGCAGGACCAGCGGCCCGGCAAAGCACAGCAGCACCATCAGGACAAGGGTGGCGGCGCCGGCCGCCGCCAGCTTGTGGCGGGCCAGGCGGCGCCAGGCGGCACGCAGCGCGCCAGGCGGACAGTACGGCATGCCCGCCGCGGCCGTTTCGGGAATTCCAGGGGCTTTCATCATGCTCAGTCCATCCGGATACGAGGATCGGCGATGGCGTACAGCACATCGGCCAGCAGGGAGCCCAGCATCACCATGATGGCGGACAGCATCAGGATTCCCATGACCACGGGGTAGTCGCGGTATTCCAGCGAATCGAAGAACAGCCGGCCCATGCCGGGCCAGCTGAAGACCGTTTCGGTGATCAGCGCGCCGCCCAGCAAGGTCGGGAATTGCAGGCCGACAAGGGTGATCATGGGCAGCAGCGCATTGCGCAACGCGTGCGACAGGATGATGGCGCGGCCGCCCGCGCCCTTGGCGCGCGCGGTGCGGATGTAATCCTGCTCCAGCGTCTCGATCATGGACGACCGCATGAAGCGCGCCCACACCGCGGTTTCCACCAGCGCCAGCACCATGACCGGCGCGACCATGTGGTGCGCCAGGTCCAGGAACGAACCGTCGCCGAACGTCTGCTGGTTGCCCGCCGGCAGCCAGCCCAGCTTGATCGAGAACAGGTAGATCGCCATGAGGCCAAACCAGAATGTCGGGATGGACAGCGCGATCATCGCGCCCACCGACGACAGCGCATCCATCAATGAATGCCGGCGGATCGCGCCCCAGATGCCGATCATGCCGCCCAACAGGGCGGCGATGACGGTGGATACCGCCATCAGCGACAAGGTCGCCCCGATATGCGAGCCGATGGTGGCCAGCACGCCGATGCCGTCGCGGTACGACGCGCCCCAGTCGCCGCGCACCATGCGCAGCAGCCAGTCCCCGTACTGGATGAGAAAGGGGCGGTCCAGCCCCATGCTGCGGGTCAGGCGGTCGATATCCTCTTGCGTCATGTTCGACGATTGCGCCAGCTGGGACAGCGGGCCGCCCGGCGACAGGTAGAGGATGCCGAAGCCGATCAGCGACACCAACAGCAGCAGCACCAGGGACTGGCCGCCGCGCTTGAGCAGGTACTGGGTCATTTAAAGGCTCCGGACCGTCAGCTTGCCCAATACCAGCTGCGCATGTTCCAGCAGTTGGATGAGCTGTTGATGTTGTTCTCGTAACCGACGAGCTTGTCCTTGACGGCTTCGATGATGACGGTCTGGGAAACGGGCAGCAGCACCAGGTCGCGCCTGACGATCTCCTGGATCCGATGGTAGATGCGCTTGCGCGCATCCAGGTCGAATTCCCGCGTGCCTTGCTGCAGCAACTGGTCCATTTCCGGGTTCTGGTACTGGTAGGTGTTCAGGCCGCTGCCGCCCTTGGCGGGAATCGACGCGCTGGAGAAACGCGCGGTCACGTCGGGGTCGCTGCCCTGGAGGAAGTTGGACGCCACCATCACCGACTGGTATTGCGACTTCTGCCAGAAATTGCCCCAGATGACCGCCGCGGGCATGTTCTCGATGGTCATTTCCACGCCGATCTGCCGCCAGTCCTGCATCAGTAGCTGCTGCGACTGCTCGCGCGCCTGGGCGCCTGCCGTCGTGGAATTGGAGAACGCCAGGCGCTGGCCGTTCTTGACGCGGATGCCGTCGCTGCCCGGCACCCAGCCGGCCGCATCAAGCAAGGCGCGCGCGGCCTTCGGGTCATAGCGGTGCCCGGGCAATGCGTCGTCATATGCCCAATGGCCCTTGGGCACATAGGATTCCGTCGGCAGTGGCCGGCCCTGATAGATGGCCTTGATGCGCGCTTCCTTGTTCATGCCGAGGTAGAGGGCTTCGCGCACCGACTTGTCCGCGAACGGGGCGAAGCCCAGGTTCAGCGCGACGTGTTCGATGAAGGGGGTAGGCACCGGCATGATGCGCGCGCCGCGCAGTTTGGCCGCCTCTTGCTCGAAGCTGGGCTGGATGCCCGACAGCCCAAGATAGTCGATCTGGCCGCTGCGGAACTGTGTATACAGCATCGTCTGGTCAGGGATGTACTTGAAGATCACGCGCAGCAGGTAGGGGCCCTGGCCGTGGTAGGCCGGATTGCGTTCCAGCTGGATATGGTCGCCGGCGCGGCGCGCGCCCCAACGGAAGGGGCCGGTGCCGACGGGCGCCTGGTTGTAGGGCGCGGTATTCGGGTCGGCGGCCGCGCCCAGGATGTGCTCGGGCACCATAAACGTCTGGGACAACACCGACATGTAAGGCGTGAAGCTGCTTTCCATGCGCCAGTGGATCTCGTCGTCCGCGACCACGGTGATATCGCGCAACAGGGAGTGGCCGACACGGTTGCGGGCGCGGAACGCCGGGTTATTGATCAGTTCCAGCGTGTACTTCACGTCGCGCGCGGTGAACGGCTTGCCGTCGTGCCAGGTGGCGCCCGTCTTGAGCTTCACTTTCCAGACCAGGCCGTCCGCCGACAGCCCGCCGTTGGCGACCGACGGCACCTCGCGCGCCAGATCCGGCACGGTATTGCCTTGCGCGTCGATGAACCACAAGGTGCTGAACAGCTGCCACCAGACGCCCTGGTCGACCTCGCTGCCCGGCATCAGCGGATTGAATACCGTGGGCTCCTGTGAAATGCCGGCGACCACTTGGCCGCGCGGGGCGGCGGGCGGCGTCGGCGCCGATTGCGCCCAGGTGGGCGCAACCATCAGCGTGCTGGCGGTGGCCGACAGTTTCAGGAAATCGCGTTTGGAGAGCTTATGGTGGATCATGGCTTCCGTTTCCCCGTTTGTGGTGTGCTTATTTGTCTATGCCGGATTCAGGCGGATTGGAGCGAGGCGCGGTCGGGCGACAGCGCCTCGCGCGTCAAGCCGCGGGCGAGCAGCGCATCGGGCAGCGCCTGGCGCTGCGCCAGCGCCGCCACGGCCTGCCCCATTGCGGGCGAGGTCAGCACGCCGCAACCGC
>NZ_JABBJN010000090.1 GCF_012928505.1 Achromobacter sp. Bel | reverse complement strand
CTCTTCCGATCTGTCGCCGCCGTCACCGCCGTCGGCGCATCGCCCGAAGGCGGCCCCGCCCCCGACGCCGCCGTCACGCCCACCGTGCAACCGCAAACGGCGTTCGACCGGTTCCGCAGTTCGATCTCGGAATACAAGCCCGTCTACTTCGACATTGGCACCCGCGGCCAAACCACGGCCCGCTTCCAGATCAGCGCCAAGTACCGCCTCTTCAGCCCCAGCGGCGACCGCCCGGCGACGTGGGGCGAGAACTTCTACCTGGCCTACACCCAGACCTCGCTGTGGGACTTGCAGGGCGATTCCATGCCCTTCATCGACACCACCTTCAACCCCAGCGCTTTCTGGCTGTCGGACAACATCTGGCAGTCCGCCAACCAGAACTGGCGCTTCGGCATGAACACCGGTGTCGAACACAACTCCAACGGCAAGGACGGCGCAGACTCCCGTTCGCTCAACGACGGCTACATCGAGCCGCGCTTCCATTACCGCTTCGACGGCGGCAGCACACTGACCTTCGCCCCCAAGGTCAAGGCCTACTTCGCCGTCGCTGACGAAAACCGCGACTACGCCGACTACGCCGGCCGCGTCGACTGGCAGCTGCGCTGGGCGCAAGACAACGGCGCCGTCGTGTCGGCGATGTACCGCCAGGGCGACCAGAAACGCCGCACGACCCAGTTGGACTTCGCCTGGCCGCTACAGCGCACGTGGCTGAACATGAACGGGTATCTGCACCTGCAATACTTCAACGGCTACGGCGAAACGCTGCTGGGCTACAACCAGCGCAACGAATCGCAGTTCCGTATCGGGTTGTCGTTGGTGCCGTAAGGCAGGCGGGGTGTAATGGGTTACGCGCGATCCGCAATGGATTGCGCGTGATGAACATCCCGCGCGGCAGGCGATGGGCGTAAGCGTAAACTCCCCAAAAAAGCACGCGAAAAACTCGCAAGGGGCCGGGGCATCATCCCCCCGGGAAGAAACACAGCCATGTTCGCCGACCTGAACCACCTTTCGCACCACGCCGCCTGGCGCCGGCAATTGGAACTGCTGCTGGAATCCGCCGGCGAAGGCATCTACGGCATCGACCTGCGCGGCCGCTGCATCTTCATCAATGGCCCCGGCGCCGCCATGCTCGGCTACACCCCCGACGAAGTCGTCGGGCGGAACATGCACTACCTGATCCATCACTCCCACGCCAACCGCGCCCTGATGCCCGTGCACGACTGCCGCATCTTCCGGGCCTTTCGCGAAGGCCGTGGCGAACGCGTCGACGACGAAGTGCTCTGGCGCCGCGACGGGTCCTGCTTCGACGCCCAATACGCCTCCTACCCCATCCTCAACGACCAGGAAGTCGTCGGCGCCGTCGTCACATTCTCGGACATCAGCGACCGAAAGCGCATCGAACGCGAGCTGGAACGCCGCGTCGGCGAACGCACCGCTGAACTCAGCGACGCCCACGACTCGCTGCGCCGCCTGTCCTCGCACCTGTCCAGCCTGCGCGAAGAAGAACGCGCCCACATCGCCCGCAACATCCACGACGACCTGGGCGCGTCATTCACCGCCCTGCAGCTGGACCTGAACTGGCTGCGCCGCCAGCTGGGCGCCACGCCCGCGCTACAGACCCACGTCGACCGCATGCTGGAAGTCACCCAGACCGCCATGGGCGCCACCCGCCGCATCCTCAGCGACCTGCGCCCCGTCGTGCTGGACCACCTGGGCCTGTGGGCCGCGCTGGAAACGCTGCTGCAGGACCTGCAGGCGCGCACGGGCCTGCAATGCCGCTACCTGTGCCCGCCCGACACCGAACGCCGCCGGCTGGACCGCAACGCCGAGATCGCCGTCTACCGCATCGTCCAGGAACTGCTGACCAACGTGCAGCGTCACGCCCGCGCCCGCAGCGTCAGCGTCAGCGCCGCCTGGAGCGAAGACGGCCTGCTGCTGACCGTGGAAGACGACGGCATCGGCATGCAGCTGCCTGAAGCGCCCCGCACCTTCGGCATCCTGGGCATGCGGGAACGCGCCCGCGGCATCGGCGGCGACCTTGCGCTGGACAGTGCGCCTGGCGCCGGCATGCGCGCCCGCCTGCGCCTCAACCCACTCTGACACGCAACATGGCCCTGAACCTGCTTATCGTCGATGACCACCTGATCATCCGCCGCGGCCTGGCCCGCATCCTGGAAGAGGATCCGCGCGTCGCCCTCGTGCACGAAGCCGCCGACGCGCCGTCCGCCTTGCGCGCCCTGCGCCAGGCCCGCTACGACGCCATGGTGCTGGACGTGGCGCTGGGTGAACGCGACGGCCTGGACGTGCTGAAGACCGTGCGCGCCGACTACCCTGCGCTGGGTGTCGTGATGCTGTCCGTCTACCCCGAGACGCAGTTCGCCGTGCGCGCGCTGCGCACCGGCGCCCACGCCTATCTGAACAAAGGCTGCGACCCCGACGAATTGCTGGCTGCCCTGGTGAACGCCGCCGCCGGCAAGATGTACGTCACCCCCGCCGTGGCCGAACTGCTGGCCCAGACCGTGCGCCAGGACAGCTCGCGCCTGCCCCACGAGCTGCTGTCCAATCGCGAATTCCAGGTATTGCAACTGCTGGTGGCCGGCCGTTCGGTATCGGCCATCGGAGAACAGCTGGCCCTGTCGGTCAACACGATTTCCACCTACCGCAGCCGCATCTTCGAAAAACTCGGCGTGCGTACGCTGGTGGAGCTGGTGGCCTACGCCAACACGCACCAGCTGGGTGCGCCGTAGCCACTCGCGCACCAGCACGGCGCACGGCCCGCACCGCGTAGTACGGGCACTACACGCATATCGTTGAACCCGGGATACCGGCCCCGCGCGGCCGGGCCCATGATGGCTCCAACCCAGTCTGGCCGGAGCCATCCCATGTCCCTATTCAGCAATCCGTTCGACGCCAACACCCGCCTTGCCTGCGGTTGCGGCCGCCACGCCTCGCAGGCCGAACACGAAGCCGCCCGGCAATCCGCCACGGATACTGCCGTCGAACAGGCAGTGATGCGCGCCCTCTTCCCGCAAGACGCGCTGCGCCGCCGCTTCCTGCGCGCGGTGGGCAGCAGCACCGCCATGGCGGCCATCGCGTCGATCTTCCCGCTTGCCGCCGCCCGCGACGCCTTCGCGCAATCCGCCGGCCCGCTGGAAAAGCAGAAGCTGAAGGTCGGCTTCATCCCCATCACCTGCGCCACGCCCATCATCATGGCGCACCCCATGGGCTTCTACGCCAAGCAGGGCCTGGACGTGGAAGTGGTGAAGACGGCCGGTTGGGCGCTGATCCGCGACAAAGCCATGTCGGGCGAATTCGACGCCGCGCACATGCTGTCGCCGATGCCCCTGGCGATCTCGATGGGGGTGGGCGCCAGCCGCGCCGTGCCGTGGACGATGCCTGCCGTCGAGAACATCAACGGCCAGGCCATCACCCTGTCCATGAAGCACAAGGACCGGCGCGACCCGAAGGACTGGAAAGGCTTCAAGTTCGCCGTGCCGTTCGACTATTCCATGCACAACTACCTGTTGCGCTACTACCTGGCCGAACACGGCCTGGACCCCGACACCGACGTGCAGATCCGTTCCGTGCCGCCGCCCGAAATGGTGGCCAACCTGCGCGCCGACAACATCGACGGCTTCCTGGCCCCTGACCCGGTGAACCAGCGCGCGGTCTACGACGGCGTGGGCTTCATCCACACGCTGTCCAAGGCGATCTGGGACGGCCACCCCTGCTGCGCGTTCTCCGCCAGCAAGGAATTCGTGACGACGATGCCGAACACGTACCAGGCACTGTTGAAGGCCATCATCGAAGCCACGGCCTACGCCCGCGCGCCCGAACACCGCAAGGAGATCGCCACCGCCATCGCCGCGCCCAATTACCTGAATCAGCCCGTCACGGTGGTCGAGCAGGTGCTGACCGGCACCTACGCCGATGGATTGGGCAAGGTATTGAGCGACCCCAACCGCATCGATTTCGATCCCATGCCCTGGCAGTCTTTCGCGGTATGGATCCTGACGCAGATGAAGCGCTGGGGCCAGGTCAAGGGCGATGTGGACTACCAGAAGGTGGCCAGCGAGGTCTTCCTGGCGACCGACGCCGTGCGCCTGATGCGCGAAGCCGGGCTGACCCCGCCCGCCGAAACGGCGAAGACGTTCAGCATCATGGGCAAGCCGTTCGACCCCAGCCAGCCCGAGGCCTACCTGGCCGGCTTCAAAATCCGGAGGACTTGATGCGGTCCGTGCAACATTGGCGGGCGGCATTCCTGTCCATCGCGCTGTTCCTGGCCTTTCTGCTGCTGTGGCACGTCGCCACCCGCCCCGACACGGGCGGCGCGACGGTGGATCCGGCCTATGCCGCGCTGGTCGGAAGCGCCGCGGCCAGCGGCTCGAAGACACCGTTCCCCGGGCCTGCCGACGTGGGCGCGCAGCTATGGCGGCACCTGCAGGATCCGTTCTACGACCGTGGGCCCAACGACAAGGGTATCGGCGTGCAGCTGGCCTATTCCGTGGCACGCGTATTGACGGGCTTCGGGCTGGCGGCGCTGGTCGCAGTGCCGCTGGGCTTTCTGATCGGCATGTCCAAGACCGTCTACCGCGCCTTCGACCCGTTCATCCAGGTGCTCAAGCCGATCTCGCCGCTGGCGTGGATGCCGCTGGCGCTCTACACCATCAAGGACGCCGACACGTCCGCCATCTTCGTCATCTTCATCTGTTCGTTGTGGCCGATGCTGGTGAACACCGCCTTCGGCGTGGGCGCGGTGCGGCAAGACTGGCTGAACGTGGCGCGCACGCTGGAAGTGTCGCGCCTGCGCACCGCGCTGCAGGTGATCCTGCCCGCGGCGGCGCCCACCATCATGACGGGCATGCGGATTTCCGTGGGCATCGCCTGGCTCGTGATCGTGGCGGCAGAAATGCTGATCGGCGGCACGGGCATCGGCTACTTCGTCTGGAACGAATGGAACAACCTGTCCATCGCGAACATCATCTGCGCCATCTTCTTCATCGGCCTGATCGGCATGCTGCTGGACACCCTGCTGGCGCGCGCCGCCCGGCTGGTCAGCTACCGGGAATGACGCCATGAGCCAATCCTTCCTGCAAGTACAAGGGCTGGGCAAGCGCTACCCGGGACGCAACGGGCAGCCCCAGCCGCCGGTCTTCGAGAACATCGATTTCACCATCGACCAGGGCCAGTTCGTCTGCGTGATCGGCCATTCGGGCTGCGGCAAGACGACCATCCTGAATGTGCTGGCCGGCATCGACGACACGAATGAGGGCGTCGTCATCATGGACGGCCGCCAGATCGCCGGGCCGTCGCTGGAACGCGGCGTCGTGTTCCAGGCGCACGCGCTGCTGCCGTGGTTGACCGCGCTGCAGAATGTGGAGTTCGGCGTGCGATCGCGCTGGCCGGCGTACGACCGCGAGCAGGTGCGGGCACACAGCCTGCGCTATCTGGACATGGTCGGCCTGGCGCAAGCGGCCGGCAAGAAGCCCTGCGAGCTGTCGGGCGGCATGAAGCAACGCGTGGGCATCGCCCGCGCCTTCGCGATCCAGCCCAAGATGCTGTTGCTGGACGAGCCGTTCGGCGCGCTGGACGCGTTGACGCGCGGCACCATCCAGGATGAACTGCGCGGCATCGTCCAGGAAACGCGCCAGACCGTATTCATGATCACGCACGATGTGGACGAAGCGATCCTGCTGTCGGACCGCATCCTGCTGATGAGCGCGGGCCCCTACGCCCGCATCGCCGAGTCCGTCAGCGTGGACCTGCCGCGCGACCGCACCCGGGCGAGCCTGCACCACGAACCTCGTTATTACGAAATCCGCAACCATCTCGTCGACTTCCTGGTCGACAAGGCATCCCACAAGGAGTGAACCCCATCATGATGTCCCGCGCTGAAGTCACCGAACTGATCGTCACCCGCAAACTGGAAAAGAAGCTGACGTGGACCGCCATCGCCGAAGCCGTTGGCCAAAGCAAGGAATGGACCACCGCCGCGCTGCTGGGCCAGATGACGCTGACCGAGGAACAGGCCCTGGCCGCCGCCCGCGTGCTGGACCTGCCCGACGACGCGGTCGTGCAACTGCAAGTGGTGCCCTACAAGGGCTCGCTGCCCACGTCGGTGCCCACCGATCCGCTGATCTACCGCTTCTATGAATTGATCAACGTGTACGGCACCACGTTCAAGGCGTTGATCAACGAGGAATTCGGCGACGGCATCATGAGCGCCATCGACTTCAAGATGGACTTGTCGCGCGAGGCCGACCCCAAGGGCGACCGCGTGCAGATCGTGATGAGCGGCAAGTTCCTGCCGTACAAGACGTACTGATGGCGACGGCCTAATCTTCCACGGCCAGCTCTTCCCACGCCAGTTCGCGCGTGCGCTCCAGCGTCGCCGTGACCTGGGCTGCGGCCTCGCGCGCCGCTTCGGGCAGATCCTGCCCGGTCAGCAGCTTGGCGGTCAGGCTGGCCATGAAGACGTCGCCCGTGCCGTGGACCGACGGCGGGATGGCGATTTCGGGATGCGTGACGATGCTGGCCTCGCCACGCGTCACCACTGCCAGCTGCAAGGTTCCGGGGGGGGCGGCCATCGGCGCCGCGCTGGTCACGACGATCCATTGCGGCCCCTGCGCGATGAGTTCGCGCGCCGCCGCCACCACATCGTCGACGGACGCCAAGGACCGGCCGACCAGCAGTTCCAGTTCAAAGTGGTTCGGCGTCATGCCGTCGGCCAGCGGTACCAGCAGGCGGCGGTACTGTGCGACCAGGCCGGCGTCCACATACAGGCCGTCGTTGCGGTCGCCCATCACGGGATCGATATGCACGCGCAAGTCCGGCCGCGCGGCGCGCAGCGCCGGCAGCCAGCGCGCCAGCAGGTCCGCCTGGCCCGGCTGGCCCAGGTAACCGCAGACGACGGCGCGCGCCACCTTGGTCACGCCACGCTCGTCCAGCCCTTTCAACAGGCCTTCGAACCAATCCAGCGGCACCGCGCCACCGTGCAGCGTCGGGTAATGCGGCGTGTTGCTCAGGACGACGGTGGGCACCGCGATGGCGCGCAGGCCCGCGCGGCGGAAAATCGGCATGGCGGCGTTGTTGCCGACATAGCCGTAGACGACTTGGGACTGGATGGAAACGATGTCCACCTGCGCGGTGTAGGCGGGCAACGCTGCGCCCGGCGCGGGGGCAGCGGAGATTGCGGTCATACGGCGGGCTCCTGAGGGGAACGGGTTGCACGCCGGCAACAAGGCCGGACGTGCATCATTCTAGTCCCGCGCACCGCCCCCGCTTGCCGCGACCAGCCACCCGGCGCCATCCTGCACCGCGTCGGCGATCCCGGCCAGGTGGGGCGCGTAGGGATACGCCACCGACGACACGATCTGGCATTGCGCCAGATGCGGA
Organism: Achromobacter sp. Bel; assembly: GCF_012928505.1. Taxonomy (GTDB): domain Bacteria; phylum Pseudomonadota; class Gammaproteobacteria; order Burkholderiales; family Burkholderiaceae_B; genus Achromobacter. The sequence goes on along the minus strand of NZ_JABBJN010000090.1, from coordinate 7,049 downwards.
TGGGCGGCGTTAAGCAGGTATTGCACGCCGCCCGCCGCCGACGGCACCCGCAGCAGCAGGGTGTCGCCGCGCGCCAGCCAGGCGTTGCCGACCGCCCGGGTCGCCGGCAGGTCGGTTTCCCAATGCAAGGGCGTGGCGGCGTCGCTGACCGCCTGATCCGGCGCCACCACTTCCAGCAAGAAGTAGTGGCTGGGCAGGGCCCGGGGATGCGCGACCTCCGACAGGGCCAGTCGCGCGAACACGGCGGCGGCCGGATTCGCGTCCAGCACCACCACCGGCGCGCCCGCGCCATGCCAACGGCCCGCCGGCCGGGCCCGCGGCTGCAGGTCCTGGCTGTTGCTCAAGCGCCAAAGCGCAATCATGGGCCGTTTCCTTCATCGATGTCGACCAGCCATTCTTCGATCGCCACGGCATGCCGCCCATGCTGGCACAGCAGCAAGGGCACTCGCCCCAGCAGGCGCCGCTTGGGGCTGCAGAGCCAGTGGCGCGCCTGCTCGTGGCCGCCGAACACCAGCTCGGCCAACCAGCTCACCCGCAACGCCCGGTACAGCACGCGCAGGTCGGACAAATCCAGCCCCGGCTCGCGCGACGCATCCCGGGCACGGGCCGGCGCCTGCTCGGGCACCAGCGGAAACCAGCGGCCCAACCCATCGGGATAGGTCTGGCGCAGGGCCTGAAGCAGCGCCCCCGCACATTGCAGACTGGCGGGCGGCCGGGCGTCGCCCAGCGCCAGCGTCAACCGGGCGTCCAGCACCTGGCCGACCGCGTGCGGCGCCGTCTTCTCACTGAGCGCGGGCGACGGCCGGGCCAGCCGCCGGGGCGGCCGCGGTTTGTTCAAACGCGGCATTGAGGGCCGCGCCATCGATGCTGACGGTACCGGCATTCAACAAGCCCTCCAGATAGGCGCGCGCGGCCAGTTCCTGGCGTTGCGAGCGAAGCGCGGCGCGCAGCTCTTCCTTCACTTGATCGAACGGCGTGAAACTGGCCGCGCGAAATGCAGACAGCTTCAGGATATGGAACCCCGCCGCCGACTGCACCGGGGCCGACACCTCGCCCTCTTTCATCTGCTCGATCACCGGACGCATCTCGGGCGTCAGTTGCGCCAGCGGCACAAAGCCGATATCGCCGCCCTGCGCACGCGTGGAGTCGTCGCGCGAAAAATTCTGCGCCAAGGCGGCGAAATCCGCCTTGGGCGCCTGGGCGCGCTTGACCAGGTCCTGCGCTTGCTTGCGCGCCGCCGCCACCGCGTCGGCATCGCCCAGCGCGGCCGGCAGGAAGATCTGGCTGACGCGGTACTGAGCCGGCACCGCCAGTTGCGGTTTGGCGCGCTCGTAGGCGGCTTGCAGATCGGCCCGGGCCGGATAATCGTCCGGCGCCCGGCTGACCGACTCCAAATAGCTTTGCAGCACGATCCTTTCCTGCGCCGCCTGGAACGCGCGCTTAAGTTCCGGCTTGTCCTGCCAACCCTGCGCGCGGGCCTGCTCGACCAAGGCCTTTTCGGCCAGGCGCGCGCGCAGCCATTGGTCCAGCTCAGCCCGGTTTTCCTTCAGTTGCTCACGCGCCTGCGGTGGCATCGACTGCAACTGGCGCTGCAATTCATCGCGGTCCACCTGCACGGCGCCCAGCGTCGCGATCGCAGGCGGCCGGTTGCCCGGCACGGCCGCGGGCACAGGCGCTGCGGCAGCGGCCGGCGCGGCGGATGCCAGCGCCTTGGCGCGCACGGCCTCGCTGCTTTGGGCTTCGCTGCTTTGGGCATCGTTGCCGCGCATCAACGCGACGGCGCCGGCCAAGCCGGCGATCAGCAGGACCGCCGCGGTCAGGCGCAGCCGGTGGGAGGAACTCAAGGTCTTGGTCATGATGGGCACCTCTGTGGGGCAGCAGGGCGGCGCCGGACACGCCGACATCCGGCGGGGATGCCCTGCGGGGGCCGCGTTATGCGGCAGCCGTCGTTTCGGCGGTTTCGGCGGTTTCGGCGGTTTCAGCGGTTTCGGCGTCGGCAGTTTCAGTGCCAGCGTTCTGCCGCACGTCGGCGACTACGTCCGCCGGCGTGTCGGTGCGGCTTTCCGGGTCCGACGCGTTAGCGCGCAGGAACAGCAGAAATTCCTGCAGCAGGCGATCCCACAGCTCGGTCGTGGCGCGCAGATAGGTCTCCGACACGCCGCCGGCCACGATCACGTCCAGCTCCAGCACCAGGAACACGCCTTGCACCGACAGACGGGCGAAGCGCTTCTCCACGTTCCAGCGGTCGGCCAGGCCAGCCGGCAGTTCGCCTTGCACGCGCAGCGCGCAGCTCAGCGTGTAGTCCAGATAGTGGCCGTCTTGCTGGGCCGGGTTGCCCATGCGGGCGGCAAAGCCCACGCCCTGGCTGGCGCTCAGCAACTGGACCATGCCGTTCTGTTCGGACAGGGTCACGCGGTAGCCCGCGGATTGCAGCAGCGTCTGCAGGCGTTCGGCGTTCACGTCAAGGATCAGGCTGGTTTCGGTCATTTCGGTATTTCCTGGATAAAGGCAGATAGCAATCAGGGACAGACTACGGGTTGGACGTTGCAGCCGCTTGACTGCGCGGCGCCTGCGCGTCGTACAGCTTGTCGCCATACGCCTGCGCCTGCTCTTCGAACTTGACGCGTGCTTGGCCGGCGAAGGGCTGCTTGAGCGCCAGGATGTCGCCCGTGCTGATGCGTTCGTAGGCGTTGAGGATTTCCTTGCCGGCCTCGTACATGTCGCGGTTCTTGGCCAGGCAGACCTTGACCTCGTCGTCGCGGAGCGCCAGGTTGCGGGCCAGTGCCTGGCGCTCCGCCTCCTTGGCCCGCGTCAGGGTCAGGAGTTCGTCGTAGGCGCCCTTGAACTTGCCCAGCTGCGCATGGCTGGCGGCGACTTGCGCCTGCGCGCTCTCCATCACGGCGCCCTGCTGTTCGGCCAGCTTCTCGGCTTGTCCCCGGCTCTTGGCCAGTTGCGCCCGCAGCGATTCCAGCTCTTTCTGCGCGGCATCGCGCTGCGCTTCGGCGGCGGCCTTGGCCGCGTTGACCTGCGCCTGCTCGCTTTGCAACTGCTGCAGCTGCTGCGTGGTGCTGCGCAACTGGGCGCGCAGGCGCTCTTCCATGCTTTCGGCCTGTGCGCCGCCCGTCAAACTCAGTCCGGCCGCGCACAGGGCGACGGCGGCGGCGAACCGCCGGCCGCGCCCCGCCGCGGGCGAGTGGCGGGATTCATCCCATACGATGTGCATGTCCATGGCCTCAGAACCTGGCGTTGATTTCGAACTGCATCGTGTCGATGGCCAAGGGCGCCCCGTAGATCTCCTTGGTGCTCATCCAGCGGAAGACGCCGTAGACGTTCTTCTCGAAGGCGTAGCCCGCGCCGATGTAGTAGCCGCGCGCATTGGTGCCGCCCTGGTGGAACGACGAATCGTTGAACGCGTCGGGCAACGCATCCGGCTGGATGTACTTGTAGCCCACGAAGGCCAGCCAGTCGCCCTTGTCCTTCAGGTCATACGACCGGCCCAGCGTCGCTTGCAGCATCCAGGCGTTGGGGCCGCTCTCGATGTCGCCGTTGTCGCCGAAGTTGTTGACGATGTAGCCCTGCGAACGGCTGGCCATCTTGCTCTTGCTGTAGGCCAGGTTGCGGATGAAGTTGCCGTTCACGCGCAGGCCCAGGCCGTCGAACACGCGCGTATCCCAGCGCAGGTTCAGGTCCAGCAGGTCGAACTTGGACGCCAGGCCCACGTACTGCGGCTGCGGCGTATCGGCCGGGTTGAGCGGGTTGGGGGCGATGTTGCGCAACAGGAACAGCGTGTTGCCCTTCTGCATGAAGGCCGGACGCGACCAGTCAGTGTCGCAGTTCTCGTCGCCCGCCCACGGCGAGCAGGAGCTGGACCGCTTGCCCGCGATGTTGTCGAAATGGTAGTAGGCCAGCGCGCCGCGCAGGCTGTTCTGGTTGTTGATCTTCCAGTCGGCGCCGACCTGCGCACCCAGCAGCCATTTGTTCTCGCTGCTGCCTTCGCTCATCGATGACGAGCTCCAACCGTTGTTCGCGTATTCGGTGGCGAAAGCGCCCAAGGTGCCGAACAAGGTGACGTCGCGGCCTTCCAGGGGGTGCTTGAATATCGCGGCGACCCCGTCGAAATTCAAGTCATTGGAGAACAGCGTGTCCGTGGATTCAAACGGGTTGGCAATGCGGCCGCCCGTGACGGTGGCCCATTTGGCGGGGCGATACGTCAGGTAGGCCTGATCCAGCCAGATGTCCTTCTTGCCCATGCCACCGCCCAAGGTCTGGGACGTCGACACCGGACTGTCGTCGCTGCCGGTGGCCAACCGGATGCCGGCCGTCCAGGCTTCCGAGATCTCGGCGCGCACGCCCAGGCGAGCGCGGATGCGCAACTGGTTGCGGCGGTCTTCGCGCGTGTTCAGCATGGGCGGATAGCCGCCGTTGGTGTTGGGGTTGACGTCGTACGGACCCTTGGCGTTGAGCTTGGCGAAATCAGTGATTTCGTTGCTGTTGCCGCCGTTGTAGAAGCGCGATTCGTCGCGCACCCGCACGTCGCCTTCCACCGTGATGCGCGACACCCAGTCCGGGAAGGTGTTGGGCTGCGCCCAGTTCTCTTCCTTGGCCTGCACCATGACTTCGGCCTTGACCTCGTCGCGGATCTGGTCACGCACGGTCTGCGGAATGTAGGGCACGCGCACGTCGCCCGCCTGCGCCACGGCCGCGCCACGGTCGGGCGTGGCCTGGCGGGCGCTCTTGGCTTCGGCTTCAGCCTGCGCGACCAGCGCGTCAGCCTGTTCGGGTTTGAGTACGCCCTGCTGCACAAGCAGACGGATCAGGTTGATGGTGGCGTTCTCGGACGGCGCGGGCGCGCTGTGCGCCGGCAGCGCGGCGGCGCTCGCCGCGGCCAGCGCCAGCGATGCCGCCAGCCGGTTTAGTTCGAACTTCATTCTCTAGTCACTCCGGGATCAGGTCTGTTCGGGATTTCAGGAAGGCCGGCGGCCGGTCAGCGACGCGCGGATGGGCATGTTGGCCGAGGCCGGCGGACGTTCGTCCAGGCCCGGCACGGCGCGCAAGGCGGCAACCACGCGCGCGTCGACATCGGCGTCGCCGCTGCTGCGGGTCAGTTCCACCCGGGTGATCTGGCCTGCCGCCGTCAGCCAGATGTTGGCTTGCAAACGGAAGGTCAGATTGCGCGTGCGCTCGTCTTCGCGCAGGATCTTCTGCAGCGCGTAGGCGAGGTATTGGCTGTAGGTGGCATTGCCCGCGCGGCCGCCCCCACCGCCCGCCATGCCCTTGCCCTGGCCCGCGCCGATGTTGAACGCGTCGCTGCCTGCCTGCGCATCGCCGTCGATCTGCATCGGGTTGGCCAGGTCGTCGGCCGGGCGCGGGGGCGCTTCGTCCTGCGGCTTGGGCGGTTCGGGCGTGGGCTGCGGCTCGGGTTCGGGCGTGGCCACGGGTTCTTCCTTGGGCTGCTCGGGCTCCGGCGGCTTCTCGGGTTCGGGGGGCGGCGGAGGCGGCGGCGGCAGCGGGATGATGGCCGTGACCTTGGGCGCATCGCGCCGGACGCCGGACATATCGTTGGCCCAGCGCCATAGCGCGTAGGCCGCCACCGCCGCGGCCACCGCCACGGCCGCCAGCTTCAGCCAGCGGCGCGCCGGATGCGGGACGCGCGAGGATTCGGATGCGTGTTGCGGCATGACGTTGGTCCCGGCCCCTATTGCGGCTTGCCGGTGACGAGACCGACCTGGGCAAGCTCCAGGCGGCGCAGCAGGTCCAGCACTTCCACGACCTTCTGGTACTGCACGGCGGCGTCGCCGCGCACAATCACCGGAAAGTCGGGGTTCAGCGCTTTCTCCGTGCGCAGCCGGTCTTCCAGCTCGGGCAAGGTAACCGGATAGGCGTCCAGGAAAACCTGGCCGGCGTCATTGACGGAAATCGCCTTGGTCTTGGGCTGCGACAGGGCCATCGTGGAACTGGCCTTGGGCAGGTTGACCTTGATGCCGGCGATCTGCGCGGTGGCAGTCAGGATGAACATGACCAGCACGACCATCAGCACGTCAACCAACGGTGTGATGTTGATGCCGTCCACGGGTGCGTCGTCGTCATCGTCCTGGGATGCGGATACGGAAGCCATGAATGTTCCTTATGCCTCGGCGGGCGCGGGTTGCGCATCGCGCACGGCCGGGCGGCTGGCCGCCGGCGCACGCGTTGCGGGGTGATGGGCGGCTTCCTGCGCTTGCGTCTCGCCGTGCACTTCAGCCAGGCGCGTGACGAATTCGTCGACAAACACGCGCATGTCGGCGCTGACTTCCTTGTTACGCGACACCAGACGGTTGTAGCCAAACAGCGCGGGGATCGCGACGAACAGGCCCATTGCGGTGGCCAGCAGGGCCGCGGCCATGCCGGGGGCGATAGCGTTGATGTTCACGTCGCCGGCCATCGCCGTGCCCAGGAACACCACCATGATGCCCAGCACCGTGCCCAGCAGGCCGATGTAGGGGCCCCCGGCAATGGCGTTGGACAGCGAGCCCAGCTTGGAACCCAGAATCTGGTTTTCCTTGGTGCGCACGGCATCCATCGACGCGCGGATGGCTTCGATCGTGGCGGCCGAGATCGATGTCGTGTCGGCGCCCTGCGCGCGGCGCGTGCGGATCTCGTTGACGGCCACGCGGTACAGGCGCCACAGCGAAGCGTGCTCCAGCCGTTGGGCAAGGCCGGCGTCATCCGCCAGCATCTCAAGGCGCTTTCCGACGTGGGAGAAGGACTCCCGAAAGGCCTCATTGGCGCGCGCCAGGCGGGCCACGTTGCGGCTCTTCTTGATCATGATGATCCAGGACTGCACCATCATCAGCACCAGCACGCCGATGATCACCCAGGCGTCGATCGGCACCGCCTTGAGCAGGAAGCCCAGGCCGCCGAAGCCGAAGCCCGATTGCTCTTCGTCCGCGCCGTAGGCGACCAGGCGCGACTCCGCGCCCTGCGAGCTGGCGTCGGCGTAAATCAGGGCCGCCGGACGCGCCACCTTGGACAGGCGCACTTCGTCGATAGCGCCCACGAACGGCGCGTAG
>NZ_JABBJN010000009.1 GCF_012928505.1 Achromobacter sp. Bel | reverse complement strand
CGCCGCCCGCCATCGACGCCGGCAGCCGCCACCGCGTCTGGTGCTGGGCCCGCCAGTCCGAACCGGCGCGCGCCGCCCTGACCGCCTGAGGCCCGCCATGAACCTGCACGACACCCCCCTCTCGTCCGCGACGTCCGCGCCCCGCGCGCCTGCCGCGGTGCCCATGCTGGAAGTCATCGGCCTGAAAAAACACTTTCCCGTGGACAACGGGCGCGGCGCGAAAGTCCTGCGCGCCGTGGACGGCATATCCCTGTCCGTCCCGCGCGGCCAGACCCTGAGCCTGGTCGGCGAATCCGGCTGCGGCAAATCCACCACCGGCAAATGCCTGATCCGCCTGACCGACCCTACCGAAGGCCGCATCCTGCTTGAAGGCGAAGACCTGGCGAAGATGAACAGCGGGCAGTTGCGCGCCATGCGCCGGCGCATGCAGTTCATCTTCCAGGATCCGTTTTCGTCCATGAACCCGCGCATGCGCGTGCGCGACATCATCGGCGAGCCGCTGCGCAACTTCGGCCACGACCGCGCCGCCATCCGCGAACGCGTGGCGCAGTTGCTGGCCCGCGTCAGCCTGCGCCCCGACGCCGCCGACCGCTACCCCCACGAATTCTCGGGCGGTCAGCGCCAGCGCATCGTCATCGCCCGCGCCCTGGCGCTGGACCCAGGCCTGATCGTCTGCGACGAACCGGTGTCGGCGCTGGACGTCTCGGTCCAGGCGCAGGTCATCAACCTGCTGATGGACCTGCAGCGCGACCTGGGTCTGACCTACGTGTTCATCTCGCACGACCTGAGCGTGGTGCGCCACATCAGCCACCGCGTGGCCGTGATGTACCTGGGCAAGATCGTGGAGACCGGCACCCGCGACGCCATCTTCGATCGCCCCGCCCACCCCTACACCCGCGCCCTGCTGGCCGCCGTGCCGTCTGCGCGCCAGGGCCAACGCACGCCCGTCGAGGTCCTGAAAGGCGAAATTCCCAGCCCGCTATCGCCCCCGTCGGGCTGCGCCTTTCGCACGCGCTGCCCGCTGGCGCAGCCGCGCTGCGCCGAAGAAACCCCGCAGCCCCGCCAGATCGCCCCCGAACAGCAAGTCGCCTGCCACTTTGCCTGAACCCTATTAGCCGGAGATCCCCATGTCCCAGCCTGACGCCACCCCGTTCGACTACATCCTTGCCGGCGGCACCGTCATCGACGGCGCCAATACCCCCGGCCAGCGCGCCGACGTCGGCGTGCGCGGCGACCGCATCGCCGCCGTGGGCGACCTGTCCGCCAGCGCCGCGCGCCGCCGGATCGACGTCAGCGGTAAAGTCGTCGCCCCCGGCTTCATCGACTCGCACACGCACGACGACAACTACCTGCTCAAGCACCGCGACATGACGCCCAAGATCTCGCAGGGCGTCACCACGGTGGTCACCGGCAATTGCGGCATCAGCCTGGCGCCGCTGGCCCACGCCAGCCCGCCCGCCCCGCTGGACCTGCTGGACGAAGGCGGTTCGTACCGCTTTGCGCGCTTCTCCGACTACCTGGACGCCCTGCGCGCCACGCCCGCCGCCGTCAACGCCGCCTGCATGGTCGGCCACTCCACGCTGCGCGCCGCCGTCATGCCCGACCTGCAGCGCGAAGCCACCCCCGACGAAGTGCAGGCCATGCAGACGCTGGCCGACGACGCCCTGGCCAGCGGCGCCATCGGCATCTCGACCGGCACCTTCTACCCGCCCGCCGCCCGCGCCACCACCGAAGAGATCATCGAAGTCTGCCGGCCGCTGAACACCCACGGCGGCATCTACGCCACCCACATGCGCGACGAGGGCGAACACATCGTCGAGGCATTGGAAGAGACCTTCCGCATCGGCCGCGAACTGGACGTGCCCGTGGTGATCTCGCACCACAAGGTCATGGGCCAGCCCAACTTCGGCCGCTCCCGGGAAACGCTGCCCCTGATCGAAGCCGCCATGGCCAAGCAAGACGTCTCCCTGGACGCCTACCCCTATGTCGCCGGCTCCACCATGCTCAAGCAAGACCGCGTGCTTCTGGCCGGCCGCACGATCATCACCTGGTGCAAGCCGTTCCCGGAACTGAGCGGACGCGACCTGGAGGAAGTCGCCGCCGAACGCGGCAAATCCAAGTACGAGGTGGTGCCCGACCTGCAACCCGCCGGCGCCATCTACTTCATGATGGACGAGCCCGATGTGCAGCGCATTCTGAAATTCGGCCCCACCATGATCGGCTCGGACGGCCTGCCCCACGACGAGCGCCCACACCCCCGCCTGTGGGGCACTTTCCCCCGCGTGCTGGGCCACTACTCCCGCGACCTGGGCCTCTTCCCCCTGGAAACCGCCGTCTGGAAGATGACTGGCCTGACCGCCGCCAAATTCGGCCTGGCCGAACGTGGCCAGGTGCAGCCCGGCTACTTCGCCGACCTGGTGGTCTTCGACCCCGCCACCGTCGCCGACGCCGCCACCTTCGAACGCCCCACCGAACGCGCCGCCGGCATCCACTCCGTCTACGTTAACGGCGCCCCCGTCTGGGAAGACCAGGCCTTCACCGGCCAGCACGCCGGCCGCGTCCTGAACCGGACCACCGCCTGAACCCGCCCACCCCTTACAATCCGGCGTAGACGCGGCAGGGCTTGCGGGCCCTGCCCCAGCCCCCAACCCCTTGATGCCAGACTGCTACATGGCCCTACCCGGCAATACGTCCCCGCCCGAGATCGTGGGCAAGGAAGAGATGGGCGCCCGCCTGCGCGCCGAGCGCAAAGCCAGAAAAATGACCTTGCAGGCGCTCTCGCAGGCCAGCGGCATCGCGGTATCGACGCTGTCGAAAGCCGAACTCGGCCAGATCGCCCTGAGCTACGAAAAGTTCGCCGCGCTGGCCCGCGCGCTGGACATCGACATGACCCGCCTGTTCATGCTGCGCGATGCTTCCCAAGCCGCCGTCGCCCCCACCTACGTCAAGAACAAGCTCAGCGACGCCCGCGACTACATCACCGAGAACTACCACTACCGTCTGTTGATGGGTGAATACCCCGGCAAAAAAATGCTGCCGATGGTCGCCTTGATCGATTCGCGCAAGGTGGTGGAGTTCGAGGACTACATCCGGCACCCGGGCCAGGAGTTTGTCGTGGTGCTGTCGGGAAAGGTCCGGATCCAGTTCGAGAATGGCGATAGCGTGGTGCTGGGGAAGCTGGAGTCGGCGTATTTTGATAGCAGTATCGGGCACGTGTACCTGTCGTTGAGCAGGAAGCCGGCGGAGGTGCTGGCGGTGTGCAGCGATATGGAGGATGTGCCTTCGAGGTTGAAGGGGGAGTGAGGGAGTCGGGGCCGAGGTTTGGGCTGGGCTTGGGCTCGGCCTTCGACGTTGACCTTCAATGATTTGAAATTCTGCCTTGCACTGGCATATGGCTGTCATAGAAGCCGGCCATACTTGCGGACGAGATGCTTGGGGGGAACCCGGTCTGGACCGGGCCAGCCCTGGATATTCATATGAATGGTAATTCGTTGGCCCGGGCCACAAGCCGGCTTACGATGCCTGGCATCTACTGGGCCCGGTGCCCGCAGGAATGCTCCGACATGCAACGCTTGATCTCCCCCATTTTGACCCGCCGCCCGGCACTGCTTGCCGGCCCGCGCAGTGGACGCCGCTATGACGCGGTCTACTCCGTGAAAGCCCACCGTGAAGCCCGCATGCTGAATGAATCGGTACAGCGGATTCTGGCTGTTTCGGCGCGGTATATGTTGGCTGGAACTTGATTCTTATTTTTTGATGGCTGGCATTGCCCTAGGCAGCGCCAAAGTAAAAATCCCGCTGAGACGTCGCGTTTCAGCGGGATTCTTTTTTGAGCGCTCAATCAGGAGGCTCGGCGCTTCACGAACACGAGCTCGGGATCCTGGTCATCCAGATTTTCAATTTGGCCGCTTTCAATAAAACCAAGCTGTACAAGCAAACCGCGCATCGCGAAGTTTGACGTATTCGTCGACGTGAACAGTTTGCCGCCTTGGCATTGCAACTCCAGCGCCCGCATGATTGCCGTGGCGACGCCACGGCGCCGGGCCGAATCCTTGACCATGACCAACGGGATGAAGTCGTGCTCGAAGAAGGATTTGTTCAATACCCCGTAGCCGATTAGCGCCGAAGCCTCTTGCGCTTCGGTCGCTGCCCAGCATTGGCCAGCGGCCACCGCATTGGCGATAAAAGTCCTTCTACCCGGATCCTGCCTGGCAATCGGATCCAGTTCAATGATCGAAGCGATGTCTTCGTTCCGGGCTAGCCGGACGTTCGTTTGGGAAAGCATAGTCGCAACGCAACGAGACTCTTAGTCTATCGTTCAGATATGCCCCTATTATGCGGTGCTGGCCGCGATCTGGACGAAAATAATCTATACGGCGTGGATTACGATGTACCCACAGATATTGCCGGAATATCACTGTCAAGCATTGTCAATTAAAAAATCGGAGATCAGCTTCCGCGATATTGTGTTGCTGATTGCTTCTGCGGGAAGTCGCCAACACCTGTAGCCGGCGACGCGTCGGTATGCGGGTAGCCAACGGGTTTGAGTATTTCTTTGGGGGAATATGGCCCACCGTCGACGCTCATACTCCAGCCAAAGCAAGAAGGCTACGAATACTAAAGAAAGCTATTTTGGATGATTGGCCAGGCCATGGAGAACAACGTGTTGCTGCAAGGCAGGCGTGAACAACAGACGCGGCCCACCGTACGCCAGGTGACAATAGGCTTGGCCGTCGTCTGGGTGGCGCTGGTGGCCGGCCTTGGGTGGTGGATTTCGCAGAAGATCGTGACGGCGCAGTTGGCCAGATGGGCGGCAAGCGCCGAATACGAGGCTAAAACGACTGCGCGCGTGATGGACCGCTTGTTCACCGAGATGGTGAGCGTGGCCAATATGGTGGCGCGACAGGGTCAGGTGATTGAACTGGCCATGCGTTATCGCACAGATGCCCCAGGCGCCGCCGCGCTGACACGGCAGGAGCGCGCTGCGCAATTCACTCGCGACCCGTTGGTGCGCAGAGTCGGCGACTTCATGAACGCGCTCGCCAGTGATCTGCGTTACGCCCGCATTTACATGAACAACATGTCGGATGACACAGTGTCGGCCAGCAATTGGGCCGAGCCCGACAGCATCGTCGGCATGATCTATTCCGGCCGGCCCTACCTCGTTGACGCGTTGCGTACCGGCAGTGGCCATTATTTCGGTATCGCTCGTTTGAACAAATCCCCCTCCTATTTCGTGGCCAGTCGTATCGAAGACCCGAACGACGTGCCGTTGGGCTCAGTCACGGTGAAGTTTGACGCGCCAGAGGTCGCGCTTTATTTGACAGGACGCCATATTGCGCTGATCGTGAACCGCCAGGGACGCGTGATCACGGCATCGTCAGCAACGTTCATGCTACGCAACGTCGCGGCGCTGCTGCCGCCAGGCACGGTACTTCCACAGGACGGCGAAGAAGAGCTAGGCGAGCTCATGGATGTGCGCGCGTCAGGCGGCTCAGACCTTGCCGACCAGTGGCTCATCGACGGCAAGCCCTATCTGCTGCGGCGCCAGCCGTTGTCGGGCACACAGTATCAGTTGATCACGCTGGCTACGTTAGAGCCCCTGGCGCCCATGCGCAGACAGCATTTGGGGACGGCAGGGTTGATCGCGGTGTTCGGCTTGGTCTTGATTCTGCTATCAGGCCATGCGGCGAACCAGATCGTGATGCGGCGACAGGACGAACGGTATGCCGCCAACTATGACGCGCTGACCGGCCTGCCGAATCGACGCGCGGTGTTGGCTGAGTTGGAGCGGTTGTTCACCCTGGCAAAGCGGACGCAGCAATGGGTTCTGGTGGCGTTTATCGATCTGGATGGGTTCAAGCCGATCAACGACACCTATGGGCATGAGGCCGGCGACAGGTTCTTGATCGAGGTGGGCCGGCGCATGTCGGCCGGTCTACGTGCAAGCGATATGCTGGGTCGATGGGGCGGCGACGAGTTCGTTGTGATTGGACTCGTGGCTCCGCCCAGGTCTCACGACCCGCAAGGGGTCGTCGACGAAATGCGCAACCGACTGGCGCGGCCGCTGATCGGTACCTATACCTCAGCCGAGTGTAGTTTCGACTATCGAGGCGCAAGCTTTGGCATTGTCAGCGTGGATCCTGCCGTCAGTTCGTTACAAGCCGCCCTGAAAGAGGCCGACCGGCTTATGTATGCAGACAAACAGGCACGGCGGGCGCAGCACACGACCAAGAGCGGGCCGGCTTGCGACTCTTTCGGAAATAACGCATCAGACTGCAATATTGCATAAACGGCCACAACGATCCGGCCAAGGGCACAACGATTCACCCCACCGCATCGAATACCTCAATCAGGACGTCGCCACTGGCAACGAGGTGTCCATTACGATGCGTTCATCTCCTTCTCTTTCGCCTCCTTCTCCTTTTTTGCTCCGTCGTAATGAGACTTAATGGCAAAAAACATGCCCGTGCCCAACACGAGGATCTTGAACGTACCGAAAACTACAGGGACCCAAAAATTCATCATTCCTCAAAACGCTGCTTCAGCAGCATCAGATACTAATCGTGCAGTTTCAGCCGCCTCGGAAGACCGCCTCAATATTGTTGCCGTCGAGATCAAACACAAACGCGGCATAGTACCCCTCCGGATAACCTTTTGCAGTATCGCGTAGCCCTGGCACGCCATTATCGGTTCCGCCCGCCGTCATCGCGGCCGCGTGGAAAGCATCAACTTCCGCACGGTTCTTCGCCGCGAACGCTGTGTGCTGATGCACGCCATGCGGATGAAACTTGTCGATCCAGAAAATTGGATAGTCGACGCCATAACCGACGGCATCGGTTCCCTTGTCGACAGGAATTTGCATGACACGGCGCAGGCCAAGTGCGCCTAAGACCGAATCGTAGAACGCGGCGGAGCGCGCGACATCGGCCACGCCGATACCCGTATGGTCAATCATTGGAACCTCCCGGAGAACTCACGGACTCGTGCCCATTAAAGTTCACACATCAACGATTGTCCATATCGCGGCCGCTGATCCCCGCCTTTTTTCGCGGACTGGCAGTCTGTAACATTTTATTCGCGCAGCGCCGCTAAGTACCGGCGCTGTTTGCCATATGCGCGGATCTAAAACGTCATTCTGAAGCCTGCGGTCGCGGTGACGATGTAGCTGCCGGAGAAATCCGCATCGGCGTCGACCTGGCCATAAATCGCATAGCGATCGCCCCAACCATAATTTGCCCCCGCTCCCACGCTGCCCCAGGTTCTCGCCTTGCGGCTGGCCGCGGGGACGTCTGCCACGCGCACACGGGTCCCGTTCAGAAACTCATGTTTCACGTTGACAACGCCATAGACGCTCGATTCCCGATTCACGCCACCCGTTTGCCAATTGCTTTTGTAGTCCAGCGCGACACCGACGCGGGCCAGCAGGCTGTCGCCATTGTCGCTTTCTACGTGCGCGCCAAATCTGTCATTGAAGCTGTCGAAGCGGGTCGATACGTAGGTCAGCTGCGCCTGCGGGATCAGCGCCAGTCGCTCGTTCACCCCGAACGCCTTGCCCGCTTCGATACCCAGTCCGTAACTGTTGGCTTGGCTGCCGCCCTTCAACTTGCCGGCCAGCCGGGAATTCAGGTCGCTCTCGAACCACGTGGCCTGGGCCTGGGTGTCGATATAAAGACCATTCTTGCCGTACCAGGTGAGCGTCGGTGTCAGGCCATAGGCCGTGGTGTCGATTGTGCCGTTGCCATATGCCGAAAACACGTGTGTGTCGGCCTTGCCGTATTGAAAGGCGATGCCGCCCACCAGACGGGATCCTTCTTCTTGACCGGCCAGGATACGGTCAACACCAAATTGCGCCTTCCAGCTGTCGATGTCCTGGTGTGCGCCCGTGGTGGACGTGGAAGGCTTGAGCCGGCTCGTCGTACCCTCCATCCGGCTCCATACGCCGTTGCGGCCAACATCCGCCGAATCATAGAGGCGATTGCCGACCCGCTGGCGCAGGGTGGGCAGCCGGCTCAGGTTAAGCAGGGTGTTGGCGTAGGCTTCATAGACCGGCACACCGGGCTGATACAGCAAGGGCGGTTCGGCGCCCGGCGAAACGCCACCGGTTGGTGGCGTGCCTGGATCGGTCGGCGATGTGCCGGGATCGGTCAGCGATGATCGCAAATACCAGCCGCCGTCTGCCGAGTCCTGTTGCAGGACATAGCCGTAGGCGCCAGCCACCAGGGCCGGACGCCCCTCGATGACATAGTCGCCGTTAGCCAAATTGAACTGCCCCGCCGAGATCCCGTTGACCTGCACGATCTGGATGCCCCGTTGGGTCAACCCGCCAGCGCCTCCCATGTTCTTCACATTAACCGGTGTCGCGCCCACGGTGCCGCCCGTGATGACGAGTTTGTCGGTCGGCGAGTCGTCGCCGCCAAGTTGGGTGCGGATCTCCAGATTCCCGCCCTGTGCCCTATAGTCGCCGGCAACCGTCAGAACACCAAACCCGCTGCGCGGTCCCGGCGCGATCGTGCCCTGGTTGACCGTCGGACCGACGCGTCCCGTGCCGGTCAGCCGTGCTCCCGCCAGAACATTCACCGGCCCGCCGAGGACGCCATCGACCTGCAATGTGCCGGCCTGGATATCGGTGGTTCCCGTGAAGGCCGCGCTGTTGCCGGACAATGTCAGCCTGCCGGCGCCCAGCTTGTTGAGGCTGGAGGTCCCCGAGAACGCGGTCATCACGCCCACCTCGTAGCCGTTGGTATCGAACGAGGCGCCCTCGCTTCCGATCGCCTGCGTCAGGAAGCCATTCAGGAAATTGGCCTCGTCACGCCGAGCGCGCAGGACGCCGCCATCCAGGTTGAAGGTGGCATCGCCGGCGCCCTTGATCACCGAGCCGGTCTCCAGCACACCGCGGCCGGTGGCATCGCCGATGAGGTTCAGCGTACCGGTAGCGGTGCTGCCAACGGTCAGCCAGGTATCGCGGGTGGCAACGGCCAATCCGCCCTTGGCGATGTTCAATGTTCCCGTGCCTGCCGAGCCTATTTCGATACGGTCGCTAGCGGTGAGTGTCGAGATATCGGCCGTCGTGCTCGATACAGTCACCGTGCCAACGCCGCCCGTTTGGTTGCCGATGTAGACCGTGGCGGCGGCGCCTGGCGCGGACGATCCGACGGTGCTCACGGTCGCACCTTCCAGGACACGCAGGTCGCCAAGCCCCTCGAAACCTACGTAGATGTTGTTGAATGGGTCCCAGACGGATGTCGGCCCCGATACCGTCACGCTGCCCACGCTGCCCGGGCTGTAGCCGATCACCGCCTGGCCGCTATGGGCGGCGCCGCCGTTGTCGATGTGCAGCGTACCGCTCCCGCTCCCGCCAATCTCGAACGTGTAGAGCTTGTCGAGTTCCCACGTTGATCCCGGCCCGGATACGACAACGCTCCCGACGCTGCCGTTCTGCCCCCCAATGCTGCCCGATGTGCCTCGCGCCAAGCCGCCGTTCAGAATGCGGAGTTCGCCATTACTGCCAGACTCGTTGCCGATATACACCGGCGCCAGGCTGGTCCAAGTGGACGGGGTGCCAAGGCCGTCACGGCCTGACACCGTCAGGGAGCCCACGCCACCATTGAGGTTGCCAATGAAAGCCCAATCGTTGAGGACGGATCCGCCATCGCTGATGGTCAACGTCCCGCTGAGGGAATCGCCAACAATCAGATCGCCACCGATATTCCAATTCGGCGATTGCACCGCCCCAGGCACTATCTCGCCGGAACTGGAGACCAACTGCGCATGGGCAGGATGTGCGACATTGGCCGCATACAACACCACTACGGCCGACGTTATCCAACCCGCGCTCACTCTATGAGTACCCACCATGGCAACCCTCCTCAAATCGATGCATTTTTTGAGAGAGATTACATTGTGTCGCATTGTGTCTCTAGAAATAAATAGTAAAGAATGTTCCGCGCGATAGAAATGGCAGTCTGACAACTTATCCCTTGGGCGATGCGCGCGAGCCTGGCGGCGCCAGACGGGTCTGCCAAGGACGCTTTGAGGAACCCGCGGCCGCCGGTTATCCCGCGCTTGTGCAGGCGCAGCAGCGCTTGATTGCTGCGTTGGCCCGGCAGATCGGCCAGGATGCGACGACGGGGTCGGCCTCGCGCCAGTCGGAATGCGGGCCCGTCCAGGCGTCCTGGACGGTCTGTACAAACCCAAAGCAAAAAGCCCGCTGAAACATAAAGTTTCAGCGGGCTTTTTACGAGGAATTCTTGG
This sequence comes from Achromobacter sp. Bel, assembly GCF_012928505.1. Classification (GTDB taxonomy): domain Bacteria; phylum Pseudomonadota; class Gammaproteobacteria; order Burkholderiales; family Burkholderiaceae_B; genus Achromobacter. The sequence continues at coordinate 140,991 of NZ_JABBJN010000009.1, read as the reverse complement.
TGCCGACGGCGAGACTCGAACTCGCACAGCTTTCGCCACTACCCCCTCAAGATAGCGTGTCTACCAATTTCACCACGTCGGCAAATCCAAACCAGAAAAGCATGCCTTCCTGGAAAGTCGAGCATTCTATCACGCAATTCGGCATTCTGGCGAATCCGTCCCGTTTTTACGCACGACCTTCCTCCCTCTGCCCACCTGGCGCCCTGAGGGGAATCGGGCGGATCACCACCCTGCCCCGCCTATGGCAATCAGTTGATCTGCAGGTTCGTCGCCTTGACGACGTCTCCCCATTTGCGGGTTTCGCTTTCCATGAAGGCTTTGAACGCTTGCGGCGTGTTGGGCGGCGGGGGCATCAAAAAACCGTTGGTCTGATAGTTGGCGGCCAGGGCGGTGTCGGAGGTCAGCGCCTTGTTGATGGCGGCGTTCACCTTCAGGACGATTTCCGGCGGGGTGCCGGCCGGCGCAAAAACGCCGAACCAGGCCGCCACGTCGAAGCCTTCCAGACCGGATTCGGCGATGGTGGGGATCTCCGGCGCGAAGGGCACGCGGGCCGCCGTGGTCACCGCCAGGCCAGTCAGCTTGCCGGCGCGCACATGCGGCAGCAGCGGCGGCAGGTTGTCGAAGATGGAGTCCACCTGGCCGCCCAGCAGATCCGCCACGGCCGGGCCGCTGCCGCGATAGGGCACATGCAGGATATCAATGCCGGCCTTCATCTTGAACAGCTCGCAGCCCAAGTGCGCAGACGAGCCGTTGCCGGGGGACGCGCAGGTCAGTTTGCCGGGGTTCTTCTTGGCGTAGGCAATATATTCCTGCACCGACTTGACCGGCACGTTGGCATTGACGGCCAGAATGTTGGGCACCACGTTCAACAACGCGACGGCGTCCAGGTCCTTGAGCGCGTCGTACGACATCTTGGAGTACAGCGACTGGTTGATCGCCGTTGAAATCGACCCCACGAACAGGGTGTAGCCGTCGGCCTGCGCGCGGGCTACCGCTTCGGCGCCAATGTTGCTATTGGCGCCCGGCTTGTTTTCCACAATGAAGGTCTGGCCGAGTTCCTTGCCCAGCACGTCCGCGATCATGCGGGCGCTGATGTCGGTCGTGCCGCCAGGGGCGTAACCGACAACCAGCCGGACAGGTTTGGCCGGATACGTGTCGGCCTGGGCGTGCACCTGCCCGGTAGCCGCGCAGGCGAACAATACCGCCATCCCTGCCATTTTGAGATTCATCTTTTTCATGTCTCCTCCAGTTGAAAACGATCGGCGCGCGACGAATGGCGCGCCCCTATTTTTTTGGGGTGCTGGGCAAGGCTGCCCTTGCGGTCGTTCGGCTGCCTGACGCTATGCGGCGCAGGCCGGACGCACCGGCGCGATCAAATCCGGTGTGACATCAGCCAACGTCCGGCAACCGAGCAGCGCCATGTTGGTCGAGATTTCGCTGCGAAATATCTCGGTGACTTTGCGGATGCCGGCGTTGCCGCCGACGGCCGCACCGAACAGCTGGGGACGACCGGTGAAGACCATGCTCGCGCCCAAGGCCACGGCCTTGAGCACGTCGGAGCCGCGGCGAAAGCCGCCGTCCACCATGACCGGCAGCCCCGCAGGCACAGCTGCCACGACGTCGGGCAGTGCCTGCAAGGGCGAAATGCAACCGTCAAGCTGACGCCCGCCATGGTTGGACACAATCACACCGTCGACGCCGGCTTCAGCGGCCAACTGGGCGTCCTCGGCGTGCATCACGCCCTTGAGCACCAGCTTGCCCGGCCAGTTCTCACGGATCCAGCGGATGTGCTCCCAAGACAGCTTGTCACGTTCGCCACGAAAGCCGTTGGGCGGTTCTTGCGTGATGGGCGGTCCGATTTCCTCATACAGATTCGCGAAGCGCGGCACGCCGCTGCCCAGCAGCGTGCGCAGGAAGACGTCCAGACTCCAGCGCGGATGCCGCATGCCGTCCAGCACCACGCCGGGACTCATTTTGAATGGCACCGTGAATGCCAGCTTCTGCAAGTTTTCGCGATTGGCGCCCACGCAGGTATCGATAGTCACCACCAGCACGGGGATCTCGGCCTGGCGGAGCCTGGCGATCAGCTTGGCGATGCGATCGACGTTGCCCGGCAGATAAGCCTGATACCAGCAGCGCTTGCCGGTTGCCTCCTGCAGCCGCTCCAACGGCACGCTGGAGGCGCCGCTGATGATGAACGGAATCTCGGCATCCTGCGCAGCGCGCGCCAGCGCCAGATCGCACTCGTGCATGACGATGGCCGAAAATCCCGTCGGGGCAAAGCCGACCGGCATGGCATACACCTGGCCGAAAAGGCTGACTTGGCTGCTGCGTTGGTCCACCACACGCAGGCCGCGCGGCCGGAAACCGATGTCGCGCAGCGCCCGCACGCTCTCGTCCAGCGACGCGCCGTCTTCCGTGCCGCCACAGACGTAACCTTCGACGCAGCGCGGCAGAATGCGGCGCGCCTCAAGTTCGAAGTCGCGCACCGACAAGCAGCGGCTCAAGCGGCTCATGCCGCCACCGGCGTACCGGTTTGCACCCCCAGCGCCTGCAGGCAAGCAGCCAGAGAACGGTCCTGCGTGTCTTGGTAAAGCGCCAGTTCGTCCTGCACCGGCGCGCCCAGCGCCTGTTCGAAAGCCACCTGGCTGGCGTTCTGCGCGTATTCAGCCTGGGCCTTGTCGCCCAGATTCGACTGGAAAATCCCTGCGGCGCTGACGGGTAGAAAGTCCTCGTACACCAGCGGCTCGAACCGGATGTAGCCCTGGCCGATAAGAGACTGCACATCGCCCCCTTGCGCAGCGCCTTGTTTGCCGGTCAGGAAGTAGCGGAAATAGGCCAGGCCTTGATCGTGCAATTGCGCGTAGTCATCCGGAAACGCGGCAAAACAATCTTGCAGGTTCTGCATGTAGGCGGCGGCATTGCTTTCATTGGGCGCGCCGTTGATGCGGCTGCGCGCCAGATCCAGCGACTGGTCATACAGCGCCCGGCCCTTGCGGGTCAGGGCGATACCGCGCTGCTCGATCTCGCCGAAGCGGGCGGTATGGCTGCCCACCCCGTTCTGGCCGTCCGCGCCGGCGAACAGGACCGGTTCTTCCAGGGCCTTGAAACTGGTCTGACGCAACAGGATCGGGCACTTGCGCGGCGGCGGACCTTCGATCACCGCCTTGGCCGACACGCCACGGCGCGGCATCTCGGCCTGGGCCTCGTCGATGTCCAGCGTGCGCGGCGTCAGATGGTTGATGTGCGGTCCCTTGAAGGCCACCACATCGGCGATCAGGCGGTGCTGGCTGTGCAACTCCTGGTAGTCATCCAGGCTGACAGTCGCCTCGCTGTGCCAGCGGAACGTATGCAGCGCTTCGGTGACGAATTCCTGCGCATCGGCGTCGTTCAAGCCGCCCTGCGTTTCGAAGCGACCCGCCAGTTCCAGCGTCCGAGCCGTGAATATCTGGCGCGTGGCCAGAATGCGGGCGGCCTTGTCGCGCAGCGCCGCGTCGTCGATCAGTTCCAAGCGCAGCAGCGACGTAAAGACGCGGAACGGGCTGGCTTGCAGAGAGGCTTCGTGCGTGGCGCGAAATGCCGTCGCATGCACCGGCACACCGGCCGGCGACAGGTCGTAGTAACCCACCGGCTGCATGCCCATCACGGCGAACACGCGCCGCATGTTGGCAAGTTCTTCAGGGGTGCCCACGCGAATCGCGCCGTGGCGCTCAATGTCCAGGCGTTCGATTTCGCCCGTGCGCGCCAGTTGTTCGGCAAGCTCGGGGTGCTCGGCCAGCGTCTTGGTATTGACGTCGGCGACCAAGGCCAGCAAGGTGTCGTACAGGGGCACTTCCGACTTGTACATGTCGGACATGGCACGGGAGAAGCTGGCGCGGATTTGATCCGGATCGACGAAATTCTGACTCATGGCGGGCTCGGCACATCGGTAAACAGGGATGGTCCGCATGACATCATGCCCGGCAAGCGCGATCAAATGAAAAAATTCGGCCTAATCAGTCCGTTTTTTCATGGATCGCGCACGCAGGGCGTCGCGATCGTGCTTTTGCGCGGCCTCTTCTTCAACCCACGCCACGAATTGCTTGATCTTCGGGACTTCGGCGGAGTGTTCGGAATAGGCCACGAAGTAGGCGCCGTCGCTGGGCTGCACGTAGCCCCAGGGAATGACCAGCTTGCCGGCCTGCAGCTCTTCTTCGGCCAGCAATCGTGGGGTCAGGGCGATGCCGCAGCCGCCTTCGGCTGCCCGCACGCACATGTAGAACGTGTCGAACCGGGGGCCGTGGTAACTGCGGTCGGACTGGAATTGCTGATGCGAGAAATAGTCATGCCACGCTTCCGGGCGGGACGCGCACTGGATCAGCGCATGTTCGCTCAGCGCCTCCAGGCTGGGCACCGCATCGCCGGGCAGAAAGCCGGGCGCGCACACGGGCACCACCTCGGCTGCGAACAGCTCGCGGCATTGGGCGCCAGGCAAGGTGCCATGGCCGAAGAAGAAAGAAATGTCGATCTTGGCCTGCATCAGATCGAACGGCCGGGTTTCACTGCGCACCTTCACCTGGATATCAGGATGCGCGGCCATGAAGCGCTGCAGCCGGGGAATCAGCCAACGCGCGCCAAACGTGGGTTGCGTGCCGATGGTAAGCACCTGGGTTTCGCTACCGTAGGTCAGGATGTAGCGGGACGACATGTCCACCTGGTTCAGGATCGCCCTGACCTCGGACTGGTACAACGCCCCCGCCGGCGTCAATTGCAGTCGCCGGCGCACGCGAAGAAACAGCGGGTTGCGCAACAGCGCCTCCAGCTGCGCGATCTGCTTGCTGATCGCACTTTGGGTCATGTGCAGTTCTTCGGCGGCGCGCGTGACGCTCATGTGCCGCGCGACCGCATCGAAACTCTGGAGCGCCATCATTGACGGCATCAAACGCTTTTCCATGGGGGGCCGATCCGAATTTTCCGGCGCGGGTGCCGGACTGCAATGACAGGATATCCGGCCTTATGGCCCGATGCGCAGCACCAATGAAAAAGGGCCGGCGTCAAACGCCGGCCCTTTTCTGCCTACGCTGGCTTACTTCGCCGGCGTTGCAGGCGTCTCAGCCGGCTTGTCGCCTGCGGCGGGCGCGGCGGGCACCGTGGGCACGGAGGCATCGGGCTTGGCCGGGGCGGCAGGGACCGACGCAGCGCCCGGAACGGACGATGCGCCCGCGCCCGGCGCGGCGGGCGCGGCGCCCGGCACTTGCGGCACCGAACGGTCGGACGGGAAGCTTTGCATCACGCCGGAGTCCACGGCCGGGCCGCTGGTGCCCTTGTGGCTGACGTAAGCCAGGCCGGCGGTGGACGCGAAGAAGACCACGGCGGCCCACTTGGTGGCGCGCGACAGGAAGTTGGCGGCGCCGGTGGCACCGAACAGGCTGCCGGACGAACCGCTACCGAAAGCGGACCCCATGTCGGCGCCCTTGCCCTGCTGCAGCAGGACCAGAACGATGATAGCCAGCGCCGAAAAGACTTGGACGGCCAGCAGAAGTTTAAGCATCAAGGGCATTACGGACTCCGGAACGGAAACTTAGATGGCGGCAATACGCAAAAATTCTTCAGCCACAAGCGACGCGCCGCCGACCAGGGCTCCGTCGATATCAGTCATGGCGAACAAACTGGCGGCGTTGGCAGCTTTGACGCTGCCGCCGTACAAAACCTGCACCTGCGCCGCGCCCAGCGCGCGCAAGGCAGCGCGGATGGCAGCGTGGACTTCTTGCGCCTGCTCGGGGCTGGCGGTGCGGCCGGTGCCGATGGCCCAGACGGGCTCATAGGCCAGGACCATGCGCGACACGGCGTCGGCGCCCAGCGCCAGTACAGGCTTCAATTGGCGCTCGATGACGGCCAGGGTGTTGCCGGCTTCGCGGTCGGCCAGCGATTCGCCCACGCAGACCACGGGGGTCAGGCCGGCGGCCAGCGCGGCTTGCGCCTTGGCGGCCACGATTTCATCGGTTTCACCGTGCAGCACGCGGCGCTCGGAGTGGCCGGCCAGCGCCCAGCGGCAGCCAAATTCTTTCAGCATCGCACCGGAGACTTCGCCGGTGTAGGCACCCTTTTCGTGCGCGCTGACATCTTGCGCGCCCCAGGACACGTGGCTTCCGGTCAGGGCCGAACCGGCTTGCGCCAGGTAGGGAAACGGAACACAGATGCCGATGTCGCAGTGGCTCGCGGCATCCGCGGCGCGCAGCTCGGTCAGCAACGCGGCATTCTCGGCCAGGTTGCCGTGCATCTTCCAGTTGCCCAGCACGAGGCGGGCGCGGTTTTCGACTGAAGTCATGGCGCAATTGTCAGAGAGGGTGAGTCCCGGGGGATGACGCGACCGCCCACGGGCCTGCCTGGAAAAAATTCCAGGCGAAACCCGAGATTGTATCCTGTTGCGCGGCGATACGCCGAACGCCGCGCGTTTCTTACATTGTCAGGATGATTTTGCCGATATTTTCGCCGCCTTCCATCATGGCGTGGGCCTTGGAGGCTTCGGCCAGCGGGAACGTGGCGTGCACGATCGGCTTGATGGCCCCTTTTTCCAGCAAGGGCCAGGCGTGCTCGCGCAGGGCGCGCGCGATGGCGCCCTTGAAATCGACCGAGCGGGGCCGCAAGGTGGACCCGGTGATGGTCAAGCGGCGGCGCATGACCTGGGACGTGTCGACATCGGCGCGCGCGCCGCCCAGCTGGGCGATGATGACGATACGGCCGTCGTCCGCCAGGCATTGCATGTCGCGGGCGATGTAGTCACCCGCCACCATGTCCAGGATGACGTCCACGCCGCGTCCGCCGGTGGCATCCATGACTTCCTTCACGAAGTCCTGCGCCTTGTAGTTGATGCCTTTTTCGGCGCCCAGCGCTTCAACGGCGCGGGCGCGGTCGTCGCTGCCGACCGTCGCGTAGACCTTGTTGCCCATCGCGCGGGCCAACTGGATGGCCGTGGTGCCGATGCCGCTGGCGCCGCCGTGCACCAGCAGGATCTCGCCTTCGGACAGGCGGCCGCGGTCGAACACGTTGCTCCAGACGGTGAAGTAGGTTTCCGGCAGGCCGGCCGCTTCGATGTCGGACAGGCCCTTCGGGATGGGCAGGCATTGCGCCACGGGCGCGACACAGTATTCGGCGTAGCCGCCGCCCGCCACCAGGGCGCAGACCTTGTCGCCCACGGCAAAGCCGCTGCCGGCCACATCGCCGCCCACGATTTCGCCGGCCACTTCCAGGCCCGGCAGGTCGGAGGCGCCTCGCGGGGGGGCGTAGTTGCCCTTGCGCTGGAACACGTCGGGGCGGTTGATGCCCGCAGCGCTGACTTTGATCAAGACTTCACCCGCGCCGGCCTCGGGCGTGGGGCGTTCTACGGGGACCAGAACCTCGGGGCCGCCGGGGCGGGAGATTTCTACAGCGTGCATCGCGTGCCTCCTTTGCAGCAAATGGATTATTATTGCGCCCTTTACGGCATATCGCGTTGCCGTTCGGGCAGAATGTTTGCCTGACGGCCGAATTGCCGTGCTGCGCGCGCCAGTCGACCCGACGCGCCCGCAAGACACATCAGCAGACCCCGGAAGCGTGGCAGAGTGGTCGATTGCACCGGTCTTGAAAACCGGCAACGGGTAACCGTTCGTGAGTTCGAATCTCACCGCTTCCGCCAAATACCCCTTGGCAACCGCAAGGCCGTCGGCCGCCCCCAGGCTACCCCTGGCGCGCCGCAGTGCGGCAACTGCCTCATATCCCCTGCCCGCCGTGGCTCCGCTCCGGAGCCGACGCTTGATCCGCATCAGGCGCCAGCAGGCGCGCGCCTTCCGGGCCAGATAGCGCAGGCGTAGTATGGGACTTGTTGTCTTCGCCCCGCGTGGCGGCCATGACCCGCGCCGCCCTCCCCATCCTCGGAGGTTGCCATGTACAAGCACATTCTTATCCCCATCGACGGATCCAGCCTGGCCAATACCGGCCTGGAACAAGGGCTGGGCCTGGCCCGCGCATTGGGCGCCAGCGTCACCGTGGTGACGGCATACGGCTCCTTCCATATGCCATCGATGGAAACCGTACAGTTTGAGGGCGTGCGCAAGACCTACGAACACCAGGCCAAGGAATTGGCTGGCTCGTACCTGACCGAAGCCGCCGCCCGGGCCCAGGCCTTGGGCGTGCCTTGCACCACTGAAATGCGGGAAAGCGACACGCCCTACCAGGTCATCATCGACATCGCCTTGACGCAAGGCTGCGACCTGATCGCCATGACCTCGCACGGTCGCAGCGGCATGGCCGCCCTGTTGTTGGGCAGCCAGACGCAAAAGGTGCTGGCGCACTCCACGGTGCCGGTGCTGGTGTACCGCTAGCGCACGGCGCGGCGTTACGCCACGGCCGCCGCGCCGTGGAACGTCTTGGGGATGCCTGCCGCAGCCACGCCGCTGCGCAAGGTCTCTTGCGGCAAGGCATCGGCCAACAACGCGCGCGCGGCCAGCAACCGGCCCAGGTCCACCCCCGTCCGGTAGCCCATGCTTTCCAGCATGAACACCAGATCCTCGGTGACGATGTTCCCCGATGCGCCCGGCGCAAAGGGGCATCCGCCCAGGCCGCCCAGGCAGGAATCGAAACCACGGATGCCTTCGTTCAAGCCAGCCAGCGCATTGGCCAGGCCCAAGCCCATGGTGTCGTGCAGATGCAGCTTGGTCAGTTGGCTGCCCACCGTATCCTGCGTGGCGCGCACCACGTCGCGAACCTGAGCGGGGTGTGCGTAGCCCACGGTGTCGGCCAGCGCGATTTCATCGACACCGGTACGCGCCACGGCCGCGGCCACCAACGCCACGCGCCGCACCGGCACATCGCCTTCCATCGAACACCCGAACGCCGTGGCGACCGCCGCATCGATGCGCATGGGGCGCGGCTGCGACCGCACCCAGTCGACGATCGACGCCATCATCTCCACCTGCGCGTCGGTGCCCTTGCCCACGTTGGCATGGCTGTGCGTGTCGCTGACCGAGATCGGGAACGACAGTACGTGCGCGCCCGCCTCGTAGGCGGCGATGGCGCCCTTCAGATTGCAGGCCAGCGCGCAGACGGTCAGGCCATCTATCTTCAGCACCTCAGGCAGGATGGCGCCCGTGTCCGCCATCTGCGGCACCAGACGCGGCGAGACAAAGCTGCCCACCTCGATTTCCCGCAGGCCCGCCTCTGCCAACTGGCGGATCCAGCGCAGCTTGTCGGCCGCCGGCATCATGCCCTTGGCCATTTGCAGCCCGTCACGCGGTCCCACCTCACAAAGCCTGACTTCCTGGTTCATGTGCTCTCCTGTCCTGTATCCGAGCCTCTGCGCAGGCCTATTGCTGCACCACGATGCCGGCGCTCTTGATCGTCTGCTGCGCCTGGCCGATGTCCGACTGGATCAGCGCGGCGAACTGCGCGCTGGACACCGGGTCCGTTTCCAGCCCCTGGGACGCCAATGCCTCTTGCACGTCCTTGCGCGACAACAGTTTGTTGAAATCTGCGTTCAAGCGCGCCACGATGTCGGCGGGCGTCTTGGCCGGCGCCAGCACGCCGTAATAGGTCACCACGCTGAAATCCTTGTAGCCCAGCTCGGCCACGGTCGGCACGTCCGGCAGTGCGGGATTGCGCTTGGGCGACGTCACCGCCAGCGCGCGCACCTTGCCCGCCTTGATCAGCGAGGCCGCCGACGAGATCGACGAACCGGCAAACTGCAGATGCCCGCCCATCAGGTCGGCCAGCGCGGGGGCCGATCCCTTGTACGGCACGTGCTGCATCTTGAAGCCGGCCTCGTGCTGCAGCATTTCCATGGCGATATGCACCCCGCCGCCCGTGCCCGACGTGCCATAGGAGATCTTGTTGGGTTCCTTCTTGGCGGCGTCGATCACTTCCGGCAAGGTTTTGTATGGCGAGTTCTCCGCCACCAGCAGCACCATGGGCGTGGTAGCCACCAAGGCCACGGGCGCCAGATCCTTGATGGGGTCGTAGGCCACCTTCATCAGCAACGGAATCAGCGTGACGTTGTCGGATTGGCCGATCACCAGGTCATACCCTTGCGCCGGTGCGCGCGCCGCCTCAGCCAGGCCTAGCGCGGTGCCGGCGCCTGGCTTGTTCTCGGGCACCACCGCCCAGCCGTTCAGCTCGTGCAGCTTGTTGCTCATCAGGCGGCCGATGTAGTCGGTGCCGCCGCCCGGCGTGGACGGGATGATGATGCGGATGGGCTTGTTGGGGTAGTCCTGCGCGTTGGCCGTGCAGGCGACGGCCAACGCGGCCAGCGCAATCAGTTTTCGAATCATGGGGTCTCCTCTTTGATGGATGTCTTGGCGGTCTGACGCCGCCTCGACAGGGCACAAGCGCTATGGCCGGGTCATGCAATGACCCCCGCCGTGCGCAGCGCATCGATACGCGCCGCATCCAGACCCAGGCCCTGCAAGATGGCGTGGGTCTGGCCGCCTTGCACGGGCGGATCGCAACGCTTGCCGGCCTTGCGCCCGTCGAATTCGATGGGCAGCGCGGCCGTGGATATTTCACTGCCGTCGGGCAGCAGGGTCTTGAGCAATGCGCCCCCGGCATTCAGGTGCGCGTCGTCCAGCAAGTCATGCGGCTGGCGGATCGGTCCGTAAGACAGATTGGCGGCCTCCAGGGCCTCACACAACGCATCGGTCTTCCAGGTTTTCAGGATCTCGGCCACGCCGGGCACCAGCCACGACCGGGCAGCTTCGCGGTCGACTGCCGTGGCCAGCCGCGGGTCGGCGGCCCACTCCGGCGGCAGGAATTTCTGGGCGAAATTTCGCCATTGCGCATCCCCCACCACGGCGACGAACACGCGGCCGTCCGCCGTCTCAAAAACGTCGTACACGCCCCAGGGCGGCTTGCGCTCCGCGCCCATGGGTTTGGGCGCCGTGCCGGTCAGCTGGTATTGCGCGATGAACTGCGCCACCAGCAGCAGGTTGTTCTCGAACAGGCCCGAACGCACATGGCGGCCGCGGCCCGTGGCATGGCGGTCGTGCAGCGCAGCCAGCGCGCCCACCACCCCGAAGGTGCCGCCCAGGATGTCGTTGACGGACGCCGCCACGCGCTGCGGCATGTCCGCGCCGCCATTGATATAGGCCAACCCGCCCATCATCTGCACGACTTCATCCAGCGCCGTGCGATGCTTGTAGGGGCCCGACAGGAACCCCTTCAACGACACATAGATCAACCGCGGGTTTTCGGCCGACAGGGACTCGTAGTCCAGCCCGTACTGCGCCAGGCTGCCATCGCGGAAATTTTCCACCACCATGTCGGTCTGCAGGGCCAGCTTGCGCACCACGTCCTGCCCATCAGGCGATTTCAGATCGATCGCCAGGCTCTGCTTGTTGCGGTTGAACACCGGAAAATAGCCGCTACCCGACCCTTTCAGGCGGCGCGTGCGGTCGCCGTCGATGGGTTCCACCTTGATCACGTCGGCGCCCAGGTCCGCCAGCGACAGGCCGGCGGCCGGCCCCATGATCATGTGGGACAGTTCCAGGACCTTGATTCCCCGCAGGGGCAACTCAGAACTATCCATGAAGGGTGAAGCCGGTGCTGCGCTCATCAACGTTTCCTCTGCCTGCCGGGTGGTCGAATGCGTGCCGGCCAGGTCAGAAGACCGTCATGCCGCCCCGCGAATGCGTCCATCATCGCGGGCCTGCCCGGCTTAGGGGTAGCGGTCTTTCAGCACGGGGGCATTCTCGTTTGGGAACGTCCGGGTTTGCCCCTAACGCTCGCCCGCCGGCAACACACCCAAATGGGCCAGCAAAGCCCGGGCGGCCGGCGACAGGGCATCCGGATCCCGCACTGCAATACAGATCGGCGTGCTGGACCACGCGCCGCTCAACGGCACAAAGCGAATGTCCAGGTGCGACAGGCGCGCTTTCAGGTACTGCGGCACCACGGCCACGCCCATGCCGCGCGCGACCAGCATGCAGATGGTCTCGTGCGAACTCACCCGCGCGCTGATGCGTCGCAACACGCCCGCGTCTTTCGCGGCCTGTTCGAACACGCTGCTGATGCCGTTGTCGCGATTCAGCTCGATCTGTTCAAAGGGCAGCAATTGGGCGTAATCCAGCGTCTCACGGTCGGCCAGCAGGTGCTGGCCCGGCACCACCGCCGCCAGCTCGCACTGGCCGCAGGCGAACACCTGCAAGCCGTCATGGCCGAAATCCGACCCGGCGGCCACATCGGCGTGGCCGTCCAGCACGGCGCGGAACGCCGCTTGGGTCGTATCTTCCTCCAACGAGATATCGATTTGCGGATAGGCCCGGCGAAACGACTGGATCTGGGCGGGCAATTCGCCCGACAAGGCCGCCACGCTGACGGCCAGCCGGATATGGCCGCGCACGCCGGTCGCAAACCCCGCCATCTCGCGATGCATACGGTCCATGTCCTGCAGCAGGCGGCGCGCATGGGTGGCCAGTGCGTTGCCCGCCGGGGTGGGCTGCACCCCTTTGACGCCACGCTCCAGGAGGGGCACGCCAAAGGCTTCTTCCATCTCGGACATGCGCTTGCTCACGGCGGAGGGCACGATGTTTTCGCGCGCGGCGGCACGGGCCAGGCTGCCTTCTTCCAAGGCGGACAAGAACAATCGAAGCGATACGGGGTCGATATCACGGGGGGCTGGCGGGACAGGCAGGACAGGCTTCATGGCAGGAAGTGTCCCGCGTTGCCCGCCTGGGCAGGGATCGGGGTTTTCCCGCACGCAGGACCTGGGTATGATCCGCAGTCCGGCCGCTCAGCGGCCTTCGTTTTGCGGATCACGCACCCCCATGCAATGCCCACGCTGTAACTGGCAGAACCCGGCCTCCAATACCCAGTGCTTCAGTTGCCAAGCGCCGTTGCCAGTCCAAGCGGCAGCGCCTGCGCCCGCCCCCGCCAAGCGGGCGGCCCCGGCGCAGAATGCGCCCGTGTTCCCAAGCATCTGGGTCCGGCTGGGTGCAACCGCCATCGACGGCCTGTTCATGGTGGCGGCGATATTCACCCTGATCTGGGCCGCCTCGCTCACCTACGAGGGCGTGACCGGCGAGCCCCGGCCCGTGCTGTTGCTGGTGCTGGCCGGGCTGATCGGCTGGCTGCTGCCGGCCTTCATGGACGCCTGGACCAATGGGTCCCCCGGCAAACGCCTGTTGAAACTGCGCGTGGTGAACCGCAAGGGGCAGGCCCCGGGCCTCGCCCGCTCGATTTGGCGGCACACCCTGAAGTACACGCTGAACCTGGCGCTGCCGGGCCTGTTCCACCATATCCAGCAAGCCATCTTTGGCGAACGGGCGATGCACAACGCCCTGGCCGGCACGCATGTCGTCGCCAGCCGGGCGCACCCGCGCGCAGTGCAGGCGGCCGTCGCCAAGGCGCCCGCAGTCACCGGCACGGGCAAGTTCCTGTTCTACGTGTTCGGCGTGCTGGCGCTGGTGCTGGGCGGCGTGGTCATCGGGGTGGGCGTCATGAGCGGGGACGATAGCGACAACCCCTTGCACGCCGACGTCCGCCGTTTTGACCTGGTGTCCGACCCCATTCGCATGCTGGTCGAGAACCACTACCGCAGCAAAAAGGCCTTTCCCGCCACGCTGGAAGATATCGGCATGAGCCAGGAATCGCTCCAGAACAGCGGCTTTTCCAAGCTGGAGATGAACCCCGTCAACGGCGTCCTGCGGCTGACGATTGCCGGCACGCCCCGCGAGGACGGCTTTCCCACGCTGGCCGGCAAGCATTTGATGTACCTGCCGGAGCTGCGCTCGGAGAAGAAAGGCGGCGGCATCCGCCGCTGGCAGTGCGGCAGCGACGATATCGCCCAAGCCGACCGCCCCTATAGTTGCCGCCACGACACCAGCGCCTTTGCGCGCTAGCCTGCCCCTTTCAATACGGAACACCCCGCATGTCCAGTCTGATCGAAACCATCCACCGCGCCGACGACGGCCACGACCACGCGCAGATGCTCGCCTTGTGCGAACAGGGCGTGCGCGAACAGCCCGGTTCCGCGGTGATGTGGGCCCTGCGCGCCCGCTATCACGACAAGCGCAGCGCCCACGCCCTGCGCGATGCCGACCTGGCCCGGTCGCTGACCTTGGACCCGCAGTGCAGCGACGCCCTGCGCGTGCGCGCCACCGCGCTCTATGACGCCGGCGAACAGCAGGAAGCCTGGCGCCTGCTGCGCGACGCGCGGCAGCGCGCACCTTCGCATTTCGGCTTGATGATGTCCGAAGCCTATCTGCTGATCAACGACCGCCGGCTGGAAGACGCCATCGAATGCTGGACCCGCGCATCCCAGCTGCGGCCGTCCGCCGCGGCTCCGCATTGCTACATCGGTTCCAACCTGCACAATGCCGGCCGTTACCAGGATGCCCTGCCCTACCATCAGCGCGCCGTGGCGCTTGCGCCCAATAACGGCGGCTTCCTGTATGACGCGGGCAACAACTACCGCCGCCTGGGCGACCTGAAGAACGCCATTGCGATGTTCGACCGCGCCCGCGCCATCCTGGGCGAGGAAAACGCCATCCAGCACAACCGGGCGTCGTGCCTGCAAGCGCTGGAGCGTCATGAAGACGCGGTGGAAGAATGGACCAGCCTGCTGCGCCGCGAACCCGATTGGGATTGGCCGCTGGAAGGCAAGGCGCGGTCCCTGCACCGGCTGGGCCGCGCGGACGAAGCCGCGCCGTTGTGGCGGCATCTGGACGCGTTGTCGGACACGGGCTGGGAAGGCCGCAAGGAGCAGGCCTGTGAATTCGTGCGCAGCGGCGACCCCGAACGAGCCGAACAGGCCTTGCAAGGGTTGGATCCGATGGAGAGCGGCGATGCGCAATTGCTGTTCGTGGCGGGCAACGCGCAGCGCGACCAGCGCAACTGGGAAGCCGCGCTTGCCTACTACCTGCGCGGCTATGAGCTTGCGCCAGACAACGATTTCCTGCCAGGCAACGCCGCCGACATGCTGACCCGGCTGGAACGTTACGACGAAGCCCTGCCGCTCTCGGAAGTGGCGATTTCCCTGGATCCCGATTGGCTGAAATGGCGCCGGGTCCGTATCGACGCATTGACGAACCTGGGCCGGGGCGCCGAGGCAGTTGCCGATGCCGACCGCGCACTCACGAAGTGGCCGGACAGCGGCCCCCTGCACGCCGAACGCATCAACGCGCTGATTGCGGCGAAGCAGCACGAAGCAGCGCTTGCCGCGTGCGACCGCTTGATCGGGCTGGATCCCGACTACCGCAGCTGGGCCATGTTTTCGCGCGGAGAGATCTACGGCCACCTGAAACGCCATGCCGAATCGGCCATGGCCTTCCGCCAGGCAGCGGCCTCTTACCAGCAGAATGGCAAGCCCGAATACCAGGACCTGTCGCTGCGCCGGGCCCAGGCGGCCGACGACGCCGCTGCCGCGCCGCGCGGGCTCCTGGGCCGTCTGTTCGGCCGGAAATAGGTACGTGGTTGCCCGGCTTTACCGCGGGCGCGACAATATCCCTGTGCCCAAGATGGTATAGTCACGCCCGCTGCCGACCCTGCATGGGACGCGCAACGCCCGAGTGGTGAAATTGGTAGACACAAGGGACTTAAACTAATTTGAGCCCTTTGGAGGAAACTCCAAAGGTGTAGCCCGTCAAATTCGGCGAACGCCCTGGACCCGTTCCGAGCCAACGCCGAGCCAAGCCCCGGTTGAAAGACCGGGGAAGGTGTAGAGAGCAGACGGCGGGCACCTAAGGCCGCAAGGCTATGGTGAAGGCGTGCTCCAGACCACGAACAGCGCCCCGCGCTGGCGGCGAAAGCCGAAGTGGTAAGAAAATCCCTCGGCCGCAAGGTCGTACCGGTTCGATTCCGGTCTCGGGCACCACTATTTTTGCCGTTCGAAGGCCTTGGCCTTTCACATTCCCATCTTGACCGCTCCTGCCGCCCCCGCCCCCTTCATCGTCCTGGACGCCTGCGTGCTGATGTCCGGCATCCTGCGCCGGTTGCTGCTGCGTCTGGCCGAGGCCGGCGTGTTCATTCCGGTCTGGACGGAACGCATCGGCGAAGAATGGCGCCGCAACGCCTCGCGTATCTGGGACATCCCGCCGGAGGTACTGGCGGAATTCTGGGCCGACATGAACGCGCGCTTTCCCGAGGCCAACGAAGCCGACACGCAGGTCTACGAAGCGTCGCTGCGCTACAGCGACCCGAAAGACTTCCACGTGATCGCGGCCGGCCTGGCGCGGCGCGCGCGCTGCGGCCTGCAGCAGCCGCCCGTCGTGCAGGTATTGACGTGGAACCTGAAGGATTTCAACCGGTCGGAATTGCGCCGCCAAGGGCTGGATGTCTACAACCCGGACCGGATGCTGGTGCAATGGTGGCAAGGCAACGCTGCGCGCATGCGCGAGGCCATCGCCCAGATTCCCGCCGACTACGTCGCGCTGGGCCGAGAGCCCGAGCCCCTGTCCACGACCTTGCATCGCGAACGCCTGTACGGCCTGAAGAGCCTGGTGGCACGCGACGCCGCACAGCGCGACGCCGCACAGCGCGACGCCGCCTGATCGCCCGGCTAGCCGCCGTTCCTAGTGATCGTGATTGCTGGCCGCAAACCCGGCAGCATTCAAAATGTCGATCACTTCCAGGATGTGATCGGGACCGCGCGTCTGCAACACGAAATCGACCTCGACATTGCGCACCGGCAATGAGGTGAACGCGCGCTGATGATGCACTTCCGTAATGTTGGCCTGGGCGTCGGCGATCAGCTTGGTGGCGTGCGCCAGTGCGCCCGGCAGGTCGCGCAGGTCCACGCGGATGCGTGCCAGGCGCCCGGCGCGCACCATGCCGCGTTCGATCAGTTCGCCCAGCATCAAGGGGTCGATGTTGCCGCCCGTCAGCACCAGTCCGATGCGCTTGCCCTTGAAGCGGTCGCTGCCCGCTTCCTGCGCGCGCAGCAGCGCGGCCAAACCCGCGGCGCCGGCCCCTTCCACCACCGTCTTCTCGATTTCCAGCAGCACGACGATGGCGTGCTCGATATCGCTTTCGCTAACCAGTTCGATCCGGTCGACCAGTTGGCTGACGATGGGCTGGGTCAACGCGCCCGGCGACTTCACGGCGATGCCTTCGGCAATGGTGTACTGCCCCTGAGGCATGGACACGCCCTTGACGGCGGCGTACATCGACGGGAAGCGCTCGGTCTGCACGCCCACGATTTCGATGCCGGGCTTCAAGGCCTTGGCAGCCGTGGCGATCCCCGAGATCAGGCCGCCCCCGCCGATGGCGATGACCAGCGTATCCAGCTGGGGCTGGTCTTCCAGCATCTCCAGCGCCACGGTGCCCTGCCCCGAAATGACGGCTTCGTCGTCATAGGGATGGATCATGATCAGCCCGCGGGCTTGCGCCAACTCGTAGCCGTGGGCCTTGGCATCGTCGAAGGTATCGCCCGCCAGCACGACCTCGGCGCCGAAACGGCGCGTGTTGGCCACTTTGACCGTGGGCGTGAAGCGTGGCATCACGATCACGGCCGGCACGCCCATCCGCTGTGCGTGGTAGGCCACGCCTTGGGCATGGTTGCCGGCCGACACCGCGATCACGCCCTTGGCACGCTCTTCATCGGACAGGGTCAGCATGCGGTTCAACGCGCCGCGCTCCTTGAACGACGCCGTGAATTGCAGGTTCTCGAATTTCAGCCAGATCTCGGCGCCGAAGATGTCGGACAGCGTGCGCGACAGGGTAAACGGGGTCTTCAGCACCTGGCCGCGCAAGTTTTCGCGGGCGGTCTGGATAGAGGCGATATCGATCACGATGGGTAGATCCGGTTAGCGCACAGGCAGGAAATTGAACAGCAGCAGGCCTTGCGCATAGTTGATCCCGATGCGCCGCGAATTCTCGCCGAGCAGATTGGCGATCAAGTCCAGCCGGCCGATGATGGCGCCGAACTCGCGCTCGAAGCTCAGGTTCGTGGCGTTGGGAGACATTTCATTGGCCAGCAACAGCAGCTCGCCTTGATTGTTGCGGCGCGACGCCAGCAACCAGGCGGCGGCCTCGACATTCCGTGCGGCATTGTAGACCCGCTGGCCGTCCAGCGCGTCAGTGGCATACAGCCGGGTCTTGCCGTTATGGGCCGCGATGATGGTGTCGGCCAGCCCGTAGATGAAGGCGCCGACGCGGTCGCCCGAGTAGTTGGGGTCCAGCGACACGGCCAGGATCTGGATATCGCGCAGGCCGGCCAGGTCGCTGGGCGGGATGCGGACTTCGATGGCGTGCTTGACGCCGTTCACGGCCGCCTTCTGGTCCGCGGCGCCGGTCTTGCGCCATTCGCGGGGATTGCGGCGGTAGAGCTTGTCCAGCAGCGAATACAGGCTTGTCAGGTTGTCGCGGACTTCCAGGGTGACGGTGCGGTTGAAGTCGGTCTGCCCGAATTGGTCGGCGGACATGCCTTCGCTATTCGGGCCGCGCTGGCCCGGGCCAGGGCTGCTCGTGCAGCCGGCCAGCAGCACGGCAAGCAGCACCGCGGCGGTCGCGCCCCCAGGCCATCCCCTCATGGTCCTCTCATCCGTCTCCCCGTCTTGCGCAAGACTTTACAGCAAACGACCCCGTCCCATCATCCATTCTGCAGGCCGTTGATTGGACCAGTTGTTCCAGCACGCAGGCACTGCTCAAGGCGCTACCGAAGTGGTGCACGACGTGCTGCAGCACATGGTCTCGCTGCGCCGCCGTGAACGCCGGCGCGGCGTCACTGACGATGCTCACTTCATATCCCAGATCGTGCGCTTGGCGCAGGGTGGATTCCACGCAAACGTGCAGCGCGAAACCTAACAGGTAGAGGTGGTCGACCCCGTTGTTGCGCAGGTAAGGATCCAGATTGGAATGCGCGATAACGCTGGCCCCCGACCTGCCTGCCACCTGGAACTCGCCCGGCAGGGGCGTAAAGGGCTCGGGAAAGGCAACGCGCTCCGGCTGGACCCAGGTGCCCGCAGCGGGAATGGCTGCGCGTAGCCCGGCACGTGCAGACCCGCCGCCGAACACGAGATAACCGGGGTCGTTCAACAGCGACAGGCCTGCATGCACAATACGACCGCCCCGGGCGCGTACCTGCTTGAGGATGATGGCGGCGTTTGCTACCGCAGCGTCAAACTGAGGCCGATCCTGCATCAAGCCGTTCAACGGGCTGGAAGCATCCAGCCATTCGTTCTGAAACTCAATGAAGACAAAGGCGCTGCGTGCAAGGTCGATCGTACGAATAGCGAGAGACATGATGAATGATTCCTAAATGGTCCAGAGGAGTGAACCGCCCGAACAGGCAGTGCTTAACGGGCCTGAACCGTTGGCGGCACGACTGCCACGGCGTCGGCCTCCACCAACACGTCTGGGTGAAACAACGCAGCCACGCCGATCAATGCGCTGGCGGGCGCCGGCGTACCACCCGCTATGTATTTGTCCCTCACACGGCGTAGGGCGGGCAGCATTTCAGGACGGTAGTCCCGCACGTAAATCGTCACACGCACCACATCTTTGAATCCCGCACCGCCCTGTCGAAGGGTCGCCTGCATGTTGTGAAACACCCTGTCCAACTGCGCTTCGACGCCGCCCGAAACAATGGATCCTGATTCGTCCATGGGCACGTGGCCCGACAGGAACATCAACGGTCCTGAATTCACGACGACGGCTTGCGAAACGCCGGGAATCCCCGCCCCGGGCGGGTTGACGGCATGCAAGCTGGCGTAGGGTGACGTTGCCGCCAAGGGAGGCATGCTGGGCGTGCGGTTGTTCATCAATGATTCCTTCAGGATCGGCGCCGAATCAGCCAGCGCGGTGGTGAGCGTCGTTGCAAGGCAAAGACAAAGGGCGGACAGGCCGAGCGCAAACTTCTTTTTATTCATATGCACCTTACGTTAAGTGTAGGTTGTGATTAAAAAAAGGGAGGCGAAAACCTCCCGCCTCCATGCCGGGGAATTGCCGTTACCGCTCTAGACGCGCTTCGCGGATCAAGCTCTGCATTCGGCCGATGCTGGCCATCAGGTCGGATTCGAATTTCTGCAGTTCGCCCAGCTTGGATCGGGTCGATTGCAATTGCGCTTCCAGGATTTCCAGGACTTTCTCCTTGCCCTTGAGTCCGGATGGCTCCGAGAAATACAGGTCGATGACTTGGGAAATGTCGTCCAGGCTTAGGCCCAGGCGCTTCAATGCCAGGATTTTCTCCAGCCGTGCGACGGCTTCATCATCGTAATAACGATACCCCGCGCCTTCCCGTTCCACAGGCCGTAACAAGCCCATGCGTTCGTAGTAATGAATCGACCGGTGGCTCACGCCGGCACGCTGGGCCAGCTCGCCGATCTGCAACAAGGTCGTGGGGTGTGCCATAAATGTAAACCTAACGTTAAGTGTAGGTTGAGTGTAGACCAGAATTCGCTTGTCGTCGAACCGGCTGGAGCAGATAAAAAAACGGCGCCTTGCGGCGCCGTTCTTCGTTCAATCAGCCTGCCAGCTTATTCAGCTTGCGGTTCCGATTGGGGGGCAGCTTCGGTCGCGGCAGCAGCGGGTTGCTGCGCTTCGATGCCACCGATCGCCTTGATGGACAGGCGCAGGCGGCCCTTGTCGTCGGCCTCGATGACCTTGACGCGGACTTGCTGGCCGACCTTCAGCACATCGTTGATGTTCGCGATGCGGTAGTTGGCGATTTCCGAGATGTGCAGCAGGCCGTCGCGGCCCGGCAGCACTTGCACGATGGCGCCGAAGTCCAGCAGACGCAGGACCGAGCCTTCGTAGATCTGGCCCACTTCGACGTCGGCGGTCAGTTCGACGATGCGGCGCTGGGCTTCTTTGGCCTGCGCTTCGTCGACGCTGGCGATCACGATCGTGCCGTCGTCGGAGATGTCGATCTGCGTGCCGGTTTCTTCGGTCAGCGCGCGGATGGTGGCGCCGCCCTTGCCGATCACGTCGCGGATCTTCTCGGGATTGATCTTGATGGTCAGCATGCGCGGGGCGAAAGCCGAGAGCTCACCGCGCGAACCGTCCAGCGCTTCCTTCATCTTGGTCAGGATGTGCAGGCGGCCTTCGCGGGCTTGCGCCAGCGCCACTTGCATGATTTCCTTCGTGATGCCCTGGATCTTGATGTCCATCTGCAGTGCGGTGACGCCGTTTTCGGTGCCCGCGACCTTGAAGTCCATGTCGCCCAGGTGATCTTCGTCGCCCAGGATGTCCGTCAGAACAGCGAACTTGCCGCCGTCCAGGATCAGGCCCATGGCAACACCCGCCACGTGATCCTTGACCGGCACGCCGGCGTCCATCATGGCCAGCGAGCCGCCGCAGACCGAAGCCATCGACGACGAGCCGTTGGACTCGGTGATTTCCGACACGATGCGGATCGTGTACTGGAAGTCTTCAGGCGCCGGCAGCAGCGGG
The DNA here is from genome assembly GCF_012928505.1 of Achromobacter sp. Bel. Taxonomy (GTDB): domain Bacteria; phylum Pseudomonadota; class Gammaproteobacteria; order Burkholderiales; family Burkholderiaceae_B; genus Achromobacter. The sequence goes on along the minus strand of NZ_JABBJN010000009.1, from coordinate 119,658 downwards.
ATCAGCGAACGCTTGGCCAGACGGCCGTGGCCGATTTCGCGGCGCTTGGGCACACCGATGCGGCCCGTTTCGCCGGTGGCGAACGGAGGCATGTTGTAGTGCATCATGAAACGGTCGCGGTACTCGCCCATGAGCGCGTCGATGATCTGTTCGTCTTGCTTCGTGCCCAGCGTGGCCACGACCAGCGCTTGCGTTTCACCACGGGTGAACAGCGCGCTGCCGTGTGCGCGGGGCAGCACGCCCAGACGCACGCTGATGGGGCGCACGGTGCGGGTGTCGCGACCGTCGATACGCGGTTCGCCGTTCAGGATCTGGCCGCGGACGATGGCCGATTCCAGCGAGAACATGATGTTGTCGACGGTGACGGCGTCAGGCGCGGACTCGCCCTTTTCAGCGGCCGCGGCAGCCAGCTTGGCCGACACGTCGGCCGACACTTCGCGCAGCTTGGCGGTGCGAGCTTGCTTTTCGCGGATCTGGTAGGCGGCGTTCAGGCCTTCCTGGGCGGCCGACGTCACGGCGGCGATCAGGGCTTGGTCCTTGGCCGGCGCTTGCCAATCCCAATCGGGCTTGCCAGCGTCCTTCACCAGTTCGTGAATGGCGTTGATGACGGTCTGCATTTGCTGGTGGCCATAGACCACGCCGCCCAACATGACTTCCTCGGACAGCTCTTGGGCTTCCGATTCGACCATCAGCACGGCGTTTTCCGTACCGGCGACAACCAGGTTCAGCTTCGACGACTTCAGGTCCGAGGCGGTCGGGTTGATGGTGTATTGACCATCGATGTAACCCACGCGTGCAGCGCCGATCGGGCCCGAGAACGGGATGCCCGAAATGGCCAGCGCGGCCGAGGCGCCGATCATGGCGGCGATGTCGGGATCGATTTCGGGATTGACCGACAGCGTGTGGATGACCACTTGGACTTCGTTGTAGAAGTCTTCGGGGAACAGCGGACGCAGCGGACGGTCGATCAGGCGCGAGGTCAGCGTTTCCTTTTCGGACGGCTTGCCTTCACGCTTGAAGAACCCACCCGGAATACGGCCGGCAGCGTAGGTCTTCTCGATGTAGTCGACGGTCAGCGGGAAAAACGTTTGACCCGGCTTGGCCTTCTTGGAAGCCACGACGGTGGCCAGGACGACGGTGTCCTCGATCGACACCACAACGGCGCCGGAGGCCTGGCGAGCGATTTCGCCAGTTTCCAGGACGACCGTATGCTGGCCGTATTGGAACGATTTTGTCACTTTGTTGAACATGACGATTATTCCTTACAAATGAAAAACCGTGGCCGTCGCGACAATACGTCGCACCGACCACGGTTATTGCGTCATGGGGAGCCAGCCCCGTCGATCACTTACGCAGACCGAGTTTTTCGATCAGAGCGCGGTACGAATCGGGATTGCGGCCCTTGAGATAGTCGAGCAGCTTGCGGCGACGGCTGACCATACGCAGCAGACCGCGGCGCGAGTGATGGTCCTTCATGTGTTCTTTGAAGTGACCAGTCAGTTCGTTGATACGGGCGGTGAGCAGAGCCACCTGAACTTCGGGGGAGCCGGTATCGCCTTGAGCGCGTTGGAACTGCGCAACGATATCGGATTTCTTGATGTCAGCTACAGACATTGATGACCTCTTCGGACATGCGACAGGGCCGAGGTGCCCTGACGTGGTTTGGAAAAAATTTGCGTAAATCCCGGCGATAAGCGTTTTTGCTTTCTCACTGCTGCTTCAATAGCTGCGAAAGTGCCTCCTACAGCACACGGATTCGCCTGGAACCCGGGCCCGCTTTTTGGAGCCACCCTGCAGCCGGATTGCCGGCGCAAAGCATCTTGCAAAATCAATACACTTGATAAAGCTCGATGATTATAGCTGATTCGCTAGAATTACCCCAGAGACGGTTTCGTCCCCGCCGGCCGAGGCCGGCAACCGCCCGGCCGACGCCCCAGAGGAGCAAAATTATGTCTAAATATTACAGCGGTGCCCGCATCGCACTCGCCTCGCTGGCCCTGACCGGGCTTGCCGCGTGCGCCAACTTGGCCCAGGTACCGCCCGGAACGCCCTACGGCGAGGTGCTGACCCAATTCGGCCAGCCCAATTTCGAATGTCCGCAGGCCGGCGGCGGGCGCCGCGTCATCTGGACGCAACAGCCGATGGGCCAGTATGCCTGGGGCACCAACGTCGGCACCGACGGCCGCGTGGGGCAAGTGCTGCCCCTGCTGACCGACGCCCACTTCAAGGTACTGGAAACCGGCGACTGGGGCCCCGACCGGGTGCGCTGCGAATTCGGCCCGCCCGCCCGCATCGAGGAAACCGGCCTGGGCGAGAAGCGCGAAGTCGTGTGGTCGTACCGTTATAAAGAGAACGGCGTCTGGAATTCGCTGATGTACGTCTACATGAGCCGCGACGGCAGCAAGCTGACGCACTTCCACCCCGGGCCCGACCCCATGTACGACGACGAGAAGTTCATGTGGCGCTGACGCCCCCTCTCCCAAAAATACAAAACCCGCCGATGATCCGGCGGGTTTTGTATTTTGCCTTGCAGGGCGGCGTGATCAGGAAGATTGGCCGCGGCGTTCTTGCGTCAGGCGGCGCGCCTTGTTCCAGCGCCAGCCCCACATCACCCAGCCCGACAGTCCATACAAAACGAACAGGCCGAACAGCACGACCGGGGGATCGCTGGACACGAACACGAACACGGCCACCACCAGCAAGATGCCCCAGAACGGCACGCTACGGCCCAGCGCAAAGCTCTTGCCGCTGAAGAACGGCGCGTTCGACACCATCGTGATGCCGGCGTACATGGTCAGCGTGAACGCCACCCAGGCCATCAGGCTGTCATGGATGGGCAACTTGTTGTCCACGGCCAGCCAGACGAAACCCGCCACCAGCGCGGCCGCGGCCGGGCTGGGCAGGCCCTGGAAATAGCGCTTGTCGACGACGGCGATGTTGGTGTTGAAGCGCGCCAGGCGCAGCGCGGCCCCGGCCACGTAGACGAATGCCGCAAGCCAGCCCCAGCGGCCCAGGTCGTTCAGGATCCACTCGTACATGACCAGCGCGGGCGCCACGCCGAAGGACGTCATGTCCGACAGCGAGTCGTATTGTTCGCCGAAGGCGGACTGCGTATTGGTCAACCGGGCGACCCGGCCATCCATGCCGTCCAGCACCATGGCCACGAAAATGGCGATGGCGGCGACTTCGAAGCGATCGTTCATGGCCTGCACCACGGCATAGAACCCCGCGAACAACGCCGCAGTGGTGAATGCGTTGGGCAGCAGGTAGATGCTTCGGTGGCGGTTCTCGGAATCGCGCATGGAAAAATTGGGCATGGTCTCAATAACTTACAACGAACGGTGAAAGGTTAACCCATCTGGCCCCGCTTGCGGGACAGAGCAAGCCGCGTGCCTGAGCAATAAGCCAAGAAAAAGCGGCATGCCCTCGCAGGCATGCCGCTTTGACCGCTGTTGCGCGAGGGTTAACCCCCCACGCATGGCCATCGATCAGTTCTTGGACTTGTCCACCAGCTTGTTGGCGGCGATCCAGGGCATCATGGCGCGCAGCTTGCCGCCCACTTGCTCGATCTGCGATTCCGCGTTGATGCGGCGACGCGAGGTCAGGGTCGGGGCGCCGGCGGTGTTTTCCAGGATGAACTTCTTGGCGTATTCGCCAGTCTGGATGTCCGTCAGGCACTGGCGCATGGCCTTGCGGGTTTCGTCGGTGACGATCTTCGGGCCCGTTTCGTACTCGCCGAACTCGGCGTTGTTCGAAATCGAGTAGTTCATGTTGGCGATGCCGCCTTCATAGATCAGGTCGACGATCAGCTTCAGTTCGTGCAGGCATTCGAAGTACGCCATTTCGGGCGCGTAGCCGGCTTCCACCAGCGTGTCGAAACCGGCCTTGATCAGTTCGACGGTACCGCCGCACAGGACGGCTTGTTCGCCGAACAGGTCGGTTTCGGTTTCTTCGCGGAAGTTGGTTTCGATGATGCCGGCACGGCCGCCGCCGTTGGCGCTGGCGTACGACAGGGCCACGTCACGCGCGGCGCCCGACTTGTCTTGGTACACGGCCACCAGGTGGGGCACGCCGCCACCTTGCTTGTACGTGTTGCGCACCGTGTGGCCCGGGGCCTTCGGGGCGATCATGATGACGTCGATGTCTTCGCGCGGCACAACCTGGCCGTAGTGGACGTTGAAGCCATGGGCGAAAGCCAGGGCGGCGCCCGCCTTGATGTTGGCGTGCACTTCCTTGTTGTAGACCGAGGCGATGTTCTCGTCGGGCAGCAACATCATGACGATGTCGGCGGACTTGACGGCATCAGCCACTTCCTTGACTTCCAGGCCGGCGTTGGCGGCCTTGTTCCACGAAGCGCCGCCCTTGCGCAGGCCGACGATGACCTTCACGCCCGACTCATGCAGGTTCTGCGCGTGCGCGTGGCCTTGCGAACCGTAGCCGATGATGGCAACGGTCTTGCCTTTGATGAGGGACAGATCGCAGTCTTTGTCGTAGAAAACTTTCATGGTTGTGCTCCAGATTCCAGTATTTTGGATATTCGATTGGGTTCAGATGTAGGGTGCGGCGTGGCCTGGAAGGCCGGTCAAATCTTCAAAATCCGTTCACCGCGTCCGATGCCGGACACGCCGGTGCGTACGGTTTCAAGGATGGCACTGCGGTCCAGGGCTTCCAGGAAGGCCTGTACTTTTTCCTGCACCCCGGTCAATTCGATGGTGTAGGACTTGTCGGTGACGTCGATGATGCGGCCGCGGAAGATGTCCGCCATGCGCTTCATCTCTTCGCGTTCCTTGCCGACGGCGCGCACCTTCACGAGCATCAGCTCGCGCTCGATGTGGGCGCCTTCGGTCAGGTCCACCACCTTGACGACATCCACCAGGCGGTTCAAATGCTTGGTGATCTGTTCGATGACTTCATCGGAACCGGTGGTCACGATGGTCATGCGCGACAGCGTGGCATCCTCGGTGGGCGCCACGGTCAGGGTCTCGATGTTGTAGCCCCGCGCGGAAAACAGCCCCACCACGCGCGACAGCGCGCCGGGTTCGTTCTCGAGGAGGACGGAAATCACGTGCTTCATGGTGGCCTCCTTACAGGTCTTCAGAGCCAAGCAGCATTTCGGTCAGCCCGCGGCCAGCCTTGACCATCGGCCACACGTTTTCGGTGCGGTCGGTGATGAAGTCCAGGAAGACCAGGCGTTCCTTGTGCTTGCCAAACGCTTCGCGCAGCGCGGGTTCGACATCCGCCGGACGCTCGATGCGCAGACCCACGTGGCCATAGGCCTCGGCCACCTTGACGAAGTCGGGCAGCGAATCCATGTAGGACTCGGAATAGCGCGACCCGTAATCGATCTGCTGCCACTGCCGGACCATCCCCAGGAAACGGTTGTTCAGGCAGACGATCTTGGGCGTCAGGCGGTACTGGTGGCAGGTCGACAGTTCCTGGATGTTCATCTGGATCGACGCTTCGCCGGTGATGACGGCGACGTCATGCCCAGGGTTGGCCATCTGCACGCCCATCGCGTACGGCAGCCCCACACCCATGGTGCCCAGGCCGCCGGAGTTGATCCAGCGACGCGGCTTGTCGAACTTGTAGTACTGGGCCGCCCACATCTGGTGCTGGCCCACGTCGGACGTGACGAAGGCGTCGCCGCCCGTCACTTCCCAGAGCTTTTCCACCACGTACTGCGGCTTGATGACTTCGTCCGAGTTGGCGAACTTCAGGCATTCCTTGCCGCGCCAGGTCTCGACCTGCTCCCACCACTTGGCGATGGGGGCCGGCTTGTGCTCGGCGGAGGCGATTTCGTATTGGGCGCTGAGGTCGGCCAGGACGTCCTTGACGTTACCGACAATCGGGACGTCCACGCGCACGCGCTTGGAGATCGACGACGGATCGATATCGATATGGATGATCTTGCGGGCGTTCTGCGCGAAGTGCTTGGGATTGCCGATCACGCGGTCATCGAAACGGGCCCCGATGGCCAGCAGCACGTCGCAGTGCTGCATCGCCATATTGGCTTCGTATGTGCCGTGCATGCCGGGCATGCCCACGAACTGGCCGCTGCTGGCCGGGTAGCCGCCCAGGCCCATCAGGGTGCTGGTGCAGGGCGCGCCCAGTTGCGACACGAGTTTGTTGAGCTCGGGCGCGGCGTTCGACAGGATGACCCCGCCGCCCGTGTAGATCATCGGCCGCTCGGCGGCCAGCAGCATCTGCACGGCTTTCTTGATTTGCCCCTGGTGGCCCTTATTGACGGGCGCGTAGGAACGCATCGAGATTTCGCCCTTGGGCGGCGTGTACTTGCACTGCGCGACGGTGATGTCCTTGGGGATATCCACCAGCACCGGGCCGGGACGGCCCGTGCGCGCGATGTAGAACGCGCGGCGCATGGTTTCGGCCAGGTCCTTGACGTCGCGCACAAGGAAGTTGTGCTTGACGCAGGGACGCGTGATGCCGACGGTGTCGCATTCCTGGAAGGCGTCCTCGCCGATGGCCGCAGTGGGCACTTGCCCGCTGATGATGACCATGGGGATGGAATCCATGTAGGCGGTGGCGATGCCGGTGACGGCATTGGTCACGCCCGGGCCGCTGGTCACGAGGCAGACGCCGACCTTTTGCGACGAGCGCGAATAGGCATCGGCGGCGTGCACGGCGGCTTGCTCGTGACGAACCAGGATATGCTGAAATTTGTCTTGCTTGAAGATCGCGTCGTAGATGTAAAGCACTGCGCCGCCGGGATAGCCGAAAACGTGTTCCACGCCCTCATCGGCCAGGCAGCGCACGACGATATCGGCGCCATTCATTTCCATGTTGTATTTCCTTTCAGTACCGGCCCTGCAACCCTGACTGCTGCTCGCCCGGATACGGCGGCAACGGAACCCATACCGGCTACGACAACATGATCCGGCGCTTAGCGGCTCACGGAGCCACGCCACCCGGACACCCTGCCGACCCGGCACACGCTCGACAGAACGCAGTGCAAACGCCCCTTGGGGACGCTGGAGGTCGAAATGGAAGCTTTGGCAACACACGCTTGTGGCGCGGCCAACAGCAAGTATCACTGCGGCAGGATGGCTGGGAGGTGACCCTGACCATCCGCCTCAACGCGCCGGTTTCGGATAGGCAGACCGACGCAAGAGATGGAATTTACCGCGTTGCGTCAAAGGTAGCAAATCAAGGTTTGACAACCGTTGCATGGGCGACGCAACCCCGACGCAGGGAAACTCCGGTAACGATCTGACCCCAAAAATCCGAACGACGTCTCTATACTTATCCGGTCGCCCACAGCCCGCCGCCTTCCCATGGATTTGCGCATTGCCAGCATCCGCCGCTTCCTCTACAGCCACTACTTCTTCGGAGGGGTGCGCCAGGGGGTCGGCATGCTGTTGCCCGTGCTGGTGCTGGGCGGCCTCTTCGGCAACTACACCACGGGGCTGGTCGCGACCTTCGGCGCGCAGTGCCTGGCCATCATCGACCAGCCGGGCGGCCCGCAGCGCCACCGCACCAACGAGATGCTGGGCGGCGCCGCGCTGGGCACGCTGACCGTCATCATCACCGGGCTGGCGTCCACACATCCGGTGATGATCTGGCTGGTCGTTATCGCGCAGTGCTTTGTCTATTCGATGTTCACCGTGTTCGGCAAGCGAGGCGGGCTGATCGGCTTTGCCGGCCTGCTGCTGATGACCCTGACCATGCATTCGCCGCTGGAACCGCACGAGGTGCTGGCGCACGCCGCCGCCACCCTGGGCGGCGCCCTGTTCTACGTCGTGTTCAGCCTGGGCTTTTCGCGCCTGTTCTGGCTGCGCGAGGAACAGCAGGCCATGTCGGTGGCGCTGTTCGCCACCGGCGACTACGTGGCGGCCCGCGCCGCCTTCTACGACGCGACCGCCGATTTGGACGAGGCCTACCGCACGCTGATCCAGCGCCAGTCCGTCATGACGGAAAAGCACCAGGCGGCCCGCGACATGGTGCTGCGCGCCCTGCCCCGCGGCAAAGGCCTGGGCGACCGCCAGCGCGTGATGATCTGGAACATGTTCGTCGACATGCTCCAGCTGCTGGATACGCTGGTGGCCACGCACACCGACTATGCCGCGCTGCGCCGCACCCTGGCCGGCAACGACTGCCTGATGTTCATGCGCGACGCCCTGGTCAAGATGTCGCTGGAGCTGAACCGCATCGCGCTGGACGTCTCGCGCGGACGCCAGGTGCAGTACCGCAGCAGCGCCCGCGCCGAATTGCGCGCCATCGAATACGAGATCGAGCAGCTCAAGCAGCAGGGCCTGGGCGAACGCGAACCCGAAATGCTTGCACTGATCATCCAGGTGCTGCGTCGCCTGCGCAATTCCGCCCGGATCGTCGACCGGCTGGCGGACCACACGGCGGCCTCGCCGGACGCCAAACCGACTGACGTGCTGCGTATCAACAAGTCGCTGACCCGCTTCATCTCGCGACAGGAATTCCGTTTTGGCCTGCTGACCAGCAACCTGCGGCTGGATTCGCCGCATTTCCGTTATGCGCTGCGCGTGACGGCGGCCGCCGCCATCGCGATGACGCTGGCCAGCCGCTGGCTGTCGCCGGCGTTCTCGGCACACAACTACTGGATCATGCTGACCATCGTGATCATCATGAAGCCCGGTTTCGCGCTGACGCGGCAGCGCAACGGCTGGCGGTTGGGCGGCACGCTGATCGGCTGCATCTGCGCGTTGCTGCTGTTCAACGTGACCGACCGGCCAGAAATCCTGTTCGCGGTGCTGCTGGGCGCCTGCGTCATGGGCAATAGCCTGGTGCAGTTGAACTACATGGCCAGCGCCATCTTCAACACGCTCTTCGTGGTGCTGGTGTTCCACTTCGTCTCGCCCGGCACGGTGTCCATGGCCGTGATCGGCGAACGTGCCATCGACACGCTGCTGGGCTGCACGCTGGCGCTGGTGTGCAGCTACATCCTGCCTTGGTGGGAAGCGCGCTACCTGAAACCCCTGGCTGCTGCCGCCACCCGCGCCAACCGCGAATACTTGATCGCCGGCCTGCGCTATGCCGACGCCATGCAGGCGCATGGCGCGCCGGTGGGCGGCGCCGCGGCCGAAACGCCGGCGGTGATCGACGCCGACCTGGCCTGGCGCCTGGCGCGCAAGAATGTGCACATCGCGTTCAGCAATTTCGCCGAAGCTTTCTACCGCATGATGAGCGAACCGAAATCGCACCAGGTCAGCGTGCCCGAGCTGAACAACCTGCTGATCCAGAACCACGTGCTGGCCTCGCAGATCACGGCGGCGATCCCCATTCTGGCGGCCTTGCCAAAGACGCCCGAGGCGGTGCAACTGGCCATGAATGGCATGGTCGACCTGCTGGACGAACGCCGCCCCGAGATCGCCGCGAACCTGCCCACGCAGTTCGACACCGAAGGCGAGCAAGCCGCGCTGGTCTACCCCGTCAAGCAGATGCTGAAAGCGTCCCACATGATTCGCCAAGAATTGCAGGCTTTGGCAGACCCGACGCACGCACCGCCGGTAGCGGCGGTGGCATCTTGAACGCGGGAGCGTAACGCCAGAAGCGAAAACCGGCCTGTTTCCAGGCCGGTTTACATTTGGGCAATGCGGTCAGGCGGGTCAGTCCAGCTTGCGGCGGAACACCAGCTTGTCTTCCGACGAGGCCGACGCGTCATACGCGTACCCTTCCAGGTCGAAGCCATGCAGGCCTTCGGGCTTGGCGACCTTGTGCTGGATCGCATAGCGGGCCATCAGGCCGCGCGCGCGCTTGGCGTGGAAGCTGATGATCTTCCAGGCGCCGTTCTTCCAGTCCTGGAACACGCACTGCACCACGCGTGCCTTCAGCGTCTTCAGGTCGACCGACTTGAAATACTCTTCGGACGCCAGATTGACGATCACCGGCGCCTTCTTGCCTTCCTGGCGCTCGTTCAGGTAGTCGGCAATGGTCGACCCCCAGTACTCGTACAGGTTCTTGCCCTTGGGCGTCTGCAACCGCGTGCCCATTTCCAGACGGTAAGGCTGCATCAGATCCAACGGGCGCAGCACGCCATACAGGCCACTGAGGATAGCCACGTGCTCTTGCGCCCAATCCAGCTGCTTGGCGGACAAGGTCGACGCGTCCAGCCCTTCGTACACGTCGCCGTTGAAGGCCAGCACGGCCTGGCGCGAATTTGCCTGCGTGAAGGTGCGCTTCCAGTGGGCATAGCGCTGTGCGTTCAGCTCGGACAAGGCCGGGCTCAGGCTCATCAGTTCGGAGATTTCATCCGCGGACTTGGTCTTCAGCACCTTGATCAGGCCGGCGGCCTGGTCCACGAACAGCGGCTGGGTGTGCGTCTCGATGTGCAGAGGCGAGTCGTAGTCCAGCTTCTTGGCGGGGGAAAGCAGAAACAGCATTCGGGAATTCCTTAAATTAGCGCGCCGTCCAGCCGCCATCGACGGAGACGGACGTTCCAGTGATTTGCGCCGCGGCGTCCGACGCCAGGAACACGGCGGTGCCGCCCAATTGCTCCGGCGTCACGAATTGCAGCGACGGCTGCTTTTCGCTGAGCAGTTCGCGCGCAGCGGTTTCCTGGTCGACGCCGTTCTTTTCGGCCAGTGCGGTGATCTGCTTTTCCACCAGCGGGGTGCGGACCCAGCCCGGGCAGATGGAATTGGCGGTGATGCCCTGGCCGGCGGTTTCCAGCGCGGTGACCTTGGTGAAGCCCACCACGCCATGCTTGGCGGCCACATAGGCCGACTTGTTGGCCGACGCCACCAGGCCGTGCGCCGACGCGATGTTGATGATGCGGCCGAAGCCCTGCTTCTTCATGTATGGCAGGGCGGCGGCAGTGCCATGGAACACGGCCGACAGGTTCAGCGCCAGGATGGCGTCCCACTTTTCAGCCGGGAAGTCTTCGATCAGGGCGGTGTGCTGGATGCCGGCGTTATTGACCAGGATGTCGATGCGGCCGAGTTGGCGCACCGTGTTCTCGACCAACCCGCGCACTGCATCGCCCTTGGACAGGTCGGCGCCGTCGTAGATCACCTTCACGCCATGCTTGGCGGCCAGGCCGGCACGCACTTTTTCGATCTCGGCGGCATCGCCGAAACCGTTCAGGACGATGTCGGCGCCTTGCTGGGCCAAGGCCGTGGCGATACCCAGGCCGATGCCGCTGGTGGAACCGGTAACAAGGGCGACTTTTCCTTTGAGCATGAGCATTCTCCTGTGATCTGGCGTAGAGCGGGATGCGAAAACGGGGTTCAAGTGTAGCTGCCCGGCATGACGGCAATCATGCCATGCCCCCACACCCTGCGGGGTCAAGCGGCGGGAGGCTTGTCGCGGGGTTCGGCGGACGCTTGCCCGTCGCCCGCAACGGGCTCGGCGGTGGGCAGGTCAGCCATGCCGCCCCGGCTCTCCGGCACGCGTTCCAGCAGTTTGATGAGCACCGGCACGACGCCCATCGACACCGCCACCACCACCGCCAGCACGTCGCGCTGCTCAAGGCTCATCAGGTGGTTGTCCCAGGCCTCGTTGAAAATCGCGAAGCTGAATTCCCCGCCCTGCGCCAGCACCATGGCAAACAGTAGCCGGTGATAGCGCGGCAACCCCAAAAAGCGCGCAAATCCGTACAAGACCAGGGCCTTGATTGCCAGCAGGGCAGCCACGCCGGCGAAGATGAGTTTCCAGTGGACCGCCACCACCGCCAGATTGATGGACATGCCGATGGCCAGGAAGAACAAGCCCAGCAGCAGGCCCTTGAAAGGGTCGATCGCCTTTTCCAGGTCGTGCCGGTAGCGCGATTCCGCCATCAGCACCCCCACCAGGAAACCGCCCAGGCCGGCCGACAGGCCCGCGTAGTCGAACAGCTGCGCCGCTCCCACCACCATCAGCAGCGCCGCCGCCGTGAACAGTTCGTTCAACTGCGCTTTGGCGGCCCAGCCCAGCAGTCGAAGGCGGTAGGCCAGCGCTACCACTGCCACGGCGATCAGCGCTTCCTTGAATGACGGGGCCGACGTGCCGTCGGAACCCAGCAGCCCGGCCGCCACCAGCATCGGAATGGCCGCCATGTCCTGGAACAGCAGGACGCCCAGCGCCGACCGCCCCAGCGGCGTGCGCGTCAGTGCGCGCTCGTCCAGCAGCCGCAGCGCCACCGCCGTCGACGACAACGCCAAAGACAGCCCGCACAGCACCGCCGCCTGCCATTCCATGCCTGCCAGATGCCGCAATGCCGCCCCGAACACCACGCCCAGCAGCAGGCCGCACGCCATCATCTGCAGGGATCCGAGCAAGAAGACCTCGTTGCGCATGGCCCAAAGCCGCTTGGGCGACAGTTCCAGCCCGATGATGAACAGCATCATCACCACGCCCCATTGGGACACGTTGATCATGGTGTCCACATTGGTCACCAGCTTCAGGCAGGACGGCCCGATCAGCACGCCCGCGATCAAATAGCCGGGGATGGCGCCCAGCCCCAGCCGTTGGGTAATGGGCACGCACAGGACAGCGGCAAGCAGGAGGATGAGGATCAGATCCATGGAGCGGGGATGTCGCCTGTTGGGTGCGGGCCAAGGATCAAGATGCCCGCGTCGGACGAATTCTGGGCAAAGATCGCCGGCGCCGGAAGCCCGGGATAAGCCCCTGTAGAGATTTTTTCCCGCCCTCTTTACACAAACAAAAAAAATCCTGTAGAATTGCGGGCTTCGCTGCTCCGACAACGAAGATCCTTCCGACCAGGGATCTTGGAGTGAGAAACCCGCCTTACTGTTTTAGTCGTCAAGTCGACGGTGTTTTAGTCGTCTAGTCAGACGGCAAAAGCGAAGGCAGGAATTTCACCGTTACGGAACCCAGCAACGGAGAGGTGGCAGAGTGGTCGAATGTACCTGACTCGAAATCAGGCGTACGGTATCCCCGTACCGTGGGTTCGAATCCCACCCTCTCCGCCAGTATTCAAGAACGAAGCCCCTGAGAAATCAGGGGCTTTTTTCTTTGGGTCCGATATTTGCGTCTGATATTTGGGCCTGTGACACCAAAGAAACTGCGTCGGGCGGGACTCCCCGCCCGACGCCCGCCCGGATCCTTGCTCGCAGCGCTTCGCCTAAATCAATACGCCGCGATCTGTCGCATGGGCGCGGCCAATCGCGCGTCCTGCGCCCGCCCGCCCGCCGCCCGCATGCCCTGCCCCCGGCAGCTTGAATGCGCTGACCGCTCGCGTCAGGTCGGCCGCCTGATCCTGCATCGAACCTGCCGCCGCCGCAGCCTCTTCCACCAGCGCGGCGTTCTGCTGCGTGACTTCGTCCATCTGGGACACGGCCCGGTTGACCTGCTCGATGCCGTCGGCCTGTTCGGCGGACGCCGCGGCGATTTCACCCATGATGTCCGTCACTCGCTGTACCGAACTGACGATTTCCTGCATCGTCGAGCCCGCGCGTTCGGCGCTGACCGACCCCTGACTGATCTTCTGCACCGTATCTTCGATCAACGTCTTGATCTCTTTGGCGGCCTGCGCGCTGCGCTGCGCCAGTGTGCGGACTTCGGCGGCGACCACCGCGAAACCCTTGCCCTGCTCGCCCGCCCGCGCGGCTTCCACCGCAGCGTTCAACGCCAGGATGTTGGTCTGGAACGCAATGCCGTCGATGACCGACACGATGTCGGCGATCTTGACCGAGCTGGACGAGATCGCGTTCATCGTGCTGACGACTTCGGACACGGTCGCGCCGCCCCGGGATGCCGTGTCGGAGGCGGCGGCGGCCAGCTGGTTCGCCTGGCGCGCACTGTCGGCGTTCTGCTTCACGGTGGAGGACAGCTGCTCCATGGATGCCGCAGTCTCTTCCAGCGATGCGGCCTGCTGCTCGGTGCGGGACGACAGGTCGGTGTTGCCGGCCGCGATCTCGCCCGAGGCGGACGCCATGCTGTCCACGCCGGTCCGGATGCTTGCGATGGTGCCGGCCAGGTTGGTGTTCATGGATTCCAGAGCCTGCATCAACTGGCCGATCTCGTCGCGTGATTTCACGATGACGGTACTGCTCAGGTCATTGGCGGCAACGGTACGCGCCACGCGCACGGCGTCCGACAGCGGACGAGTAATCCCGCGCGTCAGCAGCACGGCCAGCAACAAACCGCTGATCAGGGCAATGGAACCAATGACGATCATCCAGAAATTGGCCGCGCGATAGGCGCTTTGGATGTCGGCCGCCCGCGCATCGATTTCGGCGCGCTGCAAGGCGGACAACTTGGTGATCTGGTCGATGAACTGGCGTGTGGCCGGCAGGAATTCGTCGTTGAAGACGCGGTTGGCTGCGTCCACGTCGCCGCTCTGCTTGGCCTTGAAGATGGCGTCGCGCGTGCGCAGATAGTCGCCTCGGGACTTGCCGATGCCTTGCCACAACTGTGTCTCTTCGGGGGTGTGTATCAGCGGCTCGATCTGCTTTTGCAGCGCCGAAGAATTCCGCGTGGATGCGGCGGCTTCTTCAGTGAAGAACGCCGCCAGGCTGGTGTCGGTACTCTTTGCAATGGCGGTGGTACGAGTGACACCGGCCTGGATGTTGCGGGCCCAATCGCTGATCCAGCGCTCCTTGATCAGTGACCGCTGGGTCACCGTTTCAACCGATGCGTTGATGTTGGCCAGGCTGACCAGCCCGACCAGGCACATGATGATGATCATGGCCAGCAAAATGCCGAATCCACCCGCCAGGCGGGTTCCAAGTTTCAGATTGTTCATGCCGCATCCAGCCATCCAGACAGGCGCGCGAATGCAGTTTCGGCAATCGCGCGCGGCTGCAAACACGCCGCTAACGCAAGCCAGACGCCCGCCAGCCCCTGGATGGATCTGCCCCCAATATGGTGTTCAAAGATGATGAGAATTGCCAGCGGAGAAGTCGTGAACCGAGGGTTCTCGCAGTGGTCGGGCAGATGCTAGCAGCGGCGATTTGTGCCGCAATCAAGGAACTGGAGAACGAATTGGCACAAGCTCGTCCCTTTGCAAAATCGGGTTCGGACCGCCGCTTTATGTGCGGTGTTTCGCTCGCCCGCTCCAACAAGCGCCGCCCCCTCTCCTCAACGCAACAGGGGCAGAGCCAGCTCGCGAAGTCGGCGCTTGTCTTCATCCAGCCCCAGCGCATTCTCTGCGTACTCGAGCAAGCGCGCGGCATGCCGGGAAGCGGCCGCCTTGAACAGAGGCGGATTGATTTCGGCCAGGCTCAACAACGCCTTTGTCATGCGCATATCCACTTCCAGCAGACCCGCGCCGTCTCGGGCGATGGGGCCGAAAAAGTCGTCGAACAGATCATCCACGTCCAGGCTATGCACGTAGATCCGCTGGCAGTCAGGCTCGGCCTCCACCTGCGAAGATGGTGGCTGGCCCCAACTGGTCAGGCTTCTGACGCCCCTGCCGATGACGTCAATGGCCGTTCCGGGGTCATTGACGGCTGGCGACAAGGCACGGGATGCAATTTCGGACAGCACCGACAAGCCAAAGCGCGGGTCATGTTCGAATGTGCGATGCGTTCCCACGGTGATGGCGCCCAGAATTTCCTCATTCGGCGCCTCGCGCGTGGTCAGCGCATTGCTTGTTTCGGGCACGATCCACGCTAGCACCATGCCGACATGGGCAAAGGCGCCGGGCAAAACATCCAGGTAAATCCAGGCCTGATGTTCCCGTGCGATCTGGCCCAGCGCCTGCACGTCGATGTGCTGGACGTAGCCCGTCTGATCGCTTGCCACGGCCAGTGCAGGCTCGGGAGGCACGCCGGCCGCCGGATACGGGGATCCGCCCAGGCAAGGCCATTGAACGCGGTGCCGGATAGCGTCGATCGTAGCGGTTTCAACGCGGTCGATGGTTTCGCCGACCCGCCCCAGCTTTGACAGGTGATCGATCCAGCGCAGCAGTGTGTAGATGATCAGGATCACCACCGCGATCGTCACTGCGAACAGCAAGACCCGCCCCTGCGCGCCATAGGCCCCCGTGCTTAGCGCGATGATGCCCACGAGGCTGAACAGAAACGAGCCGATGAACGTGGCCAGGGCGTTCTGCGTGGTGGTGTCCTGCATCACAAGAGTGGTTGCGCGCGGCGTCACGCCGCTGCTTGCCGCGCCGTAGGCCGCCACCATGGTGCTGAGCGAAAAAGTGGTCACCGCCAGCATGCTGGACGCAATGATGCCCAGAATCTTGTCCACCGCATCGGCGCCGATGCGGGCAGGCAAGGTTTCAGGAATGGCGCCCTTGAATATGACGGCTAGCAAGGCGGTCGCCACGCCCAGCAGCGAGAAAAGACTGGCCCTGAACCACAGGCGCCTGGTCAATTGCTTAAACGCCCAGCGCCAACGAGCAACCATCATTTCTCCTTTCCGTGACTTGGCTAGGGCTCCGTGGGCCGCGCCAACTGGAACAAATCCGTGCTGCGAGCGTACCACCCGCTGCCGTGCATGCGGGCCACCAGGCCCATCTCGGCGGTCTTCACGTAGCCGCGCTCAGCATCCTGCACATAGGCGTCATTCACATGCGCGCCCAGCACGCGGCCGATGACCACGACCTGGTGCGGCCCGGTCACGATCGTCGCCTGGCTGACGCATTCCAGCGATACCGGGCTACCCTGGATCAGGGGCGGCCGCACATGCGCGGCCGGCAGCGCCGTCAATCCGGCCTTGGCCAGCTCGTCCACGCCGGGCGGGTAGTCCGCGCAGGTCTGGTTCATCTGCTGCATCATCGACTCGGCCACCAGATTCACCACGAACTCGCCGTTTTCGATGATGTTGGCGCTGGTGTCCTTGAGCTCGCCATTGGCGCGGCGCATCAGGCCGATGGCGACCGTAGGCGGCTGATGCCCCATGACGTTGAAGAAGCTGAACGGCGCCGCGTTGACGCAGCCCTCATCCGATATCGTGGTGACCCACGCGATCGGACGCGGAGTGACGGTCGACGTCAACAGCTTGTAGACCGTCTGCGATGGCAGGGCGCTGAAATCGAAATGCATGGCTCAGGGCTCCTGCGGGCCAGTCGCGCTGATGGCAGATACCGCCCGCTTCTCGCGGGTGTCGACGTGCAGCTGAAACACGTCGGGCCGCGCGTAGTGGCCGGACACGTCGAAGTCGTACTTGCCGCGCAGGATCTGGTTGGGGTTGATGTCGGCGTACAGGATCGTTTCGGCGGAAAAGTCCGGGCCGGCCAGCACTTCGCCCAAGGGGTCGATGATGGCGCTGCCGCCGCGCATCAACACGGTGTCCGGGCTGTCGCCCAAGGCGCATTCGAAGTCTTCCGGATACGCGTCGCGGCGCAGGTGCTGGCAGGCGGTCAGGACATAGCAGCGGCCTTCCAGCGCGATGTGGCGCATGCTGGGGATCCAGCTGTCGCGGTCATCCGCCGTGGGCGCGCAATACAGGGCCACGCCCTGGCTGTACATGTACATGCGCAGCATCGGCATGTAGTTTTCCCAGCAAATGACGGCGCCGATCTTGCCGTAGGGCGTATCGAAGACGGGCATCGTCGAGCCATCGCCGAAGCCCCAGATCAGCCGCTCGCCCGCGGTTGGCATCAGCTTGCGGTGCTTGCCGGCAAGGCCTTCCTGGCCATTGAAATACAGCACGGTGCAATACAGCGTGCCGCCGTCGGCCTCGATGCAGCCCATCACGACGAAACTGCCGGTGTCGGCCGCGGCCTGGGCCACCACCGCGACTTCCTCGCCGTCCAGCCGGATGGCCTGCTGGTGATAGTTGGCGAAGGCATCGCGGCCTTCGGGCTTGCGCATACCGATGGGCGCACCGAAGGAATTGCCCTTGGGGTAGCCGCCCAGGAAGGCTTCGGGGAACACCAGCACCCGGGCGCCCTGCTCCGCCGCCTGGCGGATCAGGGAGGCCGCCTTATGGGCGCAAGCCAGGCTGTCGGTCGGAATGGACGCCGCCTGGATGACGGCGGCCTTGAAGCTCGATTGCACGGACATGTCTCTCCTCGCTCTTTTAATGGATGGGGTCTTCGTCGATGGCCTGGGCGCGCGTGTTCGGCAGGAACAGGCTGCCGATGATGCCCACCACCACCATCACGACCACCGGGTACATCAAACCGCCGAAAATATTGCCCCTGGCCTGCGCCAGATAGGTCGCGGTAAACGGCACGATCCCGCCGAAGATGCCTGCGCCGATGTGGTACGGGAAGGATAGCGCGGTATATCGGATGCGGGGGGGGAACAACTCGACCAGATAGGACGCGACCGGCCCGTAGACCATCGCGACGACCGCCGTCATCAGCACCAGGATCAGGATGATGGTGGCGCGGTCCACGCGCGCGGGGTCGGCGCGGTCGGGGTAGCCGGCCGCCGTCAGCGCGCGGGCGTAGCCTGCGCGGTCGAAACCGTTGACGGTGACGCCGCCCACGGTCAGGGCGATGTCCTGGCCGGGTAACGGGGCTGCGTATTCGAAGTTGATGCCCTTGCCGACCAGGAATTTCTTGGCCTGCACGCACACCTTCTTGTGGTCGGCGTGGCTGCCGATCATCGCGGCCTGCAAGCCGAAGTCGCAGGCCCCGCCGCTGGTGTCGGCATGCACACGCACTGGCGTGCTTTGCATGGCTTGCGCCAGGGCCGGGTTGCCGGCTTTCAGCAGCACGTCGAACATGGAGTGATAGCCGATGGCGGCGATGAACAGGCCCGCCATCATGATCCACTTGCGGCCGATCCGGTCGGACAGCCAGCCGAACAGCACGAAGGTCGGCGCGCCGATGATGAAGCCGATCAGGATCAGCGTGTAGACGCTGGTCTGGTCGATCTGCACCGCCTGCTGCAGGAAGATCATCACGTAGAACTGTCCCGTGAAGTAGGTTGCGCCCTGGCCGGCGGTCACGCCGATCAGCGCCAGCAGCACCAGCCGCAGGCTGGACCATTGGCCGAATGTTTCCTTGATCGGGTTCTTCGACAGGCGGTTCTGCTGCTTCATGCGCGTGAAGACGGGCGATTCATGCAGCTTGGCGCGCACATAGATCGAAATCGCCAGCATCACGATCGACAGGATGAACGGCAGGCGCCAGCCCCATTGGCGGAAATCTTCCGCGCTCATCGCCGCCTGGGTGCACAGGATGACGACCAGCGACAGGATCAGGCCGGCCGACGAGGTGATCTGGATCCAGCCGGTCAACAGGCCGCGGCGCTTGGGTTCGCAATGCTCGGCCACGTAGATCACGGCGCCGCCGTACTCCCCGCCTACCGCCAGGCCCTGGATGACGCGCAACGTCAGCAGCAGGATCCACGACAGGTGGCCCGCCGATTCATAGGTGGGCAGGCAGCCGATCAAGACGGTGGCGCCGCCCATCATCACAACCGTAATCAAGAACGTGTATTTGCGGCCCCACTTGTCGCCCAGGTAGCCGAACATCACCGCGCCCAGCGGACGGATGATGAAGCCCACCGCCAGCGCGCCCAACGCCGCAAGCAGCGCCACGGTAGGGTTGTCCTGCGGAAACAGCACCTGGCTCATGAAAACGGCGAGCGTCCCGTAGATGAAAAAGTCGTACCACTCGAACAACGTGCCCAGGGTCGAGGCCACCACCACCTGGCGTTCCTCTTTCCGGCTGAGCGTCGGCGCGGCGTCTATCCGCGGCATTGCGACATTGGCTTCCATGCTTGCATTCCCCGATCGTTTTTAATTGATACTGCTGTACGCATTAACTATTATCAAACTTGAAGCCAGGCACGACATAGCTGGGGGAAACCCGGAAAACCTGTCCCCGCCATCGGCCGGAACGTGGCGGGGCCGCTGCTACACTGCCGCCAAAGACATCGTGGAGGCAGTCATGGCAAGGCCCGCCGGCAAGGTTGAAAAGAACACGGAACAGGCGCCGACCGCTGCGCGCCGAGGCATCCAGTCGATCGAAGTGGGGTTCCGGATCCTGGACGTGATCCGCAAGACCGGCCGCCCGATGCCCTTGAAGGAAATCGCCGACGCCTGTGAACTGACCGTGCCCAACGTGCACTATTACCTGGTCAGTTTCCAGAAGGTGGGCGTGGTGCAGCAGCATGCTGACACCGGCCATTACGGCCTGGGGCCCTATGCCCTGCGGCTGGGCCTGGCGGCCCTGGAGCAATTCGACGTGTTCACCACGGCTCGCCCCATCATGGCCGAAGTGGCCGCCGTCACCGGGCACACGGTGTTCCTGGGGGTATGGGGCAACAAGGGCCCCACGATCGTCTACCGGGTGGAAGGCAGCCGCAGCCGGCCGTTGCTGGAATTGCGCGTGGGCAGCGTGATGCCGTTGCTGTCGTCCGCGCTAGGCCGCAACTTCCTGGCCCATCTGCCGGACGCCCTGACCCGCGACCTGCTTGCGCAGGAACTGGCCTCGGCGACGCCGGAAAGCCATGGCGGCGCCCCCGGCAATTCCTATACGGAGAAAGACGTGCAGGCGATCCGCGACGAGGTGCAGAAGCACCACATCAGCCGTTGCCGCCACGCGCTGCTGCCGCACTTCACGTCGCTGTCGGCCCCCATCTTCGACATGCTGGGCGAAATGACCGCGGCCATCACCCTGATGGGGCCGGTGGGCGCGATCGATGATGAGCTGGAGTCCGGCACGGCGCGCCTGCTGCGCGAGAAGGCCCGCTCGATCTCGGCGATGGCGGGCTGGGTGGACCCGGACGCGCGCTGAGCCACCGTCCGGCGCGGGCCAATTGCCGCGTCAGCTTTCGACGACGATCTTCGCCTCTTTGATCGTTGTCGCGTACTTCTGCTGTTCCTTCGCCATGAAGTCGGCAAAGCGCTGCACGCTGCCGCCGCCGTCTTCGGCGCCCACCTGCGCCAGCTTCTCCTGCACGTCCGGCATGGCCAGCACGCGGTCGATGTCGCCGTTCATGCGCTGGACCATGGCGCCGGGCATCTTGCCCGGCCCCACCATGCCGAACCAGATGCTGGCCTCGAACCCCGGATAGCCTTGCTCGGCCACCGTCGGCACGTCCGGCTGGCTCTTGGAGCGCTGTTGCAGGGTCTGCGCCAGCGCGATCACCTTGCCCGACTGCAGCAGCGGCGTCGCCGTCGTCATGCCTTCGAAGCAGTACTGAACATGGCCGCCCATCAGATCGTTCATCAGCGGCGCGGACCCTTTATACGGCACATGCAGCACGTCGATGCCGGCGCGCGCCTTGAAGATCTCCAGCGCGAGATGCTGCGCGGAGCCGGCGCCGGCCGACCCGAACACGATCTTGCCGGGTTGCGCGCGGCACAGCTTGACCAGGTCGGGCAAGGTCTTGGCCGGCTGGGACGCGCCACCGATCAGGATGGTGGGCGTCTTGCCCACCAGCGCGATGGGCGAGAAATCGCGGTCCACCGAATAGGCCAGCTTGGGCTGCAGGCCCGGCGCGATGCCGTGACTGTTCACATGCGCCATCAAGAGGGTGTTGCCGTCATTGGGTTGCCGGGCCACCTGCTCGGCGGCGATGATGCCGGCCGCGCCCGCGCGGTTTTCCACGATGACGGGCATGTTCCACATCACGCCCAGCTTCTGCCCCAGCAACCGGGCCAGCACATCGGTGCCCCCGCCTGCCGGAAAGCCCACCACGATCTTCACGGGGCCGGACGGCAGGTCGGGCTGTTGCGCCCGGGCCGCAGCGGGCAGGACAAGCCCCACCCCCAGCGCCGCGGCGCCAGTCATGAATTGCCTGCGTTGCATTCTTGTCTCCTCGCGCCGGTCCCGTAGGCCGGCGGCTGGTTTTAGCGAAGCACTGCCTGCTTGCGGGGTGGCCTCAACGGCCGACCCGGGCCCACTTTCCGTACCGTTCGACCATGCGTTCGTCGAACCCAAAACCCAGACCGGGTTCCTGGTGCAACACCACGCGTCCTTGCTTGTGCGTCAGTTGACGATCGACCAGCTTGCGGAAGTTCAGCACCTGATCATCCCAGAAGAACTCGACGTAGCGCGCATTCGGCGTAGCCGCCACCAGCGGCGCATGCACATCGTGGAACCAATGCGGGCAGACAACCACGCCGTAGCTGGCGGCCGTAGCCGCAATGCGCTTCCACTCGGTGATGCCGCCGCACACGGCGGCGTCCGTCTGCAGAATACCGGCCGCCCCCTTGTCCAGCAATTCCTTGTGGTACCAGCGGCCATAACCGATTTCGGCGGTGGCAATCGGCAGATGCGTCAGGCGCGCCAGCTTGGCATGGCTGTCGATGTCATCCGGGCTGAAGGGTTCTTCGATGAAATAGGGCTCGTACTGCTCGAAGCGGCGAATGTACTGCATGGCCTGGGTCACGTCCTGCCAGGCGTTGTTGCAGTCCATCATCAGTTCGACGTCGGGGCCCACGGCTTCTCGCGCCGCCTTCAAGCGCGCTTCTTCCTCGCGCGGCGACAGGCGGCCGGTCTTCATCTTGACCGCGCGGAAACCCTTGTCCACATAGCTGGCCATTTCTTCGCCCAGATGCTGCGGCGTCTTGCCATCCAGGTAGTAGCCGCCGCTGGCGTACGCGGGTACGGTCTCAAGTTCTACCGCGCCCAGGAACTTGTGCAGCGGCAGGCCGGCCGTCTTGGCGTTCAGGTCCCACAGCGCGATGTCCAGCGCGCTCAACGCACGCATCACGGTGCCCTGGCGGCCTTGCAGCAGCGCCTCCTGATACATGGATTGCCACAGGCCTTCGACGGCATGCGAGTCCTTGCCCAGCAGCACGGGCCCCAGCAGGCTTTGCACCGCCGCTTCGAAGATGGCCCCGCCGGCGCTGCCCACATAGCAAAAGCCGATGCCTTCGACGCCATCGGTGGAACGCACCTTGACCAGGCCATAGTGCCGCGTGGAAACGGTGCGGTTCGAGAATGAAGTGACTTTGTCCAACGGCACCGCAGCGGCGCATACGTCGATGGATTCAATGATGGGCACGGCAGGCTCCTTGATAAAGGGAAATTCCGACAGGCGGCGCCAACGCGTCTTGCGCCGGCTAAATGCTCCGGACGTATTCTTCCCTTCGCCAAAGAAAACAACAATTATCGTCACACATCTTTAGAATATGGATATTCCATCTTCCCAAGAGGCTTGCCGCTGTGGATTCGCGCTTTCTGCAAACCTATGTGCACGTCGTGGAACTGGGTTCCATCGCCCAGGCCGCGCGGCACCAGGGCTTGACGCCGGCCACCGTGCAGCAGCGGCTGCGGGCGCTGGAAGCCGACGTGGGCAGCGCGCTGATCGCCCGTTCCGGGCGCACCGTCAAACCCACGCCCGCCGGCCTGCGCATCCTGGAGCGCGCCCGCCAGATCCTGCGCGACGTGCGGGACCTGCGCTCGGCCGCCAGCGACACCGAACTGCCCGCCGGCCCCTTGCGGCTGGGCGCCACGCCCACCGCACTGACCGGCATCATGCCGCCCGTGCTGCGGACCTGGGTCGCGCGCCACCCGCATATCGAAATCTATATCGAACCCGCTCCCACCACCCTGCTGTACGGCAAGGTGCAGTCAGGCGAACTGGACGGCGCGCTGCTGGTGCACCCGCTGTTTCCGCTGCCCAAGACCTGCGCGTGGCGCGATCTTCGCCACGAGCCCCTGGTGCTGGTCACTCCCGCCAACATGAAGGTGCGCGACCCACTGGCGGTGATCGCGCGCGAACCCTACATCTGCTACGACCGCAGCGTGGTCGGCGGAAAGATGGCGGACGACTATCTGCGGGCGCGCAACCTGCGGCCACAGGTGCGTTTCGAGCTCGATGGAATCGATTCCATCGCCAAGCTGGTCTCTGAGGGGTTGGGGGTGGCGTTGCTGCCCGACTGGGCCGCCTCCGGCACGCCGCCGGCGCGGGTCAAGCGCTGGCCGCTGCCGGCGCCGTGCCCGGTGCGAACCGTGGGCGCCATCTGGCTACGCGCGGGCGTGCGGTCGGAATTGATGCGGGCCTTCGTGGAACTGACCGAGTCGCAGCTCGGCCTGTCCCCGCCCTAGCCGCTTCAAGGCCCAGGCGTCCAAGCGATCAGGCGATGGCGTCCTGGCCGTTGCGCGCGACGATCGCGCCGCCCGCCACGACCAGGCGGCGGGGCTTGCGAGTCACGACGGCTTCGGCCA
This sequence comes from Achromobacter sp. Bel, assembly GCF_012928505.1. Classification (GTDB taxonomy): domain Bacteria; phylum Pseudomonadota; class Gammaproteobacteria; order Burkholderiales; family Burkholderiaceae_B; genus Achromobacter. The sequence continues at coordinate 95,696 of NZ_JABBJN010000009.1, read as the reverse complement.
CGCAACTGGCGTCCACCAGGACCAGGTCGGCCCGCGCGCCCGGCGTCAGGCCGTAATCGGCAAACCCGCAGGCGCGGGCAGCGGCCCCGGTCACGCAATCGAAAGCCCAATCGACCTCGTCATCGCGACGCAGATCGTTGCGCAGGCCGATCATCATGGCACGCGCCAGCATGTCCGGGCTGCCATAAGGCGTCCAGGTATCACGGATGCCGTCATTGCCCCCGAAAATCGTCACGCCGGCCTGGCGGCAGGCACGAACGGCCGGCACAGGCCGGGAGGGCGGCGCGGTGGTCAGCACGGCCGTGTCCAGCGCGGCCAGGCGCCCAAGCAAGCCGTCCAGCCGCCTGGCATCGACTCCGCCCAGACAGAAAGCATGGCTGATGACCACCTTGCCCTGCATGCCCAATGCGGCCACTCGATCCAGGATCAGGTCCAGCGTGAACGCGCCCAGCTCGCCAGGCTCGTGCAGATGGATGTCCACCGGCTTGCCATGCCTGTCGGCCAGGCCGAACAGCACGTCCAGGGATTTTGCGGGATCGCGGTCAATGGCTGACGGGTCCAGCCCGCCCAGCACGTCGGCGCCTTGTGCCAGCGCCTGGTCCAGCAATTCGGCGGTGCCGGGGCGAATCAGCAAACCCGATTGCGGGAATGCCACGGTCTGGATCTCGACGCGGCTGGCCAACTCGTCGCGGATGGCATGCACGCCGTGCAGGTGGCGCAAGCCGGCGTCGGTATCGACATCGACGTGGCTGCGGATGCGGGTCGTGCCTTCACGCAGAAAGGCTAGCGCCAGTGCGCGCGCATGGCTGGCGGCGTCGTGGCCGGTGCTGGCTCGCCATGCGCGCTCGTTGTCGATGCGATCCGTCAACGCGGACCCGACCTCGTTCACGTACCAGGGCGACTCCCAGTTGGTCTTGTCCAGATGGGTATGCCCTTCGATCAGGCCGGGCAGCAGCAGGGCGCCGCCGCCATCTTCTACCAAGGCATCTGCCGCGGCATCGATGCCGGGGCCGATCCGGGCGATGTGGCCTGCCCGCACCAACACGTCCACGGCGTCGGCGCGCGAAACGCGGACATTTTTCAATAACAGGTCAGTCATGGCGTGTTCCGCACAAGCGCAAGCAGCCGGCCCCAGCGGCCGGCTACGACACCCCCTCGGGCATCAAACTTGCGGGGGTTCGATCCAGAAGAAGCGTTCGCCCTGGCGAACCATGTCGGCCACGCCTTCGGCGCCGATACGGTAGTCGGTGCCCATGAGCGAAGCGCCACCGTCGTCATGGATGTGGATGACGGCCAGCGGATCGTTGGCCATGGTGTACCAGTAGTAGCCGGGCTTGAGGTCATGCAGGTCGGTATTCATGCCTTGAGTATACAAATAACGACGGCAGTACAAAAAGACAACACTAATACAAACCATGCCTGACATCGCGAACACGACAGGTCATACTTGCCCGCAGCTGGATAAAAATAGCTGGTGCACTCGTCACACATCGATTCGACGCATTGCCGGAAACAATCGGGCGTTAGTCGAGAGGAGAATAGCGAACGCATGAAAAGGCAGTCACTTCAATTCAGCGAACCGCTTAAACAGGCCGTCTTGAACGGCTCCAAAGTGCAGAGCCGCCGCATTTTGAAGCCGCAGCCGACTAAACCCACCACGGTCTGGTATGCGGACGCCGAAGACTCCGGCAGATGGGTTGCCATGGGCCCAAACCGTGATAACCCCACCGAGCTGCGCAAGACGTCCAGCTGGGTCCGGTGCCCCTATGGGAAATCCGGCGAGAGCATCATCCTGACCGATGAAGCCGGCCAGCCGTTCGCCAGCGCCGTGATCGTGGGCGTACGCATACAACGTTTGCAGAACCTGACCGAAGCCGATGCGCGCGCCGAAGGCACGCAGGCGTTATATGAATCGTCGGCGCTGCTGCCGGGCGTGCCGCTTCAAACGGCGTTCGCGCTGACGTGGTGCGAACGCTACGGTTCGCATGCCTGGGCCGCGAATCCGTGGGTCTGGGTCGTGGAATTCCGCCGCCAGCAGACCGAATAAGAGGCGGCGCCCCTCGGCACGCGCCTCGCGGCCCTGCCGGGATGGTGACGGCGTGTAACACCCTACCTCGACTTCATCTCATTCCACCTGATTTCAATCGATTTCAAGTGCGGGTTCACCAGAGCGGGCGCACCACCCTGCAGTGCAGCACCTGCGTGGATTCCTGCAAGGGAGCGGTTGCGGATTGTCGCTATTGAGGCAGCCTCGCTTACGAAAAGCCAGCGGGAAAGCCCGAAAATAGGGCCGTCGAATACTCAACTTTGCTGTGTCATGCAGCAGGCAGGTGCAACATGAAAAAATGGCTTATCGCAGGTGCCGGTGCCGCAGGTCTGCTGATCTCCAGCGTCGCATTGGCTCGTGTGGATGTGGGCATTTCCATCGGCATCCCCGGGGTGGTCTATCCGGCGCCGGTGTATGTCGCGCCCGCGCCGGTCTACGTGGCTCCGCCGCCGCCCGTCTATTACCGCCCGGCTCCCGTCTATGTGGCGCCTCCGGTGGTCTATCCCGCTCCGGTCTATTATCGCGGCGGCCCCTACTGGCGCGGCGGTCCGCCCCCGCGCTATTACGGCCCCGGCCCCGGTCATTACCGCGGCCATGGGCACGGCCACGGCGATTGGCGCCGTTAAATAGGCAAAGGCCACTCGAAAGAGTGGCCTTTTTATCGCCGTGCAGCCCAAGACAGAAGGCGTGCGAAGCCTACGTGGCCTGAAAGCCGTTTTCTATTCCCGTCGGGACATTGTCCGGTGCCCCGCTGGGTCAATATCAGGCTGCGGGAGCCTGTACGGGCTTGCCAGCCAGAGCGGCCGGCTTTTGCAATGCCGCGTTGGCCTTATTGGCCTCTTGCGGCGATTCCTGAACAAGATCAATCCATCTGCGGGGCGCACTCGACGCCCGCCACCAGCCATTATGCGGACGCATGAGCAAACTCCGGTTCACCGTTGAAACGCACGCCATTGATTTCTTGGAACAGTTGGCGGCTTTCCTGTTCTGCCTCGTGCAAGTCCGAGAACGGCGCCTGTCCGGGCACTGTCCAGCATTTTTCCGGTGCGGTACCGCCGACTCGGCGTGTCCATATCTGCACGCGGTAGCCCTGCTCTTCTTCATGAGCGACAGAGCATCTCACACGAAAATCTCCAATCATTCTTGAAGTCATGGACAACTCCTTGTTTTATATGTGAATGAAGCATGTAGAACGCGGGTGTATTGTGCCGTAACTATCCGGCCCTTTTATTAAAAATACACAATTGCTCACATCAAAATCAAGCACACACGCGAGTGAGCATAATCAGGGAAAGCGACAAGAATATGTCGCATGATAAAAAAAAACGGAGCCCGGAGGCTCCGTCTTTTTATCCTCCAAATGGAGGATAGGCGCGATAAGCGTCAGGGTTTCAGTACCGTCACGCCACCCATATAAGGCTGCAAGGCTTCCGGAACCAGCACGCTGCCGTCGGCCTGTTGATGGTTTTCCAGCACGGCCACCAATGCGCGGCCGACCGCCAGGCCAGAACCGTTCAAGGTGTGCACGAATTCCGGTTTGCCTTGTGCATTGCGGAAACGCGCTTGCATGCGGCGGGCCTGGAACGTTTCGCAGTTGGACACCGACGAAATCTCGCGCCAGGTATTTTGCGCCGGCAGCCAGACTTCCAGGTCATAGGTCTTGGCGGAACCAAAGCCCATGTCGCCCGTGCACAACAGCATCACGCGGTACGGCAGGCCCAGCAGTTGCAGCACACGCTCGGCATGGCCAACCATGTCTTCCAACGCCTCGTAAGACTGGTCCGGTTGCGTGATCTGCACCATTTCGACTTTGTCGAACTGGTGTTGGCGAATCATGCCGCGGGTGTCGCGGCCGCCGCTGCCGGCTTCAGAACGGAAGCAAGGCGTGTGGGCGGTGAGCTTGAGCGGCAGGTCGGCGGCGGACTGGATGGTGTCGCGCGCCACGCTGGTCAGCGTGATTTCCGACGTGGAGATCAGGTACTGGTCTTCACGCACATACGGGTTGCCCGCGGCGTCCACCTTGGGATCGTCGTCGCCGCCGCCCTTGGAGACGGCGAACATGTCGTCCTTGAACTTCGGCAACTGCCCGGTGCCGTACAGGGTCGAGGCGTTGACGATATACGGCGTGTAGCACTCGGTGTAGCCGTGCGTGCCCGTTTGCAGGTCCAGCATGAACTGGGACAGCGCGCGGTGCAGGCGGGCGATCGGGCCGCGCATGAACGAGAAGCGCGCGCCCGACAGCTTGGCCGCCATATCGAAATCCAGGCCCAGCGGTTCGCCGATGGCGACGTGGTCGCGCGCGTCGAACGCCAGCGCCGGCGGGTTGCCGTCAGCGCCCGCGGCGCCAGGCAGCCAGCGGCGAACCTCGACGTTGTCGTCGGCGGATTCGCCCAGTGGCACGCTGGCGTGCGGCAGGTTCGGCACCGACATCAGCAGGTCGTTCAGCGGGGCCTGCAAGGCGGCCAGCTCTTCTTCCAGCTGCTTCAAGCGGACCGGCACGGCCTGCGATTCGGCCATGACGGCGCTGGCGTCTTCGCCCTTCGCCTTCAACTGACCGATCTGCTTGGCCAGCGCATTGCGGCGGGCTTGCAGGGACTCGGTTTCGGTCTGGACGGCCTTGCGGCGAGACTCCAGATCGTTGAACCGTTCCGTGTCGAAGGACACGCCACGGCTTTTGAGGCGGTCTACGACGGTTTGCAGGTCTTTGCGCAGCAGTATCGGGTCTAGCATGGTGATGTCAGTGAGGTTGCGGAAAGCAACGGGCGGGGCCCGTCACCGGTTCTTGGCGCGTTCCTGCGCGTCCAACTCACGCAGGAATGCCAACTTCTGCTGGATTTTAGCCTCCAGGCCGCGATCGGTCGGCCGATAGAAAGAAGGCTTCAGTCCATCAGGGAAATATTGTTCGCCCGCGGCATAGCCGTGGGGCTCGTCGTGGGCATAGCGGTAGGCCTTGCCGTGGCCCAATTGCTTCATCAGCTTGGTGGGTGCGTTGCGCAGATGAATGGGCACCGGCGCGCTGCCGTGCTCCGCCGCGAACTGGCGTGCTTGATTGTAGGCTTTGTAGACGGCGTTGGATTTGGCCGCGCAGGCCATGTAGACCACGGCTTGCGCCAGCGCCAGCTCGCCCTCGGGCGAACCCAGCCGTTCATAGATGTCGGCGCCGTTGACCGCCAGGTCGGTGGCGCGGGGATCGGCCAGGCCGATGTCCTCGACCGCCATGCGCACCAGCCGGCGCGACAGGTATTTAGGATCGGCGCCGCCGTCGATCATGCGGCAGAACCAGTAGAGCGCGGCGTCCGGGTTGGAACCGCGCACCGATTTATGCAGCGCGCTGATCTGGTCGTAGAAGGCGTCGCCGCCTTTGTCGAAGCGCCGCAGGTTCTGGGACAGCGAGATCTCCAGCCAGGCCGCGTCCACTGAATCGCGGCCGGCCGACTGCGCGGATTCGGCCACCACTTCCACCGCGCTGATCAGACGCCGGGCGTCGCCATCGGCCCAGGCCGCGAGTTGCTCGCGCGCGTCGGCCTCGACGCGGATGGCGTCGCCCTCTTCCAGCCCGTCGTTCAGCGCGTCGACCGCGCGGTCGACCAGTTGCTGCAATTCTTCGGGCGAGAGCGATTGCAGCACGTACACCCGCGCCCGCGATAGCAAGGCCGAGTTGACCTCGAACGAGGGATTCTCGGTGGTGGCGCCGATGAAAGTGAACAGCCCGCTTTCCACATAGGGCAGGAAGGCGTCCTGCTGCGCCTTGTTGAAGCGGTGCACCTCGTCGACGAAGAGGATCGTGCGCCGTCCCTGGCCTTGCGCCACCTGCGCCACCGTGACGGCTTCGCGGATGTCCTTGACCCCGCCCAGCACGGCCGAAATGGCGATGAACTGCGCGTCGAAGCCATCGGCCATCAGGCGCGCGAGCGTGGTCTTGCCCACGCCCGGCGGGCCCCAGAAGATCATGGAATGCGGACGGCCGGATTCGAAGGCGACGCGCAGGGGCTTATCGGGGCCCAGCAGGTGCGATTGCCCGACCACGTCGGACAAGGTGCGCGGGCGCAGGCGCTCGGCCAGGGGCACATAAGGCCGATGCGCTGGATCGGCCGCGAAGAGATCGTTGCTCATTGGCAGCAGATGAGGGAAGACAGCAAGAAGTTCAAGTCGGTATTACACCATGACCGCCGCCCCCGGGCCGGCCCCTCGGCCCGCCCGCGGCTCAGGACAATTCCGGCGGCGCGAAACGGCGGTTGGCCAACACCGGCAGCACGCGGCGGGCATGCGCCAGGCGTTCCGGGTCAATGTCCGCGAACACCAGCGCCGGCGCCTCGCCCGCGCGCGCCGTCACGACGCCCAACGGGTCCACCACCATGCTGCAACCGATGTTTCGTTCGCCGCATTCGCCGGTGGCCGCCACATAGCAGGTGTTCTCCAGTGCGCGCGCCGTGACCAGCACTTCCCAGTGCATTTCCTTCAAGGGGCCGCGCACCCAGGCGGCCGGCAGCACCAGCAGGTCCGCGCCATCCAGCGCCAGGCGGCGCGCCATTTCGGGGAAGCGCACGTCATAGCAGGTCATCAGACCCACGCGCAGGCCGGCGATGTCCAGCAAGGGCGGGATATCAGTGCCGGGGGTGACGTTGGTGGACTCTTTCATGTTGAAGGCGTCGTACAGGTGCAGCTTGCGGTACTGCGACACGATTTCACCGTCGCGCAAGGTGACCAGCGTGTTCCAGACCCGGCCTTCGCCCGTGGGGATGTGCACGCACATCATGGTCGACAGGGACGAGCCGCGGCTGGCCGCAAGCAGGCGCGTCATGAACGGGCCGTCGAGCGGTTGCGCGGCCTTCAGCACAATCTGCGGGTCAGTGATGTCGCGGGCCAGGATGCCTTCGGGCAGCACCAGCAGATCGGCCCCGTTCGCGCGGGCGCGTTCCATCAAGTCAACGCAGACCTGGGCGTTCTCTTCCCAGACACGGCTGACGGCGAACTGGCCCAAAGCGACTTTCAGCATGGCTTTTCCTTGTGCGGATCGGTTTTTTCCGGATTTTCCCCGGGTTTTCCTATTGTCGCGCCAACCGGCCCGGCGTGCCGACTACGGGAAACTCCTAGCTCCCGCTTGTAAATTTCTTTCACGATAATGAAAAAAACCGAATTTGACGTAAATATTTTCCATAACCGGCGCCCGCCATGACGAACTCATCCTCCCCCGCAGCCCTGTTGGACGTGAACGGCAAAGGCCTGGGCGCCTTCCCCGAGTCCTGTACCACCGCCGACGTGGCGGCCTTGAACTGGAAACTGCTGGACGAAGACGTCAGCCTGCCGGTGGCGGTGCTCTACGAGACCCGCGTCCGCCACAACCTGCAATGGATGCAGCAGTTCATGGAGGCCTACCACGTCAAGCTGGCGCCCCACGGCAAGACCACGATGAGCCCCGCCTTGTTCAAGCGCCAGATCGACAACGGCGCCTGGGGCATCACGCTGGCGACCGCGCCGCAGGTGCTGGCGGCGTACCAGCACGGCATCCGCCGTGTGCTGATGGCCAATCAGCTGGTCGGCCGGGCCAACATGGCCATCATCGCCCGACTGCTGCAAGATCCCGCCTTTACCTATTTCTGCATTGTGGATTCCCCCGCCAATGCCGCCCAGCTGGGCAAGTTCTTCGGCGAACAGGGCCTTACCCTGCCCGTGCTGATCGAACTGGGCCCCACCGGCGGGCGCACAGGCGTGCGCGACGACGCGCAGTTGCAGGCGGTGGTCGAGGAAATCGGCCGCTGGCCCCACCTGGCGCTAGCCGGCATTGAAGTCTATGAAGGCGTGCTGCAGGAAGAAGGCGCCATCCGCGCCTTCCTGCGCCGTGCCACCGACGCCCTGCGCGGCCTGGCCACCGCCGGCCGTCTGCGCAAGAGCGGCCCTGCAGTCATTTCCGGCGCCGGCTCGGCCTGGTTCGACGTGGTGGCCGAAGAATTCTCGCAACTGGATATCGGCACGCCGCTGGAAGTGGTGCTGCGCCCCGGCTGCTACCTATCGCACGACGTGGGCGTCTACCGATCGGCCGCGGAACGCATCAACGCCCACAACCCGGTGGCCAAGAAAATGGAACCGGGCCTGCTGCCGGCCTTGCAGGTCTGGGCTTATGTGCAATCGCTGCCCGAGCCCGGCCGCGCCATCATCGCGATGGGCAAGCGCGACGCCGCGTTCGACGCCGGCCTGCCCACCCCCGCCCTGCGCTTCCGCCCCGGCCAGGAGGCGCCCGCCGCCGCGCCCCAGGCATGGAAGCTGACCGCCATGATGGACCAGCACGCCTTTATGCAGATCGGCGAAGGCGACGACATCCAGGTCGGCGACATGATCGCCTTCGATATCTCCCACCCCTGCCTGACGTTCGACAAGTGGCGCCAGGTGTTGCTGGTGGACGAGCAGTACCGCGTCACCGACGTGGCCGAAACCTTCTTCTGAACGCCCCCTGCCTGCCGCACCGTGCCAGGCCCGAGGGGGCTGAAAGACCTGGGATCCCGGCGCTTACCCAATACCACGCGACAACCTGTTTTTGACCCTCTGGAGAGAGAATCATGAACTTCCGACCCTCCCGGCGAGGCGGTGGGCTGACCAGCCTGCTCGCGGCCGGCGCAATTGGCTTGACCGCATTGTCGTCCCCCGCCCTCTGTGCCGCGCCCGTCAAGGGGGGCACGATATCCGTCGCCACCATCGGTGAGCCGCCGACGCTGGACCCGATGACCAGCACGGCCGACCTGGTGGGCATCCTGACGCAGCATTTCTTCGAAACGCTGTACACGTTCGACGCCAAGTGGAACCTGACCCCGCTCTTGGCCGACAAGATGCCGGACGTCAGCCCCGACGGCCTGGTCTACACGATCCCGTTGCGTCAGGGCATCACGTTCCACGACGGTTCCAAGATGGACTCGTCAGACGTGCTGGCCTCGCTCAAGCGCTGGACCGAGACCGCCACGCGCGGCAAGGGCGCCGCCAAGGTCATCAGCAGCATCGAAGCGCCGGATGCCAACACCATCCGCATCACGCTCAAGCAGCCCTATGCGCCGCTGACCGCGCTGCTGGCCATGAACAATGCCGCGGCCGTCATCATGCCCAAGGGCAAGATCGCGCCGGTGCTGACCGAAATCGTCGGCACGGGCCCCTACCAGTTGAAGGCCCGCGTGCCGGACCAGTACATCCAGCTGGTGCGCTTCGAAGGATACAAGCAGCGTGAAGGCGAGCCCGACGGCTATGGCGGTGCGCGCAAGCAATACCTGGACGAAATCCGCTTCGTGCCGGTCAGCAACGCCAACACCCGCTCGGAAGCCGCCGCCGCCGGCCAGTTCGACTACGTCGACTCGCTGCCCGTGGAAGCGCTGGACAAGCTCAAGGGCGGCCGTTCGGACCCGGTGATGCTCAAGCCCTTCGGCTGGCCGCGCCTGGTTCTCAACACCAAGCAAGGCATCATGTCCAACCTGGCCGTGCGCCAGGCGGTGCAATTGGCGCTGAACGAAGAAGACATGCTGTTCGCCGCCTTCGGCAACAAGGAGTTCTACAAGCTGAACGGCGACCTGTATCCGGAAGGCTACCCGTGGGCCACGTCGCTGGGCGGCAAGGTCTACAACAAGGCCGATTCCGCCGCCGCCAAGAAACTCTTGGACAGCGCCAACGTGGCCGACAAGAAGATCCGCATCCTGACCAGCCAACAGTACGAGTTCCACTACAAGATGGCGCTGGTAGCCGCGGAATACCTGAAAGCCGCCGGCTTCACGGTGGACATGCAGGTGGTGGATTGGGCCACTTTGACGCAGCGCCGCCAGGATCCCGCCGTGTGGGACATCTTCATTACCCACAGCGTATTCCTGCCGGAACCCGCGCTGATCGACTTCCCGTCCAAGGATGCGCCGGGCTGGTGGGACACGCCGCGCCGCGCGCAGGTAATGGACGCCTTCAACCAGGCACGCACGCAGGAAGAACGCGTCAAGCGCTGGGCCGACGTGCAGCAGGCCGTGTATGACGAGATCCCCTTCGTCAAGGTCGGCGACTTCAATGCCCAGGCCGCGCGTTCGCCGTCGCTGCAAGGCACCAAGCCCGCCCCGTGGCCGTTCTTCTGGAACGCCTGGAAGGCCCCCAAGTGACGGCACGCGGTACATAGGATGGGCGTCGCGCGGCAGAACGGTTGAAGCACCCGATTGCCTGCCGTGCGACACCCGTCGTTCGATGGTTGCGATAGAGCGCCCCTGCTCTCCACGCACCGTCCCGAATGACGCTTTTTAGGACCTCATCGTGTTGCGTTATCTTTTAAACCGGCTGGTCGGGCTGGTGGCCGTGATGTTCATCGTCGCGACCATCGTGTTCGTCATCATCCGCGTCACGCCCGGCGATCCGGCCGCGGTGATGCTGGGCCCGCAGGCCAGCCAGCAGGACATCGCCGCCCTGCGCACGCAGCTTGGGCTGGACCAGCCCATGGCGATCCAGTACCTGTCGTGGCTGGGCAAGCTGGCGCAGGGTGACCTGGGCCAGTCCATCTTCATGAACAAGCCCGTGCTGTCGGCGCTGGCAGACCGCGCCGAGCCCACGATCCTGCTGACGCTGATGTCGCTCCTGATCGCCAGCGCGATCGCGCTGCCCGTGGGGATCCTGTCCGCGGTCAAACGCGGCACCACGCTGGACCAGTCGGTGCTGTCGTTCTCGATGTTCACCTCCAGCGTGCCCAGCTTCTGGCTGGGGCTGCTGCTGATGCAGATTTTCTCGGTGAAGCTGGGCTGGCTGCCCGTGTCCGGCTATGGCGGCCCCGACGCATCGCTGGCCACGCGCCTGTCGCACCTGATCCTGCCCGCCGTGGTGTTGGGCCTGGTGAACTCCGCGCTGATCACCCGCTTCATCCGCGCCAGCATGCTCGACGTGCTGCGCGACGACTACGTGCGCACCGCGCGGGCCAAGGGCCTGCCTGAAAGCAAAGTCATCCTGAAGCACGCCGTGCGCAACGCCCTGATCCCCATCCTGACGGTGCTGGGCCTGACGACGGCCCTTCTGATCAGCGGCGCGGTCGTGACGGAAACGGTATTCGGCCTGCCCGGCGTAGGCAGCCTGGTGGTGTCGGCGGTCCTGCGCCGCGACTACCCCGTCATCCAGGGCGCGCTGCTGGTCATCGCCGCCATTTACGTCCTGATCAACCTCCTTATCGACCTGCTGTACCTGGTGGTCGATCCTCGGGTCCGTTACTGATGATGCGCCCCACCCCCGAAGCGCCCGCGGCGCTTCCCCCTCAAGGGGGCGCCGCCTGCGGCCCGGCAAAGCCGGCTCCGCGCGGCCCCGATCCGATGCACTGCAAGTGGAGCCACTGACATGACAACCGGGACTACCGTGAATTCCGGAACCGACCGCTGGCAGGTGCTGCGCCTGCTGGTATCGCGCAAGACGGTCCTGATCAGCCTGATCGTGATCATCGTGCTGGTGGCCGCCGCGCTGCTGGCGCCGTGGGTCAGCCCCTACGATCCGTTCAAGCTGTCCATCATGAACCGGCTGAAAGCGCCGGGCGCCGCGCACTGGTTCGGCACCGACGACTTCGGACGCGACGTATTCAGCCGCGTCATCTACGGCGGCCGGCTGTCGCTGATGGTGGGCTTTTCCGTCGTGATCGTCTCCAGCGTGCTGGGCATCGCGCTGGGCCTTGTCGCCGGCTTCTTCCGGTCGGCCGACAAATTCGTGTCGCGCCTGATCGACGCGATGATGGCGTTCCCCGATATCCTGCTGGCGATCTCGCTGGTGGCCGCGCTGGGGCCGTCGCTGATCAACGTGGTGATCGCGCTGGGCATCGTCTACACGCCGCGCCTGGCCCGCATCGTGCGCGCCTCGACGCTTGTGATCCGCGAGCTGCCCTTCGTGGAAGCCGCCCGCGCGCTGGGCGTGCCCACGTGGCGTATCGTCACGGTGCACGTGCTGCGCAACCTGGTGTCGCCCATTCTGGTGCAGGGCACGTTCATCTTTGCCTACGCGATCCTGGCCGAAGCCGGCCTGTCGTTCCTGGGCGTGGGCGTATCGCCCGACATCCCCACCTGGGGCACCATGATCAACGCCGGCCAGCAATACATGGGCTCGGCCGACTGGATCATGATCTTCCCCGGCATCGCCATTGTCCTGTCCGTGCTGTCGCTGCAACTGGTCGGCGACGGCCTGCGCGACGTACTCGACCCGCGCCTGCGCAAGGAGCTGTAATCATGACGGCAAGCACCCGAGACGTCGTGCTGTCCGTGGAAGGGCTGAAAACCTGGTTCCACAGCCGCGACGGCATCGCCAAGTCCGTGGACGGCGTCACCTTCGACTTGGCCCGCGGCGAAACGCTGGCCATCGTGGGCGAGTCCGGTTCCGGCAAATCCGTGACCAGCCTGTCCATCATGGGCCTGTTGCCCAAGCCGGCCGGCCGCATCGAAGGCGGCAAGATCCTGTACCGAGATCGCCAGGGCACGCAGCACGATCTGGCCCGCGCCACGCCCGCCACCCAGCAGAAGATCCGCGGCGCCGAAATCGCCATGATCTTCCAGGAACCGATGACCAGCCTGAACCCGCTGTACACGGTGGGCGACCAGATCGCCGAAGCCGTGCTGCAGCACGAAGGCGGCTCTTATGCGGCGGCGATCCGGCGCGCCCGTGAAATGCTGGAACGCGTGGAGATCCCCGCCGCCGACCGCCGCGTCAACGAGTACCCGCACCAGATGTCGGGCGGCATGCGCCAACGCGTGATGATCGCGCTGGCGCTGGCCTGCAACCCGGCAGTGCTGATCGCCGACGAGCCCACCACCGCGTTGGACGTGACCGTGCAGGCGCAGATCCTGGACCTGCTGCGCCGGCTGCAGAAAGAGATGAACATGAGCATCCTGTTCATCACGCACAACCTAGGCGTGGTGGCCGAGATCGCGCATCGCGTGGCCGTCATGTATGCCGGGCGCGTGGTCGAGGACGCGGGCGTCTACGACCTGTTCGAAAAGCCCACGCACCCGTACACCCGCGGCCTCCTGTCCTGCCTGCCCACCGCCGCCCTGCTGGCCTCGGGCGAGCGCTTGCGCGCCATCCCCGGCAACGTGCCCAGCGTGCTGTCGCTGCCCGCCGGCTGCACGTTCGCGCCGCGTTGCGAACTGGCCGCCGACGACTGCCGCGCCGCCGTGCCCGAACTGATCGCCGTGCAACCCGACCACCGCGCGCGCTGCATCAAGGTGAACCCGATATGACCACCCCCCAAGTGACCGTACGCGCCGAAGATCCGCTGGTCCGCATCGAAGACCTGAAGGTCCACTTTCCGACCTCGCAAGCGCGTAATGCGCCCGTGGTGCGCGCCGTGGACGGCGTCAGCTTCGATGTGCCGAAGAACACCATCGTGGGCCTGGTCGGCGAATCCGGGTCGGGCAAGACCACGACCGGCCGCGCGCTGTTGCGGCTGTTCGCGCCCACGGCGGGCCGCATTCTGTTCGACGGCCACGACATCACCACGCTGAACGAAAAGCAGATGCTGCCGTGGCGCCGCCGCATGCAGATCGTGTTCCAGGACCCGTACGCCAGCCTCAACCCCCGCATGACGGTGGCCGAGATCCTGGGCGAAGCGCTGGACACGCACCGGCTGGCACAGCACCGCCGTTCGGCCCGCATCGGCGAACTGCTGGAGCGCGTGGGCCTGAACGCCGACCACAGCCGCCGTTACCCGCACGAGTTCTCGGGCGGCCAGCGCCAACGCATCGGCATTGCCCGTGCGCTGGCGGTGGAGCCCGATTTCATCGTGGCGGACGAACCCGTGTCGGCGCTGGACGTCTCGGTGCAGGCGCAGGTGCTGAACCTGCTGCAGGACCTGCAGCGCGACCTGGGGCTGACCATGCTGTTCGTCGCCCACGACCTGGCAGTGGTGGATTACCTGTGCGACGAGGTCGTCGTGATGTACCTGGGCCGCGTCATGGAACGCGGCCCGACCAGCGAAGTCTACGCCCGCCCGCGCCACCCCTATACCCGCGCGCTGCTGTCCGCCGCGCCCGTGCCGGATCCGCGCGCCCCGCGTTCGCGTATTCTGCTTAAAGGCGATATCCCCAGCCCGGTCAACCCGCCATCCGGCTGCGTGTTCCGCACACGCTGCCCGCACGCCATCGACGCCTGCGCGACGATTGACGCGCAGGCCGTCAGCGTGGGCCCGGGCCACTTCGTGGCCTGTTCGCGCATCGGCGCCCCCGAGCTGGCCTAACTTTCGCCCCGACCAGATCTGATCCAGGAACCCCACATGAATATCATCCGCGACATCGTCTTCCAGATACGCAGTCGGCGGGACGCATTGAGCGTGACTGAACGCAAGGTCGCCGACGCCATTCTGGACGACATCATGTGGGGCGCCAGCGCCACGGTCGACCAGTTGGCGACGAAGGCCGGCGTCAGCATCGCCACCATCTCGCGCTTTGCGCGCACGGTGGGCTGCGAAGACACCCGCGACCTGAAGATGAAGCTGGCGCAGGCAAGCACGGTGGGCAGCCGCTTCCTGGATCCCAGCGCGCCTGCCGAGGAAAGCACGTTCTACGCCCGCATCTACGCCGACATCGAAAGCACGCTGCGCGCGCACTTGCCCACCTTCACCGAGCAGTTGTTCGAGCAGGCGTCCGCCATCGTCGACGGCGCGCGCATGATCTACGTATTCGGCATGGGCGGCGCGTCCGCGGTGCTGGCGCAGGAAGTGCAGTCGCGCCTGGTGCGCCTGGGCTACCCCATCGCCGTCTACAGCGACGCGGTGCTGCTGCGCATGGTGGCCGCCACGCTGGACGAGCGCGATGCGGTGCTGATCCTGTCGGCCTCCGGTCTCACCCCCGAGATCGTCGGCGCCGCCCGCATCGTCAAGCAATACCGCGCCCGCATCGTCGCCATCACGGACGCGACGTCCGAACTGGCCAAGCTGGCCGATGTGGTGTTGCCGATCCGCACCGACGAAACCGATTTCATCTACAAACCCTCGGCCTCGCGCTACGCGATGATGCTGGCCATCGATCTGTTGTCGACCGAACTGGCCATGCTGAACCAAGAGGAAAACCGCGAACGCCTGCGCCGCATCAAGCTGGCGCTGGACGAGCACCGCGGCGGCCCGAACCGTTTGCCGCTGGGCGATTGAACCTGGAACACGAGATGTACGACACCCTCATTGGCAACGTCCGCGTCCTGGACGGCACCGGCGGCGCCGAATACCGCGCCAGCGTGGCCTTGGCCGATGGCCGCATCGCCGCCATCGGTGCGCTGCCCGGCGCGCAGGCCCGCCACATCGTCGACGGCACGGACCTGGCGCTGGCGCCGGGCTTCATCGACGTGCACACGCATGACGACACCAACGTGATCCGCACGCCCGGCATGCTGCCCAAGCTGTCTCAAGGCGTGACCACCGTGGTGGTGGGCAATTGCGGCATCAGCGCATCGCCCGTGTCGCTACGTGCCGAGCCCCCCGACCCGATGAACCTGCTGGGCGGCCGCGAAGACTTCAACTACCCCACGTTCGCCGACTACACCCGCGCCATCCAGGCCGCGCAGCCGGCGGTCAACGTCGCCGCGCTGGTGGGCCACACCGCCCTGCGCAGCAACCACATGGACCGCCTGGACCGTGCTGCCACGCGGCCTGAAGTGCTGGCCATGCGCGACCAATTGCGCGATGCGCTGGCGCATGGCGCGATCGGCCTGAGCACGGGCCTGGCCTACGCGTCCGCCATCGAGGCCGACACGGCCGAAGTCAAATTGCTGGCCGAAGCGCTGGACGAATTCGGTGCGTTGTACACGACGCACCTGCGTTCGGAGTTCGCAGCCATCCTGGAAGCCATGCAGGAAGCGTTCGACATCGCCTTGCACGCGCGCGTGCCGGTGGTGGTGTCACACTTGAAATGCGCGGGCGCCGGCAACTGGGGCCGCACGAAGGAAGTGCTGTTCAGCCTTGAGAGCGCGGGCCGCCTGCAGCATGTGGGTTGCGACTGCTATCCCTATTCGGCCAGTTCTTCCACGCTGGACTTGAAGCAGGTCACCGACGAATTCGACATCGACATCACCTGGTCCGTGCCGCATCCCGAAGCGGCGCGCCGCAAGCTGGCGGCCATTGCCGCCGACTGGGGCGTGACGTTGCTGGAGGCCGCGCGCCGCCTGCAACCGGCCGGCGCGGTGTATCACAACATGCATGAGGACGACGTGCGCCGCGTCCTGTCGCACCCGCTGACGATGGTGGGGTCGGACGGCCTGCCCAACGACCCAATGCCGCATCCGCGCCTGTGGGGCGCGTTCCCGCGCGTGCTGGGCCATTACAGCCGCGATGTGGGGCTGTTCCCGCTGATCCAGGCCGTGCACAAGATGACCGGCCTGTCCGCCGCCCGCTTTGGCCTGGCCGACCGCGGCCTGGTGCGGGAGGGCTATCACGCCGATCTGGTGCTGTTCAATCCGGACACCGTCATCGACCGCGCCACCTTCGCCGCGCCGGTGCAAACCGCGGCCGGCATCGAAGCCGTCTGGGTCAACGGCGCCCTGTCGTACCACCAGGGGCAACCCACCGGCGACCGCGCCGGGCGCTGGCTACCGCGCAACGGCGACCTGCGCGCGAGCTTCGCGGCGGCGTCCTCCCTCTCTCCGGCCTCAACCCCATCCCAATAAGGAACCCTCCATGAGCAATGCCCCGACTCCCGACAAGAACGGCATCACCCGCTACGGCGTCGCCGGCGGCACCGGCCAAGGCGGTTCACACATGCCGTTTGCGCGCGCCGTCGCCGCCGACGGCTGGCTGCACGTGTCCGGCCAGGTGCCGATGGAAAACGGCGAAGTGATCGAAGGCGGCACCGTCGCGCAATGCCACAAGGCCATCCAGCAACTGCTGGCCATCCTGAAGGAAGCCGGGTATGGCCCGGAACACGTGGTGCGCTGCGGAGTGTGGTTGGACGACGCCCGCGACTTCCCGTCGTTCAACAAGGTGTTCAAGGAGTACTTCGGCGACAACCCGCCCGCCCGTGCCTGCGTGCAGTCCAGCCTGATGGTGGACGCCAAGGTCGAGATCGATTGCGTGGCATACAAGCGGCCTTGATGGGGCGCTTGCAGTAAAAAGGCCCGGTTCGCAGGAACCGGGCCTTTTTTTGCAGCGCTGCTGGATGGGCTGCGCGCGCTGGGCGGCGGGTGTCTTCGCGCACGAGTCTTCACGCTTCACCCATCCTACGGCCCATCCTACATTTTCACGACGTCTACGCCCTTGGGTGCCGTGAATTGGAATTCCTTGGCGGACAGCGACGGGTTTGCCGCGATCGCCGACAGATCGACGCGGGTTGTCTGGCCGAACGAATCGAGCAGTTCGACGCGCACCGGCAGGTTGTCCTTCATGCCGATGTCCACGCGCGAAAAGCCGGCGTCGGCCGTGCGCGGCTTGGCGCGCAGCCACTCCACGCCGTCCTTGGACGGCAGCGCCGACACGTCGAACGATTGCTCAAGCGAACCAGAACCGAACAGGATCGCGGCGGGCGACGTGCCGATGGCGGCATCCACTTTGCGTTCGGTCACCTGGGCCAGGTCAGGATCGAACTGGAACACCGTGCGGCCGTCGGAGATGACGAGCTGCTCGTACGGCTTTTGCACCGCCCACTTGAACTTGCCCGGGCGCTGGAACGAAAACACCCCAGTCTGCGCGGGCTGCGTACGGCCCTGGTTGTTCACCGTGTATTGCGAGAACGAACCGGTGGCCGCCGTGACCGTCGAGACAAAGGCCTTCAACTGCTCTTGCGCGCTGGCGGCGAACGCCAGGGCGGGCGCCAGGCTTAAGGCGGTGGCGATGGCCAGGCGGCGAAACGTCTTCATCATGCTTCCTCTCGGGCGGCAGCGGCGGCGGGGACCAGGATTTCCCGGTTGCCATTGGATTGCATCGCCGACACCATACCCGATTGCTCCATTTGCTCGAGTAACCGGGCCGCGCGGTTGTAACCAATGCGCAGGTGGCGCTGCACCAGCGAGATCGAGGCGCGGCGGTGCTTGAGCACCACTTCGCATGCCTGGTCGTACATCGGGTCGGATTCGGCGTCGCCGCCGATGCCGGTGACGCTGCTGGCGCCTTCGCCGTTATCGCCCTCGAGGCCGCCTTCCAGCAGGCCTTCGATGTAGTTCGGTTCCCCCTGCGCCTTCAGGCTTTCCACCACGCGGTGCACTTCATCGTCGCTGCAGAACGCGCCGTGCACGCGCACCGGCAGGCCGGTGCCCGGCGGCATGTAGAGCATGTCGCCCTGGCCCAGCAGGGTTTCGGCGCCCATCTGGTCAAGAATGGTGCGCGAATCGATCTTGGACGACACCTGGAACGCGATGCGCGTCGGGATGTTGGCCTTGATCAGGCCCGTGATGACGTCCACGCTGGGACGTTGTGTGGCCAGGATCAGGTGGATGCCGGCGGCGCGTGCCTTCTGCGCCAGGCGGGCGATCAGTTCTTCGATCTTCTTGCCCACCACCATCATCAGATCGGCCAGTTCGTCGATCACCACCACGATGGTGGGCAGCGGCGACAGCGGCTCGGGCGCATCGGGCGTCAGCGAGAACGGGTTCGGGATGGGTTCTTCGCGCTTGATGGCGTCGCGGATCTTGGTGTTGTAGCCCGCCAGGTTGCGCACCCCCATCTTGCTCATCAGGCGGTAGCGCTTTTCCATTTCGCCCACGCACCAGTTCAATGCGTTGGCCGCGTGGCGCATGTCGGTGACGACCGGAGCCAGCAGGTGCGGGATGCCCTCGTAGACGCTCATTTCCAGCATCTTCGGGTCGATCAGGATCAGGCGGGTATGGGACGCGTCGGCCTTGTACAGCAAGGACAGGATCATGGCGTTGATCCCCACGGACTTACCCGACCCGGTGGTGCCCGCCACCAGCAGGTGGGGCATCTTGGCCAGATCGGCCACGACGGGGTTGCCGGCAATATCCTTGCCCAGCGCCATCGTCACCACCGAATGGCTGGCGTGATAGGTCTGCGAGCCCAGGATTTCAGACAGGCGCACCATCTGGCGGCGCGGGTTGGGCAGTTCAAGACCCATCAGGTTCTTGCCCGGGATGGTTTCCACTACCCGAATGCTGACCAGACTGAGGGCTCGCGCCAGGTCCTTGGCCAGGTTCACGATCTGGCTGCCCTTCACGCCGGTGGCCGGCTCGATTTCATAGCGCGTGATGACCGGGCCGGCCTGCGCCGCCACCACGGTGACGGACACGCCGAAGTCGGCCAGCTTCTTTTCGATCAGGCGCGAGGTGAATTCGATGGTCTCGGCCGAGACTGTTTCCTGGTTCGCCAGCGGCGGATCCAGCAGGCTGATGGCCGGCAGGTCGCCTTCGGCGCCGCCCGAAGGCGCAAAGAACAGCGATTGCTGCTTTTCCTTTTCGACGCGTTCGGACTTGGGCACGACGGTAATGGCGGGCTCGATGCGCACCGGCTGCTCGTGCACCAGCTTTTCCTGCTTGGCCTCGACCTGCTCGGTGCGCACGGCCTTGGCGACCTGGCCGACCTTGCGGTCTTCGCGGGCGGCGTAGGAATTGCGGATGCGGCGGACGATGCCCTCCATCCAGGATCCCACGCGTTCGGCCACGGCCAGCCACGAGAACGAGAAGAACAGGCTCAGGCCGATGGCCAGCATGACCAGGAAGGCCAGCGTACTGCCGGTAAAGCCGATGCTGCGGCTGATCAGGTCGGCCAGCATGTGGCCGATGACGCCGCCGGCGCCGCTGGCGGTTTCGGACGCGCCGGGCAGGTGCGTGCCGCGGCTGGCCAGGCGCAGGGCTTCCATGCCCAGCGAGCCCAGCAGCAGCAGGAAGAAACCGATGCCCTCTTCCCAGTGGACGCGCGGCAACACTTCCGGCTGCTTACCATTAGTTACCTTAAGCTGGCTGGCCAGCCGGCGATAGCCGGCGCGCACGCGGTGCAGCAGCAGGATGACCCACCACCAGGCCGAGAAGCCGAAGAGATAGAGGAGGATGTCCGCCAGATAGGCGCCCAGCCGTCCCCCGTGGTTGCGCACGACGTCGCCGGGCACGGAGTGCGACCAGCCAGGGTCGGACGCGCTCCAGGTGGCCAGCACCAGGGTGAGCCAGGCCGCCAGGGCGGCAAATAGGATCCAGCGGGCCTCGCGCAGCAACGCGGAAATACGCGTTTGTAGCGGCGAGGGCCCGTTGCGGGTGTTGCGCGAGGCGCGCGGAGAAGCAGTCGAGATACGCGGCATGCGGCTCATTATAATTGGGCGTTAACCTAAAGATACCCGCCCATGTCCACGCCTACGCACGCTAAAGTTTTGATACTCGGTTCCGGCCCTGCCGGTTACACGGCGGCCGTCTATGCGGCACGCGCCAATCTGAGCCCTGTTCTTGTTACAGGTCTGGCCCAAGGCGGCCAGCTCATGACCACCACGGATGTCGACAATTGGCCGGCCGACGCGGATGGCGTGCAGGGTCCCGACCTGATGCAGCGCTTCCAGAAGCACGCCGAACGCTTCAACACCGAGATGCTGTTCGACCACATCGCCAAGGTCGACCTGTCCAAGCGCCCGTTCACGCTGACGGGCGACACCGGCAAGATCTACACCTGCGACGCCCTCATCATCGCCACCGGCGCGTCCGCCAAGTACCTGGGCCTGCCGTCCGAGCAGTCCTTCATGGGCCGCGGCGTGTCGGGCTGCGCCACCTGCGACGGCTTTTTCTACCGCAACCAGGACGTGGTCGTGGTCGGCGGCGGCAACACCGCCGTCGAAGAAGCCCTGTATTTGTCGAACATCTGCCGCAAGGTCACCCTGATCCATCGCCGCGACAAATTCCGCGCCGAACCGATCCTGGTCGACAAGATGATGGCCAAGGTCGAGAACGGCAACATGGCGCTGAAGACGTTCCACACGCTGGAAGAAGTGCTGGGCGACGACAGCGGTGTAACCGGCGTGCGCGTTCGCCACGTGGACACTGGCGTTACCGAAGACATGCCGGTCACGGGCGCCTTCATCGCCATCGGCCACCAGCCGAATACGGAAATCTTCCAGGGCCAGCTGGAAATGAAGGATGGCTATATCGTCACCAAGAGCGGTCTGTCCGGCATGGCCACGATGACCTCCGTCCCTGGCGTATTCGCCGCGGGCGACGTCCAGGACCACGTCTACCGCCAGGCCATCACCAGCGCCGGCACGGGCTGCATGGCTGCCCTGGACGCACAACGTTGGCTGGAGAATGCGGGGCAGTAAGGTCGGCCTGGCCGACCTGAAACGCCTGAAGAAAGACCTGCAGGCCGAGCGCGAACGCGAAGCGCTCGCCAAGCGGGTCGCGGTGCTGAAGAAGCCGGAAAGCGCCCCCATGGACGACATGGCCGCTTTCCAGCGCACGATGAAGTCCGTCACGCCGATCAAGGCGGCCGCCCGAGCGGAGCACAAGCCCGTGGCGGAACCCGCCCCGGCGCTGCGCCGCGCCAATGCGCTGGGCGAAACGCCGTCGCGCGCAGACGTCGGGGTGTCCGACGGCGGCGAAATCACGCACCTCTTGTCCGAAGGCGGCACCGCCTTCGTGCGCAGCGACGCAGCACCCGACACCGCCCGCAATCTGCGCCGCGGCCAATGGCGCGCGGGCGCGGAGCTGGACCTGCACGGCCTGCGCGTCGAACAGGCCCGCCACGCGCTGCTGTCCTTCCTGGACGAATGCCAGGAACACGGCATCCGCTGCGTGCGCGTCGTGCACGGCAAGGGCTATGGCTCGCAAGGGCTGGAGCCGGTGCTGAAAGACAAGGCGCGTAC
The DNA here is from genome assembly GCF_012928505.1 of Achromobacter sp. Bel. Classification (GTDB taxonomy): domain Bacteria; phylum Pseudomonadota; class Gammaproteobacteria; order Burkholderiales; family Burkholderiaceae_B; genus Achromobacter. The sequence goes on along the minus strand of NZ_JABBJN010000009.1, from coordinate 73,919 downwards.
CTGGCTGGTGCAAAAGAATGAAGTCCTGGCGTTTTCCGAGGCGCCCGAACGCGAAGGCGGCGCAGGCGCGCTGCTGGTGCTGCTGCGGCAATCCGAAGGAATGCGCAAATGAAATGGCTCTACCTGGGCGTGGCGATCATCGCCGAGATCTTCGCCACCAGCGCCCTGAAGGGCTCCGAAGGCTTCACCCGTCTGGTCCCGTCGCTTATCACGGTGACGGGCTACCTGATCTCGTTCTATTTCCTGTCGCTGACGCTGCGCGAGATTCCGGTGGGCATCGCCTACGCCATCTGGTCCGGCGTGGGCATCGTGCTGATATCGATCGTGGGCGCGGTGCTGTTCAAGCAGCACCTGGACACGCCGGCGATGATCGGCATCGGCCTCATCATCGCCGGCGTGGTGGTGATGAATGTGTTTTCGAAATCCGTCTCGCATTGAGCCGCCTCCTCGCGCCGCCGGCTGCGTCGTGGGTCCGCCGCTGGCTGGCGGCCGGGTTGTACGTGGGCTGCCTTGCCTTCCTGCTGGCCGGCAACGCGTGGTCACAGGAGTTCAACCGCGCCGCGGAACTCGTCCGCTACCGGGCCTGGCTGACGGATTTCAAGCAGGACCTGGACCGCTTGTCCGACGCGCGGCGCCCGCTTTCCGAGGCCGAGCTGGACGCGATGTTCGCCCGCACCGTGGTGCCCGGTTCGCGCGGGGCCGCCTTCATCCGCCAGAGCTTCGCGCGGCGTACCAGCGACGGCGCCTATTTCCCGCAGACCGGCGCGCGCACCCTGGTCCTGGACGTGTTGGACAGCGGCATCCCCGCCGGCCAGGGCGGCCTGTATCCGGAAACGGACCCGGCGCTGAAAGTGGCGGACCTGACCGTCTGGTACCTGCATGTGGACGTGGGCGACATGACCAATACCTATCTGCTGTCGGACAAGCATTTCACGCCGTACCGGCTGCCGCCCCCCGGCAAGCTGGAACGCAACGCCTACCCGTTCCTGCTGATGGACACGCATGCCGGCGCGCTGCGCCTGGGCGGCGTCAGCAGCGAACTCTGGGGGCTGATCGTGTACCTGCACAATGCCACGCGTTGAATCCGCCCTGCGCCTGCTAGCGCTGACAGGCCTGTCGATGGCGCCCGGGCTGGCCAACGCGCTGTGCGAACCGCTGGCGGCGTCCGCGCAGCGCCAGACCCTGGTGGCGGACATTTCGCTGGACGGCACCAACACCTTGCTGGCGCGGGACGGTTCGCGCATCCCGTCATGGCAGCCCGCCGTCGCAGTGCAGACCGGTGCGCGCGCGACGCCTGTTGTCTGGGCCGAGCGTGTGGACTGGTCGGTCTATGCCGCCGCGCCGGACGCGCGCATCGGTGTCGCGATGCTGCGCTTCGAAACTGGCGCCGACGGCCGCCAGCACTTATGCGGCATTGCGCGCTACAGCGCCAACACCGTGGAGGCGGCCCGAACATCCGGCAAGGCCGACCTGCCGCCGCCCGACTCGGAAACCCGCTACTACTATGGCGATGGCGACAAACTGACGGGTGTCCAAGAGCGCTCTCGCGCGGCCGACGGCCGCCCGAATCCGGCAACGCGCTACTGCCTGCGCTACGACGGAAACGGCTGGCTGGCCGAGCTGGGCGCGGACGCTTGCACCGCCCCCTCCCGACCGATGACCCGCTACGTGCATGACGCGGCGGGCCGGCTGCTGCGCGTCATCGCCTATCAGAACGACGCCGGCGAGGCCTCCCAGGTCGAGGCCTACGACGGCCAGGGCCGCCGGACGCAGCGCTATGCGCGCCAACGGATGGGCTGGAGCGAAGGTGTGCGGGCGCTGGGGCTGCCCTATCGCGAAACCCCAAGCGAATACGCCGTGCTGGTGTTGCCCGGCCCGGCATGGAAGCCGCCCGCGCTGGATTCGTATCACTATGACTGGGCCATCGTGCAGCCCAAGGCAGGCAACGGCGGGCGCGACATCTATGCCGCCAAGCGCGACCCCGCCCAGGTGCTGGCCAAAGGCAACAGCGGCAACGGCGGCCAGTTCGCCCTGACCGCCGCACAGAAACAGCGCATCTGGGAAGCCGCCGGCAAGACGCCGGGCGGCGTGCAATGGCTATGGGCCCCAGGCCAGACGTACACCTTGCTGCAAGCCATGCCCCGCTCGGCATGGGACGCCTGCACGGATCCGGAAAACCGCCGGGCCGACGCCTGCGGAACGCCTTAGGCGTTTTCGGCTGGCGGCCGGGGCGCGCCCGGATGGCGCAGATAATCCACCAGCGCCAGCGTCGCCCGGTCGGGCGGCGGCGTCAGCAGCGACACCACGATGATGACCAGGAAGGCCACGGGCGCACCGAAGATGCCGGCCGCGATCGGCTGGATGCCCCACCACAGGTCCACCGGCTGTGTGCGCGATATGCCCAGCACCCATTCGCGCAGCCACGGATGCGTGTGCGTCATGTACGCGAAGGTCACGGCCAGCCCCGCCGCCATGCCCAGGGTGGCGCCCCATTTGTTGGCGCGCCGCCAGAACACCCCCATCACCAACGCGGGGAAGAAGGACGACGCCGCGAACGAGAAGGCCGCGGACACCATGAAGAGGATGTCGGCGGGCTTGCGCGCAGCCACCCAGGCTGCGCCGAACGCCACCACCAGCAGCAGGATTTTCGACACCATCACGCGGCGCGCGGCAGACATGCGCGGCGACACCATCCGGTACCACATGTCGTGCGACAGGGAATTGGACAGTGTCAGCAGCAGGCCGTCTGCGGTGGACAGCGCGGCCGCCAATCCGCCGGCCGCCACCAGCCCTGAAATCACATAGGGCAGCCCGCCGATCTCGGGCATGGCCAGCACCACCACATCGGCACCCATGCTGATTTCGCTTAATTGCACGACCCCGTCTCGGTTGATGTCCGTGACGTCCAGCAGATTGGCATCCACCGCACTCCAGGCATGCACCCAGTTGGGCAGGCTAAGGAAATTCGAGCCGACCACCTGCGTATAGACCTCGTACTTGACCAGCAGGGCCAGCGCGGGCGCCATGAAATACAGCAGCAGGATGAACAGCAGCGACCAGCACACCGATTTGCGCGCCTCGATCACCGAGGGCGTGGTGTATGAGCGCATCAGGATATGCGGCATCCCCGCCGTCCCCAGCATCAGGCACAGCACCAGCGCCAGGAAATTGATGCGCATATTGCGCCGCTCTTCCGGGTCTTTGGCGGGGAACGGCTCCGCGTGTGGCGTGGCCGGGGCTGCCCGCGCCTCGAAGGTCGCACGAGCTTGCGACCAGACCACGCGCGCGTCTTCCACGCTGGCCGGATAGGCGGCCAGCTCCCGCTCGGCGGACCGGATCTCGACCATCGGCGCATCGCTGGCGTTCAGTTGGGCCAGGCGGCTGCGCAGCTTGTCCTTTTCCAGCGTCCAGGATTCCGGCAGCGCCTGCACGCGTTGCGCCATCTGGTCGGCGTGCTGCTGCCAAAGCCGGCGCACTTCGATTTCGGAAGGGTCGTTTTGCAGGTAGATCTCTTTCTCGGTCACCTGCTGCAGCACCACGCCGGCCGACAATTGCGGCACGGGCATGTTGGTGTGCTTGATGGACAGCCACACCACCGGCACCAGGTAGGCGATGACCAGGATGATGTACTGGCCCACCTGTGTCCAGGTCACGGCGCGCATGCCGCCCAGGAACGAACACACCAGCATGCCGCCCAGCGCCACGAAAATGCCCAGCTCGAACGAAATGCCGGTCATGCGCGTGGTGATGATGCCCACGCCATAGATCTGGGCCACCAGATAGGTAAATGAACACAGGATGGCGCAGGCCACGCCCGCCAGCCGTGGCATGTTGCCGCCATAGCGCGCACCCATGAAGTCAGGGATGGTGTACTGCCCGAATCGCCGCAGGTACGGGGCCAGCAACATCGCCACCAATACGTAGCCGCCCGTCCAGCCCATGATGTAAGCCAGCCCGCCATAGCCGGTCAGATACAGCGTGCCCGCGACCCCGATGAAGGACGCCACCGACATCCAGTCCGCCGCCGTGGCCATGCCGTTGTAGATGGCAGGCACGCGCCGTCCCGCCACGTAGTATTCGACCTGGTCCGAGGTGCGGCACACGATGCCGATGCCGGCGTACAGGCTGACCGTCACCAGCAGGAAGACATAGCCGATCCAGTTGCGCGGCATCCCCAGGATCTCGGCCAGCGCCATCAGCAGGATCATCAGCGCAAAACCGGCGGTGTACAGCACGTAGATGCGGCGCAGGCGGATCCGGAATTGCTGGGGGGTGTCTCCGCTGAAAAACGGCATCAGCGGTCTCCGCCGGCGGCTTGCGCCTCGGCGCGCTCGTCAGCCCGGTTCATGACGCGGGCGTACACGCCGATGATGATCAGGTAGGCCAGCGGCGCGCCATAGGCCGCCATCCAGAAAGCGAAGGGCCAGCCAATGAAGTCGAAGGTCAGGCTGCGGGCAAAAAAGGCGGGAACGAAGGTCAGCGCCGCCCAGACGGCAAGCAGCAACAGGATCAGCCGCAAGTTGCGGCGCCAATAGGGAATGGAAACGGGCTTGGAGGTCGGAGCGCGGGGTTCGGGCATAGCTAGGATGTAGAGACCCTACCTGGATAGCGCGAAACGCAGCGTCTGAAAAGCCCTGGCAGATGAAATACAGGCTTTTTATGCGACAACGGCTGGCACTGCCTGGTGCCAGCCGTTGTGCGTTTTGCTTTTTTTGAGTACTGCTTTACTTTTTTTATGTACCGGTGCCGCCGGTATTTGCCCATGCAGGGCTTTGTCTCCTCACCTGCATGGGAAGAGATTCTGCACCAAGTGCGGGAATGCCACACTAGGGGAATGCCCTAAGACGGAGCATTCATTTACATATTCCATGCACCACAGCAGTGCAATTTGACCGCAAAGTTCTAAATATTGGGATTTATTGGCGAAAAAGCACGAATTGAGCCAAATTCAGAAATCCCCGCCATCCCGAAATATGACGCCCGCCACCGCATCATGCCCGGAATCGGGCGCGGCCCCAAAGAGGAGCCACGCCGTTCAAAAGAACCGGGCAACGCCCGCAAGAACGCCCCACACGCCACCAGGATAGCCGCGCCGCCGGGCCGCCCCAAGGCGGCGCAACCCCCTCGGGGGCAGCAAGCGCGCAGAGCGCGCGCAGCGTGGGGGCTCCATTTATTTTTTGTTTACACCCCCCTCCCCAACCTATATCCCGTTTTTACCCCCCGCTCCGTAACCTGCCGGTGTCCTGATTGGTCACCTGGCCTGCCCGGCGCGCATCCGCCTTTGCCGCGCAGGCCCGTCGTTCGAAGGGAGCCGTGCTCCCGGGAGGAAAAACGTGGATGCCATCTATATCGCCGTCTTCGCCGTCATGGCCGGGCTGATTGCCGCCCTGCTGAGGTTCTGCGAAGCCTTGTCTACGGGAGAGCCGTCATGAACTGGCTCTATTGGGTCAGCGGCCTGACCGCCGCGCTGCTGTTCGTATACCTGCTGGTCGCCCTGTTCAAACCGGAGAAATTCTGATGACCGCCGAATTCGTCGGATTGCTGGTTCTGTACCTGGCAGTCCTGCTTGCGATCGCGCCCCTGCTCGGACGCTACATCCGCATCGCCATGGAAAACGGGCAATCCCGGCTGACCGCCTGGGGCCGTCCGCTCGAGCGCGGCATTTACCGGCTTGCGGGCATCGACCCGCAGGCCGAGATGGGCTGGAAGCGCTACACCCTGGCCGTGCTGGCCTTCAACATCCTGGGCATCGTGGTTGTCTACAGCCTGCAACGGCTCCAGGGCATGCTGCCGCTGAACCCGGCCGGCATGGGCGGCGTGACGCCGGACTCGGCCCTGAACACTGCCATCAGCTTCGTCACCAACACCAACTGGCAAGGCTATGCCGGCGAATCCACGATGAGCTACCTGACGCAGATGCTGGCGCTGACGGTGCAGAACTTCGTCTCGGCCGCCACCGGCATCGCCGTCCTGTTCGCGCTGATCCGCGGGCTGGCGCGGCACTGCTCGGCCACCGTCGGCAACTTCTGGGCCGACATGGTCCGCTGCACGCTGTACGTGCTGCTGCCCCTGTCCTTCGTGCTGGCGCTGGCGCTGGTCAGCCAAGGCGTGATCCAGAACTTCAGCCCCTACCAGGACGTGCAGACCGTGGAAGCCCTGCACTATGACCAGCCGCGCGTGGACGCCCAGGGACAGCCGGTGCTGGACGCAAAGGGCCAGCCCGTGACCGATCCCGCCGTCACGTCGACGCAGACCTTGGCGATGGGACCGGTGGCCTCGCAAGAAGCCATCAAGTTGCTGGGCACCAATGGCGGCGGATTCTTCAACGCCAACTCGGCGCATCCGTTCGAGAACGCCACGCCGCTGGCGAACTTCCTGGAGATGCTGGCGATCCTGGCGATCCCCGCCGCGCTGTGCTTCACGTTCGGCGAGATGGTGGGCAGCCGGCGCCAGGGGATCGCGATCCTGGCGGCGATGACCGTGCTGTTCGCCGTCTTCGCATTGAGCATCGCCTACTTCGAGCAACAGCCCAACCCCATGGTGGCCCAGGCCGGCGCGGACAGCGCAATGACCGCGTTCTCGCCGGGCGGCAACATGGAAGGCAAGGAAACGCGCTTCGGCATCGCCGCAACGTCGCTGTTCGCCGTCATCACCACGGCTGCCTCCTGCGGCGCGGTCAACGGCATGCATGACTCCCTGACCGCGATGGGCGGCCTGTCGCCGATGCTACTGATGCAGTTGGGCGAAGTGGTCTATGGCGGCGTGGGATCCGGCCTGTACGGCATGCTGGCCTTTGCCATCCTGGGGGTCTTCATCGCCGGGCTGATGATCGGCCGCACCCCGGAATACCTGGGTAAGAAGATCGAGGCCTACGACATGAAGATGGTCTCCATCGTCATCCTGGCCACGCCGCTGCTGGTGCTGGGCGGCACCGCGCTGGCCGTCTCGCTGTCGGCCGGTCAGGCCGGCGTGCTGAACCCCGGCATCCACGGCTTCTCGGAAATCCTCTACGCGCTGTCGTCCGCCGCCAACAACAACGGCAGCGCGTTCGCCGGGTTGTCCGCCAACACGCCCTTCTACAACGTGCTGCTGGGCATCGCCATGTGGTTCGGCCGCTTCGCCGTGATCATCGCCGTGATGGCGATGGCCGGGTCGCTGGCGGCCAAACGCCGGCTGCCCGCCGGCCCCGGCAGCATGCCCACGACCGGCCCCCTCTTCGTGGTGCTGCTGGTCGGCGCCGTGCTGCTGGTGGGCGCCCTGACATATGTGCCCGCGCTGGCCGTGGGCCCGGTCGCGGAACACCTGCAACCCTGAATGCAACAGGCTAGGAAAGAAAATGGCCAAGATTGAAATGCCAATAACCCGCGCAGGCGGCGGTGCCGCCCACGCGCCCGCCGCTGCGTCCCAAGACCGTTCCTTCGGCATGTGGTCGCGCTCGCTGGTCGGGCCCGCCGTGCTGGACAGCCTGCGCAAGCTATCGCCCGCCGCGCAGTTGAAGAACCCCGTGATGTTCGTCGTCTACGTCGGCAGCATCCTGACGACGCTGCTATGGGTCATGGCCCTGCGCGGCCAGGCCGAAGCGCCTGCGGGCTTCATCCTGGCCATCTCCGTATGGCTGTGGTTCACGGTGCTGTTCGCCAACTTCGCCGAAGCCTTGGCCGAAGGCCGCGGCAAGCAGCAGGCGGCGACGCTGCGCGGCCTGCGCACCACCATCAACGCCCGCTTGCTGAAGAACTTCCGCGAGGCGGACATCCGCGACGCGCAGCCCGGGCAATGGCGCGACCAGGCCGTCAGCCAGCCCTCGGGCCTGCTGCGCCGCGACGACGTGGTGCTGGTCGAAGCCGGCGAGACCATCCCCGGCGACGGCCAGGTGATCGCGGGCGTCGCCTCGGTGGACGAAAGCGCCATCACCGGTGAATCGGCGCCCGTCATCCGTGAATCCGGCGGCGACTTCTCGTCGGTCACGGGCGGCACGCGCGTGCTGTCCGACTGGATCTTCGTGCGCATCGCGGCCGATCCCGGCGAAAGCTTCCTGGACCGCATGATCGCCATGGTCGAAGGCGCCAAGCGCCAGAAGACGCCGAACGAACTGGCGTTGACCATCCTGCTGGTCGGGCTGACCGTGGTGTTCCTGCTGGTGGTCGTGACCCTGATGCCGTTCTCGATCTACGCGGTCAGCGCGGCCGGCGGCGGCTCGGCGGTCACCGTGACCGTGCTGGTGGCGCTGTTGGTCTGCCTGATTCCCACCACCATCGGCGGCCTGCTGTCGGCCATCGGCGTGGCAGGCATGAGCCGTATGATGAGCGCCAACGTCATCGCTACGTCGGGCCGCGCGGTCGAAGCCGCGGGCGACGTCGACGTGCTGCTGCTGGACAAGACCGGCACCATCACCTTCGGCAACCGCCAGGCCTCCACTTTCCTGCCCGCGCCCGGCGTGTCGCCGCGCGAACTGGCGGAAGCGGCCCGCCTGGCCTCGCTGGCCGACGAAACGCCGGAAGGCCGCAGCATCGTGGCGCTGGCCGACAAGACCATCCACGCGCCCGCGCCCCATATGGCCGAGGTCGAATTCGTGCCCTTCACGGCGCAGTCCCGCATGAGCGGCGTGAACCTGGGCGAGCGCATGATCCGCAAAGGCGCGGTCGATGCGATCCAGGCCTGGCTGGCCGCGCAAGAGACCACCGTGACGGACCCGGTCTTGCGCCTGGCCGAAGACGTGGCGCGCCGCGGCAGCACGCCGCTAATGGTCAGCGACGGCAACCGCGCGCTGGGCGTGGTGGAATTGAAGGACATCGTCAAGCCCGACATCCAGTCGCGCTTCGCCGAGTTGCGCCGCATGGGCATCAAGACCGTGATGATCACGGGCGACAACAAGCTGACGGCGGCCTCCATCGCGGCCGAAGCCGGCGTGGACGACTTCCTGGCGCAAGCCACGCCCGAAGCCAAGCTGAAGCTGATCCGCGCCTATCAGTCCGAAGGCCGGCTGGTGGCGATGACGGGCGACGGCACCAACGACGCCCCCGCGCTGGCGCAGGCCGATGTGGCGGTGGCGATGAACTCGGGGACCCAGGCCGCGAAAGAGGCCGGCAACATGGTGGACCTGGACTCCAACCCCACCAAGCTCATCGAGATCGTCGAAATCGGCAAGCAGATGCTGATGACCCGCGGCGCGCTGACTACCTTCAGCGTGGCCAACGACGTGGCCAAGTACTTCGCCATCATCCCCGCCGCCTTCGCCACGGTCTATCCGCAGCTCAACGTACTGAATATCATGGGCCTGGCCACGCCGGCCTCGGCCATCCTGTCGGCCGTGATCTTCAACGCGCTGATCATCGTCGTACTGATCCCGCTGGCGCTCAAAGGCGTGCGCTACCGGCCGCTGGGCGCTTCCGTGCTGCTGCGCCGCAACCTGCTCATCTACGGCCTGGGCGGCCTGCTGGTGCCGTTCGTGGGCATCAAGCTGGTCGACATGATCCTGGCCGCGCTGGGCTGGGTGTAAACCCCTGCGCAAGCCCCGCCCCTCTGAAAAAAGGAATCCCTCATGAAACACGCAACGCAATCTGCTCCCGCTCTGCCGCGTCCTGGCGGCATTCTGCGGCCGGCGCTGGTCGTCTTCGCCGCCCTGTCCCTGGTGACAGGCCTGGCCTACCCCTTCCTGACGCGCGGCGTGGCCGCCGCCGTGTTCCCGCACGAGGCCGCGGGTTCGCTGATCAAGCAGGGCGACAAGGTCGTCGGTTCGGCACTGATCGGCCAGTCTTTCTCGTCGCCGCAGTACTTCTGGGGCCGTCCGTCGGCCACGGCGCCGATGCCGTACAACGCGGCGGCATCCGGCGGGTCGAACCTCGGCCCGCGCAATCCCGCGCTGGCCGAGGCCATCCAGGCCCGCATCGCGGCCCTGAAAGCGGCCGATCCGGACAACCCCACGCCGGTGCCGGTGGACCTGATCACCGCGTCCGGCAGCGGGCTGGATCCGCACATCAGCCCGGCCGCGGCCAGCTACCAGGCGGCGCGGGTGGCCCGCGCCCGGCACCTGCCGCGCGAACAGGTCGACGCCCTGATCCAGGCCAATACCGAAAAGCCCTGGCTGGGCGTGCTGGGCGACCCCGTCGTCAATGTGCTGATGCTGAACTTGGCGCTGGACCAATTGGGCACGGCGCGGTGATGGCGCAGCGTATAGTATTGCCAGCCTTCCCCACCCGACCCTTGCGCGTTCATGGCTGACATTGCTGGCGAGCGTCCCGACCCCGACACCCTCTTGAAGACTTTGGACGACGCCGCGCGCCAAGCGGTGCGCGGCAAGCTGCGCGTGTACTTCGGATCGTCGGCCGGCGTGGGCAAGACCTACGCCATGCTGGTCGCCGCCCGGGCACAGGCCGCGCAAGGAGTCAGCGTGCTGGCCGGCATCGTCGAGACCCATGGCCGCCGCGAAACCGCCAGCCTCCTGGAAGGCCTGGCGGTCCTGCCACTGAAGGAAGTCGCGTACCGCGGCCACGTCCTGAAGGAATTCGATCTGGACGCCGCGCTGGCGGCGCGGCCCGGGCTGGTGCTGGTGGACGAACTGGCGCACTCGAACGCGCCCGGCTCCCGCCACGCCAAACGCTGGCAGGACATCCAGGAACTGCTGTCGGCGGGCATCGACGTCTGGACCACGCTGAACGTGCAGCATCTGGACAGCCTGAACGAAGCGGTAGGCAGCATTACCGGCGTGCGCGTCTGGGAAACCGTTCCCGATGAGGTCTTCGACGCCGCCGACGAGGTCATCCTGGTGGACCTGTCGGCCGACGAACTGCTGCGACGCCTAAAGGAAGGCAAGGTCTACCTGCCCGAACAGGCCCGGCACGCCACCCGCAATTTCTTCCGCAAGGGCAACCTGATCGCCCTGCGCGAACTGGCCCTGCGCCGCACCGCGGACCACGTCGACGACGACGTCCAGGCCTACCGGCGCGACCGCGCCATCGAGCCCGTCTGGCGCACCCGCGAAGCCGTGGTCGCCTGCATCGGCCCGGACATCGACGCCGAATACATCATCCGCAGCGCGCACCGGCTAAGCCAGCAGCTGGAATGCGACCTGCATGTCGTCACCATCGACACGCCGCGCGCGGCGCCCACGCCGCAGGCCGAACAAGACCGCATGCAGCGCAGCCTGGCCCTGGCGGATTCGCTGGGCGCCCGCACCGAAACCCTGGCGGGCGGCGACATGGTCGACGCGGTAGTGCGCTACGTGCGCCGGCACAACATCACCAAGGCCATCGTCGGCCGCACCCGGGCCACCGGCCTGCAACGCCTGCGCCTGTCGGTGTCGGCCCTGCTTACCGCCGCCATCACGCCCGGCTGGCTATGGCGCCGGCACAGCTTTGCCGACATGCTGGCGGCCGGCTGCCCCGAGATCGACATCATCCGGCTGGGCGCCCCGCCCCTGCCCGCCAGCGCCGCCCCCGGCCGCGATCCGCTGACGCTGGGACGCCGCGCCGGCCAGGGCGCCGATGAACGCACTGGCCGCCCGCTGGCCGGCTACGCCTGGGCGCTGTGCTATTGCGCGGCCGCCGCCGGGCTGTCGATGCTGGCCTTCCCCGTACTGCACCAGACCAACATCGTCATGCTGTTCCTGCTGGCCGTGATGGGCGTGGCGCTACGCCATGGCCGCGGGCCCGCTGCGCTGGCGTCGGTCGTCAGCGTGGGGCTGTTCGACTTTTTCTTCGTGCAGCCGTTGGCCTCCTTCGCCGTCTCCGACGTGCAATACCTGCTGACCTTCGGCGTGCTGCTGTCGGTGGGCCTGCTGATCGGGCAACTGACGGCCGGGCTGCGCCTGCAGGCGCAGGTCTCGGTCAAGCGCGAGGCCGACGCGCGCAGCCTGTACGAGTTTGCACGAGAGCTGTCGTCCGCATTGCTGCCCGAACAGATCGTGGCGTCTGCCGGCGCCTTCGTCCACGCCACCTTCGGCTCACGCTGCGCGCTGTACATCCTGGGCCTGGATGATCGGCTGAAGCTGGCCTCGCCCGCCGCCGACGACATGCCGCCCCTGGAATCGGCGCTGGCCCAATGGGTCTACGACCACGGCCAGCCCGCCGGCGCCGGCACCGCCACGCTGTCCAACAGCGACCTCTTGTACCTGCCTCTGAAGGCGCCCATGCGCACGCGCGGCGTACTGGCGTTGGCCGCGCCGCGCCGCAGCCTGTTCACCCAGCCCGATTCCCGTCGCCAGATCGAGGCCTACGCGACGCTGATCGCCATTGCGCTGGAGCGGCTGCATTACGTGGAAGTCGCGCAGCAAGCGCTGGTCAGCATGGAGTCGGAACGCCTGCGTAACTCGCTGCTGGCCGCCGTATCGCACGACCTGCGCACGCCGTTGACCAGCTTGATCGGCATGACCGACACCCTGACCCGCCAACAGGCGGCGCTGCCCCCCGACGTGCAGGACACCGTCCGCGCCATGCGCGACCAGGCGCAGCGCATGCACGCGCTGGTCGTCAACCTGCTGGACATGGCGCGCCTGCAAAGCCGCGACACGCCGTTGCGCCTGGAATGGCAGTCCATCGAAGAACTGGTCGGCGCGTCGCTGGCCGCCATGCGCGAGCCCCTGGCCGGCCATCACGTTAACGTGGCCAGCTTGTCGCAGTTGCCGCTGGTGGAATGCGACGGCGTGCTGATCGAACGGGTGCTGTGCAATCTGCTTGAGAACGCCGCCAAATACACGCCCGCCGGTAGCACACTGCGCATCCACGCCGCCGTGCACGAAGACGAACTGCGCGTGGCCGTCAGCGACAACGGCCCCGGTGTGGCCCCGGGCGCGGAACGCCGCATCTTCGAGAAATTCACGCGCGGCGAACGCGAATCCGCCACGCCCGGTGTCGGGCTGGGCCTGGCCGTTTGCGAAGCCATCATCTCGGCCCACCATGGCCGAATCTGGGTCGAACACACGCCGGGGCTTGCCTGCGGCGCACAATTCGTCTTCAGCCTGCCGCTGGGCACGCCGCCCGCGATTCAACCCGAAACCCTTTGACCGGCCATCCGCATGTTCGACTATCAGCCTACCGTCCTGATCATTGAAGACGACGCCAACATCCGGCGTTTCGTCCGCCAGGCGTTGGAAAGCGAAGGGTGTGCCGTGCACGAAGCCGACACCGTGCGCCGCGGCCTGATCGAGGCCGGCACCCGCCAGCCCGACGCCATCGTGCTGGACCTGGGTCTGCCCGACGAAGACGGCATGACCCTGATCCGAGAACTGCGCGGCTGGACAGAGGTGCCCGTGCTGGTGCTGTCCGCCCGCAGCGCCGAGGCCGACAAGGTCGCAGCGCTGGATGCCGGCGCCGACGACTACCTGACCAAGCCGTTCGGCGTCAGCGAACTGCTGGCCCGGTTGCGCGTGCTGCTGCGCCGGCATGCGCGGGGCGGCGCAGGCAACGCGGCCGAGATCGCCTTTGGCGACGTGCGCGTCGACTTCTCCAAGCGCGTGGTCGAACGCGCCGGCCAGCACGTGCATCTGACCGCCATGGAATACCGTCTGCTTGCCGCTCTGCTGGCGCACCGGGGCAAGGTCATGACACACCGAGAACTGCTGCGCGAGGTCTGGGGACCGTCCCACGTGGAGAGCAACCACTACCTGCGGATCTACATGGGCCACCTGCGCCAGAAACTGGAAGCCGACCCCGCCCAGCCCGTCTACCTGCTGACCGAAATCGGCGTGGGCTATCGCTTCGCGGGCTGAACGCCCCGCCATCCATCAGCATTGATGCGGCCTTTATGCGGACGGCGCGCGTCTTGTCTCGCGCTTTATGCCGAACCTCCTATTGTTGCGGTCCCGTACAACATCTGGAGCATCCCATGTCCCGCCACGCACTGGCCGCGCTTGCCCTGCTGACGCTCGGCGCCACCGCGCACGCCAGCGACGCGCCCGTCGCCACAGAAGCCCCCGCCACCTCCGATTTCAGCCTGACGGCCAACGTCACGCTGGCCAGCCAGTACCGCTATCGCGGCCTGATGCAGTCGAACAACAAGCCCGCCGTCCAGGGCGGCTTCGACCTGGCGCACGCCAGCGGCTTCTACCTGGGCAACTGGAACTCCAGCATCAGCTGGCTCGGCGACACCAACAGCGAAGTCTCCGCCCCCGTCGAAATGGACTTCTACGGCGGCTACAAGGGCAACCTGACGGACAGCGTACCCGTCGACCTGGGCGTCTTGCAGTACTACTACCCTGGCGACTATCCGTCGGGTTACACCAGCCCCGACACCACCGAGTTGTACGCCGGCATCGGCTACGGCCCCGTGATGTTCAAGTACTCCATCGCCCTGAGCAACCTGTTCGGCTTCGCCGACAGCAAGTACAGCCAGTACTTCGACCTGTCGGGCAATGTCGACACCGGCATCTGGGGCCTGACCGTCAACGCCCACGTCGGCCGCCAGGTCGAGCGCAACGTCGACAACGGGTCCTATACCGATTGGAAGCTGGGCCTGACCAAGGACTTCGGCCAGGGCCTCTCGGTCTCGCTGGCCTACCTGGACACCAACGCGGACCGCGCCGTCTACACCAACACGCGCGGACGCGACATGGGCCGCGCGACCGGCTTGCTGTCGGTGACCAAGACGTTCTGATCGCATGGGGCGTTGACGCGTTTTTTACGTGCCACGCCCGCTTTTATCGGCAGGTTTTACGGTGCCGTTCCTATAGTGGAATCGTCATCAACCAACCGGAACCGCGGACCGCGCCAGACGGCGCCTCCGTCCCGCCCCACCGCCATGATTCCCCGACTGGACCGCCGCAGCCACGCTTTCCCCGACCGTTCCCCGGCCCCCACCTTGCCGCCTCTGCCCCAATCCGGGATGGTGGCGCTGACGGTCAGGATCGACACGCTGGATGCCCTGAAAGTGCGCCTGGCGTTGCACCGCGAACTGGGCAACCGCATCGGCGTATACCTGCTGTCGGTCGATCACGCCCATGCGCAGAGCGTCTTGCAGCTGCATTGCGCGCGCGGTGAACTCGACGCATTGATGCACGCCGTCATGTGCGGTCTGCCCCAAGCGGAATTCGGCCCGGTGCGCCCCGCACCCGCAATCACGGTGCAATAAGCCATGGACACGCCAGCCAAAACGGTTTTCGACGGCATCTGGTTGCCGATGGTCACGCCGCTGCGTGGCGGCTATGTGGACCTGGACGCCGCGCAGGCGCTGGCCCGCTACTACCGCAATGCCGGCATCGCGGGCCTGGTCCTGTTCGGCTCCACCGGCGAGGGCAATCTGCTGAGCCTGTCGGAGAAGGCCGACATGATCGAGGCCATCGCCAACGATCCGCACGCATTGCCGATGGTGTTCGGCGCGGGCGGCGTCGATACGCGGGGCGTGGCCACCGCCATCCGCCGCCTGGAAAAATACGCGCCCGCCGGCTACCTGGTGCCGCCCCCCTATTACCTGGGCCCGTCGCAACCCGGCATCCTCTGGCACTACCGGCAGATCGCCTGGGCGACCGAACGCCCCATCATCCTCTACAACATCCCCAAGCGGACCGGCGTCACCATGACCGTCGAAACCATGGAGACGCTGGCGCTCTTGCCCAACTTCACGGCCGTCAAGGAATGCAACCCATCGGTACTGGCCACGTTGAACGCGCGCGGCAAGCTGGATGCCCTATGCGGCGAAGACCTGGCGCTGCTGGACCACTGGCTGGGCGGCGGCCGTGGCGCCATTCCGGCCGCGGCCCACCTATACCCCGAACGCTACGTCGAAGTCATGCAGCTGGCGCGCGACGGCCATGCCGAGGCCGCGCGCGAACTGTTTGAACCCCTGCGCGGCCTGATCCGGCTGCTGTTCGCCGAACCCAACCCCGCGCCGGTCAAGCGCGCCCTGTCCATGCAAGGGCTGATCGCCGACGAACTGCGCATGCCCATGATGCCGGCCAGCCGTGAACTGAGCCCACGCTTGCAACGCGCCATGAGCGCCGTCCACGGGTCGCCTAGCCGGCTGCAGACAGCTTGAAGATGGACACCGCGCGGGCCAGGTCGTCGGCCTGCTCGTGCAAGGTGGCGGCCGACGCAGCGAACTCCTCGACCAGCGAGGCGTTCTGCTGCGTCACGCTGTCCAGATGCGTCACGGCCTGATTGATCTGCTCGATGCCGACGCTTTGTTCGACCGAAGCCGTCGCGATCTCGCCCATCAACGGCGCACTGGTCGCGGCCGATTCCAGCACGCTGCCCATCGTGGCGCTGGCCTGCTCCACGCGCTGGCTGCCGCGCGCGACCGATTCGGACGAGGTTTCGATCAAGCCCTTGATTTCCTTGGCCGCCGTGGCCGACCGTTGCGCCAGCGCCCGGACTTCGCCCGCCACAACCGCGAACCCGCGTCCCTGCTCGCCCGCCCGCGCCGCTTCCACGGCGGCGTTCAGCGCCAGGATATTCGTCTGGAAGGCGATGCCGTCGATCACGCTGATGATCTCGTCGATGCGCTGCGAGCTGTGCGAAATCTCGCGCATGGCATCAATGGCGTGCTGCGTCTCTTCACTGCCCTGGCGCGCCAGTTGCGCCGCCTGCCCGGCCAACGAACTGACTTCGCGCACGTGGTCCGCGCTTTGCTTGGCCGTGGCCGTTATCTCTTCCACGCTGGCCGCGGTCTGCTCCAGCGCGGCGGCCTGCTTCTCGGTGCGGTCCGACAAGTCCATGCTACCCGCCGCGATCTGGCGCGATGCCGCCGCGATCGATCCCGTGGACTGCACGATGGTGCGCACGGCGGAATCCAGGCGTGCCTGCATCCGTGCCATCGCGTCGAACAGGCGGCCGATCTCGCCGCGATGGTGACGCGACACGATGCTGGACAAGTCACCATTGGCGACGCGTTCACAGAGCGCCACGGCCTCGTCCAGCGGGCCGATGACGTGCGTGCGGAAAAAGTGCAGCGCGGCGATCAGCACCAAGGCCAGCAAGCCCAGTGTCACGGCGCCCTGGCGCCACAGCGACCCATAAAACGCCGCGTCCACATCGTCCACATACAGGCCCGTGAAGATCAGCCATCCCCAGTCGGCGTCGTAGGCGGCGTAGCTGATTTTCGGCAGGGCTTCGGTCTCGCCCGGCCGCGGAAACCGGTACGGCACATAGCCCCCACCCGCCTTGCCCTCCGCATACAGGCGCTCGAAGATCGGCAAGCCATCGACATCTTTGATGGCGCGCACGTTCGTGCCCACGAGCTTGGCGTCGGGGTGGACCAGCAATGCGTAATCGTCGCCGAACACGCCCACATAGCCGTCGGCCCCGTAGCGCAGTTGCGCCAACCGCCGTGCCACATTGCGCTTGGCGTCGGCCAGGGGCATGCCCTCGCTGACGCTCTGCTTGCCGTTGCGCAGAATGCCGGCCGCCAAGTCCAGAACGTGCCGCAGTTCGGTCTTGCGCTCGGCCACCATCTCGGTGCGGCGCTGCCAAGCGTCCCACGCGCCCAGGACCAGGACGGCGGCGCCGATGGCGAACACGAACCACAACAACTCCCTGCGCAGGCTGGAATTTTTCACAGGCTCTCCCTTTGTGTGCCATTCCCGCACCTGAAACCATTAGCGGCAGAATGTGACGTTTTATGTATTGCGTTTCGTCAGGATACGGGGACATAGCAGGGTTTTCACCAAGTCGAAGCAGCAAGCTTGATCTAACGCAACGCCCGTAAAAAAAAACGCAAGGCGGCAGCGCCTTGCGTTCGGGAAACGTGGGTGGCGGGGCCTACCCCCGCGGCCCTTCAGTGCGGTCCCACGGCCGGCGCGGCGCGGGCCACGCGAGGCGTCGTCAACGCGATCAAAGTCACGACGATGAGCGAATAGTTGGGCACGCTGCGCATGTTGCGGAACATCATTTCGGTCAGGCTGAACGCACAATAGCCCAAACAGAACAGCAACCCCAGTTGCGCGCCCACGCGGATCACCCGGTCGTCGCTGGCCAGACGCCGGAAGAAGATGGCCGCAGGCAGCAGATACAAAGTCAGGATGCTGATCAGGCCCAGCAGCCCGTAACCGGACAAGGCGGCCAGCATGTCGTTATGGGGTTCGCCGAACCCCTCGACGACTTCTTTCGTCACGATGTCCTGTTTTTGCAGTTCCACCAGTTCATCGCGGAACTTGCTAGGGCCAACACCCACTATCGGGCTTTTCTGAAACATCATGATCGACGCCTGCCACAACTGCAGCCGAATCCCGAACGACGTATCGCGGTCGGCCGACGTCGTGAAGCCGCGGACGTCGTGCGCGATCTCCTGCATTCGGCTGCTGAACGTCCAGATGGCGGCCGCGCTGGCGACCAGCGCCACGCACACCGCCAGCGCGCAATACGCCTTATGGCGGCCCTTCCAGTTGCGCAGGCCCAAAAGAAAGACCAGCCCCAGGATCGGCAACAGCATCCAGCTGCTGCGTGTCTCGGATACCCACGTGGCGGCGACTGTCAGCACAACCGCCAGCAGCTTCACCCCCACCTCGATGCGCGGCCAACGCGTGCTGGGGCTCCAGCCCAGGGACAGCAGCGTCATGCCGCCAAACAACAAAGTCATGTTCGCGAACGCTACGGCGTTGTAGCGTCCGCCGACATCAACCATCGCCCCGCGCCCCTGCGTCTCCATCATCACGATCAGCAGCCCCGCGCCGGCCAATGCACCGACGACGATACTCCACTGCACCAGTTGGAGCCAACGTTGCGGCGCGCGCAGCAGAAGCCATAGCACCGGTATCGCCAAGGCAAACCGGAGCAGCTTTTCCAGTTCAGAATTGCTCCACACCCCCCGGACCAGGGATGTGGAGAATAAACAGGCCAGAGGCAACAACAGCGCCAACGCCATCGGCCACAAAGCCTTGAAATCCATGGGTTCGTAGTGCTTGAGCGCATTGGCGAGCAAAGCGATCAGCGCAACCCCCCCGCTCAAATAGACGATGACGGGGCCTCCCACAGGGCTGGTCAATGCCAGCATGGGAACCAGCAACACAAGCCAGGTGGCCAGGGATACATACAATCGGGGCACAGCGATCAACCTAGTAGAAAAGCGGAAACACAACGAACATCTTGCGGGTCAGGTGGACAAAACCCGCGCGCCATGACGGCGGGCGGGTTCTGCGGGACGTGCGGCGAGGCCGCAGCTTACATGTTTTCGATCATGACCTGGCCAAAGCCCGAGCACGACACCTGGGTCGCGCCTTCCAGCAGACGCGCGAAGTCGTAGGTGACCTTTTTGGACAGGATGGATTTCTCCATGCTGGAGATGATCAGGTCGGCGGCTTCGGTCCAACCCATGTGGCGCAGCATCATTTCAGCCGACAGGATTTCGGAGCCCGGATTCACGTAGTCCTTGCCGGCGTACTTGGGCGCCGTGCCGTGGGTGGCTTCGAACATGGCGACCGAATCCGACAGGTTGGCGCCCGGCGCGATGCCGATGCCGCCCACTTGCGCGGCCAGCGCGTCGGAAATGTAGTCGCCGTTCAGGTTCAGGGTGGCGATCACGTCGTATTCGGCCGGACGCAGCAGGATCTGCTGCAGGAAGGCATCGGCGATCACGTCCTTGACGATGATCTCGCGGCCCGTCCTCGGATTCTTGAACTTGCACCACGGGCCGCCGTCGATCAGTTGGGCACCGAACTCCTTTTGCAGCAACTCATAGCCCCAATCGCGGAAGCCGCCTTCCGTGAACTTCATGATGTTGCCCTTGTGCACCAGCGTCAACGACGTGCGGTCGTTGTCGATGACATATTGCGCGGCCTTGCGCACCAGGCGCTCGGTGCCTTCGCGCGACACCGGCTTGATGCCGATAGAGGACGTGTTCGGGAAACGGATCTTCTTCACGCCGAGCTTGGTCTGCAGGAACTGGATCAGTTCCTTGGCCTGCTCGCTTTCGGCCATGTATTCGATGCCGGCATAGATGTCTTCCGAGTTCTCGCGGAAGATCACCATGTTGGTCTTCTCGGGTTCGCGCACCGGGGACGGCACGCCCTTGAAGTACGCCACCGGACGCAGGCAGACATACAGGTCCAGCTGCTGGCGCAGCGCCACGTTCAGCGAACGGATGCCGCCGCCGACCGGCGTCGTCAGCGGGCCCTTGATGGACACCACGTAGTCTTTGACGACTTCCAGGGTTTCATCGGGAAGCCAGACGTCCGGGCCATAGACCTTGGTGGCCTTTTCGCCGGCATAGACTTCCATCCAGTGGATCTTGCGCTTGCCGCCGTAGGCTTTCTGCACCGCCGCGTCGACAACCTTGATCATGACGGGGGTGATGTCGGCGCCCGTGCCGTCGCCTTCGATGAAGGGAACGATGGGCTGTTCAGGCACATTCAGCGAGAAATCGGCGTTGACCGTGATCTTCTGGCCGCCAGCGGGAACCTTGATATGTTGGTAGGACATGAATGCTCCATTTGCTCCGGGTGGTTTTTCTGCACGCGCCGCATCGGAAAGCGTCCGATTCCGCGGGGAGACCGCCCTCGCGAACCGCACACAGGATGGCGGATACCGATCAATTCTATATCGCAAAGAGCCTGCCGGGCCTTGCGCCTCCCGGAGCCACTGAAAAAAAGCCCCCCGAGGGGGCGCTTTTTACCTTGGGGCGGCCCAGCGGCGACAGGCCCCCACGCTGCACGCGCGTTGCGCGCTTGCTGCCCCCCGAGGGGGCGCTTTTTACCTTGGGGCGGCCCAGCGGCGACGGCCCCCACGCTGCACGCGCGTTGCGCGCTTGCTGCCCCCCGAGGGGGTGCTTTTTACCTTGGGGCGGCCCAGCGGCGACAGGCCCCCACGCTGCACGCGCGTTGCGCGCTTGCAGCCCCCGAGGGGGCGCTTTTTACCTTGGGGCGGCCCAGCGGTAAAATACCTCTCTCCCCCGAATTACGCCCCCCACCGATGTTCAATCCCTCCCGCGACCAAGTCCGCGAATTCTTTATCGACACCTGGCGCAAGCACCGCGCCAACGAAGTGCTGACGCCGCTTGAAGCCATGGCGCTGGACTGGATCATCGAGCATCCCGAATACCACGGTGACCTTGAAAGCCCGGAAGCCATGACCATGGAATACGCCGTCGAGAAGGGACGCACCAATCCCTTCCTGCACCTGTCCATGCACCTGGCGATCGCGGAACAGTTGTCCATCGACCATCCGCCGGGCATCCGCCGCGCTTACCAGCAGCTGACCGCGCGCTCCGACGCGCACCAGGCCGCGCACGAAATCATGGAATGCCTGGGTCAGGTCGTCTGGGAAGCGCAGCGCCTGGGCACACCCATGGACAGCGACACCTACATCGACCTGATCCGCCGCCGCGCCAGCCTCTGACCATTCATCCCGGCAATAAAAAAACCCTCGGCCTGAAACCGAGGGTTTTTTATTGACCCAGTCGCCCAGCGCTTACTTGCGCACGCCCAGGTCGCTGGGCATCGACGCCAGCCAGGCCGATACGTTGGAGATGTCCTGGTCGGACAACTGCGTGGCGAAAGCGCCCATGATGGGGTTCTTGCGCACGTTGGCCGTGGCCGCGCTGCCTGAGGCGCCGCGCTTGTATGCCTTCAGGGCGTGGGCCAGGTAGTCGGCATGCTGGCCCGCCAGCGTCGGGTAGGCCGGGTCCACCGCCGTCTTGGCGTCGGCGCCGTGGCAGGACGCGCAATTGAATTTGTCGAAGACGGCCTTGCCGGCCGCCAGGTCCTGCGCCTGGGCGGCGGTGCCGGCGATGGCCAGGGTCGCGCCCGCAAGGGCAAGCATGGTGCGGTTCATGGTTTTGCCCCTTATTTGAGATTCGAGTAGTACGCGGCCAGATCGGCGATGTCCTGATCGGACAGGCTGCCGGCAATGGCGTCCATCGTGGGATGGCTGCGCGCGCCTTTCTTGTACTCGTTAAGGGCGGTCTCGATGTACTTGGCGTTCTGGCCAGCAATCATCGGCACGTGATAAAGCTCGGGAAATGTCGCCTTGTAGCCTTCGATGCCGTGGCAGCCGATGCACATGGAGACTTTGTCACGGGCGTTCTGGATGTTGCCGACAGGCGCTGCGTCAGCAGCAACAGCCTGGCCGGCGATCGCACAGGATGCCATCGCGGCCAACACGGAAACCGTGCACTTCAGAGAGGTTCGCAACTTCATTGGAATGGCTCTTCTTGGTATGGCTTAAGGACTAGGGCCTGCATCACACGAAAAGGCCCCCTGCAAACACGTTGCGGGTCGAACCCAACTGCAAAACCGCCTGATTGTACGATAATTGCTCAGGATTAATACCTTACGATGGTATTGATCACCGTCAATCCTCGGAAGCCATCAGACAATGTCCGCAGCCCAGTCCGCCTCCCCGACCTCGCCCGCCCGCTTCAACGGAACCGACAGCTACGTCGCCACCGACGACCTGAAGCTGGCCGTCAACGCCGCCCTGACCCTGCAGCGGCCGCTGCTGATCAAGGGGGAGCCCGGCACGGGCAAGACCATCCTGGCGGAAGAAGTGGCGCGCGCGCTGGGACGGCCGCTGCTGCAATGGCATATCAAGTCCACGACCAAGGCGCATCAGGGCTTGTACGAATACGACGCAGTGTCGCGCCTGCGCGACTCGCAGCTGGGCGATGAAAAAGTCCGCGACATCCGCAACTACATCGTGCAGGGCACCTTGTGGCAGGCCTTCCAGGCCGACGAGCCGGTGGTGCTGCTGATCGACGAGATCGACAAGGCCGACATCGAATTCCCCAACGACCTGCTGCGCGAGCTGGACCGCATGGAATTCCATGTGTACGAAACGCGCGAGACCATCGCCGCGCGCCACCGCCCGCTCGTCATCATCACCTCCAACAACGAGAAGGACCTGCCCGACGCGTTCCTGCGCCGCTGCTTTTTCCACTACATCCGCTTCCCCGACCGCGAAACCATGCGCGACATCGTGGCCGTGCACTATCCGCACCTGAAGCAGGATGTTCTGCGCGCCGCGCTGGACACGTTCTTCGCGCTGCGCGACGCGCCCGGCCTGAAGAAAAAACCGTCCACCTCCGAATTGCTGGACTGGCTGCGCCTGCTGCTGGCCGAAGACGCCACGGCCGCCGAGATCGACGCGCACACCGCCACCGCCGTGCCGCTCATGGCCGGCGCGCTGTTGAAAAACGAGCAAGACGTGCATCTGCTGGAACGCCTCGCGGCCATGACGCGCGGCGGCCAGCGCCGTTGATCTTGCAGCTACCGGCGGCCCGCACATGCTGATCGACTTCTTCTATCACCTCCGGGCGCACAAGCTGCCCGTCTCGGTCAAGGAATACCTGACGCTGGTGGACGCGTTGCGCCAGGACCTCATGGCGCCCACGCTGGACGAGTTCTACTTCCTGGCGCGTGCCACGCTGGTCAAGGACGAGTCGCTCTACGACCGCTACGACAAGGCCTTCGGCGCGTATTACAAGGGCATCGAAGCCGCCTTGCCGGCCGGCAAGGAGATCCCGCTGGACTGGATGATCAAGCAGTTCGAGAAAAACCTGTCGCCCGAAGAAAAGGCCGCCATCGAAAAGCACGGCTGGGACAAGCTGATGGAGCTCTTCAAGGAACGCATGGAAGAGCAGAAAGAGCGCCACGCGGGCGGCAGCAAATGGATCGGCACCGGCGGCACCTCGCCGTTCGGCAACGGCGGCTACCACCCCGAAGGCATCCGCGTGGGCGGCGCCTCGGCCGGCAACCGCTCGGCGGTCAAGGTCTGGGACATGCGCCAGTTTAAGGACTACGACGACCAGGTCGAACTGGGCACGCGCAACTTCAAGGTGGCGCTGCGCAGGCTGCGCCGCTTTGCGCGCCAAGGCGCCGAGCTGGAACTGGACCTGGACGACACCATCGCCAGCACCGCGCGCAACGCCGGCCACCTGGACCTGCGCATGGTCCCTGAACGCCACAACACCGTGAAGGTGCTGATGCTGCTGGACGTGGGCGGCAGCATGGACGATCACATCGGCCGCGTCGAAGAACTATTTTCAGCGGCCCGCAGCGAATTCCGCAACCTGGAAGTCTATTACTTCCACAACTGCCCCTACGAAAGCCTGTGGCAAAGCAACCGCCGGCGCCAGAACGAACGCTTCGACACCTGGGACGTGCTGCGCAAGTACAACCCGGACTGGCGGCTGATCATCGTCGGCGATGCCACCATGAGCCCCTACGAGATCCTGCAGCCCGGTGGCTCCGTCGAACACTACAACAAGGAACCCGGTGCGCAATGGATGCGGCGGCTGCTGGACGCCTGGCCCAAATCGGTCTGGCTGAACCCCGAACCCACGGCTTCCTGGCAATACCGGCAATCCATCGCGTTGATGCGCGACATCATGCAAGACCGCATGTATCCGGTCACCGTCGCCGGCCTGGAACAGGCCATGCGCGTCCTATCCAAGTAGGCTGTCACCCATCCACCGGCTGCTCGGGCGTATCCAGCGTCAGCTGATAAAACGCCAGATCCAGCCAGCGTCCGAACTTGAAGCCCGCTTCCTTGATGGTGCCCGAGTGCTTGAAACCCAGCTTCTCGTGCAGGCGGATGCTGCCCCCATTCGACGCGTCGATGCCGCCGACCAGCACATGCACCTGGTTGGCGCGCGCCCGATCAATCAGCACGCGCATCATGGCCTCGCCCAGGCCTTTACCGCGGAACCGCCCGTCGACGTAGACAGAATGCTCGACCGAGTATTTGAACGCGGGCCACGCGCGGAAGGTGCCATAGCTGGCGAACGCCATCAGCTCGCCCGCCGAGTTCTCGAATCCGACGACGGGAAAACCGCCCTGCTGCTTGACCTGGAACCAGCCTTGCATCGCTTCGCGCGGCCGCGGCTTGTAGTCGTAAAGCGCGGTGGAGTTGACGATGGCGTCGTTGAAGATGGCCAGGATCTGGTCCGCATGGCGCTCATGCGTGCAGTCGACAAGGAACGCGCCGTCCGGCGCGAGAGAGTCAGCGGGTGATTTCATCCTGAAAATTGTACTGCCCATCATAAAAAAAAAACCGGCGAATTCGCCGGTTCAGTGAGTTGCTGCCGCTTCTGGCCACTCTCAGGCGGCGCGGCTCTCCACAGATCGGTGGGCGGCGGACGGGCGGCGCAAGCCGGGGCACTGGCGCCATGACAGCTCGTCGGCGTCCATGTCCAGGTCGAACAGATCGTTGGCCGCCGGCCAGGGATGGCTGCGCGCCGCGGCGCCTTCCATTTCCAGCACATGTCCGGCGAACCCGCGGGGCGAACCGCCGCACTCCGCGAAATACCGCTGCGTGCTCAGGTCCACCACATAGGTGGTCATGTCGTGCGTCAGTATGGCCACGAATTGGCCGTCATCACTGGCATAGGCGTATTGGAATTGCCCTTTGATCCCGTCGCCGCTCAGGGCGCTACCGGTCAACTGGGACAAGGCACGCGTGACGATCTCGGTCAGCATGGGTCGTTCCTCCGAAAAATGCGCCGGCAGGATGCCGGCAGCGAAGGCGCGAACAACAAGCACCGGCGCCGCGCTTGCGGCGGCGTCTGGCGTTGGACGGGAAGCCGGTAGACGGCTGTCGCGCATCCCGTCGGCAACAGCTACTACGTGCTTCAAAGCTTACACCCGCACGCAGGCCTGCCCCAAATTTGCCTTGCGCACTAAGGATGTTGCATCGCAGCACCCTATGCGGATGCGGCTTTCGGACGCTTATGCGGCCGCAACCGGCATCCCGCCTGACTCTGCGTCACCGTTTTTTTGGTCGCGCCATTGCGCCTGCCCCATGCGGTACAGCACATGCGGGCGCAGCGGATGGCCTGCGGGAACAGCGGGGTGATCGAACAGATCGGCGTCCTCGCGCATGCCCAGGCGGGCCATCACAGCGCGCGAGCGCTGGTTGCCCACAGCCGTGAACGCCACGATCTCGGCCAGCCCCACCTGCTCGAATCCCACGCGCAACGCGGCCAGCGCGGCCTCGCTGGCGTAGCCGCGCCCCCAGAACGGCCGGGCCAGGCGCCAGCCGATCTCGACGCCCGGCGCGAACGGCAGCACCGGCGGCATCGGCTTGATCCCCACGAACCCCACGAAAGGTGCCACGCCAGGCGCCTCGACCGCCCAGAACCCCCAGCCATGTTCGTCGATGCCGGCCGCCAGGCGGGCGGCCAGCGCATCGCTTTGCAGCGCGGTGAGCGGTAGCAGGAATTCCGTGACACTCGGGTCCGCATTCATCTGGGCGAACAGCTTGCGGTCGTCGGCGCGCCATTGCCGCAGCACCAGGCGCGGCGTTTCTACTTCCAGCGATAAAGACATGTCGGATTTCCTTGCCGTGCGGCCGTCGGGCGCTGCCCGGACCGGCCCTTGAACCATTGGCAACGTATACACTCCAACGGATTCTGCCATGCCAAAGGAATTGTCTGCCATGCGCCTGTCCCTATCGAAGCTGCCGCGCCCACTGGGCGTGCTGCTGTTTTCCTCCTTCCTGGCCTTCCAGGCCGGCGCCGCCAGCCTTCCGGCCGGCGTCTCGGAGGCCGCCTCGATCGAAGGCATCACCGAATACCGATTGGCCAATGGCCTGAGAGTGCTGCTGGTTCCCGACGAGTCCAAGCCCTCGACCACGGTCAACATGACCTACCTGGTCGGTTCGCGCAACGAAAACTACGGCCAGACTGGCATGGCGCACCTGCTTGAACACATGCTGTTCAAAGGCACGTCCACCACCCGCAACGCCATGGGCGAGTTCTCGCGCCGCGGCCTGCAAGCCAACGGTTCGACCTCCAGCGACCGCACCAATTATTTCGCCAGCTTCGCCGCCAACCCCGACACCCTCAAGTGGTATCTGGGCTGGCAAGCCGACGCCATGGTCAATTCCCTGATCGCGAAGGAAGACCTGGATTCGGAAATGACCGTGGTCCGCAACGAAATGGAAAGCGGTGAAAACAGCCCGTCCCGCATCCTGATGCAGAAGATGCAGGCCGCAGCCTTCCAATGGCATAGCTACGGCAAGAACACCATCGGCGCCCGGTCCGACGTCGAAAACGTGGACATCGGCCAACTGCGCGCCTTCTATCACGAGTATTACCAGCCGGATAACGCGGTGCTGATCGTGGCCGGCAAGTTCGACCCGCAAGCCACGCTGGCGGACATCGAGGAAACGCTGGGCAAGCTGCCCAAGCCCGACCGCAAGCTGCCGCCCGAGTACACCGTGGAACCCGTGCAGGACGGCGAACGCTCGGTGACGCTGCGCCGCGCCGGCGGCACCCCGCTGGTGGCCGCGATGTACCACATCCCCGCTGCGGGCAGCCCCGATTTCGTCCCGCTGGACCTGGCCACCGTGATCCTGTCCGACACGCCGTCGGGCCGCCTGTATCACGCGCTGGTCGCTACCAAGCTGGCCTCGGGCGTGTTCGGCTTCACCATGGAAAACCGCGACCCGGGCCTGGCGATGTTCGGCGCGCAGCTGCCTCCTGGAAAAAACCTGGACCCGGCCGTGAAGGCCTTGACCAGCACCCTGGAAACGCTGGGCAAAAAGCCCTTCACGCAGCAGGAACTGGACCGCGCGCGCAGCAAATGGCTGACGGCATGGGAACAGACCTATAGTGATCCCGAGCAAGTCGGCGTGGCGCTGTCCGAAGCCATCGCCGCTGGCGACTGGCGCCTGTTCTTCCTGCAACGCGATCGCGCCCGCAAGGCCTCGCTGGCCGAGGTCCAGCAAGCCGCCGTCACCTATCTGGTGCAGAGCAACCGCATCGAAGGCCGCTATATCCCGACGGAAAAGCCCCTGCGCGCGCCGCAGTTGCAGCGCGAGGACCTGACCGCCGTGTTCAAGGACTACAAGGGCGATCCGGACTTCAAGGCGGCGTCCGCCTTTGACCCCACCCCCGCCAACATCGACAAGTTGACCCAACGCAAGAAGCTGGACCTGCCCAATGGCCCCGTCCAACTGGCGCTGTTGCCCAAGGCCACCCGCGGCAACCGCGTGCAGGCCCAGATGCTGATTCAGTTCGGCAACGAAAAAGACCTGCTGGGCCAGCGCGTGAACGCCAGCGCCGTGGCCGACCTGCTGACCCGCGGCACGCCCAAGCTGTCGCGCCAGGACATCCAGGACCGCCTGGACAAGCTGCAGGCCGAACTCGGCTTCAGCGGCGGCGGCACCACCCTCAAGATTGCCATGTCGACCAAAGGCGAGAACCTGCCTGAACTGACCGCGCTGGCGCTTGAAATCGTGCGCAACGCCAACTTCCCGAAGGAGCAGTTGGAGGAATACCAGCGCCAGCTTGAAACCTCGATCCAGAACGCCATGACCGAACCCTCCGCCCTGGCCGGACGCGCCTTGGCCCGGCAGGACAATCCGTGGCCCGCCAACGACCTGCGCTATGTCCCCACGTTCGAAGAGTCGCTTGCCAGCGTGCGCGGCCTGAACCGCGACGCCCTGGCCAAGTTCCATGCCAAGTTCTACGGCGCGGGCAAGATCGAGTATTCGGCCGTCGGCGACTTTGAACCGGAAGCCGTGGAAAAGGCGCTCAAGACCAGCCTGGCCGGCTGGAAGAAGGCGCCCGCCTACACCCGGGTAGCCAATCCCTACCGCGATATCCCTGCCAAGCAGTTCGACATCGACACCCCCGACAAGGCCAACGCCTTCTACATCTCGCGCATGCCGCTGAAGCTGCAGGACACGGATGCCGACTACGCCTCCCTGTACCTGGCCAACTATCTGTTCGGCGCCTCGGAAACCTCGCGCCTGTGGAACCGCGTGCGCGAAACCGAAGGCCTTTCCTATAACGTCCGCAGTTCACTGTCAGTGTCCTCGTTCGAGCCCAGCGCCAGTTGGACCATGTACGCCATCTATGCGCCGCAGAACCGCGAACGCCTGGAAAAGGCCATCAACGAGGAACTTGCCCGCGTGTTGAAGGACGGTTTTTCAGAGAAGGAAATCTCCGAAGGCATCAATGCCCTGCTGAACTACCGCAACCTGGCGCGTGCGCAAGACGACATCCTGGCCGGCACCTGGCTGGACTACCTGCAACGGGGCCGTACGTTCGAATGGTCGGCTGAGATGGACAAGAAGATCTCGGCGCTGACGCCCGACGCGGTCAACGCGGCCGTGCGCAAGTACCTGCGCGCGGATGGCTTCAGCACCGCTGTCGCTGGCGACTTCAAGAAGAAAGCCGCGCCCTGACGCCTGCTTTCCGCCAGATCCGCCCCTGC
The DNA here is from genome assembly GCF_012928505.1 of Achromobacter sp. Bel. Lineage (GTDB taxonomy): Bacteria > Pseudomonadota > Gammaproteobacteria > Burkholderiales > Burkholderiaceae_B > Achromobacter. The sequence continues at coordinate 44,842 of NZ_JABBJN010000009.1, read as the reverse complement.
CTCGGCAGGGGCTTTTTTTTGCATGGCGAAACGTTGCCGTTTCCCCACCCCGGCCTTCGAATCGACAAGACCATGCCATTATTGGGGAGATTTTTTCATAACCGAACTATTACTCGGCTATTTGGAAAGATGTTTTCAAGAAATACGGGTTTATCCCAGGTGGGATAACGAGCAGAATTCAGTCATCGGGAAACGAAACGAACCACGACGGAGGGCCGCCGGATTCGGTCCCCACTTGAATTGATTGGAGGTCTACCATGAAAACCCTAACCACCACCCTGCTGCTATCCCTGGCCCTGGTTGGCGTTGGCGCCCAAGCCGCCGGCGTTGAACAAGGCAAGACCCGCGCCCAAGTCGCGACCGAACTGCAACAAGCCAAGGCCAGCGGCCAATACACCTTCGGCGAGCTGGACTACCCGCCCGCCCTGCCGCAAACCGCCAGCCTGAGCTCGCAAGAAGTGCAGGCCCAGCTGCAACAAGCCAAGATCAGCGGCCAATACACGTTCGGCGAACTGCAATACCCGCCGGTCGCCGCCGCACCGGCCGCCGTCAAGACGCGCGCCGAAGTCCAGCAGGAACTGGCCCACGCCAAGGCCAGCGGCCAATACACGTTCGGCGAACTCGAATACCCGCCGATCACCCGGTGAGCTGCTTGCTGTAGCCCGGCCGGCCTCAGGCGGCATCATGGCTTGGGGCCGGTTTTTTCGGATACAGCGGCAACCGCAGTAGTCGTAGCAGTCCTAGAAGTTGCTGTTGAAGTTCGAAGTTGCTGTTGAAGTTCGAAGTTGCTGTTGAAGTTCGAAGTTGCTGTTGAAGTTCGAAGTCGAAACTGAAGTCGATGTTGAAGTCGCAGTTGCAATAGAAGTTGCAGTAGCAGTAAAGCAGTAGCAGTAAAGCAGTAGCAGTAAAGCAGTAGCAGTCGGGCCGCGGCGGATGCCGCGGCCTTTTTCATTGCGGGACGGCCCTGGCGATGGCGCTATTCCAGCGCATCGGCCTCAACGAAAACACCCCGCAGGCCGGAAAACGGTTCCGGCCTGCGGGGTGCATGGGTCACCGATGGCGGCCTGGGCCGCCTGGGACGATTCAGCTGAAGAATTCCTTCACGCGGTCCGTCCAGGACTTGCTTTGCGGCGAGTGGCGGTCGCCCCCGTCGTTCAGCGATGTCTCGAACTGGCGCAGGATGCTCTTCTGGTCTTCGCTCAGGCGAACCGGCGTCTCCACGACGACGTGGCAGTAGAGGTCACCCGGATAGCTGCCCCGCACGCCGCGGATGCCCTTGCCGCGCAAGCGGAAGGTCTTGCCGGACTGGGTGCCTTCGGGAATCGAGATCTCGGCCTTGCCGCCCAGCGTGGGCACCTGAAGCTCGCCGCCCAATGCCGCCGTGGTGAACGGGATGGTCAGTTCGCAGTGCAGGTCGTCGCCGTCGCGCTGGAAGATCTTGTGCTGCTTGATGTGGATTTCCACATACAGGTCACCCGGCGGGCCGCCGTTGATGCCCGGCTCGCCATTGCCGCTGGAGCGGATGCGCATGCCGTCGTCGATGCCGGCCGGAATCTTGACCTGCAGGGTCTTGTTGCGGCGGATACGGCCCACGCCGTCGCAGGACGGGCACGGATCCGTGATTTCCTTGCCGTTGCCGTGGCAGGTCGGGCAGGTCTGCTGCACGCTGAAGAAACCTTGCTGCATGCGCACGGCACCCGAACCGCCGCACGTGCGGCAGGTCTTGGGCGAAGTGCCCGCCTTGGCGCCTGAACCATGGCAGGTGTCGCAGTTTTCCCAGCTGGGCACACGGATTTCGGTGTCGAAACCGGCCGCAGCCTGTTCCAGCGTGATTTCCAGCGCGTACTTCAGGTCGGCGCCGCGGTACACCTGCGGGCCGCCGCCGCGACGGCCACCGCCGCCGGCGCCACCGAAAATTTCGCCAAAGATGTCGCCGAAGGCGTCGGCAAAACCGCCGCCCATGCCCGCCCCGCCCATGCCGGCGGAGTTGGGGTCCACGCCCGCATGGCCATAGCGGTCATACGCGGCGCGCTTCTGTTCATCACCCAGGACCTCGTAGGCTTCCTTGGCTTCCTTGAACTTCTCTTCGGCTTCTTTGCTGTCCGGATTGCGGTCCGGATGGTACTTCATGGCCAGCTTTCGATAGGCCTTCTTGAGTTCGTCGTCCGCGGCGTTTTTCGCTACGCCCAGGACTTCGTAATAGTCGCGTTTTGCCATGATCCGTGGGCTCAAAAACGAGCCGTCTTTTCAGTGCTACAGAATGAGTACGCCCGGTAGGCGGATTTCTCCGGCTACCGGGCGGCAGAGGCTGGTCAGCGCCCGGCCATTATTGGTCGCGCTTGACTTCCTTGAAGTCGGCGTCGACGACGTTGTCGTCCACCGGCTTCGCGTTGTCGGCCGCTTGCTGCTGGCCGGCCGCTTGTTGCGCCTGCATGTCGGCGTACATCTTCTCGCCCAGCTTCTGCGAGGCGGTCGACAGGGCTTCCACCTTGGCGTCGATCGCGGGCTTGTCGCCTTCCTTCAGCGTGTCTTCCAGGTCCTTGATGGCGGCTTCGATGCTTTCCTTCTCGGCAGCTTCGAGCTTGTCGCCGTACTCGGTCAACGACTTGCGGGTGGCGTGCACCAGCGCGTCGGCCTGGTTGCGCGACTGGGCCAGCTCGGCAACGCGGTGATCTTCCTCGGCGTTGGCCTCGGCATCCTTGACCATGCGCTGGATCTCGTCTTCCGACAGACCCGAGTTGGCCTTGATGGTGATCTTGTTTTCCTTGCCGGTGCCCTTGTCCTTGGCGGACACGTGCAGGATGCCGTTGGCGTCGATGTCGAACGTGACTTCGATCTGCGGCATGCCACGCGGCGACGGCGGAATCCCTTCAAGGTTGAACTCGCCCAGGGCCTTGTTGCCCGCGGCGATTTCACGTTCGCCCTGGAACACCTTGATCGTCACGGCCGGCTGGTTGTCGTCGGCGGTCGAGAAGGTCTGCGAGAACCGGGTCGGGATCGTCGTGTTCTTCTGGATCATCTTCGTCATCACGCCGCCCAGGGTTTCGATACCCAGCGACAGAGGCGTCACGTCCAGCAGCAGCACGTCCTTGCGGTCGCCCGACAGCACGGAACCTTGAATGGCGGCGCCAGCGGCGACGGCTTCATCGGGGTTCACGTCCTTGCGCGGTTCCTGGCCGAAGAATTCCTTCACCTTTTCCTGGACCTTGGGCATGCGGGTCATGCCGCCGACCAGGATCACGTCGTCGATGTCGGAAACCTTCACGCCGGCGTCCTTGATGGCGACGCGGCAGGGTTCGATCGTGCGTTCGATCAGTTCTTCGACCAGCGCTTCCAGCTTGGCGCGCGTGATCTTCAGGTTCAAGTGCTTCGGACCCGAGGCGTCCGCCGTGATGTAGGGCAGGTTGATTTCGGTCTGCTGAGCCGACGACAGTTCGATCTTCGCCTTTTCAGCGGCTTCCTTCAGGCGTTGCAGCGCCAGCACGTCCTTGGACAGATCAACACCTTGTTCCTTCTTGAACTCGGCAATGATGTAGTCGATGATGCGCTGGTCGAAGTCTTCGCCGCCCAGGAAGGTGTCGCCGTTGGTCGACAGCACTTCAAACTGCTTTTCACCGTCGACGTCGGCGATTTCGATGATGGACACGTCGAACGTGCCGCCGCCCAAGTCATACACGGCGATCTTGCGGTCGCCCTTTTCGGTCTTGTCCAGGCCGAACGCCAGCGCGGCAGCGGTGGGTTCGTTGATGATGCGCTTGACTTCCAGGCCGGCGATGCGGCCGGCGTCCTTGGTGGCCTGGCGCTGGCTGTCGTTGAAGTAAGCCGGGACGGTGATGACGGCCTCGGTCACTTCTTCGCCCAGGTAGTCCTCGGCGGTCTTCTTCATCTTGCGCAGCACGTCGGCCGACACTTGGGGAGGCGCCATCTTCTTGCCGCGCACTTCCACCCAGGCGTCGCCGTTGTCGGCGCGGGCGATGGTGTAGGGCATCAGGTTGATGTCCTTCTGCACCGCTTTTTCTTCAAACTTGCGGCCGATCAGGCGCTTCACCGCGTACAGGGTGTTGCGCGGGTTGGTCACGGCCTGGCGCTTGGCGGGGGCGCCGACCAGGGTCTCGCCGTCGTCCATGTAGGCGACGATCGAGGGAGTGGTGCGAGCGCCTTCCGCGTTTTCAATGATTTTGACCTGCCCGCCGTCCATGACAGCCACGCAGCTGTTGGTCGTGCCCAGGTCAATGCCAATAATCTTGCTCATGGTGGGTACCTTGAATTAAATCTATGAAAATAGAGGGAAACTTCTTGTCCCCACATAACTGGGGCTACTCGCAGGGTTTTTCAAGACACCTGGCCGGAATTTTCCGCACCCGGGTCCTGCAACCGCTGGATTGCCGCCGTGAACTGGGGCAATCCGGGCCAGCCGGTGATGCGCCCAAGCCGCTTTCCGGCCCGGTACAGCACAAAAGTGGGGACACCATGCAGGGAAAAGCGGCGACCCAAGGGCTCGTCGGCATAGACGTCGGCCTCGAACCAGGTCAGGCCCAGGCCCAGCAACGTCTCTTGGTGCAGCAACGCCGCCTGCTTGAAAAGATTGCAGTTATAGCAATCCTGGCCCCACAGGAACACGCAGCGCAAATCCGCCCCCGGCGCCTGGACCACGGCGGCATCGAATCCCCCAGTGTCGACATGACGCATGCCGAACACCTGGAAGACCTGAGCCGGATCGAAGCGGGGATCGGTCATGGCGCGCAGAACCGCGATCAGCCCTGGCCGGCGGACACCACCACCAGCGCCGGACGCAGGGTCCGGTCGGCGATGGCGTAGCCCTTCTGCAGCAGTTGCAGCACGGTGTTGGCCGGCTGCGCGTTGGGGATCGAGGAAATGGCTTGATGCAGGTGAGGATCGAACTTGTCACCCTGGGCCGGCGCGATTTCCTTGAGCAGATTGCGCTCGAAGGCCGCGGTCAGTTGTTTCAGGGTGACCTCAACGCCTTCACGCAGCGTTTCAACGGTCTGGTCGGGCTGGGCCAATGCGGCTTCCAGGCTGTCCTTGACCGGAACCAGGCTTTCGGCGAACGACTCGATGCCGAATTTGCGCGCCTTGGACACTTCTTCCTGGGCGCGGCGGCGCACGTTCTCGGCTTCGGCCTGAACGCGCAGAAGCTGGTCGTGCTGCTCATTGACGGTAGCCTGGGCCGCGTCCAGCTGGGCGCGCAACTCGTTCAGCTCGGCCTGTGCGGCGTCCTGGGCGGCGGGGGCCGCGTCGGCGTTCTGGCCGACTTCGGGCGTCTGATCTACAGGCTCGTGGGGTGCCGTCATGGGGAATCCTCCAAAAAGAATGGCTTTCGCAGACATGAATGGGGGCCAATACCCCTATTTCAAGCCCGGGAAAGCGAAATATTCCCTGACGGCGCCCGCCCGGGTCCCGGGCGGAGCGACCGCTTACTTCTTGTGGGGCTGCGCCGGCGCGACCGGGTCGCTGGCGGGGAAGCTCTCTTTCAGCGCGCGGTCGACGTGCGCGTCGTCGTCATCCGGTTCGGACCGGATCGCGATGGGATCGCTGGCCGGAAAGGTCTCGGCCAGGGCTTCGTCCAGATCGTGCTCGACCTGATCCTCATCAACAGGGGTTGAAACCGTCCCCTTTTTTACAGCCTTGCCGCTCTTGGGATCATGGTGCATGCGCCTTCTCCTTCAAGTCCGTGGTGGCCCGGGATGTCAGCGGCCAGCCCTGCAAGTTCCGTTCCACCATGCTGGCCAAGCCGGCGATCCAGGCCGGATCGTCATTCAAGGCGGGGATGTATCGGAACTGCTTGCCGCCTGCCTCGACAAACGCGTCGCGGCATTCCAGGCTGATTTCTTCCAGGGTTTCCAGACAGTCTGCCACAAATCCCGGGCACACCACATCCACCTCGGTTACCCCCGAGGCTGCCAGCGCCTTGAGCGTGGGCTCGGTGTAGGGCTCCAGCCAGCGGGCGGTGCCGAAGCGGCTCTGGAAGGTCACTTCGATCTGCTCGCGCGGCAAGGAAAGGCGTTGCGACAGCAGGCGCGCGGATTCCATGCAATCGCGGTAATAAGGGTCGCCCAGTTCAATGGAATAACGCGGCAGGCCGTGAAAGCTCATCACCAGCTTCTGCGGCTTGCCGTGTTCGCGCCAGAAAGATTCGATGCGCGCGGCCAACGGGTCCAGCCACGCCGGATCCTCGTGGAAGCGCTTGGTGAAGCGCAATTCGGGCTGGTCGCGCAATCGCCCCGCGTGCCGGGTTACCGCGTCGACCACGGTGGCCGTCGTGCTGGCGGCGTATTGCGGATATAGCGGCACGGTCAGGATGCGCTCGCAGCCCGCGGCGCGCAGGCGCGTGATCGCATCGGGAATCGACGGATTACCGTAGCGCATGCCCAATTCCACCACGGCATCAATGCCCGCCGCGTGCAATGCCGCGCGCACGCCATCCGCCTGGCGCTGGCTATAAACCATCAGGGGCGACCCCTCCTTCAGCCACACGCCGGCATAACGCGGCGCCAGCTTCTTGGGGCGCATCGTCAGCACCAGCCCATGCAGGATGGGCTTCCACAGGTAGCGGGGAATTTCGATCACGCGAGGGTCGGACAGGAATTCGCCCAGGTATTTCTTGATGCCCGCCTTGTCCGGCGTGTCGGGGGTGCCCAGGTTCACCAGCAGTACGCCGACCTTGCCGGGTCCCCGCGGGGGCGGGTCTTCGTTGAAAGGGTCGTCCTGCTCGGTTTCCGGCAGATAGCGTTCAGGCCACAGGTACTTGAACAGGCGAAGAAACACGAAAACTCCCCTTCCTCCGCAAGGAGGATGTAGCTTTGAATGGAACTACTGGTTGTGGCTGAGGGCGTTGGACAACAGGCGCGCCGTGATGTCCACGATGGGAATGACGCGCTCGTACGCCATGCGGGTGGGACCAATCACGCCCAGCGTGCCCACCACCTTGCCGTCCACGCCGTACGGCGCGGTAATGACCGAGACTTCTTCCATCGGCACCAGTTGCGAGTCGCCGCCGATGTAGATCTGCACCCCCTGCGCGCGGCTGGACACGTCCAGCAGTTGCAGCAGGTCGGTCTTCTTTTCGAACAGCGAGAACATCTTGCGCAGCCGATCCATGTCGGAGGCGATGTCCGTCACGTCAAGCAGCTTGCGCTCGCCGGAAATGATCATGGCGTCGCCGTCTTCGGCCGCCTCCGCGCTGGCTTCCACCGCCGCCTGCATCAGGCGCGAGATGTCTTCGCGCAGTTGGGCGAGTTCGGTGGACAGGGTCTGGCGCACCGCGTTGAAGGACTTGCCGGCGAAATGCATGTTGAAGAAATTGCCGGCTTCCAGCAATTCGGCTTCGACATAATCGCGCTGCACGAACAAGATCCGGTTCTGGACGTCGCCGTCGGGCGTGACGATGATCAGCAGCACCCGCTTGTCGGACAGCCGGATGAATTCGATCTGGCGAAACACCTGGGCGCGCTTGGGGGTCAGCACCACCCCCGCGAACTGCGTCAGGTTCGACAGCAGCGCGGCCGCGGCATTGACGGCGCGGGTGGGTTCGGCGGCCGACAGCATTTCGCCCATGTTGTGCGGCTGCAGCTGGTAGGACTGCACGGCCAGCAGCGAATCGACGAACATGCGGTAACCCCGCGGCGTAGGGACACGGCCGGCGGACGTATGCGGGCTATGGATCAGCCCCAGCTCTTCCAGGTCCGCCATCACATTGCGGATCGTGGCCGGGGACAAGTCGAAGACTTTCGATAGCGTCCGCGAGCCGACGGGCTGCCCATCGGCGATGTAGCGTTCTATCAACGCTTTCAGTAGTGCGCGTGCGCGGTCATCCATAACAGGTATTTTAGGGAATCTTTTCCAATTAAGGCGATTTTTGTCCTGCACGCGGATATGCGGCCCCATATAATCGGCAAATCAGCCCGCCCCGACGGGTTCCGGCATCCTGGCTTCGCCCTTCTTCGATAAGCACGCATCCATGCATTTTCCTACCGTCGCCTTGATCGGCAGATACCAGGACACCGGCCTGGACACACCGCTGAGAGCCCTTGCGCACGCGTTGACGCAAGCGGGCAGGCACGTGCTCATCGACGCCGATACCGCACGCAACACCGGCCTGACCGAATACCCCGTCGCGACCCTCGAAGAAATCGGCCATCACGCGTCGCTGGCCGTCGTGATGGGCGGCGACGGCACGGTATTGGGCGCGGGCCGCCATCTGGCGCCTTTCGGCGTTCCGCTGGTGGGCATCAACCACGGCCGGCTGGGCTTCATCACCGACATTGCGCTGCAGGATGCGCATGGCGCGTTGGCCCGCGTGCTGGAAGGCAGCTTCCAGATCGAAGAGCGCATGCTGCTGGAAGGCAGCGTGTGGCGCGGCGACCAGAGGATGTATTCCGCATCGGCCTTGAACGACGTTGTGCTGAACCGGGCCGGACGCGGCGGCATGATCGAAGTGCGCGTGGAGCTGGACGGCGCCTTCATGTACACGCAGCGCGCCGACGGCCTGATCATCGCCACCCCTACAGGCTCCACCGCGTACGCCCTGTCGGCCAACGGCCCCATCCTGCACCCCGGCATGAACGCCATGGTGCTCGTGCCTGTGGCGCCGCAAACGCTGTCGAACCGCCCCATCGTGATCCCTGACACCGGCGTGCTGAACATGACGCTGACGGCGATGGGCCGCGTGGAAGTCGGCGCCAGCGTGCATTTCGACATGCAGACCTGGTCGGACCTGCAACCGGGCGACCGCATCGTCGTGCAGCGCGCGCCCTATACCATCCGCTTCGTGCATCCCGAAGGGTATAGCTTCTTTTCCACCCTGCGCCGCAAGCTGCACTGGAACCTGATGCCCCAAGCCACCGACAACGTAGAGTAGTAAGCGCCCCGACATGCTGCGCACCCTGCATATCCGCGACTTCGTCATCGTCGAACAGACCGAGATCCATTTTGGCCCCGGCTTCACCGTCTTCTCCGGCGAGACCGGCGCGGGCAAATCCATTCTGGTGGACGCGCTGGCGCTGACGCTCGGCGAACGCGGCGACGCCAGCATGCTGCGCGAAGGCGCGCCGCGCGCCGACATCACGGCGGTGTTCGACACGCCCAAGTCGTTGCACGCCTGGCTGGCCGAGCGCCAGATCGACGTCGACGACGAACTGTCGCTGCGCCGCGTCATCGATGCGCAAGGCCGTAGCCGCGCCTACATCAACGGCACGCCGGCCACCGTGGCCCAGTTGCGGGACTTGGGCGACAGCCTGGTCGACATCCATGGGCAGCACGCCCATCAAAGCCTGATGCGTCCCGATGCCCAGCGCGACCTGCTGGACGCCCACGGCGGCCACGGCGACCTGCGCCAGGCCGTCGGCCAGGCCTGGAAGCAATGGCGCGCGGCGGCCCGCCAACTGGAGGCCGCCGAGAAAGATGCGGCCAGCCTGGCCATCGAGCGCGACCGCCTGCAATGGCAAGCCGACGAGCTGGACCAGCTGGCCCTGGGACCCGACGAATGGGACGCGCTCCAATCCGAGCACACCCGCCTGTCGCATTCCCAATCGCTGCTGGACGGCGCTTCGCAGATCCTGGAAACACTAGACGGCGAAGGCGATTCCGCGCACCACCGCATCACGGCGGCCAACCATCGAATCCAGCAGATGCTGCGCCACGACCCCGGCCTGCAAGGCGTGCACGACGAGCTGGAATCCGCCCGCATCGCCATCAGCGAAGCCGTGTCGGACCTGAACAACTACGTCAGCCGCGTCGACCTGGACCCCAAGCGGCTGGCCGACGTGGAAGCGCGGCTGGGCCTGGTGTTCGAGACCGCCCGCAAATTCCGGGTCGAACCCGATGCCTTGTGCGAGCTGCGCGACTCGCTGCACGCCGATCTGGCTGCCCTGCAGGCAGCGGGCGATATCGAGGCGTTGCGCGCCCAGTCGGTCGCCGCTCAGGCGCAATACGATGCCGCGGCCGCCAAGCTGACCACCGCCCGCCGCAAAATCGCGAAAGACTTGGGCAAGCAAGTCACGTTGGCCATGCAGACGCTGGCCATGCAAGGCGGCAGGTTCGAACCTGCGCTGGCGGCGGCCGCGCCGTCCGCGCAAGGCAATGAACAGGTTGAATTCCTGGTGGCCGGCCACGCCGGCACCACGCCCCGCCCTCTGGCCAAAGTGGCCTCGGGCGGTGAGCTGTCGCGCATCTCGCTGGCGCTGTCCGTCATTGCAAGCCGCGCAGCCCGCGTCCCCACGCTGATTTTCGACGAAGTCGACAGCGGCGTGGGCGGCGCGGTGGCTGAAGCCGTCGGTAAACTGCTGCGCGAACTGGGCGAACGCCATCAAGTGCTCTGCGTCACCCATTTGCCGCAGGTCGCCGCCTGCGGCAACAACCAGTTCCTGGTCAGCAAGACCGCATCGCGCGGCACGACCCGCTCCAGCATCAAAGAACTGGACGCTCCAGCCCGGGTCGAAGAGATCGCCAGGATGCTGGGCGGGGTCAAGCTCACCGCCACCACCCGCGAACACGCCCGCGAAATGCTGGAAGGCTTCGGCCAACCCGCCGCCTGATCGCTGTCTGGCTTCCGAACCCCGTGGCCGCGCCCGGGGCATTTTATTGAACGCCCAACAAAAAGCCCCTTCTAACTAAAGGGGCTTTTAGACTCACGAACCCGCGGCGAGCGCGGCCGTAGTCCGTGGGACGAACGCAGGCGGCTTAGCGGCCTTTCAGGCAGCTACCGCAGATGCCGTACAGCACCATCGCGTGGCTTTCCAGCGCGAAGCCGTTGTCCTTGGCGATCTTTTGCTGACGCTTTTCGATGTCCGGGTCCGAAAACTCGACCACCTTGCCGCAGTTCGTGCAGATCAGGTGATCGTGGTGATCGCCGTCATTGAGCTCGAACACGGCCTTGCCGCTGTCGAACTGGCTGCGGGCAAGGATGCCGGCCTGTTCGAACTGCGTCAACACGCGATAGACGGTCGCCAGGCCAATTTCGACGTTCTCGCCGATCAGGGCACGATAGACGTCTTCGGCGCTGAGGTGGCGCTGGTCGGACTTGCGGAAAATATCAAGAATTTTCAGGCGGGGAAACGTCGCCTTCAAACCCATGTTCTTCAGTTCGCTTTGGTCGCTCATGGTGTAATCGCTCTCCGTCCGCGTTGGCATGGGCAAGGATGTGGGGCGCGCCGCGAGCCGGCTCCCCTGAATTCATGCCGCCCCGCGGAACTATCCTTATGAAACCTTTATGATAACGGTTTTGTCTGCTTCCAAATAATAGGGGCGCGTAGTGTCCATGATTGCACGAATTCCCTCCCGCTCGCTGAAGACTGGATTGGCCGTCGCCGCCCTGGCCGTCGCCCTGGCCGGCTGCTCCGGAGACAAGTGGGGCTTCCCCTACAAGGCCGGTGTCCAGCAAGGCAACTGGATCACCCAGGAACAGGTCTCCCTGCTGCAACCCGGCATGACGCGCGAACAGGTGCGCTTTGCGCTCGGCAGCCCCACGCTGACCAGCGTGCTGCACGCCAATCGCTGGGACTACCCCTACTACTACAAGCCCGGCTACGGCGAAGCCCGTGAACGCAAGTTCACCGTCTGGTTCGAAAATGACCGGCTGACCCGCTGGGAAGGCGACAAACAGCCCGACCTGCAACCCTATCAGCTGAATACCCCCAGTCCGACGGCCGACGAAAAGGCCGACAAGCGCCTGGACCAGGACGAGGCCCGGTTGAAGGAAGAAGCGGAACAGGAGAAGCGTGATTCCGCCGCCCCTGTCAGCCCGCTGAACCAGTACCCCGGCCAGCCGGGCAACTCGCCCGAGCCGCTCCGCTAACCCCTAGGATTCTCTACATGCGTATTGCAATTGCCGGCGCCAGCGGCCGTATGGGCCAGATGCTGATCGATGCCGTCCTCAAGTCCACCGACCTGCAACTGACGGTTGCGCTGGTCCGCAAGGGTTCCACCGCCCTGGGCCAGGATGCCGGCGCACCGCTCGGCCAACAGACGGGCGTGCTCATCACCGATGACCTCGATGCGCTGGCCAAGGCCGACTGCCTGATCGACTTCACCCGCCCCGAAGGCACGCTCGAGCACTTGCAGGCCTGCGTCAAGCACGGCACGCGCGCCGTGATCGGCACGACGGGTTTCGACGACAACGGCCGCGCCGCGATCGACGTCGCCGCGCAGAAGATCGCCATCGTGTTCGCGCCCAACATGAGCGTCGGCGTCAACGCCACGCTCAAGCTGCTGGACATGGCCGCGCGCATCCTCAATTCCGGCTACGACGTCGAAGTATTCGAAGCGCACCACCGCAACAAGGTCGACGCGCCGTCGGGCACTGCCCTGAAGATGGGCGAAACCATCGCATCGGCGTGGGATGTGGCCCTGCCTGACGTGGCCACCTGGAGCCGCCATGGCGACACCGGCGTGCGCAAGCCCGGCACCATCGGCTTCTCGGTCTTGCGCGGCGGCGATATCGTGGGCGATCACACGGTGTCGTTCTGCGGCATCGGCGAACGCATCGAGATCACGCACCGTTCGGCCAGCCGCGTCACGTACGCGGAAGGGGCGCTGCGCGCCGCACGCTTCCTGGAAGACAAGCACAACGGCCTGTACGACATGCAATCCGTGCTGGGCCTCTAAGGCCTGCACGCACAAAAAAGGATCCCTCGGGATCCTTTTTTTCGCCCGGCAAAAGGGCGGACGGCAAAAGCGCGGCGTCCGCTCAGACGACCACCGGCTCCGGCTCCAGCCTGACGCCATAGCGGTCGGCGACGGCTTGCTGAATGGCCTGCGCCAACCCCATGATGTCCGCCGCAGTGGCCCCGCCCCGATTCACCAGCACCAGCGCCTGCCGGTCATGCACGCCGGCCGCCCCCAACGTCCGCCCCTTCCAGCCGCACTGATCGATCAGCCAGCCCGCGGCCAGCTTGTAGCGGCCGTCCGGCTGGGCGTAGGACACCAGCCCGGGAAACTGTTCCGCCAGACGGTCGCGCACGCCGGCCGTCACGATGGGATTCTTGAAGAAGCTGCCTGCATTGCCGGTCACGGCGGGGTCGGGCAGCTTGGCGCGGCGGATCTCGCACACCGCGTCAAAAATGTCGCGGGCAGCCGGCGCGCCGTGCGCCAATCGCGGATGGCGCTGCAGGTCGGGGTAGCCCAGCACGGGTTGCCACGGCCGGGGCAACGCGAAACGCACACTGACGATGACCCAACGGCCGGGGGCGTCGTGCTTGAACGCGCTGTCGCGATAGGCGAAGCGACAATCGTCCGCACGCATTTCAATCAACCGCCCGGCCGGCACGTCCCAGGCAGTCAGGCTGTGCAAGCGCTCCTCGAACTCCACGCCATAAGCGCCGATGTTCTGCACGGGCGCGGCCCCGACCGTCCCCGGGATCAGCGCCAGGTTCTCCAGGCCGTCCCAGCCGTTGTTGACGCAGGTTTGCACGAAGCGGTGCCAGTTCTCGCCGCCCGCGGCCTCGACCAGCCACGCGTCGGGCCGCGCCTCCAGCAAACGCACGCCCTTGAAAGCCACCTGCGCAACCAGGCCCGGCACCCGCTCGGGCAGGACCACATTGCTGCCGCCGCCCAGCACCAGCAGGGAGTCGGCCTGCCGCGCCAGATCCGACAACGCGGGCAATTGCGCGGGATCGTCCAACGTGACGAACGCGTCGGCATGGGACGCCAACCCCAGCGTATTCAGGCGAGTCAGGTCTTGGGCAGTGGGGGGCAACGCAACGGGCGCGGGGCTGGAGGGGGCAGGATTTGACATGGGTGCTACTGGCTATGCTATAGTTTCTGTCTTCGCTCATATTACTTGATTGAGTGTTTGGGCCTGATGTTCAAGCAACATCATGCCCATGACAAACTCAAAAAAATCATGTAAGATGCGCGCCTTCTGATCGATAACCAAGTTGATCAGAGTGAATAAGAAAAAGGTTCTGGATCGTTTTTTCAGAATCCACGCGGGAGTAGCTCAGTTGGTAGAGCGCAACCTTGCCAAGGTTGAGGTCGCGAGTTCGAGACTCGTCTCCCGCTCCAAATTCAGATTTGCAGCGTTTTCCTGAAAATTCTGCAAATCATTAAAAAGGGCCTGCGGGCCCTTTTTTCATGCCCGCTCGATATGCATGCAGCATGCATGGCGGCACAGGCATGCCGGCACATCCATGCCACGCGAGGATGCCACCCGCGCACGGTGCGTTACCGCCCATCCGCGGTACATTCTCGGGCATGCCGCACTCCCATCCCCCCGCCTTCAATCCCTTGCTTGCCGTTTTATCCGGCCTGTCCCTGGCTGCGGGCGTGATCGCGGGCATTGCCGGCCTCACCACGAACTCCTCAGGCGGCATGTTCCCGAACCTGGCCTTGGCGCTGGGATTGATGGGGCTGGGCTTGGGCAACGCCATGTCGTTCCTCTGCAATCTGCTGGCCTGGCGGCTGGGCGCGCGCTTGCGGTGGCTGCGGATCGTGCTGATCATCCAAGCCCTGCCCACCATCGCCTTTGCCGCCATCGCATGCAAAGCCCTCTGGGACAACTGGCAGGACCGCCGCAGCCTCCAGCAACGCAGCGCCGTCTGGAACGCGGTGCGTAGCGACAACGTCGCCGCCCTGACCTTGGCGCGGCAGTCCTGCGGCACGGCATGCCGCGAAGGAATCACCGACCAGGGCCTGCTGATGAACGCGACAATGGCACGCGCCCACCATGTGGCCAGCCACCTGATCGCACAAGGCGCGACGGTCAGCGCCAGCCTGACCGCGCCCTCTATGGACCTGCACACCTGCGAAGGCCGGTACCTGCCGGCGCTTTCCACCTTGAGCGTCGCGGTCGCCAAGCGCGACGACGCGCTCGTGGCCCTGCTGCTGCCCGCGAGCGACATTGCGGCGCGGCGCGAGGCCATGTGGACGGCGGCAACGCTCGACCGCCTGGACACCGTGAAGACGCTCGCCGCCAACGGCGTGCCGCTGACCTTGCGCGGCAAGATCCTGGACCAGAACGACACCCTGCTCGTGGCGGCCGCAAGCGGCGCCGCCACGACAGTCGGCCGATGGCTCATCGACACCCAGGGCTTGCAAGTAGACGCCATCACCAACGGCCCAGACCCCTATCCCGGCACCGCGCCCATCGCCGCCTTGTCCGATTTCATGCGCGATACGCAATCGCCGCGAGCAATCGAGTTCCTGCGCCTGCTGCGCGCGCATGGCGCGGACCTGGACGCCCGGCCTCGCAACGGCACCTCCGCGCTTGAGGAGGCCGTGCGCATAGGCAGAAAGCCGGTCGCAGCCCAACTGATCGATGCGGGCGCAGACCCGGCCCGCTTGCCGCCTGCGGCGCGAACGCGCCTGGCCGAGCTGCTAGCCGGCCCGGACGAGCCGGCATTCCCCAAGCGCCGGACCGATTGCGTTCCTCCCTGAGTTGCCGGATATCAAACCTTCGGCAGACTCGGGCGCAGGCGCGGGCTCAACCCTCGCCTCGCTGGGCATAATCGATGGTCTTCCCGGCCGCGCGTGACGCACCCTCGGCCAATCCCCAAGGAGGCCTGCGCCATGAAGGGAATTAGCCGCGCGGTGTGGCTGCACCGCTTGAAAACCGCCAGCTACGCGATCGGTTCCGTCGTACTGATCAGCTGGGTCACTGACGCGCTGAACGAAGGACTCATGTTCAAGCCGCTGCTGCGCTACTTCTACCCGGCCGCGGTCGAAAACTACCTGCACCCGTTCACGGACCGCCCCAGCCTGATGATCTGGCTGATGCCCTTGCTGCTGGCGCTGTTGCTGATGTTCGCCTCTTCGATGATGACGGTGCATCACTTCAAACGGCGCGTCCTTTACCGCATGAGCCCTCCGATCGCTTCTTCGAAACCGGACCACCTGATCACGCTTGCGACCGGCGACCAGACGCTGCGCGGCCTTCCCCGCACCGCCCGGCGTCCCACGCTGCATGCCCTGTACAGGCAAGCCAGCGAAGTGGCGCCGCTGGAAAAAGCTTGCGCCGCCGCGGGCATCGCGCTGCACGCCCACGCCTTGCCCGATACCCGCGACATCCGCCAACTGACTCTGCGGCTTGACCGCATCCTCGCGCAGATACGCCACAATGCGGACCCCGCGGCGAGCATCGCATTCGACCTTGGCAGCCTGCCGCCCGAACTGGCCAGCGCGGCCACGATCGCCTGCCTGGAGAACAGCGTGATGCTGTGCTATCTGGACGCGCAACAGCAACTGCGCACGCACCGCGTCATTTGCGAAATAAGCGATTGAGCGCCCCAGGCCCGGCCATGAAATTCGACCTTGCTCCCCTCGCCGCGTGCAAACTTTTTAAATTTCTGTATACTTCCGCCTCTCTTGCAAAGAACAACGTTTCGGGTTGCACAAATCCAGATGTTTTCAGCGCGGGAAAATGCGGGAGTAGCTCAGTTGGTAGAGCGCAACCTTGCCAAGGTTGAGGTCGCGAGTTCGAGACTCGTCTCCCGCTCCAGATTTCGATTCGCAGCATTTCTTTGAAAATTCTGTGTATAATCGCTGTCTTTGGTGGAAACGGCCAAGCGAGAAGTCATCGCGAATTTCACCACTGCCTGCAGCAATGCATGCAGAGAGCAGTACAAAGCAGTAAGCAGCACAAAGCAGTACCCAAGCGGGAGTAGCTCAGTTGGTAGAGCGCAACCTTGCCAAGGTTGAGGTCGCGAGTTCGAGACTCGTCTCCCGCTCCAAATACAAAAAGGAAGCAACGGCCAACACCGCGCTTCCTTTTTTCTTGCAAGTGCTGGCGCAATGGCAGAGTGGTCATGCAGCGGATTGCAAATCCGTGTACGTCGGTTCGATTCCGGCTTGCGCCTCCAGCATCTTTTCCCCTCCCCCAAGCATCTCGTTACGCATCCCTACGCGCTGTCAATCGAATGATTGCTATGGTGACGCCGTTTTCATTTGACGTCGAACCCATGCACCGCATTCTGAATTTCCGCGCTTGTTCCCGCGCTTATTCCCCATTGCTGGCCTTGTCCGCCGCCGCCGTGCTATCGCTTGCGCCGCTGGCGGCCGAAGCCGATTCGGACCGCCACCACCATCGCCACGGCCGCGAGTACAAAGAGAAGTATTGGGAAGGCAACTGCAGGGTCGAGCGCAAATGGAAGCGCAACGGCGAGTACCAGGAAAAGCGCAAGTGCCGTGACGATTATCATCAGGGCTACATGGCACCGCCGCAGGTCATCATGCCCATGGCGGCGCCCGCGATCATCATCAACCCGCCCCCCATCATCATCCGGCCCTGAACATGGATCAATCGGTGAAGGACGCTATCGCCCGCTGGCCCGACGTGCCTGCAGTCTTCGGCTGGCTGTCGCTGGACGGCCGCGGCCGCTGGCGCCTGCACCCGCAAGGCCTGGCCACGCAAGGCGGCGAAGGCGAGTCCATTACCAACACCCAGATCCTGGATTTCATCAACCGCAACTACGGCCATGACGACGCGGGCCGCTGGTTCTTCCAGAACGGGCCGCAGCGCGTCTTCCTGCGGTTGGACGCCGCCCCGTTTGTGTTGCGGCTAAGCGACGACAGCGGCCGCCTGCTTACCCACACGAACCTGCCGGTCGAATCCGTCAGCGAATGGTGGCTGGATGACGCCGGTCAGCTGTATGCGATGACGCCGGCCGGCGGCGCGGTCGTGCTGGACCGGGATCTGCCCGCGCTGCTGGAAAAGCTGGTGTCGGATACCGGCGCGCCCTTGCTTGACGCGCTGGCCGACCTGCCCACCGGTCAAGTCATTCAGGCGTCATGGCCCGACGTCTACCCGGCCGCGCCGCTGCAAGCGATAGCCGGGAATGCCGTTGCGCAGGCACTGGGATTCGATCCCAATCCCCGCGCGGCGCAAGACTGATCCGGCCCAAGCCGGATCCACGCCCAGGATCAGAACATGCCATTGGTGTTGGCGGACTGCTCCGGGATGGGCTGCACCGCATCCCAATGCTCGACGATCTTGCCTTGCTCAAGCCGGAAGATATCGATGATGGCGTTGCCGCGCGTGCCGGGTTCGCGCACCGCGTGCACATGCAGGATCACATAATCGCCATCGGTGAAGACGCGCTTGATCTCGCTATGCGACTTCGGGAATTTATCGCGCAAAAAGGCGACGAACTTGCGAAAGCCCTCGGGGCCGTCGGCCGCGTTCGGGTTGTGCTGTACATAGCGGTCGCCCACATACTTCAGCGCGGCATCCGCATCCTTCTGGTTCAGCCCCTTCTCGTAGAAGGCCAGCACCGCGGCCTTGTTGGCGGCCTCTTGCTCGGGGCTTGCCTGGACGGCGGGTGACAAAGCGGCGGCAAACAGCAATGCACCCATGGCGCGGCGGATCAATCGCATCGGAACAATCATCAGGACTCCTGAATGGAAAAAGGGCGGCCGGCTCATTCTATGAGCCAGCCGCCCCGTCAACCATGGCCGTGCCGGTAGACAGTCTGGTGCGCGCAGCGGTCAGCCACGGCCGCTTTTGACCAGCGCGAACTTACCGTCGCCCAGCAGCGCCAGCACGGCGGCCGCGACGGTCAGGAAGATCGGATATTCCCAGCCGCCACCCGCGTTGCCGAAGCCCCAGCCATTGCCGAAGTGGACCGTGGACGCCACGAACAACTGCACCACCGCGATGGCGGCGACCCAGCGCGGCACGATGCCCAGGATCAGCAGCGCGCCCGCAGCGACTTCAAAGAACGTGACCGGGTAGGCCAGCCAGCCGGCAAAGCCGATCTTGGCGAAAAACTGCGCGGTGCCGGGCAGCGTGAACACCAGCAGTTTAGTCAGGCCGTGGGCCAGGAACATGACGCCAAGGGCGACACGCAGCAACAGCGCGGCGTAGGGCGCGGTACGGGTATCAATCATTGCGCTCTCCTTGAGCGGTTCGGGAATCGCCCAACACGGGATGATTCGTCTTGGGCGCTATTCTTGCGATTCCAAAAACAAAGATAAACATGCAGAATTGCAAATTATTGTTCCCCATTAGGAAACAATCTTGGACACCCATACCGCCATGCAGACCTTCGCCAAGGTCGTGGAACTGGGCTCATTCGCGGCTGCGGCCGACAAGATGGGACAGGCACGGTCCGTCGTGACGCGGCAGATCGCCTACCTGGAACAGAAGTACGGCGTGCGCCTCCTGAACCGCACCACGCGCAAGCTCAGCATGACCGACGCAGGTCGCGCGTTCTACGACCGCGTCCGCCCGATCCTGGCCGAAGTATCCGATCTGGAGCTGTCGCTGCAAGCCGAAGGCCAGCGTCCCAGCGGCCGCCTGCGGGTCAGCGCGCCGGTGTCCTTCGGCATCCTGCACCTGGGCCCCGCCATCGCCGAATACCTGCAGCGCTACCCTGATGTCGTCATCGACCTGGACCTGAACGACCGGGTGGTCGATCTGGTGGAAGACGGATTCGACGTCGCGGTGCGCATCGGCCCGTTGCTGGATTCGTCACTGGTGGCGCGCCCGCTGGCGCCGCAGCAATTGCGGGTCTGCGCGGCGCCCGCCTATCTGGCGCGCCACGGCACGCCCACAACGCCTGAAGACCTGAAGCAACACCGCTGCCTGCATTACGCCTACGCCAGCACCGGCAACGAATGGCATTTCGAAAAAGACGGCGTCACGCACCTGGTCCGCGTGAACGCGGCGCTGCGCGCCAACAACGGCGACGTGCTGCGCACCGCCTCGCTGGCCGGGCACGGGATCATCCTGCAGCCCGAATTCCTGGTGGGAGACGATATCCGCGCGGGACGGCTGGTGGCGCTGCTGGCCGACTACGCCCACACTCCCATCTCCATGTACGCCATCTATCCGCATCGGCGTTTCCTGTCACCCAAGGTGCGGTCTTTCGTTGAACACCTGGAAGCGCGCTTCGGCGCCCCGGCCGCTGCCGCCCCGGGACGGCGCGCCAGTCCCCGCCGCAGCCGTTAGAATCCTACCCATGACCGCCAAACCGTCCATCGAATACTTCCCCGCCCCCCGCCGTTCGCTTTTCTGCAGCCAGTGCGGCACGCCCGTCAACCGCCGGGTGCCGGAAGGCGACAACCGCGAACGCGACATCTGCGATCATTGCGGCGCGATCCACTACCAGAATCCGCGTCTGGTGGTCGGCACGGTCCCGGTCTGGGAAAACCGCATCCTGCTGTGCCGGCGCGCGATCGAACCGCGCTACAACACCTGGACGCTGCCCGCGGGCTTCATGGAGCTGAGCGAGAGCACCGCGCAAGGCGCCGCCCGCGAAACACTGGAGGAATCCGGTGCGCGCATCCGCCTGGGAGAGCTCTACACCCTGATCGACCTGCCCCAGATCGACCAGGTGCACGTGTTCTACCTGGCCCAGGCGCTGGGGCCCGAACTGGACCCCGGCCCTGAAAGCCTGGAAGCCCGCTGGTACGACGAAGCCGAGATTCCCTGGGACGACCTGGCGTTCCGTACCGTCGCAACGACGCTGCGACACTACTTCGAAGACCGCAAGCAAGGCGTCTTCGTCCCCCACCACTACACCCTAGAATCGCACCGTTGAAGCTGCCCTGGCTTGCCGCCGACACACCGTTTCCGCCAGCGGAATTCGCGCTGACAGAGCCTGACGGCCTGCTGGCGGCGGGCGCGGACCTGTCCCAGGAACGGTTGATCCAGGCCTACTCCAACGGGATCTTCCCCTGGTATTCGGAAGGCGAGCCCGTGCTGTGGTGGAGCCCCGATCCCCGCATGGTGCTGGCCCTTGCGGACTTTTCACCGTCGCATTCGCTGCGCAAGCTGCTGCGCCAGATCGCGGGCCAGGAACATGACGCGACGCCCCGGGTGCAGGTGCGCGTGGACACCGTCTTCCCGCAGGTGATGGCGCACTGCGCCGCCCCGCGCGACGGCCAGCCCGGCACCTGGATCACCGGCGCCATGCAGCAGGCCTATGCCGGTTGGCACCAGGCCGGATATGTGCACAGCATCGAGACCTGGATCGACGGCGAACTGGCGGGCGGCCTGTACGGCATCAGCCTGGGCCGGATGTTCTTCGGCGAATCCATGTTCACGCTCGTGCCCAACGCGTCGAAGATCGCCCTGGCCTACCTGGTGCGCTACCTGAGCGGCCATGGCGTGGCGTGCATCGATTGCCAGCAGCAGACGCGTCACCTGGCCAGCCTGGGCGCCCGCCCGATCGCCCGGTCGCGCTTTCTGCAGCATGTGCGCCAGACGACGGTACAACCGCCCATTCCCTGGGCGCGGGGAATCCTGGACAGCAGCGGGCGCCTGCGGCCCGAAGCCGCGCCCATCGCCGACTTCGGCGTTAATATGTAGCCATCCCGTCGCGGACTTGCCGTCGCGATGCGTAATCCCCCATGAGCCAGCTCAAAGAACTTCCCTTCTCCACGCTGCAGTTCTACGCAACCGCTCCCTACCCTTGCAGCTACCTGCCGGGTCGGCAGGCTCGGTCGCAGGTCGCCGCGCCCGGCCATCTGATCAACGCGGGCACTTATTCCCAGTTGGTCGAACAGGGCTTTCGCCGCAGCGGCCTGTTTACGTACCGCCCCCATTGCGACAACTGCCAGGCCTGCGTGCCCGTGCGCGTGGACACGGCCGGGTTTGCGCCCAACCGCAGCCAACGGCGGGCTTGGCGCGGCCACCAGGACCTGCAGTCTTTCGTGGCCGAACTGGCCTGGTCGCCCGAGCATTACCGGCTATATACGCGGTATCAACAGGGGCGGCATCCCGGCGGCGGCATGGATGAAGACAGCCGCACCCAATATGCGCAGTTCCTGCTGACCAGCCGCGTGAACACGCGCCTGGTGGAATTCCGCGACCCTGACGGGGTGCTGATGATGGTGTCCATCATCGACGTGCTGGACGACGGGTTGTCGTCGGTCTACACGTTCTACGATCCCGATGCCGAAGGCAGCCTGGGCACCTATAGCATCCTGTGGCAGATCGAGCAGTGCCGCAATCTGAACCTGCCCTGGCTGTACCTGGGCTACTGGATCGCGGACAGCCGCAAAATGTCCTATAAGTCCAGCTTCCACCCCGCGCAATTCCTGGCCGACGGCGAATGGCGCGATCAGGTTGTTCCGTCCCCCTGATTTCTCTGCCCCCGGGTGCCACGCGCCCTCGGCCCTGCCGCAAGGCCGGCGAAATTCGCTCTACAATTCCGCCCCATGTCTATCCTCTTCCACGCCTATCCCCTGGCCCGCCCGGCGCTGTTCGCCATGGACGCGGAAACCGCCCACGAAGTCACGCTGTCGGGCCTGCAACGCGCCTACGAGTGCGGCGCCACGCGCAAGCTGATGCATGCGCAGCCCACCGCCCCCAGCACGCTGATGGGCATGCAGCTGGCCAACCCGATCGGGCTGGCGGCGGGCCTGGACAAGAACGGCGCCTATATCGACGCGCTGGGTAACCTGGGGTTCGGTTTCATTGAAGTCGGCACGGTCACCCCGCGCGCGCAACCCGGCAATCCGAAGCCGCGGATGTTCCGACTGCCACGCGCCAATGCGCTGATCAACCGGCTGGGCTTCAACAATCAGGGCCTGGACGCGTTCCTGGCCAACGTGCAGCGCAGCCAATGGCGCAAGCAAGGCGGCATCCTGGGCCTGAACATCGGCAAGAACGCCGATACGCCGATCGAGCGCGCGGCCGATGATTACCTGATCGGCCTGGAAGGCGTGTACCCCCACGCCGACTATGTGACGGTGAATATTTCGTCGCCCAACACCAAGAACCTGCGCGCGCTGCAAAGCGGCGACGAACTGTCGGCGCTGCTGGCGCAATTGGCGGACAAGCGCCGGGCGCTGGAAGACCAGCACCAGCGCCGCGTGCCGATGGCGGTAAAGATCGCCCCCGACCTGACGCAGGAACAGATCGACGCGATCGCCGACACCCTGCCCCGCCACGGCATCGACGGCGTCATCGCCACCAACACCACGCTGTCGCGCGACGCAGTCGCGGGCCAGGCGCACGCCGACGAAGCCGGTGGCCTGTCCGGCGCGCCCGTGCATGAACTGTCATTGAAAGTGATCCGCCGCCTGAAGGAACAACTGGGCGACAGCCTGGCCATCATCGGCGTGGGCGGCGTACTGTCGGGCCAGCAGGCCCGCGAAAAAATGGCCGCCGGCGCACACGCCGTGCAGTTGTACACAGGCCTGATCTATCGCGGCCCGGCCCTGGTGGCGGAATGCGTGCGCGCGGTGTCCAAGAAATAAAGCTTGGGCCGCCCTGCGGGGCGCTTTTTCGTCGACGCGGCCGCACAAAAAAAAGGGGCCACCCTGTGGGTGGCCCTAATTCCAGCTCTGCTCTGTCACTCAACAGTACTACATTACTGCGATTTGCGCAGCATCGCGCGCCAGAGACTTAGGCGGGGCGACGGCTGCGGCTGGCGACCTTGGTGGCGGCGTCGGCGGCATCCGTTGCAGCCTTGAAGGTCGCGTTGGCGGCGGCATTCAGGTTCGACTCGGCGACTTCGGCAGCCTGCTTGGCAGCCTTGGTGACGGAATCGTAGGCGCTGGTCGCGGTGGCCAGCGACGACTTGAACAGGGCGACGGCGCTTTCCGAGCCGGCCGGGGCGTTCTTCGAGAACTGGTCGACGGCTTCGCTCAGCTGTTGCTGGCCTTCGGCGATCTGTTCTTCGGTCAACTTGACCAGGCTGCCCTGGACGCCGGCAACGATGTCATACACGTGCTTGGTGTAAGCCATGGCCTTTTCGGCGCCCGGCTGCAGCAGGCCGGAGGCGAACGCCGCAGCTTCTTGCGGGTCCTTCACTTCGGCGGCTTGTTGCGAACGCTGGGCGACTTCGTCCAGGGTGGCGCGAACGACCTTCAGATTCAGTTCAACCAGCTTTTCAAAGCCGGCGAAAACGGCGGACTGGGCGGCCACGAAAGTGTTGATGCTGGCCTTCTGGCGGTCCAGAACTTGTTGCGGAATTGCGCTCATAGAATGCTCCTTTAGGGGTAGCCGGACGCTTCCGGCAAGTCAGGATGGTTGTCTGCGACGAAAATTAAACGTGCGCGGAAACTGGTACTACAAGCTACCGCCGGCCCGTTTGATGCACTGCACAATTCACATTCTAGACTGGCAGGATTCCTTGTCAAGCAGTTTTTGTGCAACGCAACAAGTATTTGCACATTTACGGTGCACGCTTTGTGCATGCCTTTGATCCTGCTCAAGAATTTCCCATGATTCGGGAAATACCGGACATGACGGCGTATCAATTCTTTTCTAAACTGCTTTCACGCTGATGACAGACAAATACAAATCAAAAGTCAGCGGTCAATAACTAAATCGCAGCAAGCAAAACCCCTGCAATTGGAGACTTCATGACCCTCATTCCCCGCACGCTTTCGGCCCTGCTCGCGGCCAGCGCCATGCTCGCGGCCGGCGCCGCCCACGCGGAATATCCGGAGCGCCCCATCAATATGGTGGTGCCATTCGCTGCAGGCGGCCCGACCGACAACGTCGCCCGCTCGCTGGCGGAAGCCATGCGGCCGAGTCTGGGCCAGACGGTTGTGGTCGAAAACAAGGGTGGCGCCGGCGGCACCATCGGCACGACGCAAGTCGCCCGCGCCCAGCCGGACGGCTATTCCATCCTGCTGATGCACGCCGGCTTCTCCACGGCACCGTCGCTGTACAAGAACCCCGGCTACGACCCGTACAAGAGCTTCGAGCCCATCGGCCTGGTCGTCGATGTGCCCATGACCATCATCGCCCGCTCCGACTTCCCGCCCAACAACATCAAGGAGTTGGCCGAGTACGTCAAACAGAACAAGGACAAGGTCTCGCTGGCCAACGCCGGTATCGGCGCCGCCAGCCACCTGTGCGGCACCATGCTGGTCGAAGCGCTGGGCGTCCAGTTGCTGACGATCCCCTACAAGGGCACCGCGCCGGCCATGAACGACCTGCTGGGCAAGCAGGTGGACCTGCTGTGCGACCAGACCACCAACACCACGCAGCAGATCGAAAGCGGCAAGGTCAAGGCCTACGCCGTGACCAGCCTGCAGCGCGTTCCCACCCTGCCCAAGCTGCCGACCATGGACGAGTCCGGCTACAAGGGCTTCGAGGTGGGCATCTGGCACGGGATGTGGGTGCCGAAGGGCACGCCCAAGCCGGTGGTGGACAAGCTGATCAAGAGCCTGCAGGCCGGCCTGGCCGACCCCAAGTTCCAGGAGCGCATGAAGCAATTGGGCGCCACGGTGCTGACGTCCGAAGCGAACCCGCAAGCGCTGGAAGCCAAGGTCAAGCAGCAAGTGCCCCAGTGGGCCGAGCTGTTCAAGAAGGCCGGCGTCGAACAGCAATAAAGGGCGGCCCTGCCGAAACAGGGCCTTCCAACGAAAAAAGCCCCCGCAAGGGGGCTTTTTCCTGGGCGGCTAGCGCCGCGGTCAGGACGGCCGCAACGCTTCCGCCGCCATCCCCAGCCCGTTGAAACCGGTGGATACGGACGGCTCGTAACCCAAGGCTTCGGAAATGCTGGCCGCCGTGTCGACCAGGGCCTTGATCCAGTCGTCTTGCAGGCGTTCGGCCGGGGCCGAGATCGACAGGCCCGCCACCAGCTTGCCGGTGTCGTCGAAAATGCCCGCGGCGATGCAGCGCACGCCGAGTTCCAGTTCCTCGTTGTCGCGGGCGTAGCCGTGGCGGCGCACCAGGGCCAGTTCGCGCTCCAGGCGGTCCAGGTCAGTCAGGCTATTGCGCGTGTGGCCGGCCAGGCCGGTGCGCAGCGCATAGGCGCGGACCTGGCGCGTGTCGCCGGTGGACAGGAAAAGCTTGCCGGTGGAGGTCAGGTGCAAGGGGGCGCGGCCGCCGATGGCACGCACCACCTGCATGCCGGAACGTTCGCTCCAGGCGCGGTCGATGTAGACGATTTCGTCGCCTTGCTGGACCGACAGGTTGATCGTCTGCCCCGTCAGCTTGTGCAGCGAACGCATGGCCGAAATCGCCGCCTCGCGCACGTTCAGACGCCCTTTCACCAGCGAACCCAATTCCAGCAGGCGCATGCCCAGCTGGTACAGGCCGTTATCGACGCGTTCGACGTAGCGGCCCACGACCAGGTCGTTCAGGATGCGGTGCGCGGTGGAGGCATGCAATCCGGTGGTCGCGGACAATTCCTTGAGCGTCACGGGATCCTGCTGCGCGGCAAGCGCATCCAGCAGGCGCATGGCGCGCTCGATCACCTGGATGGCGATGGGATGGGCGGAAGCGCCTTCGGTTTCGGCGTCCAGAGGATTGCGGGGGGGCGAAAGACGGGGCATAGGGGAAGGTTGGGGCTTTGTGCCGCGCCGCCGAAAAAACCGGCCTTGCGGCAACGCAGCAAACAGTTCTTTCCCGTATTGTGAAATTTACCGCGCCATTTGGCAATCGCTTTTTTTCGGCAATAAACGGGTACGCACCCGTTTATTGCTGATCAGGCTCAGTTGGCGGGCGGCGGCGCCAGCTTGCCGCCCAGGCGGAGCACTTCGGCCCGCAGAAACGCCAATGCCTCTGCGCAAGCGGCGGGTTCGCCCTTGACGCCCAACTCGATGTGCGGCGTGCCGCCGGCTTCGCCGACGCTCGGCAGGCTGAATGCGCGCACGTCCGGCCAGCGCGTTTCGACGCTGACCATGGCCGGCGTGATGCGCGACTCGGGCATGCTGAACACCAGGAAGGAATGCTCCACATGGGCGCGCACATGCTGCAGTGCACGATAACGCGTATCCAGGGTCCATTCCAGCATCGGCCACGCCATGACGGGAAAGCCCGGCACGAACGTGTGGTCCCGGATGAAGAAGCCCGGGATGCGGTTATACGGGTTCGGGACGATCTCGCAGCCTTGCGGGAACATGCCCATCTGCAGGCGCTGCTGGTTCTCGGGCGCGCTCATGTCGGCGGTGCCCTGCCCCTTGGCCGCCATTTCGGCGGTGCGCAAGGCGATCGCCTCTTCGGCTTCGGGGTGCAAGGCCAACGGCAAGCCCAGCGCCGCGGCGGCGGCCTGGCGGGTGTGGTCGTCGGGCGTCCCGCCGATACCGCCGCACGAGAGCACGACGTCGCCGGTGGCGAAGCTGCGCCGATAGGCGGCAGCCAGCGTATCGCGGTCGTCGGGCAGCACTTCGGCCCAGCTCAACTGCATGCCGCGCGCGCTGAGCAGCTCGACGACCTTGGAAAAATGCTTGTCCTGACGGCGGCCGGAGAGGATTTCATCTCCGACGATGATGAGGCCAATGCGGCGGGCGGCGGATTCTGCGGCCATGTCCGATTCCAGAAGATAAGGGGAAGACGCCGGTCAGGCGTCGATGACGCGGTCCTCGCGCAAACGCTTGAGCGCTTCCAGTCCGTAATGCGCGTAGACCAGCGCCGAGAACACCGGCAGGATAATCCACGCGGGCGGCAACAGGTTCAACAGCGAGCAGATCAGGCCGATGCTCCAGAAGCCGCCGTTGTTGCGTTCCAGGATCAGCTTGCGTTCTTCGGGGCTGGCATGCTCGACGATCGCGTCCACGCGCATCATGCGCGAGAACGCAAATGCCCACCAGAAGATCGACAGCACGATGGCCATCGGCGGCACCAGCCACAACGGCAGCGTCAACAGCCAGCCTGCGGCAAACGCCGCGGACACCCATACCGCGTTCCAGACGCTGACCGCGGTGGCGTTCTTGCCTTGCCGCGTGACGCTGGCGTATTCGCGCTGCCCGACGTGGCGCAGCACGAGCGGCATCACGAAGACCGCCGCGATCGCCAGACCGAGGATGCCCGATACCGGCAGCAGGATGGCCACCGCAATGATGGGCACCAGATAGATCTTGAGCGAAAACAGGCCCATCGCCAACATCCAGTCCTCTGCGCGGTTCACGAAGTCCCAGCGGGCGGCCTCGGCGGCCAGCCACTCGTTGAGCGGCGTCCAGAACAGGTACAACAGCAGGAAGGCGCCGATGAGCGCAATCAGGAAGGGCAGCAGCACCGCGAACAGCATGGTCGGGTGGCATTGGGAGACGAGCGCGCGCTTGAAGGCCTGGCCCACGCTGACGGCGCCGGCCCCGGCGGCGGTCAGGCGGCCGTTGCCGGGCGGGGTGGAATCAGTGCGCAATGCGGTCATGGGAGCGGAAAAAGGCGGTGGACATCCCGGGTATGATAGTCAAACACGCCTTCATCTGCTGACATGTCTCTACTTGTACCCGGCACCGACCTTGCCGCCCTGCGCGCGCGGCTTGGCGCAATCCCCGACACCTGGCTGGTCGCCTGTTTCTGCGCGGCGTGGTGCGACACCTGCGAACAGTACAAGCCCAAACTGCAAGCACTGGCCGCCACGCTGCCGCAGCACGTCTTCGCATGGATCGACATCGAAGACCACGCGGAGCTGCTGGGCGACGAAGACGTCGAGAACTTCCCCACCCTGCTGGTGCAGATCGGCGCCCGCGTCGTGTTCTACGGCCCTATGCTGCCGCACATCGGACACCTGGAGCGGCTGCTGGAAAGCGTGGATGAAAACAGCCCGGCCGTCGCCACGGCGCTGCCGGACCTGACGAAGCTGCTGGCGGCCTGAGCCGCGCATCCGCAATAAAAAACCCGCAAGGCCTTCGCGTTGCGGGTTTTTTCATGGCCGGGCAGCCACAAGAGAAAGGCAATCAGTTCTTGCGCGAGCCGCCCAACAGCACCGCCACCTGGCGCTTGGGCGCCGAGGACGAATTGCCATTGTTGTTGTTGCCGGGCGCCGGCTCTTCGGCCGTCGAGGAGGAAGCCTGCGGCTCGTAGGGCTTCAGGAAGAAATCATCCACCGGCTGGCGCGAACCGCCGGAGGTGTAGCCCGAGCGGCGGTCCGACGAACGGCCGCGGTCGCCACGATCGCTGCGGTCGCCGCGGCCGGCTTCGCGGCCTTCGCGCGACGAACCCGTGCGCTCGTCGCTGCGGCGGTGGCTGCGCGCCACGGCGTCGGCCGGCAGGTCGAGCGTGCCGCGCGGCACTTCGCGCTTGATCAGCTTTTCGATATCGAGCAGGAAACGCTCTTCGTCGGCCGTGAACAGCGCGATGGCTTCGCCGGATGCGCCTGCGCGGCCGGTGCGGCCGATGCGGTGCACGTAGTCTTCCGCGTTGTAGGGCAGGTCGTAGTTGATGACGCAAGGCACGCCTGCCACGTCCAGGCCGCGGGCGGCCACGTCAGTCGCCACCAGCACTTCGAGTTCGCCGGCCTTGAACGCTTCCAGCGCTTTCATGCGGTCGGCCTGCGTCTTGTCGCCGTGGATCGATTCGGCCTTGACGCCGTCGCGTTCCAGTTCGCGAGCCAGGCGCGCCGTGCCGATCTTGGTGTTCGAGAACACGATGACCTGCTTCAGGCCGCGCGACTTCACCAGATGCACGACGGCGGCGCGCTTCGCGTCGCTGGACATCTTGTAGGCGATCTGCGTGATCGTCGTGGCCGTGGCGTTACGCGCCGCGACTTCGATTTCGACGGGGTGGTTCAGGTACGAACGGCCCAGCTTGCGGATTTCGTTGCTGAAGGTGGCCGAAAACAGCAGGCCCTGACGCTGCGTGGGCAACAGGCGGATGATGCGTTCCAGGTCGGGCAAGAAGCCCATATCCAGCATGCGGTCCGCTTCATCCAGCACCAGGATGCCGACCTGGCTCAGGTTCACGTTCTTTTGCTCGACGTGGTCCAGCAGGCGGCCGGGGGTCGCCACCAGCACTTCGCAACCGCGGCGCAGCGCTTCTTTTTGCGGACCGATATCCACGCCGCCGAACACCACGGCCGAACGCAGCGGCGTCTGCTTGCTATAGCGCTTGACGCTTTCGTACACCTGGTCGGCCAGTTCACGCGTGGGCGTGAGGATCAGCGCACGCACCGGGTGACGCGCGGGCGACGCGCTGGTGTTGGCCAGCGGCATCAGCCGGTGCAGGATGGGCAGCGTGAATGCGGCCGTCTTGCCGGTGCCCGTCTGGGCAGCGCCCATGACATCACGCCCTTCCACCACGACGGGGATGGCTTGGGCCTGGATGGGTGTGGGGATGGTGTAGCCGGTTTCGGCGATGGATTGCAGCAACAGCGGATGCAGCCCGAAATCGGCGAACGTCGGCGCGGGCGCGTCAACGGGGGGTGCTACGGATTGTGTGGATTCAGTCATCAGGGTTTGGCAGATACCGGGACCAGTGAAAAAGAACAAAACGAGAGTGCTACATGCACTGCACTACATATGCATCGGGGCAATCCAAATACGCGTGGTCGCAACGCGACGGCACGCTTGTGCCGCAAAGCGCTTTCGGCTTCGCGGACAATCGGCACCCTGCCTTGCAGGCCAGTCGGCGCATTATGGATTCGATACTTATGAGGGCAGTACCAGGCCCGGATTGCTGTGGATAACTTAATTTTAGCGCAGCCGCCTTACCACACGCTCAAACAGCGCGTATGTCCACCAGATGGACGATTTGTGACCGAAATAAGGACGTCAGCCCGCGAGCCAGCGCAGGCCCCACAACACGACCATGCCGACAATGATCACCATCACCGCGCTGCGGGTGCGCAAGAACACCAGGATGGCAACCACGCCGGCCACCAGTTTGTAGTCGAATACCGGCCCCAACCCCGCCTTCCAGGGCAGCAGGTCCGGCACCACGATAGCCGTCAGCGCCGCGGCGGGCGCGTAGCGCAACGCGCGGCGCACGCCGTCCGGCAGCGGGATGTAGTCGCCGAACAGCATGAAGCCCGCTCGCGTCAGCACGCTGCACAGGGCCAGCAGCAGGATGGCGGAATAGACGTAGAGCTCGGAGGGCCAGAGGGTCATGGTCGCGCCTTGAAGAAACGTTCAGCCCACATGCCGGCCACCACACCGGCGATAACGGCCGCCGCCAGCCCCAGACGCAACGGCAGCACCTGGCCGACCCAGGCGACAACGCCGGCCGCCAGCATGGACACGAGCATCGGCTTGGAGCTGGCCAGCGGCACCGTGATCGCCAGCAGCGCCAGCACCGCGGCGAAATCCAGCGACCAGTTCGTGGGCACCATCGCCCCCAGATAGATGCCGACGATCGACGACGACTGCCAGACCAGCCAGCCTGGCACGATCGTGCCCAGGAAGAACCACAGCTGTTCGCGCGTGCCGCGCTCGGCCGAATCGCCATAGCGCGGCATGAACAGCACGAAGCCCATGTCGGTCGTGAAGTAGCCCAGTCCCAGCCGCTTGGGCCAGGACATGTGCCGGAAATAGGGATGGAGCGCCGCGCCGAAGATGATGAAACGCAGGTTGACGACGCAGCCAGCGGCGAAAATCAGCCACAGCGGCGCGCCCGTGGCGATCAGCGGCAACGACGTCAATTGGGCGGACCCCGCGTAGAGCAGCAGCGTCATGGCCAGCGCCATGGTCTCGGTCAGGCCGGACTTGACCATGGCCACACCGGTCACCAGGCCCCAGGTCGCCGTGGCGATGAGGGCAGGAACGATGGCATGGATGCCGGAGCGGAATGCGGCCAGGCGTTCCTGGCGGATTTCGGGAAGCGCGGATTCAGAGGACAACGGCTGACCCCTGGCGATTCGGACAGGACGACATGGGAACTCTAACGGGTTGCGCGGGCCGAATGGCACCACGCCGGTGCGCGGATAGGCCGGTATTGTAACCTCGCCGCTTGATACAATAGGCGCCTCGAGTTTATTGACCCCTTGGGGCCTGACGCACGGCGCCAGGCCTGGCGCCCTGTGTGGAGAAGACCATGTCGATGGCTGACCGCGACGGTTTCATCTGGTATGACGGCAAGCTCGTCCCATGGCGAGACGCGACGACGCACGTCCTGACGCACTCCCTGCACTATGGCCTTTCCGTCTTCGAAGGCGTGCGTGCCTATCAGTCCAAGATCGGCACCGCCATTTTCCGCCTGGAAGACCACACCAACCGCCTGTTCAATTCGGCGCACATCTACCAGATCCCCATGCCGTTTGATCGCGACACGATCAACGAGGCGCAGCGGCAGGTCGTGCGCGAAAACAAGCTGGAATCCGGTTACCTGCGGCCGCTGGTGTTCTACGGCCCGGAAAAGATGGGCGTGTCGCCCAAGGGCGCCCGCGTCCACGTGGCGATCGCCGCCTGGCCGTGGGGCGCCTACCTGGGCGAAGACGCCCTGTCCCAGGGCATCCGCGTCAAGGTGTCGTCCTTCGCCCGTCAGCACGTGAACGTCACGATGCCGCGCGCCAAGGTGGCCACCACCTACGCCAATTCCATCCTGGCCAACACCGAAGCCCTGCAAGACGGCTACGACGAGGCCCTGCTGCTGGACACCGAGGGCTTCGTGGCCGAAGGTTCCGGCGAGAACCTGTTCATCGTCAAGGACGGCGTGCTCTGCGAACCCGAGATCGCGTCCGCCCTGACCGGCATCACGCGGTCAACCATCCATGCCCTGGCGGCCGACTTCGGCTTGCGCGTGGTCACCAAGCGCCTGACGCGCGACGACGTCTACATCGCCGACGAGGCCTTCTTCACCGGTACCGCCGCGGAAGTCACGCCTATCCGCGAGGTCGACAACCGCCAGATTGGCGCAGGCAGGCGCGGCCCGGTTACCGAGAAGTTGCAGATTGCATTTTTTGACATGGTGCATGGCCGCATCCCGAAGTACCATCACTGGCTAAGTAAAGTCTGAAGTTTGACGCTGATCCGTGCGGCCTTGTCCCCGACAGGACCGCATCATTGCCCCAACCTGCCGTTTATCGGTTCTTTTTTCAGGAATATCCATGACCGCTGCTGCCCCGGCCGCCGTCCCCCACGCTCACGAAGTCATTGAGGTCGGCGCCGAAGACCTGCCCGTGTTCTGTCCCGGCCCGAAAGCGCCGCTCTGGAGCATGCACCCCCGCGTGTTCCTGGACGTGGCCCGCTCGGGCTCCGCCAGTTGCGCCTACTGCGGCGCCGAGTACCGCCTGAAGGCCGGTACGGTGCTGCACGGCCACCACTAAGCCGCCGCACAACGCTTACCCGCCACACGCAACCATGTTTGCCACCCCCGAAGAAGCCGAACACGCGTTCTACGAAGCCCTGGAACAGGGGGACGCCGTCCGCCTGATGCAGGTGTGGGCCGACGACGAGGAAGTCGTCTGCATCCACCCGGGCGGGCTGCGCATCGTCGGCCACTCCGCGGTGCACGAGTCCTGGCAACAGGTGCTGGCCAACGGCCCGCTTCACGTCCGCCCGCTGCGCCCGCTGGTCATGCTGAGCATGATGTGCGCGGTGCACGTGCTGGTGGAGCAGGTGGCGGTGCGTACGCGGGAAGGCACGCAGTTCGCAAACTGCTACGCCACGAACATCTACCACAAGGGCCCCACCGGCTGGCGCATGGTCATGCACCATTCGTCGCCGGCGCCCACGGAAGCCGGGGTGCTCGATTTGCACGACGTACCCGACATGCTGCATTGAATCGGGTGGATTTTTAGTTGGCCGCTGCTCGTCTAGATACGTCCCCTTGCCCCGTTCCCTCCTGGTTGCCCGGAGGCGATGCCCAGACGGTTTACGCGTCGGTATTCGCGCAATACCACCGGATCGCGTTCGTGCGCGACCGGGTAGACACGCCGGACACCGATTTCGTGGACTTCGACTGGACCGGCCCGGGCCTGTTTCCGCACAAGGCCGCCGACGGCGCGCCCGTCAGCGGGCAAGGCCCGGTCGCCAATGGCAAGACCGCCGCGGCGCGGTGGATGACGGACGCGGATTGGAAGTCGCTGCCGCAAACCCCCGACACGCCTGCGCTGATCCTGTTCCACGGGCTGGAAGGCGGCAGCAACAGCCGCTACGCCCAGTCCGTCGCGCACTATTTCCGCGCGCGCGGCTGGATCGTCGTGATTGCGCACTTCCGGGGCTGCTCGGGCGTGCCCAACCGCCTGGCGCGCGCCTATTATTCGGGCGATTCCGCTGAAGTGGGCTTCCTGCTGGAGACGGTGCGCAGCCGCATCCCGCATGCGCGCTGGCATGCCGTCGGCGTGTCGCTGGGCGGCAACGCCCTGCTCAAATATCTGGGTGAACACCAGGAAGACACCGGCTGGCTGACGGCCGCCGCAGGCGTTTCCGTGCCACTGGACCTGGTCGCCTGCGGCAAGACGCTATCCACCGGGGTATTCAACCGGCGCGTCTATTCGGCGCATTTTCTGAAGACACTCAAGCACAAGGTGCTGGAGAAGGCCCACCGCTTTCCCGGCTCCATCGACGTGATGCGCATCGCGCACGCGCACGATCTGCGCGAATTCGACGACACCTATACCGCGCCGATGCATGGTTTTCGCAATGCCCTGGATTACTGGACGCGCGCCTCAAGCAAGCCCTGGCTGCCGAAGATCTCGGTGCCGACGCTGGTGCTCAACGCCCGCAACGACCCGTTCATCCCGGCGGCGTCGCTGCCCAAACCGGAAGAATGCGCGCCCGTCATCCTGCTGCACCAGCCCAGCGACGGCGGGCATGCCGGGTTTCCCACCGGCGCCTTCCCGGCGCACCTGAACTGGCTGCCGCAGCGGCTGGGCCGGTTCTTCGAAACCGGCTTATAGGAAGCCCGGGGGCGCCGCCCCCGGATTCAACACCAGCGCCTCAACCCGATTTGAAGCGCTCCAGCAACTGCCGCTCTTCAGCCAGCTTGTCCTTCACTTCCTTGATCTGCACGTCAATCTGCGATTGCTCGTAGAAGTCGGTCGACAAGCCGCGCGCCTGCTGCAGCTGGGATTCCGCCGCCGCGAACGCGCCGGTCATGACGTAGAAGCGCGCCAGGTCGCGCCGGGCCTGTACCGGCTTGCCGTTGCGTTCTTCGCTTTGCGCCAGCATCTGATAGAGGCTGGGCTCGTCGCTACCCCACTGCTTGATCTTGGCGCGCAGATAGTCCTGCGCGTCGGCATGGCGGCCGTTGCTTTGTAGCGCCTGGGCATAGGCGATGCCCAGCGCCCGCTGGTCGGGCCAGCGCTTGACGCCCGCCTGCGCCAGCTCCAGCGCGCGCGGGTATTCCTTGCGGGCCAGCGCGATATCGACGCTTAGCTTGGCCAGTTGCGCGGAATTTCGCCCGCCAGCCGTAGCCAGCGTCCACAAGCGGTCGGCTTCGGTCAGGTTGTTGCGCTGAAAGGCCTGCAAGGCCAGCCCGTAATACGCGGCGGACTGGCGCACGCCGGACAACGCCTGGGCCTCGTCCTGCAATTGCTGGCCGGCCGAGCGCAGGCTGACGGCGTCGCGCCCCTGCACCACGCGCATCTTGGCGCGCACGTACCAGAAGTCGTCGGAGTCCACATGGCGCGACGGCGGTATCGAGCGCACGCGGTTCTGCACATCGGACATGCGTTCAATGGACAGCGGGTGGGTACTGGCCCAAGAACCCCCGCCCGCCCCTTCGTTCAGGCGCGACGCGTTCATCAAACGCGAGAACATTTGCGACATGCCTTCGGCGTCGTATCCCGCCTTGGTCAGCATCTGGAAGCCGGCGCGGTCAGCCTCGCGTTCCGCGTCGCGGGAAAAACCCAGTTGGCGGTTGATGGCCGCGGCCTGGCCAAAGGCCGCCACGCCCATCGCCAGGTTGCCGCCGCCGCCCGCCAGCGCCGCCAGCAGCGCGCCGGCCAGGCTGGCCAGCATCAGCATGCCGTTCTGGCTTTGTTGCGTCATGCCGCGCGCGATGTGGCGCTGCACGACGTGACCGATTTCGTGCGCGACCACCGCGGCCAGCTCGGATTCGCTGCCCGACGATACGATCAGGCCGGTATTGATGCCTATAAAGCCGCCGGGCATGGCGAACGCGTTGATTTCGGGGTCGCGCACGCCGAACATTTCCACTTCCGGCACCGCGCCGGGTGCAAAGGCCGCCAGCTTGCGGCCCATCGTGGTCAGGTATTGGCTGAGTTCAGGGTCGTCGACGTACGTCGGGTCGCGCCGGCCTTGCGACATGATGGCTTCGCCCAGGCTGCGTTCCAGCATGGGCGAGAGGTCGGCCGCCGACGCGGCGCCCATCGTGGGCAGGCCCACCGGTTGCGCCCACGCGGCGACGGGGATGGAAGGAGCGAGCAAGGCGGCGCACAGTCCGGCAATCGCGCCCCGTTTCGCAATAGAGCAAATGGATGGCATTTTCCTGCGGTTCATAAGCCTATGATAGCGATGAGCTTAAAATGTTTCACCGATACCCCAAACGAGGTCTCAATGCGTCCCGTCCGTAAAGCCGTTTTCCCTGTCGCCGGCATGGGCACCCGCTTCCTGCCCGCCACCAAGGCGATGCCCAAGGAAATGCTGCCCGTGGTCGACAAGCCGTTGATTCAATATGCCGTTGAAGAGGCCGTGGCCGCCGGCATCACCGACCTTATTTTTGTGACCGGCCGCAACAAGCGCGCCATCGAAGACCACTTCGATTCCGCACCGGAACTTGAATCCGACCTTGAAAGCAAAGGCAAGCACGAGCTGCTGGCAATGGTGCGGGGCATTCTACCCGCGCACGTGAATTGCCTCTACATCCGGCAATCTGCCCCGCTGGGCCTGGGCCACGCCGTCCTGTCGGCCGCCCCCGCCGTGGGCGACGAGCCTTTCGCCGTACTGCTGGCCGACGACCTGATCGATGCCGACACGCCCGCCATGAAGCAGCTGGTGGACATCGCCGTCGCGCAGAACGCCAGCGTGCTGGGCGTGCAGGACGTGCCGCGCGCCGACACCCGCAAGTACGGCATCGTGGCCACGCGCAGCGGCGACGCCCGGCTGGATGCCCGGACCGAGCGCGTCACGCATATCGTTGAGAAACCTGAACCCGACGCCGCGCCGTCCACCTTGGCCGTCGTGGGCCGCTACGTGCTGGAAGCCGCCATCTTCGATCACCTGCGCTCGACCAAGATGGGCGCCGGCAATGAAATCCAGCTGACCGACGGCATCGCCTCGATGATGCGTGAGCGCGCGGTGTTCGCACACCGTTTCGACGGCGTGCGCTACGACTGCGGCAACAAGGCGGGCATGTTCCAGGCCACCGTGGCGCTGGGCAGGAAGTATCACGGCCTGCTGCCGGAATAATCCCGCCGCGCGTCCGCGCTAGGCGGACGCCGCCGCGCGGGCCTTGGCCCGCGCGCGGGCGTCGCGGTCGGCTTTGCGCAAGCGCCCCTTGCCGGACAGGCGCATCAAGGTTCCCAGCGCCACCATCAGGCCGATCACCTCGACCAGCGCCGCCGGTATCCACATGGTCAGGCCGCCGATGGTCTGGTCGGTCTGGGCGGACATCGCGATGGCGCGGCCACACAGCTCAAACAACGGGTAGATATCGCTTTCAGTGAAGGCGATGACTGCGCCCGCCACCATTTGCGGCAGCATCGTCAGCACGGGAGAAATGACCCGGCCGCCCGGCGTCATGGCCGCGGGCGGCGCGGGGCGGCGATCCAGGATCAGGTTCCAGTACATGAAACCGCTGATCACGACCGACCAGTTCATCAGCCGGTACAGGCGCCAGTCCAGCATGGAGTAGAACTGCACCGACGGAATCAGCCAGACCAGCACCAGGAAGACGAACAGCGTCGGCACGAAGATCTTGTTGGTCAGCACCGCGACCGTAGCGCGGCCCGTGCCCGTGCGCAGGAAATCCCGCAGGCGGATGCGCCACGCCATGGGCAGCCCGGCCCGCATGACCTGCCCCGGAAACGCCGCCATTACCAGCAGCGGCCCCAGATGGTGCAGCACCAGATGCTGGATGCGGTGGATGAAGAACATGCGCTCGGCGTAATAGTCCACCCGCGTATGCATCGACAGGTACAGCAGTACAAGGCCCACCCAGAAAAAGGCGCGGCGCGCGGCCGTCACATGGTGGACCCGCTGGCCGCGCACGAACAGCACGATCGCCACCACGAAGGAGGCGACCAGCGTGGGAGAGAACTCCCAGGGTATGAGCCATTCAAGACTATCCATGCGGGCCATCCGGAAGACATCGGGGAAGACGGGCCGGCGCCATGCGCCAACCCGCCGATTGTAGTAGACCCCGCCAGCCCTTGCTCCGGTGCCCCGGAGGGGTCAGAAATGGTGCGAGACGCCTGCCCCGACACGCGTGGTGTGGGAATTGGCGGGGTCGAACTGGTTGTCCAGCGTGTAGTTCGACGCGTAACCGGCAAATCCGTATAGCGTCGTGCGCGGGGACAACGCGTAGGTATAACCCAAGGTCACCAGCTGCGCCTTGCGCGCCGTCATGCCGTTGTCCCAATGCCAATCCGGCCGCGCCAGCGACCATTGCACCAGGACGGCGCCCGGCCCGACGGGCACGCTGGCGCCCGCCAGCCACGCGTCGACCGTGCCGCCCCGCACGAAAGGCGCGGGGCCCAGGCCCAGCCCGAGGCCGTCGGGATCGCCCCCGTCCAGCCCCGCATAGCCGTTCTTCTGGCGCGACCAGGCCAGGGTCACCTTGATCACGTCAAAATCGTACGAGGCGCCCAATTGCACCGCCTGCGGCCGCCCCCCGCTGCCTTCCGGCGCATGGGCCAGCCGCAGTTGGTCCCACGTGGCTACCGCCAGCAAGGGCCCGCTTTCGAACTTCACGCCCAGGCTCAGCGCGCGGTGGTTCTGATTGGTGCGGAATTGGCCCTGGTCCCCGGCATCAAACGAATACCCGACGCCCGCCTGAAGCCCGTTCCAGTCGGGCGAGGTGACATTCACCATATTGCTCAACTGGAAATTGTCGGACGCCTTGAAGGTGGCGCCCATGCCCATGTCCTTCCACGACGCGATCTCCAGCGCGTTGCCGTAGAGCTGGCCGATCGTGTGCTGGCGCCCGAAGCGGACTTCGCCCAGGCTGTCATGGCCAAGCCCGACCCACGCCGCGTAGTTGAACAAGCGGCCGTCTTCCTCCGAGTTGCCGTTGGACGGGTTAAAGCCGCTTTCCAGCTGGAAACGGCTATGCCAGCCTCCGCCCAGGTCCTCGGCGCCCTGCAAGCCCCAAAGGGAATCCGTCAGGCCGCCGTTGAGCACGCCGGTTTGGCTGCCCTGCCCCGACACGCTCGTCACGGCCACGCCGGCGTCCACGATGCCGTACAGGTGCACGCCATATCCCTCATCGGCGGCCAACGCCCCCAGCGGCAGCCCCAAGCCGCCTGCCACCGCGGCGGCACAGAATGCGATTCTCATGTTCTTCTCCCGATGGCGGCGGGCGTTGCCGCCCGCCGCAGCATACACAGACTTATTGCCAGCCGTAGCGGCGTACCCAGATGCCCTTGAGCAGTTGCGTCAGCACGCAGTAGCTCAGCAAGATGCCGGCGAGCCACGGGAAGTAGCTCCATGGCAGAGCCTGCAGCTGGAAGTACTCGGCCAGCGGCGAGAACGGCAGGACCAGGCCCATGACCACCACCACCATCGTCATCGCCATCAGCGGCCATGCGGCCCGGCTTTGCAGGAAGGGAATACGGCGCGTGCGGATCATGTGCACGATCAAGGTCTGCGACAGCAGGCCTTCGACGAACCAGCCCGACTGGAACAGCGTCTGGTGCTCGGGCGCATTGGCCTGGAACACGTACCACATGAGCGCGTAGGTGGCGATGTCGAAGAGGGAACTGATCGGACCGAAAAACACCATGAAGCGGCCCAAGCCGTCCGGATCCCATTGCTGCGGCTTTTTCAGGAGTTCTTCATCGACATTGTCGAATGGAATCGCCGTCTGGGAAATGTCGTACATCAGGTTCTGCAGCAAGAGATGAATGGGCAGCATCGGCAGGAAAGGCAGGAAGGCGCTGGCCACCAATACCGAAAACACATTGCCAAAATTCGAGCTGGCGGTCATTTTCAGGTACTTGAGCATGTTGCAGAAGGTCTTGCGGCCTTCGATCACCCCGTCTTCCAGCACCATCAGGCTTTTTTCCAGCAGGATGATGTCGGCCGCCTCCTTCGAGATATCCACCGCCGAATCCACCGAAATGCCCACATCGGCAGCACGCAAGGCGGGCGCGTCGTTGATGCCGTCCCCCATGAATCCCACCGTATTGCCCTGGGCGCGCAAGCTGCGCACGATGCGTTCCTTGTGCGCGGGTGTCAGCCGGGCGAACACGTTGGCCTCGCGCACCGCGGCGGCAAGCTGCACCTCGTCCATGGCCTCTATCTCGGCACCCAGATAGACGCGGCGCACCTCGAAATCCACTTCGCGGCAGACCTTCTGCGTGACGAGTTCGACGTCGCCTGTCAGCACTTTCACTTCAATGCCCGAGGCTTTCAGCGCGGCCAGCGCGGGGCCGGTCGACTCCTTGGGGGGATCCAGGAAGGCGATATAGCCCACCAGCACCAGGTCGGATTCATCGGCCACGCCATAGGCCTGCTGCGTAGGCGGCATTTCCTTGACGCCCACCGCGATCACTCGCAGGCCGTCGCGGTTCAGTTCCGCTGTCACCCGGCGGATGTCCGCCCGGCGCGAATCGGTCAGCAGGTGCACCTCGTTGCCCACACGCAGCCGTGTGCACGCGGACAGCATTTCCTCCAGCGCTCCCTTGCAGATCAGTTCATGGTGGTCGCGGCCATTCTCGGTCTCGTTGACCACCACCGACATCCGGCGGCGCGAGAAATCGAAGGGGATCTCGTCGACCTTGCGGTAGCGCGACGCCAGGTTCAGCCTGCGCTGCACTTCGGCATGCTGCAGCACGGCCACGTCCAGCAGGTTCTTCAGACCGGTCTGGTAGTAGCTGTTCAGGTAGGCATAGGCCAGCACGTCGTCGCTGGTGGTGCCGTAGACATCGGTATGGCGCTCCAGCACGATGCGGTCCTGCGTGAGCGTGCCGGTCTTGTCCGTGCAGAGCACATTCATCGCGCCCAGGTTCTGAATGGCGTCCAGCCGCTTGACGACGACTTTGCGCCGCGACATGCGCAAGGCGCCCTTGGCCAGCGTGGCCGTGACGATCATCGGCAGCATCTCGGGGGTCAGCCCCACCGCGATGGCCAAGGCGAACAGCAGCGCCTCAAGC
This sequence comes from Achromobacter sp. Bel, assembly GCF_012928505.1. GTDB lineage: Bacteria > Pseudomonadota > Gammaproteobacteria > Burkholderiales > Burkholderiaceae_B > Achromobacter. The sequence continues at coordinate 4,049 of NZ_JABBJN010000009.1, read as the reverse complement.
CAGTCGCCCTTGGTGAACCCGTTGATCAGCATGACGATCGGCGCCATGACCAGCATGAAGCGGATCAGCACCCAACTGACCCGATTGATACCTTGCTGGAATTGTGTGGGCGCGCGGGTGGCCTGCGTGACGCGTCCCGCCAACTGACCAAAATACGTGTTGCCGCCCGTAGCGACGACCAGCGCGCTGCCCGAGCCGCTGACCACGTTGGTCCCCATGAAGGCCATGTTCTCAAGTTCCAGCGAATTGCCGGTTTCCACGCGCTGGACGGCGTGCTTTTCGACCGGCAGGGATTCGCCGGTCAGCGCGGCCTGCGCGATGAACAGGTCCTTGGCGTTCAGAATGCGGCAGTCGGCGGGAATCATGTCGCCCGCGGACAGCAGCACCACGTCGCCCGGCACCAGCTCCGCCAAGGGCACTTCGATCTGGCACGAGCCGGATTCGTGCAAGGGCGCCCCATACGGGCGGCGCGCGCCGCCGTCCGCGGCAGGCGCCATCGCGCCGCTGCGCAGCACGGTGGCGGTGTTCTGCACCATGGCTTTCAACGCCTCGGCCGCCCGGTTTGAACGGAGTTCTTGCGCAAAGCGCAGCACCGTCGAAATCACGACCATGGATCCAATGATCACGACCGCCGTCCACGACTGGTCGTCCGGCTCAGCCATCCAGACATCGGTCAGCCACGACAAGGCCGCCAGCGCAGTCAGCAGCAGATTGAACGGATTGCGATACGACAGCCACAGGTGCACCGGCCAGGACAGGGGCTTTTCGTGGTCGACTTCGTTGGCGCCGTGGCGTTCGCGCGCCGCCTGCGCCTGGGTTTCGGACAAGCCGCCGCGGCCGCTGCCCAGCAGCAGGAACAAGGCATCCGTGCCCATGCGGGACAGATCGAGCATGCGGCGGTTGGCGCGCCGCGACGTATCCGAGGCGGCCGATGCTGCAACGGCATCGACGCCTTGCTCCAGCATGGGGGACCGCCGGAAGTGGCGGCCTGCGCGCCGTCGGCCTGAGGCGGACGAGAAAAACGATTTCAGGAAGGTAAACATCGGAGTGCTCCGGCTTTTGGTGTTGTTGTCGGAGACACCGGCAAGCCAGCCCGTCGGGCTGCGCGCGGGCAGCAGCGGGCCGCGGCTTTCGCGGGAAAGCCGTCAATCCGCTGCGTACGGGCGTGCGCAGGCACCGGGGCAATGTTGCCGGTGTCCGGATCGCGTCGAAGTCGCGCCGGGTGCGGAAAACGGAAAGGGGCTAGCTAGGGAATCGAGACCGGCGCCGTTGGCGCTTGATGGCCAGGCCGGGGATTCTTTGCTGCGGAGTCCGTGGGAACCGGAATGACTGTCCGGCCGGTCGGCTCGCAGGGAGGAGACAGGTCAGACAGGCATGCCGGCGCCATGCACATGGCGCGATCGAGGTTCGGGGTCTAAGGCACTAGGCATGATCTCTCCTGGGGAATGGCGCTGGCGTCAGGCCATCGACGCGGCTTGCGCGCCGAAATGCACGTGGCGCACGGCGGGATTGGCGCTCAGGCGGCGGGCTTGCGACATCAATTCCGCCCGCAGTTCCGGGGGGCAATTGACCGTGATGCAAGCCGACGCCATGCTGGGGTCCTGGCCCTGGTCGATCTGCACTTGCGAGACATCCAGGCCGGCGGCGCTGAAGTCCAGGCAGATCTGCTTGCGCAAGGCGCCCAGTTCGTCGCGCGGACAGATGACCGTCAAGCGCGAGGTGCCGCGGCGGCGGCCCAGGGCGGTGGCGCGGTCCACGCCGGCGCGGCGTAGGAACAAGTCGAAGAAACGCATAACGACCTCCATTGCAAGAATGGGGAGCGTGATCGCGAGTACGCGTGCGCGACTGCGCGGCGCATAGCGTGCGGGCACAAGACGTGCACGAGCGCGGCGCTGCGACAAGCGGCGGTTCTGGCGGTTTACGTTGGGGAGATTCCCGGCAAGCCGAAGGCCTGCGCTATTGCCTGGGTGGGGACCCGAGGCTTGGGATACGCCGCAACCTGCATGACAGGATGCGGCAGATGGAGTTCTGCGTGTTTCCTGTCAGACAGCGAGGTCGATGCAAGATCGACTACTTTCGCCGGAATCGGTATTCACGAAGACTGCTCCTGGGATGGATAACAGCGGAAGTTTACGCGGGTTTCCACTGATGGACAAGGTTTATGCGGCGAAAGCGCCCTGAAAACAGGCAAAAAAATGCAAAAACGGCGCAAGCTCCGCGAAGCTTGCGCCGCGATCGGCATCCGGCCCCGGGTCAAGCGTAGAAGTGCCATCCCAGATATGCCGCGAACAAGGCGTAGAAGCCCCCCACCGCCGACAGCGCCGGCACGCTCATCATCGACCTGCGAAAGCGCAGCCACAACAGGCCGATCGACAGCATCGTGAACAAACCCGCGGCCAGCAAGGGGGCGTCCAGCAGCCACGGCGTCATGAAAATGCCCAAGGCGCTGGGGATGGTGGCCTGGATCATCATCGCGCCCGAGATGTTGGCCAGCGCCAGGCGTTCCTTGCCTTGGCGCACCCAGATCAGCGCGTTCATGATTTCGGGCAATTCAGTGGCCACAGGCGCCAGCAGCAAGGCGGCCACGTGCGGCGACGCGCCCATGAAGATGCCCAGCACTTCGATCTGATTCACGAACACGTGCGAGGCACCCGCAATGACCACCAGCGCCAGGATCGTCTGCGTGGCGGCCCAGAACATGGTGGGGTCTTCATCGCGGGGACGCAGCTTGAGCGGTTCCAGGTCCTCGCTGTCGGTCCGTTCCTCGTCGTGGCTCAGTTCGCGCTTGATATAGAGGCCGTAGGTCGCCAGGAACAGGATGCCCAGCCAGGGCTTCCACGCGAAGGCCAACAGCCCCAGTCCGACTTTGAAGATGAAGATGCCCATGAACCAGGCCTGGTCGCGGGCCAGCCGGCGCTGGTCCGCGTTGATACAGTTGGCTTGCGTGGGCTGGCCCCGGCGCGCGCGCCACAGGGCGACGCCCACGACGGCGTACGCCAGCGTCGCCAGCACCAGCGGGCCGCCCATGGCTGCGCCGACGCCAATGTCTTTCTGTTCGGGGGTGTCGCCGAACACCACGGCCATGAAGGTGACCGCGCTTTCCGGCAGCGCGGTGCCGAATGCGGCCAGTACGGTGCCGGTGGCGGTAGCGCCCAGATGGAAACGGTGTCCGACCCATTCGACTCCGTTGACGAAGAATTCGCAGGCGAAGTAGATCACTGCCGCGGACAGGAAAAACAGAAACAGGGTGAGCAACATATGAACGCAGCCGGACGAGCAGAAACCAATTGGCGCGACGCAGCGGCTCGCCCGGCAAGGGTGAACGCAACGCGGCCAAAGGTCTCGCCTGGCTGATCCATGCGGCGGGCGGGCCGCTTGCATGGAAACCGTTAGCGCCATGGAGTTCTAGCAACCGCTACGCGGCCCTGAACCACCAAGTCTGTTGACGCTAACTCCTTTGGGGACAAAGGATGGCTACTCCCCAATGACAGAGCGGCGATTGTAGCAGCGCGTACCTGACGGTCCAGTGAATCCCGTGTGGACGCCGCGGGAAACCCATGCGCTGTTGTTTGCACGCGATAGCGGGGTAAAGTAAGCCGCATCCCCATCCTTCGCGGCGTTCGCGCCCCTGCCCGCCATGAGCCTGCCTCCCGCCGACATCGCCCCCTTCGCCGCCCGGCGCCAACGCCTGATGGAGCAGATGCGCGCCGACGGCGGCGGCATCGCCATCCTGGCTACCGCGCCCGAAGCGATCCGCAACCGGGACGCCGAGTACCCGTATCGCCACGACAGCGATTTCTTCTACCTCACCGGGTTCACCGAGCCGGGGGCATGGCTGGTCCTGATCGCGGGGGCGACCGACCGCGCCGTGCTGTTCTGCCGCCCGCGCCATGTGGAACACGAAATCTGGGAAGGCAAGCGCTTCGGACCCGAAGCGGCCGCCGCGCATTTCGGCTTCGATGACGCGCATGCGCTCGACGCGCTGGACGAACTGGTGCCCAAGCTGCTGCTGGACCATCCCACCCTTTACGCGCCGCTGGCCGGCGACA
>NZ_JABBJN010000089.1 GCF_012928505.1 Achromobacter sp. Bel | reverse complement strand
TAAGCGGGCAACTGCCGGCTACTTTTTCACCAGCGGGCAGGTCGACTTCGACAAGGGCATGAACGCCTGATCGCCCGGCAGCGTCGCCACCAGCTTGTAGTAGTCCCACGGCCGTTTGGATTCAGACGGCTGCTTGACTTCAAACAGGTACATGTCGTGCACCATGCGGCCGTCCTCGCGGATGCGGCCATTGGTGGCGAAGAAGTCGTTGATGGGCAGGGACTTCATCTGCTTCATCACGGCGACGGGCTCGTCGGTGCCGGCGGCCTGCACGGCCTTCAGGTAATGCATCACCGACGAATACGTGCCCGCCTGGCTCATGTTGGGCATCTTCTTGAGCTTGTCGTAGTAGCGCTGCGACCAGGCGCGGGTTTGGTCGTTCATGTCCCAGTAGAAGGCTTCGGTCAGGGTCAGGCCGGCGGCGGCTTCCAGGCCGATCGCGTGGATGTCGTTGATGTACAAGAGCAATCCCGCCATTTTCTGGCCGCCTTTGGTCAGGCCGAATTCGCTGGCCGCCTTGATGGCGTTCACCGTGTCGCCGCCCGCGTTCGCCAGTCCGACGATCTGGGCGCGGCTGGCCTGGGCCTGCAGCAGGTAGGACGCGAAATCGCTGGACCCCAGCGGATGGCGAGAGGCGCCCAGTACCGTGCCGCCGTTGGCTTTGACGACTTCGGTGGCGGAGGCCTGCAGGGTGTGGCCGAAGGCGTAATCCGCCGTCAGGAAGTACCAGGTCTTGCCGCCTTTCTCGACGGTGGCGCGCGCGGTGGTGTTAGCCAGCGACCAGGTGTCGTAGGTGTAGTGCACGGAATAGGGCGAGCACAGGTCGTTGGTGATGCGTTCGGTGCCGGGGCCGCTGAAGACGACGATCTTCTTTTTTTCGCGGGCCACTTCCAGCACGGCCAGCGCGGGGGCCGAGCCCGCCACGTCCATGATCGCGTCCACCTTCTGGGTGTCGTACCATTCGCGCGCCTTGGCGGCGGCGATGTCGGCCTTGTTCTGGTGGTCCACCACCATCATGTCGATCTTCTTGCCCAGCACCGTGCCGCCGAAGTCGGCGATCGCCATTTCGGCGGCCGTGGCGCTGCCCTTGCCGGTCACGTCGGCGTAGACGCCGCTCATGTCCAGGATCAGGCCCAGGCGGACGATGTCGTCAGAGATTGCGGCGGGTTGGGCCGCCGGTTGGGCGGCGGCCGGGGCCGCCATGGCCGCGGCGATGCCTGCCGCCAGGGCGGTGGTGGTGAACAAGCGGGTAAGCGTGCTGCGGCAATGCTTTGAAATCCGGGGCGTGTTGGCGTAAGCCATGGTTTGTCTCCTCTTGTGCCGGATCTGTCTGGAACCTGCTGGCGCTTGATGGGCGTGGATGCCGCGCTCTGTATGGGTCGGGCCGCGAAACGGGGGGGTGGTCGGGGATGGGCTCCTTGGGTTGTCGGGGCAAGTCGGGGTTGGGAATCAGCGCTGGGTCAGCAGATCGAATTCCATCCGCACCTTGCGGAAAGGGAACTCCAGCCGCGCGAAATACACCACGCGGCCATCGATGCAGGCGTAGCGTCGCAGCTCGGCGACCGGCGACGACACGGGAATCTGCAGCGATTCCGCAGACTCCTGGCCGGCTTCGATCACGTTGAGCACCTGGCGCGCTTCGGTGATGCGGGCGCCGTAGAACTGGTCCAGCACCGGCGCGACGGTGCTTTTCTGGATGCGGGCGCGGTGCTTGCGGAACAGGCCGCTCTCCAGGAAGACCTCGCTATAGCAAAAGGGGCCCGCATCGGTGGTGTGCACGCGCCGCAGGTACTGGAAGCTGCCGCTGCGGTCCGCGCCGCAGGGCATGCCCAGCGTGTCGGGCAGCGGCGAGTCGGCGCTGGATTCCACCAGCGACACCGTGCCCAGCTGATTGCTCAGCTCCACGGTTTCGGCCCAGGTCTTGGGGATCAGCAGCGTGGGCGTTTCGGGCAGTTCGGCGTTGACGAACGTGCCCGACCCGCGCGAGCGCCGGATCAGCCCGTCCTGCTCCAGCAGGCCGAACGCCTGGCGGATGGTCGCCCGCGAGATGCCATAGGTTTCCATTAGCGACTCCAGCGGCGGGATCTGTTGGCCCGGCCGCCAGGTGCGGTTCTGGATATGGCTGCGGAACAGCGCCGCCGCTTGCAGGTAAAGCGGCTGGGGGCTGTGCGAGAAAAGCTTGCGGGCGGACATGTTCAGGGGGCGGGCGGCGGTGAAGGATCCGAGAGCATAGCCTCCGCCATGTCGCGCAGCCGGTGCTTCTGGATCTTGACCGAGTTGGCGCTTTCGACCGAGGGGAAGGCGTCCAGCACGGTGAAGCCCGCCGGCGCCTTGAAGCCGGCCATCGCGGCTTTGCAGGCGGCCGTCCAGCCCTCGGGATCGGCCGTGGCGCCTTCCTGCAGCAGCACGAACGCGTAGGGCACGGTCTTGCCGTGGCGCGTGGCGCCCACCACCTGGCAAGCGCGCACGCCGGGCAGGGTTTCGACCACTTGCTCGATTTCAACCGGGTTCACCAGGAAGCCGGACAGCCGCAGGGAATCGCCCATTCGCGTCTGGAACACAAACTGGCGCGGTGTCAGCGTGTAGCCCAGGTCGCCCGTCTTGAAATAGCCGTCGTCCGTGACGGCGTTGCGCGTGGCCTCGGGGTTGTCCAGATAACCCTGCATCAGGCTGGGCGACAGGATCTCGATTTCGCCGGACTGGCCGTGGGGCAACACTTGCCCGGATTCGGGGTCGCGGGCGCGCACGCGGGCCTCGGGGTAGACCAGCGTGCCGCCGGGTTGGTGCCGCGCCGAGACATCGCCTTCGGCCGGATCGCGCGGCTGGCCCGCCACCAGCGCGATCAGCTCGCTGGACCCATACAGGCCGGTCAGCGGCACGCCGGCCTGGCCGGCCAGGTCCAGCATGTTGTCCAGCGCGGGCGTGAAACTGGCGAAACCGAACAGGCGCGCCGAGGCGAAGGCGCCCGGCGGGGCGGCCTGCATCATGCCTACCAGCGCCTCGTTGTTGGCGTACGTATGGGTGACGGCATAGCGGGCGACGGCATCGGCCGACTCCGCGGCATTGAACACCGGTGCGCAGACAACAGGCACGCCTTGCGCCAGGCCGCCCACAAGCGTCGCAAAACCGAATGCGCCGCAAAACGGCGCGCTGGCCAGCACGCAGCTGCCGTCGCCGTAGCCGAAGGCTTGCGCCACCGCCGCGCCGTGGCGCAGCAAGGTCTGCTGGTCATGCAGGACGAATTTGGGTTTGGACGTGGTGCCCGAGGTGGTGAAGCACAGCACGCCCGCATTGCCGTGCGCGGTGGGCGGCGCGGCGTCCGTGGCCAGCAGGTCCGCATAGCGGTGGGCCGGCTTGCCCGCGATGGCGGCAGGGGCGGGTTGATCGGCCTGAGTCAGCGCCACCACGCCTTGCAGGCGCATCAGTTGGCCTGGGTCGACGCCGTCAAGAATGCCCTGGAAGTCGATGCCCTTGAAGCCCGGCCAGAACACCAGCCAGTCCGCTTGTCCGCGGCCCAGGATGTCGGCCACTTCCAAGGCCCGGAAGCGCGTGTTGACGGCCAGCACCAGGGCGCCGAGGTGCGCCGAGGCCAGGAAGGATTCCACCCAGGCCGCGCAGTTGGGCAGCCAGATGGCTACGCGGTGGCCGGGCCGCACGCCGATGCGGGCAAGCCCCGCGGCCAGCGCCCGGCTCTGCGCGCGCAACTGCGCGGCGCTGATCCGCTGGTCCGAGTCGATCAGCAGGGGGGCGTCCGGGCGCCGCGCCGCCAGCGCGTCCAGATGGCTGGAGAATGTCGAATACGGCATGTTCATGGGCTACACCGTGGCGATCGGCGTCACGGGAGAACCCACGGCGCCGGGCATGCGCAAGGGCGGGGCGGTGAGCAGGAAGCGGTTGCGGCCCTGCGCATGCAGCCAATCGGCCAGGTCCTTCAGATACCAGAGTTCCGCCAGCGGCACGCCCAGCTTGAACAGGCAATGGTGATGCAGCGGCAGGATCGAATGGCCGGGGCCGGACGTGCGCGCCGGATAGGACTCCACCGCGTAGTTGTCCGCGCAGAGGGCGGCCACGCCGCTGGCGGTGATCCAGTCCAGCAGCGCGGGGTCGGCGCCGTCCAGCACGGCGCCGGTCTGTTCCAGCGCGTGCGGATCGGGCTGGCCGTTCATGGCGACGAGGCTTTCGGCGAAACCCGTGCGCAGCACCAGCATGTCGCCCGGCTCCACGACCACGCTCTGGTCGCGCATCGCGGTCTGCAATTGCTCGTGGCCCACCAGCGTGCGGCCGGGGCCGAACGCGCGCGCCAGGTCCACCAGCACACCGCGTCCTTGCATGCCTTTTTCGGCATAGCGGCTGACGCTGAGCTTGCGGGCGTACGAGCCGCCTGGCGGGCAGCAGGCGTCGCCCGACGTGTCGGGATCGGCGCCGCCGAACACGTCGACGCCGGCGGCGTAGCCGTTGTAATAGACGCGGCGGGCCTGGCCGTCGCCCTGGATGTCGAAGAGAGCGCCCACGTGGCACAGGCCGTCCCACTGCGTGGAGTACTGCATGGACAGCGTGACCTGGTCATCCGATAGCACGTCGACCGCCTCGGGCTGCACCTGCGACATCGCAAAATTCAGGTAGGGCGTGCCTTCGCGGAACGTGGGCTTGAGCGTGGGCGCATGGCGGCGCGGATTCAGCACGTTGCCGCCGGGCAGGTCCAGCGGCAGCGACAGACAGAACACCTTGCCCGCGCGCACTTCGCGCACCCCCTGCAGCACTTTTTCTTCCGTCAGCAGGTTCAGCCGGCCCAGTTCGTCGTCCGGCCCGAAGTCGCCCCAGGTGGATCCCTCGGGACGTTGCGTCCAGCGTTTCATTTGCTTGTCTCCTGTCCGTTTTCTATGTTTTTATAACTATAGTACGTATTTACGTACTTTGAATATCCCAAGCATCAAGAAGAAATCCGCAATCAGCGGGTTCGATAGGAGACAAATCCATGACGCATTACGTGCACCCGCGCGCCGCGCGGCGCTGGCTGACCGCCGCCGCCCTGGTGGCTTCGGCGCTGCCCGCGGCCCAGGCCGCCGGCTATCCCGAACACCCCGTCACCGTCGTCGTGCCGTATCCGCCGGGCGGCGGCGCGGACATCTTCGGCCGCGCCATCGCCAATGCGTTGCAACCGGGCTTGAAGCAGACCGTGCTGGTGGAAAACAAGCCGGGCGCGGGCGGCAACATCGGCATGGCCTACGTGGCGCGCGCCAAGGCGGATGGCTACACGCTGGGCCTGGGCACCATCGGCACGCAGACCATCAACCAGTTCCTCTACAGCAACATGGCGTTCGATCCCGAACGCGACCTGGTGCCGATCGCGCTGGTGTCCACGACGCCCAATGTGATCGCCGTCAGCGCCAAGTCGCCCTACAAGACGGTGGCCGACGTCATCAAGGCGGCCAAGCAATCGCCGGACAAGAAGCTGACGTACGCTTCGCCCGGCATCGGTTCATCGGTCCATCTGACGGGCGCGTACTTCGAGTCGATGGCGGGGGTGACGATGCTGCACGTGCCGTTCAAGGGCACGTCCGCGTCCTTGCCGGCCGTGGCCGGCGGCCAGGTGGACCTGCTGTTCGACAACCTGCCGGGCGCATTGGCGCAGATCAAGGACGGCAATCTGGTGCGCGGCGTGGCGGTCACTTCCGGCCAGCGCGATCCGTCGGTGCCGAACCTGCCCACGGTTGCCGAATCCGGCTTGCCTGGTTTCGACGTCACGGCGTGGTTCGCCCTGTACGCGCCGCGCAACACGCCGGCCCCCGTGGTCAAGCAATTGATCGATGCCGCGCGCAGCGGCTTGCAAAGCCAGGCCCTCGCCACCAATTTCGCCACCATGGGAGCCAAACCCGGTACGCTTTTCGGAGACGACCTGGCCGCTTTCGAGCGCGATGAGCGCAAGAAATGGGGCGGCCTCATCAAAGACAAGGGAATCACCGCGCAATGAATACCCCTATCGCACTGGTCACCGGCGGCAGCCGGGGCATCGGCCGCGCCATCGTGGCGCGGCTGATCGAAGACGGCTATCAGGTCGTCAATTTCAGCCGCCGGCCGCCCGACGAGGCGCTGCCCGGCGAAACCTTCCGTTCGGTCGACCTGGGTGATGCGGCCGCCACCCGCGAGGCGGCGCGCGAACTGGCCGCCGAGCGGCCCGTCCTGCATCTGGTCAACAACGCAGGGATGATCCAGGTCGCCAACATCGAGGACGTGTCCGAAGAAGACCTGCTGCGCACCCTGGCTTTGAACGTCACCGCCCCGGTGCTGCTGTTGCAGGCGCTGTTGCCGGGCATGCGCCAGGCGGGCTATGGGCGCGTGGTCAACATCGGCAGCCGGGCCGCGCTGGGCAAGGGCGGTCGGACGGTCTACGGGGCGTCCAAGGCCGGCCTGGCCGGCATGACGCGCACCTGGGCGCTGGAGCTGGCCGCTGACGGCATTACTGTGAACACGGTGTCACCAGGGCCGATCGCGACTGAATTGTTCAACCAGTCGAATCCGCCGGGCCAACCCAAGACGTTGGCGCTGGAAGCGTCCATCCCCGTGGGCCGTGTGGGGCGGCCGGAAGAAGTGGCGCACAGCGTCGCCATGTTCCTGGACCGCCGCGCGGGATTCATCACGGGGCAGTTGCTGTACGTGTGCGGCGGGATGTCCGTGGGACTGGCCGGCTAAAGGCTGTCGTCCAGTTCCCAGGTGAATTCCGGCGAGACCTGCAGCGACAGGCCTTGCGGCCAGAGCAGCTTGTGCAGCCGGATTACATCAAGGGCGTAGACGTTTTCGGCCACGGGCAGATCCTGGTCGAGCATGGCGCGCGCGGCGGGGACGCCGGTGCCCAACGTTGCCGACAGCCGGGCGATGGCCGTGGCCCGCGTGATGCCTTGGGGGCGCGCGCGCACCGTGTAGGGCGTGCGGTCATGGAAAGGGTGGCCGGGATTGGTCGTCGCCACCATCCAGCCGCAATGCGCGCATTCCGCGATCAGGCTCATGCCCTGCGTGCGCGTGGCTTGGGGATGGCCGCAACGCGGGCAGGGGCTGTCGGTAAGCGGCATGTCAGGCCAGCGGCTCCGGCCGGTCGTGCAAGGGACCGACATGCCGTTCGACCGCCTTGCGCGGCATCTTGCCGACGCTTTGCAGCGCGCTGGCGCGTTCTTCGCGCAGGCGTCGCAGCACTTCGGTGGGCGCTACGCCGAAGTGCGCCGCGAATTTGCGCTGGAATGTACGGCGCGACATATGGCAGGCGTCCGCCATGTCGTCCACCGACCAGCGCGCCGACAAGTGCGCTTCGATCTTTTCGACCAGGTCGCGGAACGGCGCGGCCACGCGGTCCTGCAGGCGCAGGCTTTGGCTGTATTGGCGCTGGTCGCCGTCGCGCCGCATGAAGACGACCAGCCGGCGCGCCACCTGCTGCGACAGCATCGCGCCATGGTCGCGTTCGATCAGGGCCAGCGCCAGATCGATGCCTGCGGTGACGCCGGCAGAGGTCCAGTACTTGCCGCTTTCGATGAAGATGCGGTCGTCCTGCACGCGCAGGGCGGGGTACATCTGGCGCAGCCGGTCCGCCGAGCGCCAGTGCGTGGTGACGGCCAGGCCGTTGAGCAGGTCCGCCGCGGCCAGGACGAACGCACCGGTACAAACACTGCACGTGCGCGCGGCGCCGGCGTCCCGGCGGCGCAGCCAGGCGCGGGTTTCCGCGTGCGCGCTGGCGCGGTCGACGCCGGGGCCCCCCGGCACCAGCAGCATGTCGACCGGTGCATCGCCGTCTTCTTCGAAGGTGCCGTCCACCTGCATGCGCAGCCCTTGCTCCCAGGTGCTGACGACGCGTTCGGCGGCGATCGTGTTCAACTGGTACAGCGCCTTTCCCGCCTCTTCGTTGGCCGAACTGAATGCCTGCCAAGGGCCCGCCAGGTCCAGCGGCTGGAAGCCGTCGAACAGCACAAACAGCACGCGTTGTGGCGCGTTTTCCGCCATTTGTGGCGCAACGGCGCGGGCGCGTCCGCCTATGCTGGGCGTTGGCGTTCTTGAGGGAGCATCGTCATGCATGTGAATTTTCTCTTGTTCGAAGGGCTGACCCAACTGGATATGACCGGTCCCTATGAGGTCTTGGCGAACGCGCCGGGCTTTACCGTGGATTTTGTCGCAAAAACGCGCGATCCGGTACGGTGCGATCGCGGATTGCAATTCGTGCCCACTCAGACGCTGGCGTCCGCGCCGCCCTGCGATCTGCTGGTTGTGCCCGGCGGGCCGGGCACGGATGATGCCATTGTTGACCCGGATTGGGTGGCATTCACGCGCAAGCAGGGGCAAGACGCGCAATATCTGTTCGGTATTTGCACGGGATCGCTGCTGCTGGGGGCGGCCGGGCTGTTGCGCGGCAAGCGGGCGTCCAGCCATTGGCGGGCGCGCGAGCTGCTGTCGCGCTTTGGCGCCACGCCCAGTGAAGAGCGCCTGTGCGTGGACGGCAATGTCTATACCGCGGGCGGCGTGACGTCGGGCATCGACATGGGGCTGAAAGTGGTGGCGGCGCTATGTGGCGACGACGTCGCCAAGCTGATCCAGTTGCAGATCGAATACGACCCCAAGCCGCCGTTCCCGGGCGGCACGCCCAAGACGTCCGAGCCGGCGGTGGTCGAACGCTACCTGGAAATGTCGCAGGCGCGTTTCGAGCGGCGGCGCGCGGCGGTGGAGCGGGCTGCGGCGGCCATGCCGTAGCCGGCGCCGGGCTACTTGCCCAGGTGATCCAGCGGCAGCGGGCTTTGGGGTTTGACCGTCTGGATGGCGAAATTGCTGCGGATGTCCTTCACGCCCGGCAGCTTCAGCAGCGTGCCCAGCAGGAAGCGCTCGTAGCCGCGCAGGTCCGGCACCACCACCTGCAGCAGGAAGTCTGACTCGCCGGACACCAGATGCGCGGCGATCACTTCCGGCAGCGCGCTGACTTCCTTGCGGAACTGTTCGGCGTCGCGTTCGTGGTGGCGTTCCACCTTGACGCCGACGAACACGGTCAATCCCAGGCCCACTTCGTCCGGCGCCAGCCGGGCCTCGTAGCCCAGGATCACCCCAGCTTCCTCCAGCATGCGCACGCGGCGCAGGCACGGCGAGGGCGACAGGCCGATCTGCTCGGCAAGCTCCACATTGGTCAGGCGGCCGTTCTGTTGCAATGCTTCGAGAATGCGCCGGTCATAGGCGTCTAGTTCATGTTTTGGCATGGATTTAATAAAAGAATGGATAAGGAAGTGGGGTATGCCAATCATCGTAGCGGTATTGGCATGAATCGCAAGCACATGCCAGCCCGATTTTCCTAGAATGATCGCCTGAACGAATGCGTGGGAGAGCGCGGTGATGGCGGATATGGTGGTGTTTCTTGGGGCCTTGTTGATTGTCTATGTGGTGCCCGGGCCGGACATGATCCTGCTGCTGGAAACCGGCGTGTTGCGCGGCCGCGGACAGGCGTTGGCGGTGGCCGCCGGGCTGGCCATCGCGCGCGCCGCCCATGTGACGCTGGCGGCGTTGGGCCTGGCGGCCCTGTTCAAGACGCACCCGTGGGCATTCGACGCCGCCCGCACGGTGGGCGGCGTCTACCTGATGTGGCTGGGCGTGCGGCTGCTGCGCGCCGGGCCGCTGGTGCTGGATGCCTCCGGCCAGACGCCGCCGCGCGGCGCCGGCCTGGGCGGGGCGGTGCTTGCCGGCGTGCTGACCAATGTGCTCAACCCCAAAGCCTTGCTGTTCTGTTCGGTGCTGCTGCCGCAGTTCGTGTCGCCGGCCCATGGACCGATCGGCCAGCAGTTCGCGGTGTTGGGCGTCATCCTGGTCGGCCTCGGGTTGGCGTTCGACATCGTCTGCGCGCTGGCGGGCGGCGCGGTGGGGCGGTGGATGTCGGCCAGTCCGCGCGCGCAGAAAGTGCAGAGCGTGGTCTTCGGCACGGCGTTGATCGGCTTCGGCCTGCGGCTGACGTTCGCGCAACGCCCGGCCTGAAACGGCGGCCGGGCTTGCCGCGACAGATAAAGCCGGATGGAAAAAGGGCCTGACGCGTCGCCGCGGCAGGCCCTTTCCTGTTAAGCGGCCAAGCCGCTTACTTGCCGAAGGCGTAGGCGTCTTCGTCCACGTCTTCCTCCTTGGCGGGGGGCGGCGTGGCGCCGTCCTGCAACAGTTCCGCCGCGGTCATTCCCTTGGTCAGCTCCAGGGCCTGGCGCTCGAACAGGCGTCGGTACAGACCGCCCTTCAAACGGATCAGCGCATCGTGGCTGCCTTCCTCGATGATGCGGCCATGGTCCATGACCAGCAGGCGGTCCAGCGCGCGCACGGTCGACAGGCGGTGCGCCACCACCAGGGTGGTGCGGCCTTCCATCAGCCGGTCCATGGCTTGCTGGATCAGCACTTCGCTTTCGCTGTCCAGGCTGGAGGTGGCCTCGTCCAGGATCAGGATGGGTGAGTCCGCCAGGAACGCCCGCGCGATCGCCACGCGCTGGCGTTCGCCGCCCGACAGCTTCACGCCGCGTTCGCCCACCAGCGTGTCGTACCCCTTGGGCAGCGACATGATGAAGTCATGCGCGCTGGCCAGCCTGGCCGCCTGCTCGATCTCGGCCTGGGTGGCGCCGGGCCGCGCGTATGCGATGTTCTCCGCCAGCGTGCGGTGGAACAGCACCGGATCCTGCTGCACGATGGCGATCTGGCTGCGCAGGGACGCCTGCTTCACCTGGGCGATGTCCTGCCCGTCGATCGTGATGCGGCCGCCGTTCACGTCGTACAGGCGCTGGATCAGCTTGATGAACGTGGTCTTGCCCGAGCCCGAATGGCCCACCAGCCCGACGCGTTCGCCCGGCGCGATGCGCGCGGAGAATTTGTCGTACAGCGCAGTGTTGTGCGAGCCATAGCGGAACGTCACGTCCTCGAAGCGGATTTCGCCCGCAGTGATCTGGATCGTGCCTGCGCCGGGGCGGTCGGCTACGCCGAGAGGCTGGCGTTCCATCGCCACCAGTTCTTCCATGTCGTTGACCGAGCGCTGCAGGTTGCGGATGTGCATGCCCACGTCGCGCAGATAGCCTTGCAGCACGAAGAACATCGTCAGGGTGAACGTGATGTCGCCCACCGTCGCCTGGTTGCGCGACCACAGCAGTAGCGACGCGCCCAGGATGGCCGCTTGCATGATCACCAGCATCGCGCCCTGGATACCGCCGTTCAGCGTGGCGCGCACCCAGGTGCGGCGCGTGCGGTTGCGCCACTTGTTGACCACGCGGTCCAGCCGGACTTCCTCGCGCGTTTCCGCGCCGAAGGCCTTGACGACCGCGTTGCAGCTGACGGCATCCGCCAACGCGCCGCCCATGCGCGTGTCCCAGGCATTGCCCAGACGCGCGGCGGGCGCCACGAAGCCCAGCGACAGCGCCGCGGTGACGGCGATGTACAGCACCGAACCCAGGCCCACCACCAGCCCCATCAGCGGCCAGTGCGCGCCTAGCAAGGCCGTGGCGCCCACCAGCATCACGACGGACGGCAGCAGCGCGACCAGCAGCGTGTCGTTCAGGATGTCCACCGCCCACATGCCGCGCGTGATCTTGCGCACCGTCGAGCCGGCGAAGCTGTTGGCATGCCAGTCGGTTGAAAAGCGCTGTACGCGGTAGAAGGCGTTGGACACGATGCCGTTCATCATCTTCAGGGTGAAGGTGATGATGTTCTGAAACACGGCCTGGCGCAGCAGGGTGCCGCCCACGCCCAGTGCCACCAGCAGCCAGAAGGCCGTGATGGCGGCGCTCCAGGCCAGGTCGTCGCCGGTCGAGCCCGAGGCCACGGCGTCGACCAGCCGGCCCGCGTACATCGGGGTCAGAATGTCGGCGACGGCCGACAGCAACGCCAGCAGCACGATGACAAGCGTGCGCCCGGGTTGCAGGCCCCAGTGGCGGAAGGTAAAGCCCAGGACATCCTTAAAGGCCTGTCCTCGAAAGTCTATTTTTTTTCTAGCCATAACAATGGCCTGGCGGCACAAGACACGCCAGGATGTCCTTGTGAGGAAAGAGGGGGATAACAAGCCGGATGCCAAGGGCACCGGCGACTGCGTTCAGGAGTTTGGAGCGGGCACGGAGGACCAGTCGCTAGGTAACGGTCTAGCGATGGCTCCGCGCGGGCGACGACTTAATGGCGTCGCGGGGACACGCGCGGGACGGCGTTGGGCATGGGGTGAGTCATCATGCAGCCTCCCTGTCGGTGATTTGAGTGGACGAAAAAAGGAAATGGGCAAAGGCCCGTATTGCTGATTCTATAGAAGTGATGTAGGCGAATCAACGGGAGCAGGGCGTGCGGCGCGTCGAGTGTGGGTTTTTTTCAACTCGGGCGCCGGCCTTGGGCCAGGACGCCGCCCGCCATCACGCCGACGTGAACAAGTCCGCGGGCAATTGGGCGACCGCGTCGTAGGTCAGGCGGATGTGCGCGGCAAGCAGCGCACAGGCGCGGTCGGCGTCGCGCGCCAGCGTGGCGTCCAGGATGCCCTGGTGCTCATCCTGCAAGTCTCGCGCGATGGGCTTGCGCGTGACGGTCAGGCGGCGGTAGCGCTCGGCCTGCTGATACAGGATGCCCAGGAAGTGATGCATCCAGCGCGACGGACAGGCGCTGATCAATTCGCGGTGGAATTCGCGGTTGCGCTGCTCCCATTCTTCGAAGCGCGCTTCCGGGTCCGCGGCCAGGCGCTGTTCCGCTTTGCTCAACCGGTGGAAGGCGCCCAGCACCGCGCTTTCCCAGGTGTCGTCACCCACGGCGATCGACTGGCGCAACGCTTCGGTTTCCAGCAGCACGCGGTTTTCGGTGATGTCGCGGAAGTCTTCCAGGGATATGGGCGTGACGCGAAAGCCGCGCTGCCCCTGCGCGATGACCAGGGCGTCCGACACCAGCAGCGCGAGCGCTTCGCGCAGCGTGCCCGCGCCCACGCCGTAATCGTCTTTCAGGTGTTCGACGCGCAGGCGCGAACCGGGCGGATGCTTGCCCTGGATGATGTCGCGCCGCAGGTTGACGTAGGCCGTGCCCACCAGCGTGTTGGCCGAGGCAGTGTGGGCAAGCGAGGGGAGCGGGGTTCCGTCTGACATGAAGAGCACTGTAGCACTACGCCAAAAAAATCTCGATAAAAATTGTTGACTTCGAGATTTACGCTGCCTATCGTAGAAAAAAGCGCCGCCACTTCAGCGGAAAAATTCCCCCGGCACGATGCCGGCGGCAGGCGCACCTGGAGACAAGCAGTGATACGGCTACACGACATCCGGTACGTCCGGCTGGGCACCCGTGATCTGGACGCCGCGGTGCGCTATGCGACCGCGG
Source organism: Achromobacter sp. Bel (assembly GCF_012928505.1). Taxonomy (GTDB): domain Bacteria; phylum Pseudomonadota; class Gammaproteobacteria; order Burkholderiales; family Burkholderiaceae_B; genus Achromobacter. The sequence continues at coordinate 1,242 of NZ_JABBJN010000089.1, read as the reverse complement.
TGCTGGGATTGGAGCTTGCCCGCAAGGAACACGGGGCGGCGTATTTCAAGTCCGACTCCCGCGACCACACCCTCTGCTATTTCGAAGGCGATCCGCGCGACCACACCGCCGCGTTCGAAGTGGATTCACCCGAAGAACTGGAGCGCGCCGGCGCCGTGCTGGAGCGCAGCGGCTACCAAGTCGCGGCCGGGCGGCGCGAGGATGCCGAGCAGCGCTACGTGCGCGATTTCCTGCAATTCACCGACCCGTCCGGCAATCGCATCGAACTGGTGCTGGCGCCGCAGCACAGCGGCCGGCGCTACTTTCCCGGCCGCGATGCCGGTGTGACGGGCTTCTCGCATATCGGCCTGCGCACGCTGGACCCACGGCGCGACGAGGCCTTCTGGACGGGCCTGCTGTCTGCCCGGGTCAGCGACCGCATCGGCGAGGCCCCGTTGCTGCGCATCGATGAAGTCCACCACAAGATCGCGCTGTTCCCGTCCTCGTATCCGGGCGTGCAGCACATCAACCATCAGGTCGAAAGCATCGACGACATCATGCGCGCCTGGTATCAACTGCGCGAATGGAACGTGCCGATCCGTTTCGGCCCGGGCCGGCATCCGACCTCGGGCGCGATGTTCCTGTATTTCGACGGCCCGGACGGGATGATCTACGAATACTCCACGGGCGTCAGGCTGATCAGCGCCGAAGAGGAAAAGACCCACCGGCCGCGCAGCTTCCCGGCCGTGCCGTCGTCGTTCTGCATGTGGGGCGCCAAGCCCGATATCCCGGAGTTCAAGACATGAGCGCAGCCCGCAAGGACGCCAGCGGCGGGCAGGAGGCGCTGGTGCGCGTCGCCGCGCGCGCGCTGGCCCGGGCCAATCTGGTCCACGCCTACGGGCATTGCAGCAGCCGGCTGGATGCCGACCATTTCCTGGTGTGCGCGGCCCGCCCCATGGGCCTGATCGCGCCGGGCGAGGCGGGCACGGTGGTGCCGGTGCATGGTGACTTGCCGGACGGCGTGCTGGGCGAAGTGCGCATCCATCAGCATATCTATCGGCTGCGCCCCGATGTGGGGGGCGTGGTGCGTTCCATGCCGCCCACGGTCATGACCTTGTCTTCGGCGCGCGTCACGCCCGCGCCGCGCCACGGCATGGGTTCCTATTTCTCGCCCGCCGTGCCGTTGTGGGACGACCCGCAACTGGTGCGCGGCGATGCGCAGGCGCGCGGCGTGGCCGAGACGCTCGGCGCCGCCCGCGCGAT
>NZ_JABBJN010000088.1 GCF_012928505.1 Achromobacter sp. Bel | reverse complement strand
CCCGGAGTGCCTGCTGCGCCCGGAGTGCCTGCTGCGCCCGGAGTGCCTGCTGCGCCCGGAGTGCCTGCTGCGCCCGGCGTGCCTGCTGCGCCCGGAGTGCCTGCCGCGCCCGAGGTACCTGCTGCGCCCGGAGTACCTGCTGCGCCCGGAGTACCTGCTGCGCCCGGAGTGCCTGCCGTGCCCGGAGTGCCTGCCGCGCCTGGCGTGCCCGGAACGCCGGCAGCACCTGCTGCGCCGCCCGCCCCTGCCGCGCCCTGTTGTGCAACGGCCTTGTTCAGGTCGTCCACATTGGTCTGCAGCTGGTTCACACGGCCTTCGACGTCTTTCAGCGCACGCTCCGATGACGTCCTGGCATCGGCTTGCGCTTCTGCCTGTGCCGAGGCGCTGTTCTGCGCCTGGCCAGTGGACAGGCGCACCCGGTCTTGCGTCGGTGCGGCGCTGGCCACGCCGGTGTCGCCCGGGCGGGCGACCGTGCCCGATGCCGCGTCCTGCCCCTTCACCACCGACGGATTGGCGCCAGCGGCCGCGCCGAGCCGAGCGCGGTACTTGGCAAACGCCTCTGCGTGTTCATTGAAGATGCGGCGCGCTTCCGCTGGATCGATCGCCCGGACCGTCGCGGCATCCGGGATATTCAGTTTCTGTCCGGCGCGCACCAGATTCATATTGTTCTGGATGAACGCCTCGGGATTGGCGCGCCACAGCGCAACCAGCATTTGGTAAACCGACGCGTTGGGTACGGCATTGCGCTGGGCTATGGCAAAGAGGTTGTCGCCCGACTTCACGTTGACAGAGCCCGCCGAGCCGGCCGCGCGCGCTGGCGCGCCGACAGCGGCTGGCGTCACATCAGCACCGGTGCCACGCAACGGCACCAGAACGCTGACTTGCACCTGGCGCTGCCCGGAACTGGAACTGATATCCAGCAGCAAATCCACTGCCCCGCTTGCCGGCGGCTGCGTGCCGCGGACGCGCAGATTCTTGCGCGTGGCATCCAAGCCATCCTCGATCCTGACCACCATGCTGGCCAGGGGCACCGGCGGTTTCAGGCCGGCGCGCTGCCAGGCGGCTTCGTCCGCCACCGATACCTTCAGCGAAGCCACTTCGTCGGGCGTCAGTTCCTGCAACCCCACCACGGCCTGCAACGGCGCGCCCGGCACGGAAACGACGCGCGAATGCCCCACGCGCATGGCCAGCGCCGAACTGCACATGCTCGACCCTATCGCCAGGGCGATCGCCCATTGAAGGGTTTTCAAACGGCGGGCATGCTTCACGTGGCGCGAACGCTGGGTCATAAGCTGGAATTCCGTTCTTGTAGTCGAATTACGGGCTAGAGCCCGTTCGCACCCATTAAGTGAGAACAGGCCTCAATTCACCGGAAAAGTGTAATGGATGACGCGCATTTCACAAACCTGAAAGGCGCATTGGCGTTGGCTCGCGGGCACATCCACCACACTGCTTTGACGATTGCATAAACATCAAGGGCACCCACAGGTGCCCTTGATTGCCAAACTGCGGGATCAGGCGCCAAAACGGGGCGCCCGAAACGGCATCAGGCTTCGGCCAGCGCGATGCGCAGCATACGGCGCAGCGGCTCGGCGGCGCCCCACAGCAACTGGTCGCCCACCGTGAAGGCGCCCAGGTACTGCGAACCCATCGACAACTTGCGCAGGCGGCCCACCGGAATATCCAGCGTGCCGGTGACGGCGACCGGGGTCAGTGCGGAAACCGTGGCTTCCTTGGTGTTGGGGATGACCTTGGCCCATTGCGTGCCTTGGGCGATCAGCGATTCGATCTCGTCCAGCGGCACATCGCGCTTGAGCTTGATGGTCAACGCCTGGCTGTGGCAACGCATGGCGCCGATGCGCACGCACAGGCCGTCGATCGGGGTCGGTGCCGTGCCGAAAGCGGCGCCGCGGCCCAGGATCTTGTTGGTCTCGACTTCGCCCTTCCACTCTTCCTTCGACATCCCGTCGCCCAGGTCCTTGTCGATCCAGGGAATCAGGTTGCCGCCCAGCGGCACGCCGAAATGCTCGTGGGGCAGCGCCGGATCCTTTTGCTTGGCCAGCACGCCGCGGTCGATTTCCAGGATGGCCGACGCGGGGTCGTTCAGCAGGGGCTTGACCGCCTGGTTGATTTCACCGAACTGCGTCAGCAGTTCGCGCATGTGCTGCGCGCCGCCGCCGGATGCGGCCTGGTACGTCATGGTGGTCATCCATTCCACCAGATCGTTGTTGAACAGCCCGGCCAGGCCCATCAGCATGCAGCTGACGGTGCAGTTGCCGCCGATGAAGTTGCGCACGCCGCGCTTGAGCGCCGCGTCGATCACCGGGCGGTTGACCGGATCCAGCACGATGATGGCGTCGTCGGCCATGCGCAGGGTGCTGGCGGCATCGATCCAGATGCCGTTCCAGCCCGCGCCGCGCAGCTTCGGGTAGACCTCGGACGTGTAATCGCCGCCTTGCGCCGTCACGATGATCGGCAGTTTTTTCAGAGCGTCAATGTCGTAGGCATTTTGCAACGGGCCTGCGCCTTCGGCCCACGTGGGGGCAGCGCCGCCAGCATTGCTGGTGGAAAAGAACACCGGTTCGATCAGTGCGAAGTCATTCTCGTCGCGCATGCGTTGCATGAGCACCGAGCCGACCATACCGCGCCAGCCGACAAGGCCTACTGCTTGATTCATTTCAATCGCTCTTTAAAGGTGGAGACAAGGTCCGGGTAGGAAAAAAACGTGCAATTCAACAATTTATCAGAATGCACGCATGGATGTTGCGGCGCAACTTGAAAAAATGGGGGCCACAAGGAACAGGGCCGGGTTTCGCAGCGCCGTCGCAACAGCGCAAAAAGGGCCGCCTTGCGGGCGGCCCTTGAAACTGGAGCTGCGCCGCAAGGGCGCGCCCCTTGCCAGGCAAATCAGGCCAGGGCTTTGAGTACCGCGTCGCCCATGCCTGCCGTGCTGACTTTCGTCGTGCCCGTTTCGAAGATGTCTGCCGTGCGCAGGCCGTCGGCCAGCACGCGGCGCACAGCGGCTTCGATGCGGTCGGCTTGCGGCGCCAGGTTCAGCGAATAGCGCAGCAGCATGGCGGCGGACAGGATCGTCGCCAGCGGGTTGGCGATGCCCTTGCCGGCGATATCGGGCGCCGAACCGTGACTGGGTTCGTACAGGCCCTGGCCGCCGGCGTTCAGGGACGCGGACGGCAGCATGCCAATCGAGCCCGTCAGCATGGCGGCTTCGTCCGACAGAATGTCGCCAAACAGGTTGCCCGTGACGATGACGTCGAATTGGCGCGGGTTGCGCACCAGCTGCATGGCCGCGTTGTCGACATACATGTGCGACAGCTCGACGTCCGGGTATTCGCGCGCCACTTCAATGACGATGTCGCGCCAGAACTGCGAGGTTTCCAGCACATTGGCCTTATCGACGCTGCACAGCTTCTTGCTGCGCTTGCGGGCCGATTCGAAGCCGATGCGCGCGATGCGCCGCACTTCCGATTCGGCATAGCGCATCGTGTCGTAGCCTTCGCGTTCGCCCGTGAAGGCGCCGTCGGGCGACGAACGCACGCCGCGCGGCGTGCCGAAATAGATGTCGCCGGTCAGTTCGCGGATGATCAGGATGTCCAGGCCGGACACGATCTCGGGCTTCAGCGACGAAGCGCTGGCCAGCTCGGGATACAGGATGGCTGGGCGCAGGTTGGCGAACAGGCCCAACGCCTTGCGCAGGCCCAGGATGGCCTGCTCCGGACGGAATTCGCGCGGCAGGCTGTCGTACTTCCAGTCGCCGACGGCGCCGAACAGCACGGCGTCCGATTCCTTGGCCAGATTCAGCGTGGCGGGCGGCAGCGGATGTTCGAACTGGTCGAACGCGGCGCCGCCCACGGGGGCCTGCTTGATGTCGAAGGGAACGTCCAGCGCCTTCAGGACGCGCACGGCCTGTTCGACGATTTCCGGGCCGATGCCGTCACCCGGCAAGACTGCGATGTTGTGGCTCATTTAAGAAACGATCCTGTGGTCAGAATGGGGTTCAGGCGATGGGACGGCTTTCCAGCCACGGGTGGCGGGTCAGGCGCTCGGCCTCGAAGGCGCGGATCTTGTCGGCGTGGCGCAAGGTCAGGCCGATGTCGTCAAAGCCGTTAAGCAGGCAGTATTTGCGGAAAGGTTCGATGTCGAAGCCCATCGCGCGACCGTCCGGGGCAATCACGACCTGGCGATCCAGATCGATGTTCAGCTTGTAGCTCGGAAAGGCTTTGACTTCATCGAACAGGCGAGCCACTTCCAATTCCGACAGCACGATCGGCAGCAAGCCGTTCTTGAAGCTGTTGTTGAAGAAGATGTCGGCGTACGACGGCGCGATGATCGCGCGAAAGCCGAACTGCGTCAGCGCCCAGGGCGCGTGTTCGCGGCTGGAGCCACAACCGAAGTTCTTGCGCGCCAGCAGCACCGAAGCGCCCTGGTAACGCGGCTGGTTCAGCACGAAATCCGGATTCAGCGGACGCTTGCTGTTGTCCATGCCGGGTTCGCCGTGATCCAGGTAGCGCAGCTCGTCGAACAGGTTCGGGCCGAAACCCGTGCGCTGGATGGACTTGAGGAATTGCTTGGGGATGATGAGGTCCGTGTCGACGTTTTCGCGGTCGAGCGGAGCCACCAGGCCTTCGTGAGTGGTAAATGCTTGCATGATGTCGGTACTCGGGGCTGATTCGCTTAGCGGAACGTGCGGACGTCGACGAAATGGCCGGCCACGGCAGCGGCGGCTGCCATGGCGGGGCTGACCAGGTGCGTGCGGCCGCCCTGGCCCTGGCGGCCTTCGAAGTTGCGGTTCGACGTGGAGGCGCAACGCTCGCCCGGTTCCAGGCGGTCGGCGTTCATGGCCAGGCACATCGAGCAACCCGGCTCGCGCCATTCGAAGCCGGCTTCGATGAAAATCTTGTCCAGGCCTTCGCGTTCGGCTTGCTGCTTGACCAGGCCGGAACCCGGCACCACCATCGCCTGGCGCACATTCGACGCCACCCGCTTGCCGCGGGCCACGACAGCGGCCGCGCGCAAGTCTTCGATGCGCGAGTTGGTGCACGAACCGATGAAGACGCGATCCACACGAATGTCGGTCAGGGGCGTGTTGGGCTTCAGGCCCATGTATTCCAAGGCGCGTTCCATGCCGCTGCGGCGCACATCGTCCTTTTCGCGGTCGGGATCCGGTACGCGGGAATCCACCGGCAGCACCATTTCGGGCGACGTGCCCCAGGTGACTTGCGGCTTGATGTCGCGCGCGTTGACTTCCACCACGGTGTCGAATTTGGCGCCTTCGTCGGTGTGCAGCGTGCGCCAGTACTTGACCGCCTGATCCCACACCACGCCCATGGGCGCGAAGGGACGGCCGCGGAAGTATTCGACGGTCTTGTCGTCCACCGCCACCATGCCCGACCGCGCGCCGGCTTCGATAGCCATGTTGCAGACCGTCATGCGGCCTTCCACGGACAGGGCGCGGATCGTGCTGCCGGCAAATTCGATGGCGTGGCCGGTACCGCCAGCCGTGCCGATGATGCCGATGATGTGCAGGACCACGTCCTTGGCCGTACAGCCGAAGGGCAATTCGCCCTCCACTTTGATCAGCATGCTCTTGGCTTTCTTCATCAAGAGCGTCTGGGTCGCCAGTACGTGCTCGACTTCGGACGTGCCGATGCCGAAGGCCAGCGCGCCGAGCGCGCCGTGCGTGCTGGTGTGCGAGTCGCCACAGACGACCGTCATGCCGGGCAAGGTTGCGCCCTGCTCGGGTCCGATCACGTGCACGATGCCCTGACGCAGGTCATTCATGCGGAATTCGGTAATGCCGTACTTATCGCAGTTGGTGTCCAGCGTGTCCACCTGCAGGCGCGACACAGGGTCGTCGATGCCCTGGGCGCGGTTCAGCGTCGGGACGTTGTGGTCCGCGACCGCCAGGTTGGCGCCCGTGCGCCACGGCTTGCGCCCGGCGATCGCCAAGCCCTCGAACGCCTGCGGGCTGGTGACTTCGTGCAGCAGGTGGCGATCGATATACAGCAGACAGGTGCCGTCTGATTCCTGGTGGACGATGTGGGCGTCCCAGAGTTTGTCGTAAAGGGTTTGGGCCATGGATGCGCTCTGCAAATAGACAATCCGGCTTGAGCCTCGCGCGGTTGAAAAGCAAATCGCTCCCGCGCCGGCCACTGCGGCATGGAGGAATTATGCACAGGGTCTGAACCTAGTACAACCGCACCACACATACTAGTACCACCACTACCATGTTCGTTACGGAATCTGTCCCCGAGATCAACAATTCGAATCGTCACACACTGTGGAAAATTAATCACAAAGAAAGATTTAGTTAAAGAAAATAGAAACAGAATTATCTAAACGATATAATCCTGTTTCACTATGCATGCCTCGCATTCGAAATAATACGCAATAAAGCGTATTAATGAAAACCACAGCGATCATATATCGTGATGTTCGTGCAAATTCAGTGCTTTTAGGTGATGTTGCGCGAAGAACCCCCATGGCTTTCCTGTTGCACTCAGCAAGACTTAACAAATCTTGACTCGAAAAATATGACATTTGCATACAACATGCCAGCCATTCAATCCAACCTGACTCGCGAATAATCACTATGGCTTCGTTTTTGCTCAAAAGCACGACTTCGATACTTGCCCTGGCCTTTGTTCCCGCTGCATTTGCGCAGACCGCGGCGCCCGCCGCCGCCCCTGCCGCAGGACAATCCGCAGTGACGTTGAACCAGATCGTTGAGCAAACACTGCTTAGCAATCCCGAGATCCAGGCCAAATACCACGATTTCCAGGCATCGCTGGAAGGCCAGGCCGTGGCCCGCGGCGCGTTTTTCCCGCAGATCAATGCGCAGGGCTACGTGGGCCGGGAATACCGCAGCAACGTGCCCGCCGTGGGTTCGCAAAGCTGGAGCCGGCCGGGTTACAACGTCGAACTCCGCCAATTGATTTTTGACGGCTTCCGCACCAGCAATGACGTCAAGCAAGCCGGTTTCGACAAACTGGCGCGCTTCTATGACGTGTTGGCCACCAGCGATTCCACCGCGTTTGCCGCCGTGCAGGCATATATCGATCTGCAGCGCTATCGCGACATGGAATTGCTGGCGCGCCAGAATTACTCCCTGCATGAAGAAACGCTTAAGCAAATCGGCGAACGCACCGAATCGGGCGTCGGCCGCCGCGTCGACCTGGAACAGGCGGGAGGCCGCCTGTCGTTGGCCCAGACCAACTTGATGACGGAAACCGCCAACCTGCTGGATGTGCAGCAACGCTTCCAGCGCGTGACCGGCGCCTTCCCGCCCGAAGCCATGCAGCCGCCGCCCGACGTCGCCAGCAAGCTGCCGGTCAAGCCGGGCGACTTCAATGAATCCCTGCGCCGCAATCCCAGCTTCCTGTCCAAGCAGGCAGGCCTGCAGGCCGCCGAGGCAGGCGTGTCGTCGTCGAAGGGCGCGTTCTCGCCGAAGTTCGAGTTCGTTGCCTCCACCGGCCGCGACCAGAACGACCCCACGCCGCAGACCCGCGATATCCAAAGCTCCAGCGTCCAGGTCGTCATGAGCTACAACCTGTACCGCGGCGGCGCCGATTCCGCTCGCGTCCGCCAGACCGCGGCGCAGTCCTACGCCGCCCGCGACATCCGCGACTACACCTGCCGCAACGTGCAGCAGGACCTGGCCGTGGCCTGGAACAACATCACCAGCCTGAGCCAGAAGCTGCCCTTCCTGCGCGATCACGAAGTCGCCACCACCAAGGTGCGCGACGCCTATCGCCAACAGTTCCAGATTGGCCAGCGTTCGCTGCTGGACTTGCTGGATACCGAAAACGAATTGTTCGAATCGCGCCGCGCATTGACCAACGGCCTGTATGACCTCAAGCTTGCGCAATATCGCTGGCTGGCGCTGTCGCATGCGCTGTTGCCCGCGCTGTCGCTGCAACCCGCGCGCAACGAGATGCCCGAGGAAAACGGCAAGCTGGCGGTAACCGACGAAGTGATCAAGCTTTGCAACTCGACGGTTCCCGACTCTGCCCGCCTGGCACCCGTGCGCGTTCAATACAACGAAGGCACGCTGCCGCCCACGCTCGTGCCGCTGAACGCACCCAACGCCAAGCCCTGACCGGGGTTGGGTCGCAAGGAGGCCATATGACGCCCCAGGGCAACGAATTTTCGCAGTTGGACGCGGACTTTGTCCGTGTTCTGGAAGACCTGATCGACGCCTTGATCGCCAATGGCACCTTGCGCATGACGGACCTGCCAGTCCAGGCACAGCAAAAGCTTTCACAGCGCAAGCAACAACGCGCGCGCCTCTCGGAACACCTCGACCTATTGGATGACGAAGATGGACAAGTTATCTGAAAAGGCAGCTCGGGAATGGCGTGCGGACGCTCGTGCGGCGCATGACGATCCGCTGCTGGATTGCCTGGTCGAGATCACGCGCCTGCATGGCGTGACAGCCACGGCGCAGGCGCTGTCCTCGGGCTTGCCTCTGGAAGAGCACCGCCTGACCCCGGCCCTGCTGCCTCGCGCCGCCGCGCGCGCGCAGTTATCGGCACGCGTGGTCAAGCGCTCGCTCGACAGCATTTCCCAGGACCTGCTGCCCGCCATCCTGCTGCTGCAAGGCGAACGCGCCTGTCTGCTACTGAAGAAGGAAGACGGCAAATATGTCGTCAGCCACCCCGAGTTGGGCGGCAGTTCCGTCGAGATGACGCCCGAAGCGCTCGCCGCGCAGTACACCGGCCTGGTGTGCTTCGTGCGCCCGCAATTCCGATTCGACGCGCGGTCCCCCGAAGTCGCCAAGGTGCGCGAGCGCCATTGGTTCTGGGCCGCCATCATGGAAAACCGCCGCCTTTACCGCGACGCACTGATCGCCGCCCTGCTGATCAATGTCTTCGCCATGGCGATGCCGCTGTTCACCATGAACGTGTACGACCGCGTGGTGCCCAACAACGCCGTCGAGACCCTGTGGGTCCTGGCGATCGGCATCACGCTGGTGGTGATCTTCAACATGATCCTTTCCACCGCGCGTTCGCACGTCGTGGATAGCGCCAGCAAACGGGTCGACGTGCGCCTGTCGGCGCAAATCATGGAACGCGTGCTGGACCTGCGCATGGAGGGCCGCCCGGTGTCGGTCGGGTCCTTTGCGGCGAACCTGCGGTCATTTGAGTCCATCCGCGATTTCATTGCGTCAGCCACCATCACGACGCTGGTCGACCTGCCCTTCATCGTACTGTTCCTGGCCGCCCTGGCCTGGATCTCGCCGTGGATGATCCTGCCGCCGCTGGTGGCGATTGTCTTGATCCTGCTGGTGTCGCTAGCCGCACAGGCGCGCATGGAAGCCTTGACGATGGCATCTTTCCAGGCCAGTTCGCAACGCAATGCGACGCTGGTGGAGGCGCTGACCGGCCTGGAGGCCGTCAAGACCCTGAACGCCCAAGGATCGATCCAGCGCAACTGGGAACGCGCCACCGAATTCATCGCGCAGACCGGCGGCAAGCTCAAGCTGATCTCATCGTCCACGGTGGGCTTCGTCCAGGCCGTGCAGCAACTGGTGTCCATCGCCGTCGTGATCATCGGCGTGTACCAGGCGCAGGAATCCGCCATGTCCATGGGCGGCATCATCGCCGCGTCCATGATCGCGGGCCGTTGCCTGGCGCCGCTGGGCCAGGTGGCCGGCCTGCTGATGCAATACCAGAACGCCCGCACGTCGCTGGGCTCGATCGACAACTATATGAAGCTGCCGATCGAACGCCCCGCCGAGGCCGAATTCCTGCACCGCCCCGTATTCCACGGCGGCCTGGAATTCCGTGACGTCACCTTCACGTACCCCGGCAGCACGCAGCCCGTGCTGAAGAAGGTGTCGTTCAAGCTCAAACCTGGTGAAAAGGTCGGCATCATCGGCCGCATCGGCTCGGGCAAGACCACGCTGGAGAAGCTGGCACTGTCGCTGTACCAGCCCACCGAAGGCGCCGTGCTGCTGGACGGCGTGGACGTGCGCCAGATCGACCCCGCCGACGTGCGCCGCGCGATCGGCCATGTGCCGCAGGACCCGACGCTGTTCTACGGCAGCCTGAAGCACAACCTGGCCATGGGCGCGCCCTATGCCGACGACGCCAGCATCCTGGCCGCGGCCAACCTGGCCGGCGTCACCGATTTCGCCAATCTGCACCCCAACGGGTTCGACATGGTGATCGGCGAGCGCGGCGAATCGCTGTCGGGCGGCCAACGGCAGTCTGTCGCCGTAGCCCGCGCCCTGATCAACGATCCCCCTATCCTGCTGCTGGACGAACCCAGCAGCAATATGGACCACCAGAGCGAAGCCCAGTTGCGCAAGCGGCTAGGCGAGGCCAGCGCCACCAAGACGATCCTGCTGGTCACGCACCGCACTGCGCTGCTGGACCTGGTCGAACGTCTGATCGTGATCGACAACGGTCACATCGTAGCGGACGGCCCCAAGGAGCAGGTTGTCGAAGCACTGCGTCAGGGACGCGTTGGACGCGGGAGTTAAGGGCGCCATGCAGAAAAATCCTGGAGAGACCCAGCAAGGTCTGATCGGAGGCTTGTGGCGCAAACTGCGCAACGTCTTCGTGTTCTTCTTCGACCGGCTGCTGGATGGCGCCGACAAGGGCAAGCTTGAAAAGCGCTCTGATTACGTCGGCAACGCGGAATGGGTGATCCACGAATCACAAGCCCGTAGTTCGCGCATCCTGCTGTGGGTGGCGATGCTGGCCGTGGTGCTGCTGCTGGTCTGGGCGGCCACCGGCAGCATCGATGAAGTCGTCCGGGGCGAAGGCAAAGTCGTGCCGTCGCGCCAGGTGCAGATCATCCAGAGCCTGGACGGCGGTATCGTCGAGGAAATCCTGGTTCGTCCTGGCCAGGAAGTACAGTCTGGCCAGACTTTGCTGAAGATTGATTCCACGCGTTTCGCGTCCTCGTTGGGCGAAAACAATGCGGAATACCTGTCCTTGCTTGCCAAGTCGGCCCGCTTGAAAGCGCTGGCGACGGGCGAACCCTTCATCGCTCCGGAAGAAGTGTTGAAGCAGGCTCCCGGCCTGGCCGAAATGGAGCGCAATGCTTGGCAGGCCCGCAATGCGGAATTGAACGCCACCGTCAATATCGCCCGTGAACAGCTCAAGCAACGGCAGGAAGACCTGCGCGAAACGATCGCCAAGCGCGACCAGGCCTCAGCCAGCTGCGGCCTGACTTCCCGTGAACTGCAGGTGACCCGGCCACTGCTCAAGAGCGGCGCGGTCTCTGAAGTGGACCTGCTGCGCCTGCAGCGCGACGTGGCGCGCTACTGCGGCGAGCAAAAAGGGGCCGAAGCGCAAATCGACCGGTTCCAGGCTTCGATCAAGGAAGCGCAAAGCAAGCTTGAAGAATCCGAACTCAACATTCGCAACGAGGCACGCCGCGAACTGTCGGAAACCAACACCAAACTGTCCACATTGAGCCAGGGCAAGCTGGCTTTGGCCGACCGCGTGAAGCTGGCTGAAGTCCGCGCACCGCTTGCCGGCACCGTCAAGACGCTGTTCAACAACACCGTGGGCGGCGTGGTGCAGCCTGGCAAGGACATCATCGAAATCGTCCCCAAGGACGACACCCTGCTGCTTGAAGTCCGGATCCAGCCGCGCGACATCGGTTTTCTGCATGCCGACCAGAAGGCGGATGTGAAATTCACGGCCTATGACTTCGCCATTTATGGCGGGCTGGAAGGCAAGGTCGAACAGATCGGCGCGGACACCGTAACCGACGAGAAAGGCAATTCCTATTACGTGGTGCGCGTCCGCACGGATCGCAGCACGGTGGGCGACAAGCTATTGCCCATCATCCCCGGGATGGTGGCGGAGGTTCATATCCTGACGGGTAAGCGCACTGTGCTGCAGTACCTGCTCAAACCGATTTTGCGTGCCAAGGCGAACGCCTTTACCGAACGTTGAAGGAGAGCTGGAAGGCTATATGAAACCTGTTCCCGTCTTGTTGATTACGCACGACGACCTGCTGTGGCAACACTGGCGCGCGCTGGATTCCACGCGCTGGCTGGCGGCCCGCGGACGCGGCCTGGCCGACTTGCAGCGCTGGCGCGAGCAAGGCCGCTCGCTGGCCGTGCTGGATGCCGACGTGCCCCGCCTGCCCTCCTGGCAGGATCCCGTCTGGGCGTCGACCCTGGCCGGCATGCACCTGGTCGTGGCCAGCCCCAGCCCCAACGACGAGCAAGGCACGCAGGCGTTAGGCGCGGGCGCCCATGGCTATTGCCACACCCATGCGCCGGCCACGGCGCTGGCGCAGGCACTGGAAGTGGTTGCGTCCGGCGGCATCTGGATGGGCCGTTCCCTGGTGGCCCGCCTGCTTAAATTGGTGACAGAACGCGCCCAGGATTCGCAGTCCTGGGACGGTGGCCTGCTGACCGAACGCGAAACCACCGTTGCGCGGTACGCCGCCAGCGGCCAGGCCAACGCCGCGATCGCCGAAGCGCTGGGCATTACCGAACGCACCGTCAAGGCGCATCTTTCCGCTGTTTTCGAAAAATTGAAGGTGTCCGACCGCCTGCAATTGGCCCTGCTTGTCCACGGCATTTCCGCGCCCGCCGACACGCGGAGCAAAATTACGTCTTGATACTGTCCTTGAGGACAATATCCCGCCCCAGCGGCGACCTCTAGTATCTGGCCATCTTGGATAACTCCCTGAAACGGAACCAACATGGCCAACACTTCCCCCGCAGTCGTCAATGAAATCTCCGGTCGCGCGTGGATACGCAATAGCGACGGTTCTCTGACCGAACTGCATCAAGGCAGCAAAGTCCCCGCCGGCAGCGACATCGTCACTGCCTCGGGCGCCACGGTTTCCCTTCAGGTTGAGAACGGCATGCCGATCGTCATCGGTGAAGGCCGCGAAGTCGCCGTCAATGGCGACATGGGCGGCCCGTTGGCCGACCCCAGCGAAGCCGCGGTGGCTCCGCCCACCGGCACCGATTCCGACCGCCTGCTGGCCGCGCTGCAAGCCGGCCGCGACCCGTTCGACGAACTGGACCCCACCGCCGCTATCGTAGCCGGCGGCGGCGATGCCGGCGGCAGCAGCTTTGTCCGCCTGGCCCGTATCCTGGAGACCACGACGCCCCTGGATCTGGCCTACACCAACCCAGGCCGCGGCGACGACTCCGTGCCCCGCGCCCTGGGCGCCGGCCTGACCGGTGATGGCGACGACGGCGCGACCACGCCGACCGTCACCAACACCGCACCGTCCGCGCTGAACGACACCGGCCGTGGCGACCAGAACACCATCATTCGCGGCAACCTGCTGACCAACGACTCGGATCCCGATGGCGATCCCCTGGCGATCGTCTCCGTCAGCGGCCGTCCGATGACGTCGGGCGGCGTGTCGGTCACTGGCACGAACGGCGGCACGTTCACCGTTCTGCCGGACGGCAGCTATGTCTTCACCCCGGGCACCGGCTTCCAGCATCTGCCGGAAGGCCAGACGGCCACCACCACGATTTCCTACACTGTCACGGACCCCAGCGGCGCGACGTCCACGGCCACCGTCGAAGTGACTGTCGTCGGCGTGAACGACCCGGCGCTCATCACCCCTGCCGGCGCTGACGACGACAAGGGCACGGTCAAGGAAGACACCACCTTCACCACGAACGGCAAGCTCAATGTCGCCGACGTGGACGATGGCGAAGCCCGCTTCGTTGTGCAATCCGGCCAGGCAGGCCAGCACGGCACGTTCTCGATCGATGCCAGCGGCTCGTGGGTCTACAACCTGAACAACAACGACGCCCGCGTACAAGGGCTGGCGGTTGGCGAGACCCTGACCGAGACCTTCACCGTGACGACAGCGGACGGCACGACCGGCACCGTAGTCGTCACCATCCAGGGCACCAACGACGTGCCGACGCTTAGCGGCCAAGCCGCCGGCGCCGTGACCGAAGACACCACGCTTGCCGCCACCGGCAAGCTGGACGTGGCGGACGTCGATACATCCGACACGCACACCTGGACGATCAACAACAACGGCGCCGGCCAATATGGCGCGCTGTCGATCGACGCCAACGGCAACTGGACCTACAACCTGACCAACGGCAACCCGACGGTGCAGGCGCTGGGCGTCGGCGAGTCGCTGACCGAGAAGTTCACCGTTACGGTCAGCGACGGCCACGGCGGCGTCACGACGCAAGAAGTGTCGATCACCATCAACGGCACCAACGACGCGCCGGTCGTCAGCGGCGAGACCACGGGCTCGGTCACCGACGGCGGCACCACCAGCGTGACCGGCCAGCTCGGTCAGACTGACGTGGACGTGAACGACACCCACACGTGGACCGTCGGCAACGGCGGCAAGGGCGACTTCGGCAGCTTCACGGTGGACAACACCGGCAAGTGGACCTACAACCTCGACGACACGAATACGACTGTCAAGGGTTTGAAGAGCGGCGAATCGATCACCGAAACCTTCACGGTCACGGTGGACGACGGCCATGGTGGCGTGACCAGCCAGCAAGTCACCGTCACGATCAACGGCACGGACGACGGCGCCGTCATCAATCCGGCTCAACCGGGCGACGACGCTGGTACGGTCACCGAAGACGTGACGCTGACCGTTGGCGGCAAGCTCAACGTGACGGATCCCGATGCAGGCCAAGCCGTGTTTGTCGCCCAGACGAATGCCGCTGGCCAGCACGGTACGTTCTCCATCGATGCCGACGGCAAGTGGACGTATAACCTCACCAACAACGACCCGGCT
>NZ_JABBJN010000087.1 GCF_012928505.1 Achromobacter sp. Bel | reverse complement strand
CATTCTGCTGCGGCGCAGCCTGAGCGTAGTGCACGTCGCCTCCCAGGGCGGCGGTGGTGCCAAGCGGCGGCAGACTGGCAGCCAGCGACGCGGTGGCCCGGCCGTTCACATACAGATGGACCTGGCTGCCGTCGGCCGTCACGGCCAGGTGCTGCCAGGCGGCGGGCGTAAGCGGCTGGCCGGGCTGGCTGCGCTGGCCGTTCACTTCCACGAACGGCACGCCTTGATTGATACCGATCAGCAAGGCATTGCCGCCATCGCGGCGGGCATAGATGAGCTGTTCGCCAACCGACTGGTCCGCGCGGACCCAGGCGCTGAACGTGAAGGCGCCTGCGGCGGGGATGGCCAGCGACGGGCTGGCGGGCAGCATCAACGGCGTCGCGCCCGTGAACTGCGCGGCGCGGCCGATAACGCCGTCCACTGTCGCACCCGTCGGCGTCTGGCCGTGGTTGCTGTAGGCGGTGGTATCGCGCGGCGGCGCACCGGGGGCGCCGTCGAAGTGATAGACCAGCGTGTAATTCGGGTCGAACGTCAACTGGCCGTTGGCCGAGACGGGCGCCTTCTGGTTGCCGTAGTACATCCAGATGTCCTGGCGCTGACCGTCGGCCACCTCAGGCACATCCACCCACACCAGAGCCATGCCCAGCAAGGGGTCGAAGGCTTCTACCTGATGGTTCAGCACCGTCTGGTCGTCGGCCGCCACGAAGCGGATGTCGGCGCCATTTTCGTGGATGCCGTCGAAGGCGAAATTGCCGGTGTGCAGGCGCACCAGCAGCGGCGTACGGCCGGCCGGGCCACCCAGCGGCATACCCTGCGGGGTGCTGTCGACGGTGATTTGCTTGCGGTACTGCCAGTCGGGCTGCCACCAGGCATTGGCGGCGGACGGCAATACGCCGGCCAGCACGGTCAGCAGGAGTATCAATAGGCGTTGCATGGTCGGGACTCCGGGATGAATGAGGTAGTCGCGTGCGCTCAGAAGCTGGCGCGTACGCTGAAGTTCAGGCGGGGATCGTGTTTGCGGGTGTTGGGGCCGTCTTTAAGCGGATAGCCCCAGTCCAGCGCGCCGGACAGCCAATCCAGCACTTGCAGGCGGGTGCCCAGGCCGACGCTGGCGAGCGAATAGCTGGCATCCTGTTCGGGCAGCGGGTCGCGCAGCCGCAAGGTGGCGGCGTCGGCGAATGCGTAGAAGCGCCATTCGTTGACGTTCGAACCGAGCCACCGGGCCAACGACGGCGTGCGCCATTCCACCGAACCCAGGAGGCCATCGTCGCCCGTGCGTTCGGCAGCCAGATAGCCGCGCACGCTGGTCGCGCCGCCGGCCGAGAACTGCTCGTTGGACACCAGGGCGCCCGAGGCCAGTTGGAACGAGCCGCGCAGGCCTAGCTGCCAGTCGCCGAACAGGTTGTGCGTATGCGTGCCATCGCCGCGCAGCAAAGCGAAGCTGGGGTTGGCCCGGTAGCGCTTGTCGTCGAATTCCTTCCAGCCGCTGCCTTGATTGAAGAACGACCCGCTGGCACCCACCACGGACAGCCCCAGGCTGCTCTGTGAAGATTCGGAATAGCGGTAGCCGTTGTAGGCAAGCGTGAACGGCAGGTACTTGATCGGGATTTGGTCTTCATTGGAGCCAAAGCGCGTGGACTCGTCGAACTTCTTGTAGTCCAGCCCGACGGACAGCGAATTGCTCCAGTCGCCTTGCGGCTCCATCGTGTAGATGGCGGACAGGCCGAAGGAATAGCCCTTGCCCAGCACATTGGTGCCGCCGAGGGTCGCCACGTTGCTGTCGCTCTTGTAGCCCGAGAACTGCAGGCCCCAGCGGCTGGAGAGCGGCATCGAATACGAACCCGACCAGACCTTGGCATTGTCGGTTTCCTGCGGCGCGGTGAAGAAGGTCAGGCTGACGGAATGGCCCAGTTGCCACAGGTTGTCGTAACCCAGCGACGCCGTGCTGCGCAGGCGCGTGGTGTCGGCGCTGTAGTCGTTGTTCAGGCCCACGCTGGCGTGCCAGGGGCTCTTGTCTTCCACCTTCAGGTCTACGTCCATCGTGCCCGGCATGCGCCCTTCCTTCACCAGCGGCACGACCTGGCGGCTGGCGCCCTTGTTCAGGTTGGTCAGCTCGGCCTGCGCCTGGTTGAAGTTGGGTACCTGGCCTTCCTGCAGTGCCGGCACCTCATCGCGGATCGCCAGAGGGGAGTAATGCTGCGCGCCCACCACCCGTACGCGGCCCACCTTGGTCTCGGCCACTTGCAGGAACACGATGCCGTCGGCGACCTGTTGTTCGGGCAGGTCCACATACACCGACTGGTAGCCGCGTTCCTGATAGACGGTCTGCAAGGCTTCGCGCGCCGATTCGATATCGGCCAATGTGCGGTCCGGCCCCAGGTAGGGGTAGACGGCGCGTTCGATGTCGCGGGCATCCAGCACGGTGTTGCCACGCACGATGTATTCGTTGATGTTGACGCGGCGGCCGTCGGATGCCGCCGCGGCGGCGGGTACAGGTTCGGATGCCGCTGCGGGCGCCGGCTGCGCCCAGCCCGCGTTGACCGCGGCACTCAGAACGAATGCTTGCGGCGCACGGCGCAATATGGCGCGCAGCGCGCTGCCCCTACTCTCGAAATCATGCATAGCGATGCACTCGGTTCCTTGTGTGAAAACCGGCCGGGTACCGGCCGCTGCCGTGCCGTGCGCTTCGCGACAATCCCATTACGGTTTTTGCCCGCTACCTTGCGCCCACAGCTTCTGCTTGTTACTAGACGTACTGGGAAGGCGAAGACCGCGCGTTGTAAGAAAAACTTCATGAAAAAGAATCGGACGGTGACGCGGCGCGAATGCCGTGCTGCGATTCTGGCCGGACACGATGACGGCACTAGCGTGCAAGGCAAAAAAAAGCGGCCAGGCAATGCTGGCCGCTTCATGACAAACCGGTGACCGCCGGCGGTTTGCCGGCGGTCCCGTTCACATCGTCAGCTTGCGCCGTTCGTCAGCGCTCAGGGACGCGGCCTCGGAGGCGTCCAGCGGACCCGCGCCCAGTACCTGTACAGCGCTGGCGCGGTCGTACGCGGGCGCGGCCGCCGCCGGACTGCCCTGCGGCACAGGGGCGGCGCCCGCCACAGGCTCGTCGCCATACCCCAGGATCTGCACGTTGATCACCGAAGGCTGGTTCTGGCATGCCTGGCTCTGCGCGCGTTGGGCGGAATCCTGCGCCGCATTGACCGCCGAGGTCGCCGCCGCGCTGGCCGACGACAGCGCGCCCGTGTTGACGGAGGCCGTCACCGGCACGCCCACGCTATCGCCCTGCGCCTGGATGTTGGCGGCGTTCACCACTTGCAAGGCCGCGATGTTCACGTTGCCCGACACGCGGATGCCGGCCTCGCCCGCATCGATGGTGCCCAGCGGGGCGTACAGGTCGACGTCGCCGGCCGGCACCTCCGGCAGCGGCGCCAGCGTCGCAATGCCCGCGCCCGTGCTGGGCGCATTGGGCGACAGCGTCACGTTGCCGACCCCGTCGTAGACGCGCTTGGGCGGCGTGTACAGCACCGTCGTCTTGGACCCGCGCCCGGCGTTGATGTCGCCTTCGGCCGACCACGCCGTGATGCCGCCGCCAAAGGTCGTCATCACCCGGCTTTGGCCCAGCAGGATGCTGTCCAGCGCGTACAGCTGGATGCTGCCCTCGCCCTGCGTGATGATGCCCGCGGAGGCTGGCGGTGCGACGCCCTCTACACCGAACACCTGCTGCCCGCCTGGCGTCATCAGCTGGATATCGCCGCCGAAAGTGCTGCGGATGCCCGCGCCGCCGTACAAGGTCAGGTCGCCCTCGTAGGCGCCCGGCGCCGTGTCGGGAAACAGCGCCGCGATGGCCTGGCGGCCGCGCAGGTAGCTGCCCTGGCGCGGGCTGGACTTGTCGTTGTATTCCCGCCCGCCCGCGCGTAGCTCGGCGAAATACACCTGTCGCGCGAAGATGCGCTGCTGCTCGGCGGGCAGTGCATTGAAATAGGCACGCGCATCTTCTGCGCTGCCTGCGAAGCCGAAGCGTTGCGTCAACCACAACACAAGTTCCGGCTCATAGGTCTTGAAAGCCAGGCCCTGGTCGGCCAGCGGGCGGCTGGGGTCCGCCTGGCGCGACGGGTCCAGATAGCGTGCCAGAAAGCCCGCGTAATCCGGCCCGGCCGCGCCCACGCCGGCCAGCACCGCGATCGATGCGCCGGGGCGCAGGTCGCCCGGCATCACCGCGCCCAGGCTGTTGATCGACGCCCGGTCGCCCATCAGCACATGGCGGCCGGCGGTGACTTCCAGCGTGCCCGGGCCGGCCACCTGGAACGAACTGTAGAGAATGTCACGGCCCGCCGACACTCGCGAAACATCCCGCGCATCGCGGTGCAGGAACAGATTGCCGGACGAGGTGGCCGAGGCCACGCTCGCGGCAAAGTAGTAGCCGTTGGTCGTCGGCACGTTCAATGGCACGCCGGTATCGGTGCCCGACGCCACGATGTCGCGGCCGGCCATCATCCACACCGGGCCCGCCGCCTCGTACCAGGTCTGCCCCAGGTTGGGGCCCGCGATGATCGCCAGCGCTTCACCGCTGCGCAGCCCCACGATGTCGCCGTCGCGGGCATACAGGCGCGTGACCAGGTCGGACCCGGCCCCACTGGCCGTGGGCGCATCGAAGTAGAACAACGGAAAGTGCGTGTTGCGGGCGCCAGCGATGCCGTTTGCGCCCTGGTTGCTCAAGGTCACCGCGCTGGTGCCCTGCGAGGTATAGCCCGCGAACGCCGGCGCCAACACGTTGGCCACGCCGGCCGGATCGGCCCCCGAACGATTGATGGCGTAGCCGCCCGCGTAGATCGAATTGCCCGCCAGCAGTTCGAGCTGGCCGCGCGCGCCGGGCGCCAGCGTGAGCGAATACGGCAGGCCGCCGCCCTCGGCGTTCAGGTAGCCGGCCGAAACGCCCGCGTAGATGCTGCCGTCGTACGCGGTGGCACGCAGAATCGACGGATACCAATAGCGCGCATCCGACGCGGACGTGTTGTGCCCGGTCTGCAGCGCCAGGCCCTGGGCGCTGTGCGACGTCTGCCGGCTGGGCGTCAGGTTGCCGCCCGCGCTGGACAGTTCAATGGCCGTGTTGGCCGTCCACATCGAAAACCAGCTGTAGCCGCCGCCATCGATCTGCGTGCCGTCGCGCAACCGGAACGGTGTGCTGTTCTGCAACGCGACACGCCCCGGATCGCTGGCGCCGCCCACCACCAGGTCGCCGCGCGTGTCCAGCCGGATCACCGCATCCCCGGGAATCAGCGCCAGCCCGCCGGTGGCGCTGGCCAGCGACGATTCATAGGGATCGTAGCCGCGACTGTCCTTGGCGTCGCGCAAGGCCGGCTGGCTGCTGTAGCGTAGATCCAGCCCGCCGATCGCGCCGCCCGCGAACTGCACATTGCCACGCAGGTTGATCAGCGCGCCTTGCATGTCGATGGCGGGATCGCCGTAATACGGCGTGGGCCCGGAGGTCGACGACACGGCGCCGCGGGCATTCTGCGTGGGGTTGAGCCGCCCGCCGATGCGCAGGTCGATATCGCCGCCGCCGGTCAACGTCATGCCGCCGTCGGCCGCGATACGGCCCGTGCTGCCCACCGCCACGACCAGACCCTGGCTGCGCGGGTTGCTGCGCGAACCGCGCGCCTCGATGTTGCCGGCATCGCCGTCGGTGCGCACGCTGACATTGCCGCCGCCCAGCGCGCCAAAACCGGTAAAGCCCACCAGCAGCGGCGTGGTGTCCTTGAAGTCCGACGATGCCCGGGTGTAGCTGCCGAAGTTGATCCACCATGCGGCCGGCGTATCGCCGCCGTTGGCGCTGCCCGTCCCCTGACGCCACAGCCAATTGCCGACGCCCACGCTGGCATCCAGCCTGCGGGCATCGAATGTGCTCTGCGCAGTCTGGCCCCACGCGTCGCCGCGCAATGCGCCGCCCGCGTACAGGCTGAGGTTGCCGCCGGCTTCGGGATACCAGGCCTGGTATCCGCTGCCCGCCGTCACGAACGGTTCATAGCTCGCCGCATGTTCGTCGCCCAGCACCGTGGCGCCGAAGCGTCCGCGCGGCAATTGGTAGGCGGACGCGACATTCGCCGACTGCGTGCCGGCGGTGTACACGCCATAGGCCGACATCAGGCTGATATCGCCCCCCGCGTTCAGGTCCAGATCACCGGTGCCCGTGCGCAGCACGCTGAAATTCTGTGTATGCGGCGTCACCGAGACCGCGCTGGCGTCGCCGCGCTCGCAGAATCCTTCGATCACGTCGCACAACCAGGCCATGTCGTCCGGTACCGGCGCGCCGGGCTCGAAGCCTGACTGCTCGGCGTCCGGCCCCCAGACCCACCCGCCGCCCTGGACCAGGCTGGCGTTGTAATGCGTGTCCGCCAGCGTCAGCTTGCCCGCAGCCGGCCCGGTCAGCACCCGGCGCGGATCGGCCGCGTCCAGGTCGGCGCCGGCCACCAGTTGCACCGACCACGACTGGCTGCCCGCCGGCAGCATCTGGGCCACGGCCCAATTGCGCCGCTGGTCTGCCGGCGTGCCGGGCCGCAGGTCCACATAGTCGGTCCCCGCCAGGAATACCAGCTTGGTCTGCGACGGAATGAACGCGCCCTGTTTGAGCGTAATGGTGCCTTCCATCAGCAGCACGTTGGGCTCGTAGCCCTGCGTGGTGTACAGATTGGGCAGTGCCACGTTCGCGGGCCAGGTGAACGACTGCAACGACGTGCCGCCGGCCAGCAGCGTGCCCGCCCCCAGGCGCGTGCCGGCGGGCAGGTCCACCGCCTGCTTCAGCACCGTGCCGGCGCCGTACAGCAGTTGGCCGGACGCATCCCGCACGTCGCCGGACAGCACCGTGCCGCTGGCCAGGGACAGCTCCTGGTCGAGCGCGGCCTCCACGGGCAAGCGGGTACCCGCCGCCAGTTTCACGGCCTTCAGGGGCAAGGGATAGTTCAGCGTCTTGCCGCCGGGGAACTCGGTGCCGTCCGCAAGCGTGACGCCGCCGCGCGGCAACACCACGTCGCCGCCAAACGGCTGCACGCCGGGTGTCAGCACCCAGCCGTGCTCGTCGTCCGGCGTGGCGGCCGGCGGCGCGAAGCCGTCGTTGATGCTGCCGTAGACATCCAGGTTGCCCTTGGCGCGCAGGATCAGCGCCCCGGCTTCGCCCGAGCCGTATACCCCCGTCAGCGGCAAGCGCGGGTTCACGCCCGCGTAGCGGTAGCGCGACAGGTCCAGGTCGCCCTGCACCACCAGATCGCCGTCGGCGGTCTTGCTGACGATTTCCACGCCCGGACGCAGATGGAACACGTCACGATACGTGGCGTTGTTCAGGCCCGCCAGCTTGCCGTTGATCAGGTTGCCATTGACCATCGCTCCGCCCATGAAGGCGGTGGCGTCGTCGTGCTTGGCGTCCAGGTAGGCCTGATTGATGATCTGGTACTGGCGGCCGTTGGTCCGGTCACCGGGATTGCCCACGTCGGCATCGTCATAGCGCTGCATGGCGGTCAGCGTGATCGACTTGGCGCCGTCGATCGCGAGCGGGCCGCGCGCCTCGATGGCAATGTCGCCATGGCGGGCGGCGGAACCCGGTGCCCCGCCGCCGTTGATTTCCGTGTTGCCGGCCGCATCGATGCGCGGCGCCAGCAATTCCAGCGTGCCGCGTTGCACGCCGTCGTGCTGCACCGTGGCGGATGTGCCGTGGCGCAGGTCGATGCGCGCGCCGCTGGCCAGAGTCAGCACGCCTTGGCCTGAATTCAATTCCACCACCGCGCGGTTCGGCGCGTCGATGATCTTGCCGTAGCTGTCCACGCGCAGCACCGTGCTGTGCGCATCCAGCACCGACGTCCCCGCCAGCGTCAAGCCGTCCCGCGCCGCCAGGCGGATGCGGCCTACCCGCTCACCGCTGGCGTCCACCCGGCCCGCCACCGTCAGGCTGCCGCCGTCGATCGACAGGTTGACGTCGTTGGCGCGCAGCGTGTCGCCAACGGTCAGGCTGCCTTGCTTGATCTGGAAACTGCGCGCCCCGGACACGCCGCCGTCGTTCAGCCGTTGATTCAGCGCGTCGAAATCGGCGTTCAAGGCGCCCGCCGCCCCCAGCCGCTGCGCGCGGATGTCGATGCTGCCCGCGCGGTATGGCACCGCGGTGCCGCCGGCGTCGTAATGGCCCGAGCTGGCGCCCAGGATGCGGCCCAGCAGCGCCACCTGGCCCGCGCCTGGCGCCAGCGCCACGGCCCGCAGGCTGCCCGCGTTGTTCTCCTTGGCCGACAGATCGATCACCGAGCCCGCCTCTTGCCGGATTTCGCCCTGGCTGCTTTCCAGGATCAGGTCGCCGCCCCAGCTATAGCGCAACACGTCATTGAAAGCGATGGCGCGGCCCGCCACGTCCAGTTGCGACGTGCCGCTCAACACCACGCTGTCGCGGCCTTGCAGCGTCAGCTTGCCGCTGGGCAGCACGATGGCGCCGTCCACGCGCACATTGGCGCCCGCCAGGCTCAGTTCCGCGCCCAATTCCTGCACGGTTGCCGCCTGCGCGCCCGGCACGGCCGCCACGCGCACGTTGCCGCCGGCCGTGATCTTGTTCGTGGACCCCGCCAAGCCGGTCAACAGCGGCGTGTTCAGGTTAAGATTTCCGCCGCTGTAGGTGTAGCCGCTGCCACTGACATACGCGCCTTGCGATTCATACACCGCCAGGCTGCCACGGTGATTGGCCGTGATGCGTTCGCTGGCGTTCAGGTTGACGCTGGCAAAGCCCAGCGCCAAGCGGCCGTTGTCGTCCAGCCCGCTGGGCTGCGCGCCCTGGCCATAGCCAAACTCGATGCGTTCGGCCTCGATGCGCAACACACCGTGGCCCGTGCCGGCCCCGCCCGCCGCTACCGCCCCCGGCGCCTGCGTCGCGCCGCTCCAGATCAGGTTCTGGGTGCGGATGCTTGCCTCGTCGCCGGCGGCGCCGTAGCCGTAGAGGGCCGGCGTACCCAGGGACAGCGTGGCCAGGCTGTATTTGCCCGTGAGCGGGTCGCGCGTATCCAGCGCGACAGTGCCGTAGAAATTCATGGACTCGCGCGCCGTCAGCGTCAGCCGCTCCAACGCCGGGGCGCCGGTGCTGGCGTCGCCGCGCAGCAGACGGCCCAGGATGCTCTGGTTCAACGTCAGCCCGTTGGGCAGCACGCCGCGTGCGGCCGCCTGTGCCAGCGCATCGGTGGTGCCGGCGTTGATCGCCCCGACCGCCAGCGTCAGGTTGCGCGTGCCATACGACACCTGCTCGCCCAAGTCGAAGGTGCCGTTGGTGGCCGCGGCGATCGTGCCTTCGGAATACAGCCGCGTCACGCCCTCGCAGGGCAGCGCCGCGCAGGTGCCGATGCGGATCGCGCCCGCGCCCAGCGCATCGGGCGCCAGTACATCCAGACGGCCGTTGGACACGGCCAGCAACCCCGTGCTGCCGGGTTCAAACGCATACCCGTTGGTCGAGTCCACCGACGGCGCGCCGCGGCCCAGCGTCGAGATGCCTGCGCCCGCTTCAAGCTCGATCGTCCTCGACGAAATCAACACCTCGGGCGCTGCCAGTTGCGCACCGGCGCGTATCACCACTTCGTTGGCGCCGCCCTGGAACGTGTAGAAGCGGCCGCCCTGGCCGTACGTCACGACCGGCAGGGCGCCAATCACCAGCCGGCTGGCGCCCAGCGCCACCAGCGCATCGGCCTGTACCGACGCGCCAGCAAAGCCCGCGGTGGGCGCCTGGCCCGCCGCCAGGATCTCCACATTTGAACTGTCGCCGCTAAGCGCCGCCGCGCCGCCAAAGCCGCCCTCTGCGGGTTTGAAATCGGCCAGACCATCAAAGCGCAGCGCCTGCCCGTCCTGCGAACCGGCGTGGACCGCCAGGCGCAAGGTCCGGCCGTCGGCTGGCAGCATCGCCCGCGGCACGCCCCGCGTAGCCGCATCGGCACGCACAAAGCTGGCGTAGCTGGTCTCGTTGTATTGCGAGTAGGTGCGCAGCACATTGGCCGGCGTCAGGATAACCGGGGTCGCCAGGCTCTCGGCCACCCGCGTGCCGGCGGTGGACAGCGTGCCGCCGGCCGCCCACGACAGATTGCGCATCGGCGCCGGCGCCATGGCCGCGCCCGGCGTCGCACCGGTATTGATTTCGACGCGGAACGCGCCGGGCAACAATGCATAGGTCGACGGCATCAGCGTATAGGTGCCGGCCGGCAAGCCCGGCACGCCCGCGCCGATCGTGATTTGCTGCCCCAGGCCCGGGGCCGAGGCGCCGGCTTCGCCACCGGCCGGCGCATAGCCCGGCTGCACGCCCGGCACGATGGCATAGACCGGATTGGCCGCCAGCCCGGGCAAGGTAAAGCCGCCCTTGGGATTGTTGCGCACCAGCGGGGAATAGCGCGCGTCGGTCGAGCCGCCGCGTCCGGACACGAAGCCTGCGCCCGTCAGTTCACCGCCCCCAGACAGGTCCAGCACCGATCCCGGCAACGCGTCCACATCACGGAATCCCAGCGTGATGCCCGTGCGCAACGAGGCGCCGCTTCCCGAGCCGGTGGCGCCGCCGGCGCCCACCAGCGAGACGTCCGCGCCCTTGAACTTGTACGACACGCCATCGGTCGTGCCGCCGTAGGGCATCAACAGCCCCGCGCCGCTGACCGAGGTCACGCTGCCCGGCAACAAGGTCAGGCGCTGTGCGCCTGACACCGAACTCACGTCGCCCAGGACGATGGCGCCGAGCGGCGCGCGCACCACGCCGCCCTGCTCCACGTTGGTCGCCGCCAGGCGCAGCGAGCCAAACGCCGAATACGGCACGGCCGGCAACGGCGCGGTGGCGCCGCCCGAGCGGCCCACCCACAACGTGCGGGTCGGATCGAACACATTGACGCCGGATACCGGATTGCGCGTATACCCCGCCAGCACCTCGGCCTCGGCGCCCGTCACTGGATACAACTGCGCGGCGATCAGGTCCAGATCGCCTCGCGTCCACAGCCGGGTGCGCGGTTCGCTGTCGTTGTTCAGCAAGAAGCGCAGGTCGCCGCCGCTTTCCAGCGTCACCCGGTCAAAGCCCGACCGCGCCACCGCCAGGGTGCCACCCACGCTGCGGTTGATGCTGCCCTGGGTGCCGAACGACAGGCTGTTGCCCACCTCCAGCAGATCGGAGGCGCGCACCGTGAAGACGCCCGTCCCCACCGACGGCGCATCGCCGAACAGCACGCGCGGCCGGATCATGCCGTTGGTGGCGTAATACTTGCCCGGCCCGGACAGGCGTACCTGCGAGGCCGCCAGGTTCACGCGTGTTGCCGCGTCGGCGTCAGGCGCCAGCGAAAATGCGCCGGCGTACAGCCGCAGGCTTTGGCCGAGCGCGATATCGATCGCGCCATCAAACGACATCAAGCCATTGGACAGCACCCCCAACTGATCAAAGCCGCCGCCCGCCAACAGGCGCGCAACATCCAATCGAGCCTGCCCGTAGCGCAGTGCGTCGGCAGTCTCGCCCGGCTTCAAGTCCGACGCCACGGCGTTGGCCCCGCCTGCTGCCAGTACCAGCTCGCGCGGCACCTGCACGTCCATGCTGGACGGGTTCTCGCCCGCGCCGCGGTACAGCGGCGTTTCCAGCGCGATATCCAGGGCACCGCCTGCGGCGTTTGCGCCACCGGCCCGCGCAATGAACGTGCCGTCCAGAAACAGGCCGTTGTAGGAACTGAGCGCGATGCGGCCCCCGTTGCGATCCCGTTGCAAGGGCCCCACCCCGTTCACGTCCACGGTCGCGCTCGAACCGGACGCATCCAGCACCGCGCCCGGCCGGATGATGACGTAAGCGTCGGAAGAGGTTGCCGTGGCGCGGTCATGATTGATCTCGCCGCCGATCACGATCACGCCGCCGGCGTCCGCCACGCCATAGCGGCGGCCCTGCGCGTCCACGCCGGTTTCCGCGCGGCCGGCCACGTTCAGCACCGCCTGCTCGCCGATCCAGATCGACCGGGCGTGCACCTGCCCTGCGGCGGTTTCGATGGACTCCGCCACATCGATATCGCCCATGCGCAGTTGGCGGATATCGATTTTTCCGCCGGCCGCCGTCAACGCGCCCAGCACCGTGATCTGGCCCGCGCCGCGAAGCTGGATCGCCTGCCCCGGGTCCACATTGACCTGCGCGCCACGGCCGACAAGCAACGCCGCATCGGCGTCCGCTCCCGGCAGCGACAGGCTGCGGCCGCTTTGCAGCGACAGGCTGGCGCCGCGGCGGCGCGTCACCGAGCCGGCCACGGGATCGTGCTGGTAGACCGGCGGTTGCCAGGTTTCCAATGCCGCGCGGGCCGGCGCGCCCGTCGCCAGCCCCATCGCGTCGGTCACCGGACGGTACACCGGCATCGACACGTCGATGCGCGCGCCCTCGGCCACCGAGGCGCCGCGACTGCCGGTGATCTCGTAACGCGAGAACCCCTGCTGAAACAACGGCGCCGCCAGCGCCAGCACGTCGTCGCCGGCGTCAGCCGGTTTGGTGCCCAGCACGACCTTGCCCGCCGTCACGGCCAGCGTGCCGCCGCCCTCGACGCCGTAGCCCCGCAGTTCCGCGTCCAGCACCAGCCGGCCGCCGGTGGCAGTGCCGCCCGCCACCGCTTCCACGGTCACATTGCCGCCCTTGCCTCCCGTGACTTTGCCCGCAGCGCGCAGCGCGGCGCCCGAGCCCACATCAATCACACTGCCGGCTTGCAGGTCGATATCCAGTGAGCTGCGCAGCGACACGCTGCCGCCATTCAGGTACGGCATGGCGGCGGTCTGCCCCGGCGCCAGCGCCAGGTTGGCCCACAGGCCCGACGTGTCCAGGCGCCCCCGCGCGCCCAGCGTCAGCCGGTCGTCGGTCAGCCCGCCGCCCGCGTTCGCCGCCCCGGCCGTCGTGTCGGCCATGCCGCCGGGCGTGGCCTGGAGCAGCACATTGCCCAGCCGGATGCTGCCGGCGTTGGCCGTCAGCACGGCGTCCACCGCCAGGTTGTTCGCGAACAGCGTGATGTCGCCCGCCGGAGCCACCGTCAAATCCGATTGCACCGCGATGGCGCCTGCGGCGATCCTCACGGCGCCCAGGCCAACGCCATTGAGCCGCGTCGTATCCAGCTGCAGGATGCCCGTGCGGTCGCCGGGCAGCGCCGTGTCCAGATCCAGGCCGGCGGCGACTGCCGCCACCCGGTCGGACAGCACCACCTGATCGACCGTGCCGTCGGCACGTCCCAGCACGTACTGCAGCGCGCCCGTGGCCTTGCTGTAGTACGGCGTGTAGGTACCCACCACCAGTTGCGCGCCGCGCGCCGCCGCGCGCTGCGATTGCTGGTAGCCATCCAGGCCGGCCTGCGCCGCGGCGTTCTGCCGGTCGCCCTGGAACGTGGTGCCGATCAGTTCGCCTTCCAGCACCGCGCTACGCGTGCCGATCACCAGGCGGCCCGCATCCCGCCCGACGGTATAGCCGGTCTCGAAACGCTCGCGCGGTGCGATCAGCGGGTTGTAGAAATAGCGCGTCTGGCCCCAGCGTTCGCTCTGCGCCTCGTACCCTTTGTACAGGCCCGTGTAGACCAGGTCCCCCGGCGCGCGCGACACGTCGTACAGCCTGCCGTCCACGCCGCGCAGCCACGTCTGGCGGATCATGCCGTCTTGCACGTCCAGCGTGCCGCCCGACAGGTTGATCTGCGAACCGGCGCGCGTCACGACATCTGCGCCGGTGAATTCCACGTTACCGCCCTGCGCCATCCATTCGTTGACGGCGTGCCCTTGCGTGCCCAGGTAGCCGCTGACTTCCAGCAGGCCGCCGGCCGTATACCAACGGTCGGTCGCGTAGCCGTTCGTACCCGCCGGCACCAGCACCAGGTCTCGGATATCGACCCAGACATCGTTGTTGTTGAGCTTGCCGCTGTCCCGGTTGACGGGCGCGTCGCGCTGCTCGTTGCCCTGCACGTTGATCTTGAGATTGTTGTTTTCCATCGCGACGGGCACGCCCACCGCGCCCGATACGTCCAGCACCGCGCCATCGCGCAGCAGACTGCGCTGCGTGGCCTGGACAGCGATCTGCCCGCCGGTGGCCAGCGTGATCGAGCCCGCCGCGAAATCCACCGTGCCCGAACTGCTGATCTCCACCCGCGACAGTTCACGCCGATCGGCGCCCGCTGCCAACAATGGTGAATCGCTTTGCACCGCCGGCGGCACGCGCAGGCCGTCGCGCTGGCTGTCCAGCGCCAGCGCGCCGCTGCGGTCCAGCAGAATCGCCGTGGTGCTGTTCTCGGCCACCGTGATCCGGCCGTCCGTGCCCGTCGCGGTCAGGTGCACCGTGCCACGCGTATCGACCGACGTGCTCGACAACACCACGCCGCGCTGCCCCACGTCGCCGCCCGTCAGGGTCACGTCGCCCAAGGCGGCCTGAATCAGGCCCGTGTTGTCGACCTTGCCGGGCAGGCCCGCGGGCGTCACATCATTGCCCTTCGTGGTGGACACGAGGTTGCCGGACGTGCCTTGGCCGCGCTTGATGACGAAGCTGTCGCCGGCCGCCAGCAGCGCCTGGCCTGCTGGCGTATCGATCGACCCCGCGTTGGATACTTCCTTGCCCAGCAGCAGCACATAGCCGCCACCCGTGGTGGAGGCCGTTGGCGCCGCCGTCCGGATCTGCGCCCCCGCCTGCACCTCGACGCGGCCCAGCGCGTCCTGGAATGTTGGCTGCGCGCCGTTGTCCGCGTAAAGCCCCTTATCGCGGAACTGCGCATCCGTGATCGTGGCCGCCGCCGCCACCAGATTGCGCGCGTTCACCTGGCTGGTGCCGGTGAAGATCACGCCGTTCTGATTCACCACCATCACGGTGCCGTCCGCCTTGATCGCGCCCTGAATCTGGCTGGGTCTGGCCGACGCGCCGACCACGCGGTTCAGCACCGCGTCGTCCGCCCCCTGCTTGAATTGCACGGTCGTGTTGCGGCCGACGTTGAAGGTGTCCCAATTCAGGATGGCGCGCGATTGCGTCTGCTCGATCGTGACTACCTGGCGGCCGTTCTCGACGCTGGACTTGGCGGCTTTGGCGCCTTCCCATTTCGCCAGCCCGCCCTCGGCGGCCCACAATCCGCCTTCCGCCAGGCCCTCCGGCACATCGCTGCCGTTGGCCGCCGCAGCCGCCCGCGCCGCCGAGATCGGAAGAGC
>NZ_JABBJN010000086.1 GCF_012928505.1 Achromobacter sp. Bel | reverse complement strand
CCGCGATGCAGACGCCCGCCATGTCGGCGCCAATCGCCGCGCCGTCCATGGCCCGAATGCCGGATGCGCCGTTGCGCCAGCCGCCGGCCATGCCGGCCGCCGCGCTGCCGACCGATACCGCGGCGGGTTTGCAAGATGCCATCAGCGCCTTGCGCGGCGCGCTGGAAACCCGCATGGACGGCCTGCTGTGGGGCGGCCGTCCCGGCTCAGGCCGCGAACCCGCCGCCGCGGCGCTGTTCCGCAGCTTGTTGGACGCCGGCTTCAGCACGAAGCTGGTCCGCGCCCTGGTGGAACGCCTTCCGCAAGGCATGGCGGCCGATGCCGCCCAGGCCTGGGCTCGCAACGAACTGGTGACGCACCTGCCGGTCGTCGCGTCCGAAGATGAATTCCTGGCCGGTGGCGTGTATGCGTTGGTCGGCCCGACCGGCGTGGGCAAGACCACCACGCTGGCGAAACTGGCCGCCCGTTGCGTCGCCCGCGAAGGCCGCGATCAGGTCGCGATGCTGACCACGGACTTGTTCCGGATCGGCGCGCTTGAACAATTGCAGATCTATGGCCGCCTGATGGGCGTGCCGGCGCACTCGGTGCGGGACGCCGCCGAACTGCGCCGCATCCTGGCCGAACTGGGCAACCGCAAGATCGTGCTGATCGACACCACCGGTATCAGCCAGCGCGATCGCCTGGTGGCCGAGCAGGCCTCCATGCTGTGCAACGCCGGCAAGCCGGTGCGCCGCCTGCTGGTGCTGAATGCCGCCAGCCAGGGCGACACGTTGGACGAAGTGGCCCATGCCTACCGCAACGGTGTGGGCGAGGATGTGGCCGGCTGCATCATCACCAAACTGGATGAAGCGACCCGGCTGGGCGCGGCGCTGGACACGGCGATCCGCCACCGCCTGCCGATCCACTACATGTCGGTCGGGCAGAAAGTGCCCGAGCACATGGAGCTGGCGCGCGCCGACGTGCTGATCGACCGCGCATTCGCGATGGTCGAGCGCGCCCGCGCGCTGTACACGCCCAGCGAGGCGGACCTGGCGTCCCTGGCGCCGGCCGCCCGCGACGCCGAGGCCGTGGATCCGGCGCGCCGTCGGCAGTTGCTGGCCTCCGCGATCTTGCGTCCGCAGGGCGGCTCGGCCTCCATCACGGCGGCGCAGAACCTGGATGACACGATCGCGATGCTGGACAGCGATCCGGCGTGCGCGCAAGCACGCGCTTCCTGGCGTGACTATGTGGGCGACGGCGCGGGCGCCAGCCTGGCTGCGCTGGGCGAAGCGCCGCTTGCGATGGTGCGGCGTGAATTCTCTGCCACCTGCCACCGCCACTTGTTGGTCATGCATGGCAAGACCGCGATGAAGGGCGAAGGCCTGCCTGGCGGCACGCTGTTGGGCTCCCTGCTGATGAGCGACCGCGGCGCCGCCTTGGCCGCGCCTGCGCAACAGTTGGCATTGGCGCACGGCATGCTGACGTCGTTCGCACCCGCGGCCTCGGGCCAGCCGGACGCCGGCCTGGCGTTGGAAGCGCGCGTGCGCTGGCTGGGCGAGCAGTTACCGCGCCTGCCGCTGGTGCACATGCTGGAGGCCGGCACGACCGGCCTGTGGCAATCGCTGAGCGGGCAGGGCGCATCCTGGGTGGCGCGCTGCCCGGGCGGCATGCGCGTGATCCAGGACGAATGCCCGACGAACCTGAACGCGGTCGGCAAGAGCGTCGGTTATTTGCCGGTGGGCCAACCGGGCGACATGCCCGGCTTGCTGGCCGATAAGGCCGGCAAGCGGGTGCCGCTGGCGCTGTGGGCCTCGGGCACCGAGGTGGCGTTGCCGGGCAAGAGCGGCGGGGCGCCGATTCGTCTGGTGTGCGCCCGGATGATCGATACGGACAGCGGGGAGATTGCCGCACAGCTGTTCGGCCTGACGAACCTGCCGGCGGCGCAAGCCGATGCCGCCACCGTGGCGCGCTGGCTGGTGCTGCAGGACGAGGCGCGTGTGGGCTTTCGCTATATGGCCAACGCGTGGCAGGCGCTGCCGGCCGTCGATGGCGCGCATACCCTGGCGCGCCAGTCCCTGATGGCCGGCCAACTGGGCGCCGCCTGCTGGCAGATGGCGCATTCGCCGTCCGCCGATGTGGTGCGCGGGCCGTTGTCGGGGATCGTGGGATCGGAGCGCAAGCTGTCGGGCCGGATGCTGCCCGTGGCGGTCCTGAAGATGTTCGCGATGCTGGAGATGACAGGCGGCGCCTGATCTCCCTGAGGGGCGGGCCCAAGCAAAAGGCGGCGCATTGCGCCGCCTTTTGCTTGGGCCCGCAACGAAGGAGGGGGCTTAGCCCGCCACGATCGGCTTGCGCCCCGGCGTGCCGCGGGCGCCGCGCCCGTACGCGTCATAGGTGGTGGCGACGCCCACGCCGTTGATGTTGCGCAGCGCGTCCAGCGATTGCTGGGTATAGCGCAGGTGCACGTCGATCAGGGCGCCGTTGCGCATATTGATTTCATTGGCCGACGCGGACTTGGTCAGCAGTGCCTGCCAGATCCCGGACAGCTGCGGGTGCAGCACGGCGGCCTGTTCGGTCCCGGCATGCCCGTTGGGCAGGCCGATTTCAGACAGCAGGCCGTCGCGGGTCTCGCTCAGGTCGACCAATTGCTGGGCGATGCGCCCCTTGCGTTCGGTGAGGGCTTGCAGCGCGCCGACGTTCCCGGGGCCCACCAGCACTTCGGTCTCTTCTTCCAGGATGGCGGAGAACTCGGTGATCAGGGCATCTTCCTGCCGCATGCAGGACTGGAGGGAATCGACGGGGTTCATGGTCATGCTTCGAAGGCGGTAGGGCGGTGGGCGGAGAGTTACTTCAGCAGATCGCGGGCGCTGGCAATCAGGCTGTCGGCGATCTTGCCGGTATCGATCTTCAATTGGCCCGATGCGATCGCGGCGCGGATGGCGGCCACGCGCTCGACGTTGATGTCGTTCGAGCCGTCTTGCAGGGCCAGCATCTTGCGCGACGCCGAGCTCAGCGCCACTTGCGAGCTGCTGGAACCGCTGCCATTGCTGGCGCCATAGGCCTGCGCCACCGCGGAATCCGGGCGTTGGGCAACGGCGTCGGCAGAAATGGGCCGGTTGGTGGTCGAATTGATTTTCAAGGTTTTCTCCGCAGGGCGTCCTGGGTCGGTTTGCGACGGATCCGCCTACTTATGTCTCTGTAACGGCAGGGCCGGAACGAACTTTAGGGCAGGCCGTCAGCTGGCGCAGCGCGATTTGTAACATTACCTACAGTTGTATTTCAACCAGTCCCGCATTCCGGACCACGCCACTGACCACCTGACCGCTGGCCGTGCGCACCTGGACCATCGCACCGGGCGCGGCGTTGTCCAGCGCCTGGCCGTCGCTGCTGACCACGAAGCCGTTGCCGCGCGCATTGATCCGGACGTTCGTGCCGCGGACGACCGACTGCGCGTTGCGCAACGACGAGCCCCGGACCGGCTGCCCCGCATTGATGCGGTAGGCGGCCGTCATGCCGACGACGGTTTGTGGATCGGTGATGGCGCCGGGCGGAAGCGAAACCAGATCGCCGTCCCGGGGGGAAAGGTCGTCCGGCGTCAAGGCCTGGCCGGCCGAGATCATCCTTGAGGCGACGTAGTAGTAGCCGGGGACGCTGACGGTCGCCTGCACATAGGTCGTCCAGGGCTTGGGCGCGTTGCAGCGCACGCCGACCGTCATGCGCGACCGCAGCTTCATGCCCGACGGCATAAATGGGGACATGGCATCGCAGGGCGCCAGGCGGTCGGCGCGCGGCGGGTCGATGGTGATGGCGGGCTGGCCGGGCAGACCGGCCAATTGGTCCAGCAGATAGCTGTGCGCCGCGACGGCGATCGCCTCGGGCGCCTGGCTGGCGGCGTCCTGGGCCTGGACGGTCCCGAAGGAGGTCAGGGCCAGGGCGATCAGGCAGCCGGCGCGCGCGCGGAGGTGTCGTGCGGAGATTTTCATGATGGATGAATTGTAGGAGTCCGTGGCGTTCGGCAATACGTGAATTGGATGAGAAATGGCGGGTTATTTGGCTGATTGTGTTTTGCCGCCGGCCCCTATGATGCCGTCATCCAATGGGATAACGGTGTGTCCGGCGTCCCTTGCTCTATCCGTATTGCAACGCAGGAAGGCGCCACGATGCTAGACAGGCTTAACGAAGATTTCCG
The DNA here is from genome assembly GCF_012928505.1 of Achromobacter sp. Bel. Taxonomy (GTDB): domain Bacteria; phylum Pseudomonadota; class Gammaproteobacteria; order Burkholderiales; family Burkholderiaceae_B; genus Achromobacter. The sequence goes on along the minus strand of NZ_JABBJN010000086.1, from coordinate 12,047 downwards.
GTTCTACCAGCAGGCCTTGGGGCTGCGCGCGCAGCGTCAGGAAGTGCTGTCGTCGAACATCGCCAACGCCGACACGCCCAACTACAAGGCCCGCGACTTTGACTTCAAAGCCGCGATGCAGACGGCCATGGAAGGCTCCAAGCGCCTGCCGGACACCTCGCTGGCGCTGACGTCGGCGCGCCACATTCCGGCCAAGGCCGTGTCCCAGGGGCCGACCGAGCTGCTGTACCGCCTGCCGTACCAACCCAGCATGGACGGCAACACGGTGGACATGGATATCGAGCGCGTGCAGTTCGCCGACAACACCTTGCACTACCAGAGCACGATGCAGATGATCTCCGGCCGCATCCGGACCATGCAGACCGCCATTCAGGATTGATCCATAAAGGGAGCGACAGGCAATGTCCTTGTTGAGCATTTTCGATATCGCCGGTTCGGCGCTCAGCGCGCAATCGCAGCGCATGAACGTGTCGGCCAGCAACATGGCCAACGCCGACAGCGTCGTGGGTCCGGACGGCCAGCCGTATCGTGCCCGCCAGGTCGTGTTCCAGGTCAACCCGGCTGCCGGGCAGGCGATGGGGCAAGAGATCGGCGGCGTGCGGGTGGCCGGCGTCATCCAGGACCCGTCGCCCCTGAAGCAGGTCTACGACCCCAAGCATCCGCTGGCCGACGCCCAGGGCTACATCAGCATGCCCAACGTCGACCCGGTAGCCGAAACGGTCAACATGATCGCGGCATCGCGGTCCTACCAGGCGAACGTCGAGGTGCTCAACACCGCCAAGGCGTTGATGCAAAAGACGCTGACCATCGGTCAATCCTAATTTCCTGACAGAGTGAATTCATGACCACCGTCGACCAAAACACGAGCACCACCGGCCTGGGCCTGGCGCAAAGCGGCGCCAACGGCTCCAGCACGGCGCAGGGCTTGCAGGACCAGTTCCTGAAGCTGCTGGTGACGCAGTTGCAGAACCAGGATCCGCTGAACCCGATGCAGAACGCCGAGCTGACCTCGCAGCTGGCGCAGATCTCCACGGTGGAAGGCATCACCAACCTGAAGAACACGATGCTGGCCATCAGCGGCCAGATCGACGTGTCCCAGTCGATGAACGCCGTGGCGATGATCGGCAAGGGCGTGCTGATCCCGGGCACCAAGGTCAAGGTCGGCGTGGATGGCGAGAACGCCGCCGAACGCGTGGTCACGCCTTACGGCCTGGACCTGCAAGGCGACGCGCAGAAGGTGCAGGTCCGCATTTCGGATTCGAATGGCGCTGTCGTGCGCACCATTGAAATGGGCGAGCAGACGACCGGTGTCTACACCCTGAACTGGGACGGCAAGAACGACAGCGGCGTCGCCCTGGACGCAGGCGCGTACACCGTGTCCGTGCTGGCTACCGATGGTGATGGCAAGAAGGTGAATGCGGAAGTGCTGAGCTACGGCCAGGTCAAGAGCGTGGCGTATTCCACTAACGGCTTGCGTCTGGATCTGGGCCTGGACGGCCAGACCAGCATGCTGGACGTGCGTAAGGTTATCGGCGCCTGAATCGGGCGGATTTGAATCGGCGCTGGCGCGTGTGCGGCGGCTTCACTAGATAAAGATTAGCGAGAGAAAACATGGGCTTCGGACAAGGATTGAGCGGCTTGAACGCCGCATCGCAGAACCTGGACGTGATCGGCAACAACATCGCCAACTCGGGCACCGTCGGCTTCAAGTCGTCGACTGCATCATTCGCTGACGTCTACGCCAGCTCGCGCGTGGGTCTGGGCGTCAAGGTGGCGGCGATCAGCCAGCGCTTCACGGTGGGTACCGTGCAGGGCGGCGGCGGCGAATACGACATCGCCATCGACGGCGCCAAGGGCATGTTCCGCGTGACCGACCAGAGCGGTGCGGTGATGTACACCCGCAACGGCGAATTCCTGGTCGACAAGAACAACTTCATCGTGAATGCGCAGGGCTACCGCATGACGGGTTACCCGGCCGGCGCCATCGGCGCGAACCCGACCGAGCTGCAGTTGCCTACCGCCAACGTGGCGCCCAAGGCCACCGGCACGGGCACGACGGTCGCCAACCTGGACGCGAACGCCAAGGTTATCTACACGACCGACACGGTCACGTCGCCGGCGGTGAATGGCTCGGTCACGATGACCGGCACCGCGCCGCCTTCGCCCGCCACGCAATACACCTTCACGCGCAGCGCGACCGGTGCGCTGACCTGGGTGACCCCGCCGCCGGCGGGCACCTATGGCGCCGCGCCCAACCTGATCACCGTGGATGCCGCTGGCGTGGTGACGACTGGCGACGTGACTCAAGTCCCGGGCTACAAGGACTACACGGCGGCCGTGACCGAAATCGGCCGTCCGTTCGACCCGACGATCTCCAACAGCTACACCAACGCGTCGCCCATGACGGTGTTCGACTCGCTGGGCAACTCGCACCAGGTGATGCAGTACTTCGTGAAGCGCCCGGCGGACGCGTCCGGCAGCGTCTATGACGTGTACTACACGATGGACGGCAAGGCCATGGCGCCGACCACCGAGCTGGGCGGCACGTGGGGCAATCCGCAGAAGTTCACGTTCAACAATGCTGGCGCGCTGACCAGTGCCCCGGTCGTGACCCTGAGCTTCGCGCAGCCCGGCGGCGCCACCACCCCGGCCGATCCGCTCAGCATCGCCATGAACTACACCGGTACGACGCAGTACGGCGGCAACTACAAGCTGGTCGCCAAACCCGACGGCTACACGTCTGGCGAATTCAGCGGCATCAACATCGGCGGCGACGGCAGCCTGGTTGCCAGCTACACCAACGGCGAAACGCAAGTCGTGGGCACCATTGTGCTGGCCGACTTCTCGAACCTGCAGGGCCTGCAGCCCGTGGGCAACAACGCCTGGACCGAAACGGCCGCGTCCGGCCAGCCGATCCTGGGCCAGCCCGGCACCAACGGCATGTCCAAGGTGGTGGGCCAGGCGACGGAAGCGTCCAACGTCGACATGAGCAAAGAACTGGTGAACATGATCATCGCCCAGCGCACCTATCAGGCCAATTCGCAAACCATCAAGACCCAGGACGAAATCATGCAAGTCCTGATGAACCTGAAGTAAAGCCGGACAGGCCAGCGACGACACCGACGGAATAGGCAATGGACAGAATCATCTACACCGCCATGAATGGCGCAGCGCGTATCACCGAGCATCAGGCCGCGCTGGCCAACAACATGGCCAACGTGAACACGACGGGCTTTCGCGAGCAGATCGCGCTGTACCGGTCGGTTCCGATGACGGACGGGGTGAGTCTGCCTACGCGCGTTTCGACGGTGGCGTCCACGCCCGGCAACAGCTTCCAGATGGGCACCATGCAGACCACGGGTCGGGACCTGGACGTGGCGCTGGCCAGCGAGAACGGCTGGATCGCGGTGCAGACGCCGCAGGGCGAAGCCTACACCCGCGGCGGCAGCCTGCAGGTCGGCATCAACGGCCTGCTGCAGACCTCGCTGGGCCAGCCGGTGCTGTCCGACCAGGGCGGCCCGATCGATGTGCCGGACCAGGCCGCGCTGACGATCACGTCGGACGGCACGATCACGGCTATCGGCGCGGGCGACGGTCCGAACAACATCCTGAACCTGGGCCGGATCAAGCTGGCGAACCCGAACAATGCGCAGCTGGTGCATGGCGACGACGGCGTGTTCCGCCTGGCGCCCGTGAACGGCCAGCCCGCGCCGCCGGCGCCCGCCGACCCCGCCCTGCGTGTGTTGTCCGGCGTGCTGGAAGGCAGCAACACCAATCCCATGAAGGTGATGGTGGGCATGATCGAGAACGCGCGCCGGTTCGAGCAGCAGATGCAGGTGGTCCAGCAGTCGGACCGCAACGCCGAGCGCGCCAACGGCATTTTGTCCGTCGGCTGATCCAGCGGATTGATTTAAACAATTTTCGCGCGCGGCCAGGCCGCGGCACCAGGAGTACTTCATCATGATGCGTTCGTTGTGGATTGCCAAAACGGGCCTGGAAGGTCAACAGACCTCCATGGACGTGATTTCCAACAACTTGGCCAACGTCTCCACCAACGGGTTCAAGCGCGGCCGCGCCGTGTTCCAGGACCTGATGTACCAGACGCTGCGCCAGCCTGGCGCCCAGGTGGGCGATGCCACGCAACTGCCGTCCGGCCTGCAACTGGGCACGGGCGCGCGCGTGGCCGCGACCGAGCGCATCCACACGTCGGGCAACCTGAACAATACCGGCGGCGAAATGGACATCGCCATCAATGGCCGTGGCTTCCTGCAGATCGAGCTACCTGACGGCACCCAGGCCTATACCCGCGACGGCGCCTTGCAGCGCGATCAGAACGGCCAGCTGACGACCGTCAGCGGCTACGTGATCCAGCCGCCGATGAACGTGCCGGACAATGCGCTGTCGATCTCGATCGGCAAGGACGGCATCGTTTCGGTAACGCAGCCCGGCGCCGCCGGCGTGAACGTGCAGATCGGCCAATTGCAGATCGCCACCTTCATCAACCCCACGGGCCTGCAGAGCATCGGCGAAAACCTGTACCTGGAAACGGACGCGTCGGGTCCGGCCAACCTGCTGCAACCCGGCGTGGACGGTGCAGGGTCGATCATGCAGAACTACGTGGAAACGTCCAACGTGAACGTTGCCGAAGAACTGGTCAACATGATCACCACGCAACGCGCCTACGAAATGAACAGCAAGGCCGTCAAGACCTCCGACGAGATGCTGGCCCGCCTGTCCCAACTGTGATGCCCATGTCTGTCCTGCGTCTGGTATTTGTTGCGGCGCTGGCCATGCTGGCGGCCGGTTGCGCCATGATTCCGCCCGAGCCGATCGTGACCGGGCCGACGACGGCGGCGCCACCGCCGCCGCCGATGCCCATGGCGCAGCCTACGGGTTCGATCTATCAGCCGACCACCTACGGCAACTATCCCTTGTTCGAGGACCGCCGGCCGCGCAATGTGGGCGATATCGTCACCATCGTGCTGAACGAGCGGACCAACGCCTCCAAGAACGTGGCGACCAACACCAACCGCACGGGGTCGGCCACGCTCGGCATCGCCGCGGCGCCGTCGTTCATGGACAGTTGGGCGGGCGCGAACCTGAATACCGACGCCAAGGGCGGCAACGTGTCGCAGGGCAAGGGCGACAGCACGGCCAACAACGCGTTTACCGGCACCATCACCACCACGGTCGTGGGCGTGATGTCCAACGGCAACCTGCAAGTGGCCGGCGAAAAGCAGATCGCCATCAACCGCGGCAGCGAGTACGTGCGCTTCGCCGGGGTGGTGGATCCGCGTTCCATTACCGGAACGAACACCGTGTCGTCCACTCAGGTGGCCGACGCCCGTATCGAGTACCGCAGCAAGGGCGTCATGGACGAAGTCCAGACCATGGGCTGGCTGCAACGCTTCTTCCTGATCGCTTCGCCGTTCTGACTATGACACAACCGACTCCGATATCCGCCTTGCTGTCCCTGTTCGCCCGCGTCTGCGTGGCGGTCGGGCTCGCGGCCGGCGCCGGCGCGGCCCAGGCCGAACGGCTCAAGGACCTGGCGACGATCCAGGGCGTGCGGGGCAACCAGCTGATCGGCTACGGCCTGGTCGTGGGGCTGGACGGCAGCGGCGACCAGGTGCGCCAGACGCCGTTCACGCAACAAAGCCTGACCAACATGCTGTCGCAACTGGGCATTACAGTGCCCGCCGGCAGCAACATGCAATTAAAGAACGTGGCGGCCGTCATGGTGACGACCACGCTGCCGGCGTTCGCCCGGCCCGGCCAGACGCTGGACGTGGTGGTGTCGTCCATGGGCAATGCCAAAAGCCTGCGTGGCGGCACCTTGCTGATGACGCCGATGAAGGGCGCGGACAGCCAGGTCTATGCCATCGCCCAGGGCAACATCCTGGTGGGCGGCGCGGGCGCTTCCGCAGGCGGCTCCAGCGTGCAGATCAACCAGTTGAACGGCGGCCGCATCAGCGCGGGCGCCATCGTCGAACGCGGCGTGCCCACCACGTTTTCGCGCGACGGGTACATCCATGTGGAACTGAACAATACTGACTTCGGCACGGCGCAGAACGTGGCGACGGCGTTGAACAAGAAATTCGGGCAAGGCACGGCCACGGCGCTGGACGGGCGGGTGGTGCAGGTGCGCACGCCGATGGAGCAGGCGTCGCAAGCGCGTTTCCTGTCGCTGGTCGAAGACCTGCAAGTGGCGCGCGCCCCGACGGTGGCCAAGGTCATCATCAATGCGCGCACCGGCTCGGTCGTCATGAACCGCACGGTCATGATCGAAGAGGCGGCCGTGGCGCACGGCAACCTGTCGGTCATCATCAACCGCCAGAACCAGGTATCGCAGCCGGACACGCCTTTCACGGAAGGCCAGACGGTGGTGGTGCCCAATACCCAGATCGAAGTGCGCCAGGACAACGGCTCGCTGCAACGCGTAAGCACCAGCGCCAATCTGGCTGACGTGGTCAAGGGCCTGAATGCCCTGGGCGCGACGCCTCAAGACCTGCTGGCCATCCTTCAGGCCATGAAGACGGCGGGCGCTTTGCGCGCCGAACTGGAAATCATCTGACGATGGCTGTCGCAAATGACGCGTCCCGGGGCGCCGCCCGGCAAGATTCCGTGTTCGACATGGGCCGCCTGTCGGACTTGAAGCGGGACGTCAAGAAAGACCCCGAGGGCACGGATCAGCAGAAGCAGGTCGCCAAGCAGTTCGAGGCCCTGTTCCTGCAGATGATGGTCAAGCGCATGCGCGAGGCGACGCCCAAGGAAGGGTTGTTCGACTCGCAGCAGACGCAGATGCTGCAATCCATGGCGGACGAGCAATTGGCGCTGCACCTGGCGACGCCGGGGATCGGGCTGTCGCAGTCCATCCTGGCGCAGATGCAGCAGGGCAAGCCCGCCGACGTGTCCGACGACGCCGTCCGCGCGATCGGGCAGGGCGGCGACCTGGATTTCCGCACGGGCGGCTCGCGCGAAGTGTCGGCGCTGCTGAACGTGATGCGCAACAACCGCGCCAGCGACCGCGCGCTGGCCGCCGCCGAGGGCGCGCCGGAACATGTCGTGGCCTTCGTGTCGAAGATGTCGCGCGCGGCCAATCTGGCGTCGCAGCAAAGCGGCGTGCCCGCCCGCCTGATCATGGGCCAGGCGGCCTTGGAGTCGGGTTGGGGCCAGCGCGAGATCAAGCATGCCGACGGCAGCACCAGCTACAACCTGTTCGGCATCAAGGCGGGCGCCAGCTGGAAGGGCAAGGTCGTCAACGTGCTGACCACCGAATACGAAGACGGCGTCGCGAAAAAGGTGACGCAACCCTTCCGCGCCTACGCCTCCTATGAGGAATCGTTCTCGGACTATGCGCGCCTGATCGGCAACAGTCCGCGCTACGAAGCGGTCACGCAGGCGCGCAACGAGATCGACGCCGCGCGCAAGATCCAGGACGCCGGGTATGCGACCGACCCGCGCTACGCCCAGAAACTGATCGGCATCATGGGCCAGCTGCGCGGGGCGGCAACGCGGGTGGAAAATTCTCGCCAGATGTTGGAAGGACTCTAAATTTGGACGATCTCCTGCCGTTAATGGAGTATCCAGAGATAACAGCTGCGGTTACATACGGGGCATTGTCAGCATGAATTTGTATAAAACGGCATTGGGCGGGCTGAACGCCGCACAGGCGGGTTTGGCCACCACCAGCCACAACATCAACAATGCCACCACGGTCGGCTACAACCGTCAGCGCGTCATGACGTCCACCGCGGGTGCGCAAGCCACCAGCAACGGTTATATCGGCCGCGGCGTCCAGGTCGACACCGTCGTGCGCAGCTACGACAGCTTCTTGTACAAGCAGCTGGTCGGCGCGCAGGGCAGCGGTGCTCAGTTACAGGCGCAGCTGGACCAAGTCTCACAGGTCAACAATCTGTTCGCTGACCGCACGGTCGGTATCGCCCCGGGCCTGACCAACTTCTTCACCAGCATGAATGCCGTGGCCAGCAAGCCCGCCGATCCGGCCGCGCGCCAGGATCTGTTGGGTAAGGCAAACAGCTTGGCCACCCAGATCCGCTCGGCCTATACGGAAATGCAGAATCAGCGCGAAGGCCTGAATACGCAGATCACCTCCACGGTCGAGCAAGTCAACAGCTACCTGACCCGGATCGATGATCTGAACACGCAGATTTCGCTGGCGACCGGCAAGGCCGGCAATGGCCCTCCCAACGACCTGCTGGACCAGCGTGACCTGGCGGTGGCGGAGTTGAACCAGCTCGTAGGCATCACCACCTATGAGCAAGGCGACAAGATCAATATCTCGCTGGCAAAGGGCGGTCAATCGCTGCTGTCTGGCACCACCATCTATCCGCTGCAGGCGGTGCCGTCGTCGAAAGACGCTAGCCGGACGGTCCTGGCATATACATTGCCGGCGGGGGCCGGCAAGACGGTGTCGGTCGAGTTGGCCGACAGCGAAGTCACGGGCGGTAAGCTGGGCGGCCTCTTGCAGTTCCGCTCGGCCTCGCTCGACGTCATGCAGGCTCAATTGGGTCAGATGGCGGTTGGTCTTGCGATGTCGTTCAACGAGCAGCACAAGCAGGGCTTGGACCAGAACGGCAACCCGGGTACGGATTTCTTCAGCGTCGCTTCGCCGGAAGGCGTCCCGAACACGCAGAACAAGAGCAACGCGCAGATTTCGGGCCAGTTCACGAACCTGTCCAATATCAACGCGAAAGACTACGAAATTTCGTTTGACGGCACGAACTATCAGGTCGTGCGCATGCCGGAAGGCTCCCAGGTCTTCAACGGCCCGGCGACCGGCACGCCGCCGAACGCGACGTTGAACATGGAAAGCGAGATGGGCGTGACGCTGACGATCAGCGCGCCGCCTCAGGCTGGCGACAAGTGGTCGTTGTCGCCCACGCGTAACGCCGCTCGCGATATCGACGTGCTGATCAAGGATCCGGAGCGCATCGCCGCGGCCGACGCCGAGGGCGGCGACGCCAACGGCAAGAACGCGCTGAAGCTGGCGCAGTTGCAAACCGCCAAGGTCCTGGGCCACGGCACGATGAGCACCACCGACATGTTCGCGCAGGTCGTGAACACGGTGGGGGTGCAGACGGCGCAGGCCAAGTCGGCCGCCACCGCGCAGGCCAACCTGATCAAGCAGACCGCCGCCGCGCAGCAGTCCGTATCGGGCGTCAACCTGAACGAAGAGTACGTGAGCTTGTCGCTGTATCAGGAGCAATACCAGGCCAGCGCCCGCATCATCGATGTAGCGAGCACCGTTTTTGACACGCTGTTGGGCCTGCGTGGCTGATCAGACCGTTGAATTGTGATGATTAAAAAGAATTTCGGAGTCGCACCATGCGCCTGAGCACCACGATGATGTACACGAACGGCCTGAGCGGCGTGCTGTCTCAGGAATCCGACATGAATCGCCTGGTCGAGCAGGTCGGCAGCGGCAAGAAGTACCTGACGCCAGCGGATGACCCCCTGTCTGCGTCACTGGCTATCGGCGTGGCGCAAACGCAGAGCATCAATTCGACGTACGCGATGAACCGCCAGACGGCCAACACGAATCTCGGCCAGGAAAGCAACACGCTGGATTCCATCAAGAATGCCCTGCAGGAAGCGCGTACTCGCGTGATCCAGGCCGGCGGCGTGATGTCCGACAGCGATCGCCAAACTTTGTCGACGGCACTCAAGAGCACGCGCGAAGCCTTGCTGGGCCTGGCCAATACGACGGACGGTAGCGGTCAGTACCTATTCTCGGGCAATGACGGCAGCGTCATGCCTTACACCAAGGATGCGGCCGGGAAGATCCAGTACAGCGGCTCGGTCGGTGAACGCACCATACAGGTCGACCAGAGCCGCCAGTTGTCGACCAGCGATTTGGGCGTGGACATTTTCGGCCGTGCCAATCCCGGCTCGCAGGCGTACGTCGCATCCACCCCCGCTACAAATACCGGCACGGTACAGTTCAGCGCTGTGTCCGTCACGCCAGGCAGCGGGAATCTGGACAAGAATTTCACCGTGACCTTTGAGGCGGACGCCACGGGCGCGATGGGTTTCCGCGTGACGACGACCGATGCCAACGGTGGGAATCCGGTTATTGTCCCCGACCCGTCCCAGCCGGCGAAGGCATATGCGCCGGGAACGGCGATCGATTTCGGCGGTGTTTCGATGGTGGTGACGGGTGAGCCCAAGGCTGGCGATGTCATCAAAGTGGACAATGTCCAGTCCACCGACATGGATGTGTTTTCGACCCTGGATGACCTGATCTCGGCGCTGGACGCGCCGAGCAGCGACGACCCGGTGGCGACGGCCCGCGTGACCAACGCGTTGGCGACGGCGAACAAGAAGCTGTCGAATAGCTACGACAACGTCTTGACGGTGACGGCGTCGGTGGGCGCCCGCATGAACGAGCTGGACGCGCTGGACGCGACCGGTACGAAAAAGGGCCTGACCTATGCCAAGTCCTTGTCCGACCTGGAAGATCTGGACTATTACGCCGGCGCCAGCCAGCTTGCCCTGCGCCAGGTGGCGCTGCAGGCCGCATCGGCGGCATTCATGACCATTCAGGGGTCCAGTCTGTTCAGCCGCAAGTAAAGCGGCGGGACCCCACACGCCGCACCGCTCGCGTGCGGAGAATTGCGCCCTTGCGGACGCTACTGGCCAAAGGCCGGGGCGTCCGTGGTTGCGTGCAGGGTAGGTAGTGTCGTTTCACGTTGCTTAACGCTCGGATATTTCATGCTTGTCAATTTGAAAGTTCGCACCTGTATCGTCCTGGTGCTGTTGCTCTTCACGGGCGCCATGTTCATATCGAATGGCGTGGCCTGGATGGGGTTGAACTCCAGCAACGATAAGCTGGAGCAGGTCAATGACGCCTATTCCAATCAGGGAACCCAGCTGAACCGCGCCAACGCGGTCCTCCTGCGTGGCCGGCTGTTGCTGGCGACGTCGCTGATGGACATGCAGCAAGGCAAGACCGAGCAGGCCAACGAGCAAACCCAACGCGCCGACGTCCTCATGCAGGAAGGCGCAAAATGGCTCGACGCGTTCCGCAAGGAACCCCGCATGGCGGGTTCCGAGGCGCTGGTGGCCAAGCTGGAGTCGGCCTACAAGCAATTTGACGACGTCTACAGGCGCCAGGCCGCCGCACTGTCCAAGATGGCGGTGCAGGATTACCTGGATCTGAACGACGCCGGCAGCGCCGCCAACACGGCATTCCGCCAAGCCGTCAACGGCATGCTGGAATTCCTGGATAAGCGCACCGACGAACTGGTTGTCCAGGCGGAAGTGGATCACAGCATTTCGCGCATGGTCACGCTTGCGATGCTGGCGATTGCGCTGGTGCTGGCGCTGGGCTGCTGGATTTTCATCAACCGCACCGTGCTGCGTCCGCTGCATCAGGCGGGTGACCACTTCGACAAGATCGCCGGCGGTGATTTCACGGGCCGCATCGAGGTGCGCAGCACCAACGAGATCGGGCAACTGTTCGGCGCCATCAAGCGCATGCAGGAAAGCCTGACGCGCACGGTCGCGATGGTGCGCCGCGGCGTGGATGAGATCAACGTGGGCTCGCGCGAGATTTCCGCAGGCAACACGGACCTATCCAGCCGTACGGAACAACAGGCAGCGTCGCTGGAAGAAACCGCGGCGTCGATGGAGCAACTGGCGTCCACGGTGAAGCAGAACGCGGACAACGCGCGCCAGGCGAACCAGTTGGCGGCCAGCGCGTCGGACGTGGCCGAACGCGGGGGTTCGGCGGTGTCGGAAGTGGTCAGCACGATGCAGGGCATTTCGGCCAGCTCACGCAAGATCTCGGAAATCGTGTCGGTCATTGACGGCATTGCGTTCCAGACGAACATCCTGGCGCTGAACGCGGCGGTGGAAGCCGCGCGGGCAGGCGAGCAGGGCAAGGGCTTTGCGGTGGTGGCGGGCGAAGTGCGCTCGCTGGCGCAGCGCAGCGCGCAAGCGGCCAAGGAAATCAAGGGCCTGATCGAAGACTCGGTCACGAAAGTGGGCGCGGGTTCGCAGCAGGTGGAACGCGCGGGCGCGAC
>NZ_JABBJN010000085.1 GCF_012928505.1 Achromobacter sp. Bel | reverse complement strand
ATCTCGCGTGCCAGCACCACGTCCTGTCCGGCGGCGCGCGTCCAGGCGAGTTCGCGCGGCGCGGCGGGCAAGGCGGCGATCAGGGCCTGGGGCGAGGCCAGCGGCCCGCCCGCCGCCGCGCCGGCATAGGCCGCGCGGTCCAAGGGCGCAGCCGTGCTGGTGAAGAGCTTCCAGGGGTTCATCGACATCAGCCCGCTGAAGATCCACGTGATGGTGATGGCGGCGAACAGCAAGCCGCTCAGGTGGTGCCAGCGCATCATGGGTTCGCGGTAGGGAGAGCGGCTGCCGCTGGCGTAGGGCCGCGAAAAGCGCCAGCGCAGGAGGCCCACGACGGTGCCCGTCAGCGCCACCAGCACGCCCGCCACCGACAGCCACACCACGATGTCGTGCCACCAGGGGTCCAGTGCGTTGCCCCGAAACGGATACAGCCAGTGGATCCATGCGCCCGCATAATTCCAGACGCGTTCGTTGAACGTGGCGTCCAGCACCACGGCGCCTGTCGCCGACGAGATATACAGCCGCGTCCGGTCGGGGTCGTCCATGTCCACGCGATGCAGCGGCCGGTGTGGCTTGAGCGCGCCGGAATGCGTGTACACGTCTTCCATCACGGCGCCTTGGTAGTGCGCGGCGTACCGGCCGCCGAACCAGGCCATCGCGGCGGCGCGCGCGACCTCGGCATCGGCAGGCGGCAGCAGGGTGCCCGTGGCGGCGTCCACGATCCGGGGCGCCTCGCGCATGCCGCCGGCGACGGAGTAGACCGGCGCGCCTCCCCGGGTGGCGGCCAGGCTCAGCCCGGTGGCGTTGTGGACGTCGGCGCCTGCCGCCGCCAGCGCCTGGGCGGGAGTGACGGCGATGGCGGCGGCATCCAGCGGCGCCAGGTGCGTCAGGCGTTCCTGCGGCGTCAGCTTGGGATAGCCCACGTACATCATCACCACGCCGCTTACGAACCACATGGCGAAGAACAGGCACAGGACAATGCCGGCCCAGCGGTGGATCAGGTACAGCCAGCGCTTGGCGCGGGTGGACAGCGGCGGACCGACGGGGCGGGCGGGCGATCTTGTCGAGGTGGCGCTCATGGCATCTGGATGTCGATCGGTCAAAAGCGGGCCTGTACCGTCAGTTCCACCGAGCGCGGCGCGCCCAGGTAGAACATCGTCGGCGTCGCGTTGGCGGCGTAGACCTTGTCGGTCAGGTTGCGCACGCGGGCCGTCACGTTCAGGTTGCGGTTGATCCGGTGCGACAGCGCCGCGTCGAACACGGTGTAGGACGGCGCCCAGACCGTGTTGGCGGCGTCCGCGTAGGTGCGGCCCACGTAGCGCGCCGCCAGGCTGGCGTTCCAGTCCGGCACGAAGGCGTAGTCCAGCCACACGTTGGCAAGGCGGCGGGGCGTGTTGGTCGGCACGTTGCCATTGCGCGAGACCGCGACGCCGCCCACCGATTGAGAGAAGTCGTCGTACTTCGGATCCACGAAGGCCACGTTGCCTTGCAGGGAAAGCGTGGGCGTCAGTTGCAGGCCACCGGCCAGTTCGATGCCGCGCGCCGACTGCGCGCCGACGGGCACGCTGACGCCGGGGTTGTCCGGGTCGGACGTTGCCATGTTCTTGCGCTTGATTTCATAGACCGACACGGTGGCCGAGCCCCGCCCGTCCCAGAAATTGAACTTGCCGCCCACTTCGGCCTGTGTGCCCGTGGTGAGCTTGTCGTTGTTCAGCACGTCGGCGAACGACGCGGTGGCCAGCAGGCCCGACGGGGGATCCGCCGCCGTGGCGTACTGCGCATACAGCGAGGCTTCGGGGGTGACCTCCCAGTTCACGCCCAGGCGTCCGGTCAGGGGCGAGTAGCGGCGCGACGCGCTGGCGGGTGACGCCGTCGTGACGGCGCGGCGGTTGGTCAGGTCCAGGTCGATGAAGTCCTTGCGCAAGGCCGATACGATCGCCACGCCGGGCAGCACTTCGATGCGGTTCTCCAACGTCAGCGCGACCGTGCGGATGCGGTTGTCGCGGTCGGCGGAATGGCCACGCGTCATGCCGGGGATGTCGTAGAAGTCGCCGGATGAAAAATCGTAGGGGTCCACGGCATCCACCTGGGCGGGCAGGCTGGTGGGATAGCGCGTGATCTTGTTCTGGCTGATGTCGGCGCCGAACGACCAGTCGCTGGGCAGACCGGCAAGCGTCGAACGGACGACGCCTTCCACGCGGTTGCCCAGCAGGCTTTGCTCGTGGCGCTGCAACAGCGCGCCGGACCGTAACACCAGGCTGTTGCCGGCATTGAAGCGATAGTTTTCCAGATTGCGGAAATCGCGTTCGGCGCGGTAGTAGTAGAGCGTGTTCTTGAATGTCAGGTTCGAACCGGCGCGCCATTCGGTCAACGACCGCGCCCACAGCACGGATTGTTCGTACAGGCCGTCGTTGACGTTGTAGTTCTTGAATCGCGTGCCGTCCAGGATGCGGCCCGCGCCCTGCACCACGCCGCCTGCGCCGGTTTTCAGCGGCGTGCCCCAATAGGGGCGGTCCACCTGTTCGCGCTGGTACTCGAAGGCGAAGGTCTGGGTCACGTCGTCGCCCAGATCGGACAGCAGCGAGGCCGCGATCTGGCTGGCGCGGGAATGGTTGCCGTCGACCCAGCCGTGACTCGACCCGGTATTGGCGTCGATACGCAGGTAGTGGCCGCGGCCGCCGGGGTCGCCAGCCAGTTGCTGGTTTAATCCCGCGGAGATCTGGCGGCTGTCGAACGAGCCCAGCCGGAACTGGCCGTCGTAGAAGGTGTCGCGCTGGGGCAGCTTGGTCACGTAGTTGATCGCGCCGCCGACCGCGCCTGCGCCGAACAGGAAGGTCGAGGGGCCTCCGATGGCCTCGACGCGATCGTAGATCCAGCTGTCCACCGGACGCCCGGCAACCGAGTCGTACTGCACCGAAATGCCGTTGAACAATTGCGTGACCTGGCCGCCGGAAAAGCCCCGGTAGCTCACGGCGCCGGCGTTGCCGGGGGGCGAAGCGTTGTCCACGCCGGGGATGCCGCGCGCGATGTCCTGCGTGTTCAGCGATCCGCGGGCGTCGATCTGCTCGCGCGAGATCACCGTGACGCTGGCCGGGGTTTCGCGCAGCGTCAGTCCCAGACGGCTGCCGGTGCTGTCGCGCGCGTCCAGGTTGATCGGGCCGTTGGGGGCGGGGTCGGCCTGCCCGGCGCCGTAGACGGTGGTGGGGGCCAGTGTCTGCACGGCGGGTTCGGTGGTCAGGGCCTGGGCGGAGCCGCTGGCAAGCGCGCCCAGCAGCAGGGTGTAGCGAGTCGTTTTCTTCATGTCTGGAACCGGGGGGCCGGCCGATGCGCCCCGTGCGCCGCCTGGGGGCAGGCGGGCGGC
Organism: Achromobacter sp. Bel; assembly: GCF_012928505.1. Classification (GTDB taxonomy): domain Bacteria; phylum Pseudomonadota; class Gammaproteobacteria; order Burkholderiales; family Burkholderiaceae_B; genus Achromobacter. The sequence goes on along the minus strand of NZ_JABBJN010000085.1, from coordinate 13,372 downwards.
ACGGATCACAAGGCCGGTCGCAAGGGTCTGGGTGACGGCACGCGACCGGGCGCGCAAAGCGCGCGGGCGCAATATGCCGGCGGCGAAGACGGGCGGGCGCGGACAGGTTCCGCCATCAGGCGGCCGTGCGGCGCCGGGTCAGTTCGCGGGTGGCGCACGCGGCTGGGCCGCGCTCCAGGCATGGAGGGGATTGGCCGCCAGGAAGAATAGCGGCGGGTAGGTGATGGCGCGGCCGACGGGGGCGGGCACCACCGGCACGGGCGCGGGCAAGATGCCCACATCGGCCTGAGGGTTGCGGCAAAGCGGGCAATGATGGCCGTCGCCATGGGCGTCGGCCTGCGTGTCGTCGCTGCCGTCGTGCTGCACTTCCAGCGTCAGGGTGGACGGCGCTTCGCCTTCGCTGGCGCAGTAGTCGACGCTGATGCGGTGGGCGTGGTGGCCGCCCGGAGACAGGTTCAGGGCATGTGCAAGCGACGGCGCCAACGACGCCCACAGGATCGCGGCAAGCGCGATCCACAAGGTGGGGCGGGTCAGGAAGGAAGCGAAGCACATGGTGCCGGATTATATCGGAGCAGATCGGCGGCCTGCACGCGATATCCCGGCCCGCCTGCGGCATTTTGCCGCAGGCTCAGACGGACAGGTGCCGCCGCACGTCTTCGCCGTCGATGGCGCCGCGGTCGCCGCTGGCCACCACCTCGCCGCGCGACAGCACGACGAACTGGTCCGCCAGTTCCCGGGCGAAGTCGAAGTACTGTTCGCACAGCAGGATGGCGATGTCGCCGCGTTGGCGCAACATGTGGATCACCCGCGCGATGTCCTTGATGATGGACGGCTGGATGCCTTCGGTGGGTTCATCCAGGATGATGAGCTTGGGGTCGGCCACCAGCGCCCGCGCGATCGCCAGTTGTTGCTGCTGCCCGCCGGACAAGTCGCCGCCGCGCCGCGACAGCATGCTTTTCAGCACGGGGAACAACGCGAAGACGTCTTCCCTGATGCGGCGCGCGCGCGCCGCAGGCTGGGTCGCCATGCCCATCAGGATGTTCTCTTCCACGGTCAGCCGGGCGAAGATGTCGCGGCCTTGCGGCACATAGGCAATGCCGCGCGCGGCGCGCTGGTGCGGCGCCAGGCGGGTGATGTCGGCGCCGTCGAACAGGATGCTGCCGCTGGCCACAGGCAGCACGCCCATCACGCATTTCAGCAGAGTGGTCTTGCCCACGCCATTGCGTCCCAGCAGCGCCAGGCATTCGCCCTGGCGCACCGACAGCGATACGCCGCGCAGCGTATGGCTGCCGCCGTAGTATTGGTTGATCGTGCTTACGTCCAGCATGTCAGCGCCCCAGATAGACTTCGATCACGCGCGGGTCGGCCTGCACCTTGCTCATCGGTCCTTCGGCCAGCACCGAGCCTTCATGCAGCACCGTCACCTTGCCGTCGCCCGCGATCTGGTTGACGAAATCCATGTCGTGCTCCACCACCATCAGCGAGTGCCGTCCGCGCAATTCGTTCAAGAGTTCGCCCGTGCGTTCGGTTTCGGCGTCGGTCATGCCGGCGACGGGTTCGTCCAGCAGCAGCAGTTGCGGCTCCTGCATCAGCAGCATGCCGATCTCCAGCCATTGCTTCTGGCCGTGCGACAGCAGGCCCGCCGGCCGCCAGACTTCGGGCCGCAACCGGATCAGGTCCAGCGTCTCGCCGATCTTGTCGGCCTGTTCGCCCGTCAGCCGCGAGAACAGCGTGGGCCGCACGCGCTTGTCCGTCTTCATCGCCAGTTCCAGATTCTCGAAAACGGTGTGCTGTTCGAACACGGTCGGGCGCTGGAACTTGCGGCCGATGCCGGCATGCGCGATCTGCGCCTCGTTCAAGGTCGACAGGTCGATGCTCTGGCCGAAGAAGGCGGTGCCCGACGTGGGCCGGGTTTTTCCGGTGATCACGTCCATCATCGTGGTCTTGCCCGCGCCGTTGGGGCCGATGATGCAGCGCAGCTCGCCCACGCCGATATCCAGCGTCAGGTCGTTCAGCGCCTTGAAACCGTCGAAGCTGACGGTGATGCCTTCCAGGTACAGGATGGCGCCGTGGCTGGTGTCCAGGCCCTTGGGGCTGACGCGGCCGTAGCCGGCGTCGCCGCTGGGGCCGCCGTCCAGCGCGGCGGATTCGATGTGCGTGCTGGTCATGCCTTGTTCTCCTGGAAGCGGGCCGCCACGCGGCGGGCCAGGCCGACGATGCCGGTAGGCAGGAACAGCGTCACCAGCACGAAGATCAGGCCCAGCGCATACAGCCAGTATTCGGGCAGCACGCTGGTGAACCAGGTCTTCAAACCGTTGACCGCGCCGGCGCCGATGATGGGGCCGATCAAGGTGCCGCGTCCGCCGGTGGCCACCCAGATGACCATCTCGATGGAGGTCTCCGTGGACATCTCGCTGGGGTTGATGATGCCCACCTGCGGCACATACAAGGCGCCCGCGATGCCGCACAGCACGGCCGACAAGGTCCATACGAAGAGCTTGAAACCCAGCGGGTCGTAGCCGATGAAGCGCAGCCGGCTTTCGGCATCGCGCACGGCCGTCAGCACGCGGCCCAGCTTCGATTGCGTGACCATTCGCGCCAGCACCAGCGCGCCGGCAAGCGCCGCCAGCGTGATCCAGTACAGCGCGGCGCGCGTGCCGGGCGCGGTGATGTCGAAGCCCAGGATGCGCTTGAAGTCGGTGAAACCGTTGTTGCCGCCGAAGCCGGTGTCGTTGCGAAAGAACAGCAGCATCGCGGCGAAGGTCAGGGCCTGCGTGATGATCGAGAAGTACACGCCCTTGATGCGCGAACGGAAGGCGAAGTAGCCGAAGACGAAGGCCAGCACGCCCGGTACCAGCACCACCAGCAGCATGGCGTACCAGAAGTGTTCGGTGAAGGACCAATACCAGGGGTAGCTTTTCCAGTCCAGGAACACCATGAAGTCGGGCAGATCGCTCTGGTAGACCCCGTCGCGGCCGATGGCGCGCATCAGGTACATCCCGTGCGCGTAGCCGCCCAGCGCGAAGAACAGGCCGTGGCCCAGCGACAGGATGCCGGCGTAGCCCCACACCAGGTCCAGCGCCAGCGCCGCCATCGCGTAGCACATGAACTTGCCCAGCAGTGCCACGGCATAGGCCGACACGTGTAGCGCATGGCCCGGCGGGAACGCGAGGTTCAAGAGCGGCAGCAGCGCAAGCAGGGCAACGGCCACGGCCAGGGCCGTCCAGACGCGGCCCGAAAACAGGGGGCGTCGGGCCAGCAGGTTCAGATCGGTCAGCGCGGTCTGTTTCATTCAACGCTCCGGCCGCGGGGGGCGAACAGGCCTTGCGGCCGTTTTTGGACAAACAGCACGATGAGCACCAGGATGGTGATCTTCGCCATGACGGCGCCCGCGTAGGGCTCCAGGAATTTGTTGACGCCGCCCAGGCCCATCGCGGCGATGACGGTGCCGGCCAACTGGCCCACGCCGCCCAGCACCACCACCATGAAGGAATCGACGATGTAGCCGCGGCCCAGGTCGGGGCCTACGTTGCCCAACTGCGACAGGGCCACGCCGGCCAGTCCGGCGATGCCCGAACCCAGGCCGAAGGCCAGCATGTCCACGCGTCCGGTCGGCACGCCCACGCAGTCGGCCATGCGCCGGTTCTGCGTGATGGCCCGCACGAACAGGCCCAGCCGCGTGTGGTTCAACAGCACCCAAACCAGGAACACCACGAAGAACGCGAAGCCGATGATCACCAGCCGGTTGTAGGTCAGCACCAGTCCGCCCAGCACCGTAATGCCGCCGGACATCCAGCTGGGATTGCCCACTTCCACGTTCTGCGCGCCGAACAGGGTGCGCACGCCCTGCATCAGCATCAGGCTGATGCCCCAGGTGGCCAGCAGCGTTTCCAGCGGGCGGCCGTAGAGCCAGCGGATGACGGTGCGTTCAAGCGCCATGCCGACCAGCGCCGTGACGGCGAAGGCCAGCGGCAGCGCGGCCACCACATACCAGTCCAGCCAGCCCGGCAACCACGCGCGGAACAGGGTCTGCACCAGGTAGGTCACGTAGGCGCCGATCATCAGCAGTTCGCCGTGCGCCATGTTGATGACGCCCATCAGGCCGAAGGTGATGGCCAGACCCAGCGCGGCCAGTAGCAGCACGCTACCCAGGCTGATGCCGTAGAACAGGTTGCCGGCCCATTCGATCGTGGCCAGGTGGCGGTCGATCTGCTTGAGGGCATTGACGGCGGCCTCGCGCACGCCGGCGTCGGGTTCGGCGTACACACCGCCCTGTTCCTGCGTCAGTGCGGCAAGCGTCGGGCGGAAGGCGGCATTGCGCGTCGCACCCAGCAATTCCACGGCATGGCGCCGCTTGGTCGGGTCGGCGCTCTTCAATTCCAGGTTGGCCTGCGCGATCAGCAGCGCGTCGCGCACGGCCTCGTTCTTTTCGGACGCCAGCGCCTTTTCCAGCATCGGCAGGCGCGCGGGGTCGCCCGTCTGCTGCAGCCGGCGCGCGGCGGCCAGGCGTTCGTCGGGCTTGTCCGAGAACAGGCGGGATCCCGCCAGCGCGGCCTCGATGGCGCGGCGCAGGCGGTTGTTGATGCTGACGGTGCCGCTGCCTGCGGGTAGGTCGACGGAGGCGCCGGTCACGGGATCGGTGGCTTGCGTGCCGTCCGCGCCGATCAGCACGCGGCCGTCGGCCGTCGCGTAGAGCTGGTCGTTGCCCAGCGCCTGCAAGACCGCGGCGGCGGCGGGGTCAGGCAGTTGGCCCAACGCGGCAATCGCTTGCAGCTTGGCGTCGGTGTCGTCGCCGGCCAGCGGCGCAAGCAGGGCCGGGTCCACGCCGGCCGCCGCCGCGGGGGCGGCAAGCAGCGGCATGGCAAGCAGCCATGCAAGGAGGGAACGACGCAAGAAGCGTGTGATTGCCGCGATGAGCATGGCTGCTGTTTCCCTTAGAGGCCTTGCTTGCTTTCGTTGCCCGGGATGTACGGGCTCCAGGGTTGGGCGCGGATCGGGCCCTTGCTCTTCCACACCACGTTGAACTGGCCGTCCGCCTTGATTTCACCGATATAGACCGGCTTGTGCAGGTGGTGGTTGGTCTTGTCCATTTCGATGGTGTAGCCGTCAGGCGCGTTGAACTTCTGGCCGCCCATCGCCGCGATCACCTTGTCCACGTCGGTGGTCTTGGCCTGTTCGACGGCCTGCTTCCACATGTGGATGCCGACGTAGGTGGCCTCCATCGGATCGTTGGTCACGACCGTGCCGGCATTGGGCAGGTTCTTGGCCTTGGCATAGGCCTTCCACTTCTTGATGAATTCCTCGTTGACCGGGTTCTTGACGGACTGGAAGTAGTTCCAGGCGGCCAGGTGGCCGACCAGCGGCTTGGTGTCCACGCCGCGCAGTTCTTCTTCGCCCACCGAGAACGCCACGACCGGCACGTCGGTGGCCTTCAGGCCGGCGTTGCCCAGTTCCTTGTAGAAGGGCACGTTCGAGTCGCCGTTGATGGTGGAGATGACGGCCGTCTTGCCGCCCGTGGCGAACTTCTTGATGTTGGCCACGATGGTCTGATAGTCGGAGTGGCCAAAGGGGGTGTAGACCTCGTCGATGTCGCTGTCCTTGACGCCCTTGGAATGCAGGAAGGCGCGCAGGATCTTGTTGGTGGTGCGCGGGTAGACGTAGTCGGTGCCCAGCAGCACGAAGCGCTTGGCGCCGCCGCCGTCTTCGCTCATCAGGTATTCCACGGCGGGGATGGCTTGCTGGTTGGGCGCGGCGCCCGTGTAGAACACGTTCTTCTCCAGCTCTTCGCCTTCGTACTGCACGGGGTAGAAGAGCAGGCCATTGAGTTCCTTGAACACCGGCAGCACCGACTTGCGCGACACTGACGTCCAGCAGCCAAATACCACCGCCACCTTGTCCTGCGACAGCAGCTGGCGCGACTTTTCGGCGAACAGCGGCCAGTTCGAGGCGGGATCCACGACCACGGCTTCCAGCTTCTTGCCCATCACGCCGCCTGCGGCGTTGATTTCGTCGATGGTCATCAGCGCAACGTCCTTCAGCGACGTTTCCGAGATGGCCATGGTGCCCGACAGGGAATGCAGGATGCCGATTTTGATGGTGTCTTCGGCGGCAAGGACCTGCGGCATCCACCCGGACATGGCCAACAGGCTCACGGCGGTCAGTTGCTTCAAGACTAGTCTGCGTTTCATGGTGACTCCTGGATGGAATGTGCCGGCTTGGCCGGCAGGAACGATCTGAACAACACCCGACAACCAGGACTTCAAAGCAAAAGCCGTGCCAAGTCCGCGGGGCATGGCGCGCCGCTGTATGAAGAGGGGGTGTTTACGTGAAGGCGTGCGGCGTTTGGGCGCGGCGGCGTGGCGGTTTAAAACAGTGCCGCATGCACAAAACAGGTGCGCAGCTTGCCCGCTTGCGGTGCGGGCGATGTGAGGGAGCGATGGGGCGGGAACGGGGTTGGGTGACTGCTCCCCGGGGGTTCCAGAGGGAAAGCGAAAAAGCCCGCCAACATGGCACGGCGATTGCTTGGGTATCCGTACTTGTATACAAGAAAGGATTCCAGCATGAATGCCGCAGCAACGCAGAAAATCCCCGTCGGTTGGACGATTGCGCAATGGCAGGCCGCCTATCGTGAAGGCGGCGCGCAGCCCGAGGTGTTGTTGGCCGACTATGCGGCCCCGCCCGAAGGCCCCGCGGACAACGCCTGGATTCAGCGGGTTGACCGCGCCACGCTGGACGAACAGCTGGAAGGGCTGCGTCTGATGCTGGAGGCAGTGGGTGGCGACCTGGCGCGCTTGCCGCTGTATGGCGTGCCGTTCGCCATCAAGGACAACATCGACGCGGCCGGCTGGCCGACGACGGCCGCCTGCCCCGAGTTCGCATACACGCCGGGTGAAGACGCCACCGTCGTGCAGCGGCTGCGCGCGGCCGGCGCCATCCTGGTCGGCAAGACCAACCTGGATCAGTTCGCGACTGGACTCGTCGGCACACGTTCGCCGCACGGTGCGGTGGCCAACACGTTCAACCCCGAGTACGTCAGCGGTGGCTCCAGCTCGGGCTCGGCCTCGGTGGTGGCGCGCGGCATCGCGGCATTTTCGCTGGGCACCGACACGGCGGGCTCGGGCCGCGTGCCGGCAGGTTTCAACAACATCGTCGGCCTGAAGCCGACCAAGGGCTGGCTCAGCACGGCGGGCGTGGTGCCTGCGTGCCGGACGCTGGATTGCGTGTCGATCTTTGCGCTGACGGTGGCTGACGCTGAACACGTGGCCGACGTCGCGGGCGGCTTTGACGAGCGCGACCCGTATTCGCGCGCCATGCCGGCCGGCGCATCGCTGCCGTGGCCCGCGGCGCCCCGGATCGCAATCCCCGCCACGCTGGAATTCTTTGGCGACGCCGAAGCCGCCGCCGTGTTCGAAGACGCCGTGCGCGCGCTGAAAGACACGGGTGCGCACGTGGAAGCGATTGACTTCACCTCCTTCAATGAACTGGCCGCGCTGCTGTATCAAGGCCCGTGGGTGGCCGAGCGCTTCGCGGCCGTTGAAGCCGTGTGGAAAGCCACGCCAGAGGTCATCAACCCTGTTGTGCGCGGCATCGTCGAGCAGGCGGCGAACTACAACGCCGTGGACGCGTTCAAGGCCGAGTACCGCCGCGCGGAACTGACGCGCCAGATTCATCAAGCCTTGGCGAGGTTCGACGCGCTGGTCGTGCCGACGTCGCCGTCCATCTACACCATTGCCCAATTGCAGGACGACCCGGTCACGCTGAATTCGCGGCTGGGCGTGTACACCAACTTTGCCAACCTGGCGGACTTGTCGGCGTTGGCGGTGCCGGCGGGCATGCGCAGCGATGGCTTGCCGTCGGGAATCACGCTGATCGGCCTGGCCTGGCAAGACCGGGCGCTGGCGCAGTTTGGACGCCTGTGGCAGGCGCAACGCGGCCTGCCGCTGGGCGCAACCGGTGTGCCGTTGCCCGTGGGCGTGGATGCCGCCAGGCCGCCTGCCGACACCGTGCGCGTAGCGGTGGTGGGTGCGCACCTGACCGGCATGCCGCTGAACCATCAACTGACCTCGCGCCACGCCGTGTTGGTGGAAAGGACGCGCACGGCGGATGACTACCGCCTGTATGCGCTGGCCAACACCACGCCGCCCAAGCCGGGGCTGGTCAAGTCCGAGTCTGGCGCACCGATTGAAGTGGAGCTGTGGGATGTGCCGGTGACGGCATTCGGCGCGTTTGTGGCCGAGATTCCCGCGCCTTTGGGCATCGGCACGCTGGAGCTCGAAGACGGCCGGTTGGTCAAGGGCTTCATCTGTGAGCCGCGTGGCCTGGACGGTGCGCGCGACATCACCGCTTTCGGCGGCTGGCGCGCCTACCTGGGCAGCCTGAGTGCTGCCCGCTGATCTCCGATAACCCTGTACGCATGACACCTGGGAGCCGCATCGTGTTCGATACCGTTCTGATTGCCAACCGCGGCGAGATCGCCGTCCGCGCCATCCGCACCCTGAAGCGGCTGGGCATCCGTAGCGTGGCCGTGTATTCCGACCCGGACCGCAATGCCGCGCATGTGCGCGAGGCCGACGTGGCCGTGGCGCTGGGAGGCGAGAAGGCCGCCGACAGCTATCTGCGCATGGACTTTTTGCTGGCCGCCGCGCGCGAGCATGGCGCGCAAGCCATCTATCCTGGCTATGGCTTTCTGTCTGAAAGCGCCGAATTTGCGGATGCTTGCGAAGCAGCAGGCATCGCCTTTGTCGGCCCCACGCCCTTGCAGATCCGCGAGTTCGGTTTGAAGCATCGTTCGCGCGAATTGGCGGCGCAAGCGGGTGTGCCGATGACGCCCGGCACCGGCCTGTTGGCCAGCCTGGGCGAAGCGCTGTCGCAGGCCGAACGCATCGGCTACCCGGTGATGCTAAAGAGCACGGCGGGCGGGGGCGGCATCGGCTTGTCGCGCTGCGAGAACGAGGCCGAACTGACGGTGGCGTTCGACAGCGTGCAGCGCATGGGCGAACATTTTTTCCGGGATGGCGGCGCGTTCATTGAACGCTATGTGGATAACGCGCGGCACGTGGAAGTGCAGATTTTTGGCGATGGAGCGGGCCGCGTGCTGGCGCTGGGCGAACGCGATTGCTCGGTGCAGCGGCGCAATCAGAAAGTCATCGAGGAAACGCCGGCGCCCTTGTTGCCGGCGACGACCCGCGCAGCGCTGTTGGCGGCCGCCGTGCAACTGGGCGAGTCCGTGAACTACCGCTCGGCGGGCACCGTGGAGTTCATCTACGACCCCGCGCGCGACAGCTTCTATTTCCTTGAGGTCAACACGCGCTTGCAGGTGGAGCACCCGGTGACCGAAGCCGTCACCGGGCTGGACCTGGTGGAATGCATGCTGCGCGTGGCGGCGGGCGAAGCACTCGATATCGAGGCGATGTCGCGCGCGCCGCAGGGCGCCTCCATTGAAGTGCGCCTGTACGCCGAAGACCCGCTGCGCCAGTTCCAGCCGTCGCCGGGCGTGTTGACGGAAGTGTTCTTCCCCGGGGGCGTGCGGGTCGATGGCTGGGTGGCCACCGGCACCGACGTGCCCGCGTTCTACGATCCCATGCTGGCCAAGCTGATCGTGCATGCCGACACGCGCGACGCCGCGCTGGACAAGCTGGCGGACGCCTTGGCGCGCACCCGCTTGCATGGGATTGCGACCAACCTGGATTACCTGCGCCAGATCGTCGACGACGAACGTTTCCGCGCGGGCAAGCTGTCCACGCGCTTTCTCGAAAGCTTCGCGTACCGGCCTGCGGCCATCGAAGTGCTGGAAGCCGGCACCTACACCAGCGTGCAGGATTACCCGGGGCGCGCCGGCTATTGGGATATCGGCGTGCCACCCTCAGGCCCGATGGATGACTACGCGTTTCGCGTGGCCAACCGCATCGTCGGCAACGCGCCGGATGCGGCCGGCATCGAAGCCACGCTCGTCGGACCCACGCTGCGCTTTCACGGCGACGCTATCGTGGCGCTGACGGGCGCTGAATGCGCCGCCACGCTGGACGGCGAACCGGTGCCGATGTGGCAGCCCATCGCGGTGAAGTCGGGGCAGGTGCTGGCCACCGGCCGCGCGCTGTCGGGGTGCCGCAGCTATCTGGCCGTGCGCAACGGCCTGGACGTGCCGGTCTATTTGGGCAGCCGTTCGACCTTTGCCTTGGGCCAGTTCGGCGGACACGCCGGCCGCACGCTGCGCGTGGGAGACATGCTGCCGGTGGTGCGCCCGGAGCTGGGTGGCCAGATCGCCACGCCGCCCGTGGCGGAGCCGCAAGGCGTGCCGGCCGATTTGATTCCCGCCTATGGCAACACCTGGGAAATCGGCGTGCTCTACGGTCCGCATGGCGCGCCAGACTTCTTCCAACCTGAAGCCATCGAGACTTTCTTCGCGGCGGACTGGGAAGTGCACTACAACTCGAACCGTTTGGGCGTGCGACTGATCGGCCCCAAGCCTACCTGGGCGCGCGAGAACGGCGGCGAAGCCGGCTTGCACCCGTCCAACATCCACGATTGCGAATACGCGATTGGCAGCATCAACTTCACGGGCGACAGCCCTGTGATTCTGACGCGCGACGGCCCCAGCCTGGGCGGCTTTGTTTGCCCCGTCACGATTGCGCGCGCCGAGTTGTGGAAGGTGGGCCAGGTGAAACCGGGCGACCGCATCCGCTTTGTGCGCATTGACTATCCGCAGGCCGTGGCGCTGGAAGCCGCGCAGGACCAAAGCGTGGCGGCCTTGTCGTCCGTGGCGCCCACTGCGACGCCGCCGTCACCGGTGCCGGCGACGGTGTCAGAGACGATTGTTGCCGCGCTGCCGGCGCAAGGCTCGCGCCCGTCGGTGTCCTACCGTCAGGCCGGTGACGGTTATCTGCTGCTGGAGTACGGCGACAACGTGCTCGACCTGGCGCTGCGCATGCGCATCCATTTGCTGATGGAAGCGCTGAACGCCGACCCCATCGCGGGCGTGCAGGAGCTGTCGCCGGGCGTGCGTTCGTTGCAAATCCGTTATGACAGCCGCCAGATTCTGCAAGGCGCGCTGATCGCGCGGCTGCTGGACATCGAAGCCGGGCTGGCCGATGTGGCCACGCTGAAGGTGCCGACGCGTGTGGTCTACCTGCCGATGGCGTTTGAGGATTCGGCAACGCTGGGTGCCGTGCAGCGTTATCAAGAAACCGTGCGCGCCAGCGCGCCCTGGTTGCCGAACAACGTGGACTTCATCCAGCGCATCAACGGGCTGGCCAGCCGCAACGACGTGCGCGACATCGTGTTTGACGCCAGCTACCTGATCATGGGCCTGGGCGATGTGTATCTGGGCGCGCCCTGCGCGGTGCCGATCGACCCGCGCCATCGTCTGTTGACGTCCAAGTACAACCCCGCGCGCACCTTCACGGCCGAAGGCACGGTGGGCATCGGCGGCGTGTACATGTGCATCTACGGCATGGACTCGCCCGGCGGCTATCAACTGGTGGGCCGCACCTTGCCCATCTGGAACAAATTCCTGAAGAACCCCGTGTTCCAGGACGGCAAGCCGTGGCTGCTGCGCTTCTTTGATCAGGTGCGCTTCTATCCGGTGACCGAGGCCGAGCTCGACGTGCTCCGCGAAGACTTCCGCGAAGGCCGCGCCACGGTGCGCATCGAAGAAGAGGTGTTCGATTTCGCCGCGCACCAGCAGTTTTTGGCCGAGCAGGCGGACAGCATCTCCGTGTTCCAGACGCGCCAGAAGAGCGCCTTCGACGCCGAAGTGGCCTTGTGGAAAACCGAGGATGTGATGGCGGAGCAGACCGCCGTCGAACCGGAAGCGGAAGCCGAGACGGCGTTGCGTGATGGCGAACGCCTGGTTAGCGCCGACATGTGCGGCAACATCTGGAAGATTCCCGTCCAGGTGGGGCAGAGCGTGTCGGCGGGCGACACGTTGGTGGTGGTGGAAGCCATGAAGATGGAGCTATCCGTCATCGCGCCGTCTTCGGGTATCGTCACCGCGATCCGCTGCGTGCCGGGCAAACCGGTCAACGCGGGCGACCCGCTGGTGGTGCTGGCGGAAGACGCGACCTGCACCGTGGCGGGATGATGCGTCTGGAATCCGTGCAGGTGAGCCCGGCAATCCGGCAGGCGCCAGCGCTTGCCGGGTCGCTGGCTGATCAGGTCTATCAGCGCATCAAGGACGACCTGTTCGACTTCCGCATGCTGCCCGGAGAACGCTTCACCGAGGCGGATCTGGTGGCGCGTCTTGGAGTCAGCCGTACGCCGGTGCGGCTGGGCCTGGCGCGGCTTGAACGCGAAGGCTTCGTGCTGGCGCGCCCGCGCAGCGGCTGGCAGGTGCGGCCGTTCGACTTCGAGCGCTTCGAGGCCCTGTACGACGTACGCGTGGTGCTGGAGCAGGCGGCGGTGGATAAGCTGTGTGCGCGCGAACACATGGATGAGTCCGGCATTCTGGGCGCGTTGAAAGACGTGTGGCTGGTGCCGCCGCCACAACGCATTCTGGACGGCCGGCTGGTGGCGCAGCTGGATGAGGCGTTCCATTGTTCATTGGTGGCGGCCGCCGGCAACCCGGAGATGACGCAGATCCACCGAGACGTGACAGAGAAAATCCGGATTGTGCGGCGGCTGGACTTCACCAAGGATTTCCGCGTGGATGCCACCTACGATGAACACGCTGCGATCCTGCGCGCGGTGCTCGCGCGCCGGGGCGACGAGGCGGCGCGGATGCTGCGTTCGCATATCGAGATGAGCAAGGCCGAGGTGCGCAAGATCACGCTGCACATGCTGCACGAGGCCAGGGAAAACGGGCGGGGGTGATGACCACTCACCCCTGCAACTGCTTATAGACCTCTTGCGACACGCGTTGCAGCTCATCCCGGCTGACGGCGCCCGATAGCGCGTAGCCGAACTGTCCTTCGACCCAATAGAAAACCCGCACCGGGCCTTCCTGCGTGAATTGGAAGGCGGTCTGGCCGCCTGCGGCTTCGCGGGTCACATAAAGGGTCAGACGCTGACCGTCGGCCGCCCCGTACATGAACTGCGCCACCGGGCCCGAACCGCCCGGCAACAAGCGTCCTCCCACCAGTTCATAGCCCGCCTGCGACAGCGACGGCGCACGCACCGGCGCGCCCATGCGCTTGGTCAGCCAGGTGACCAGGCCTTTTTCGTTTTCGGCGCTGACTTCGACCGGGCGGCCCATGTCAGGCGCATAGACGGCGTGGGCGATGGCGGCGCGCTGGGCGTAGCCGCCGGCAGCGCGGTCCGGGCTCGCGGTGGCCAGCACGGTTTGCAGATGGCGCGCGTCCATCGCGCCGCGGGTGATCCATGCCGCGCTGGCGCTGACGGCGGCGATCGCCACGCTGGCCGCCAGTGCGCGCCAGGG
>NZ_JABBJN010000084.1 GCF_012928505.1 Achromobacter sp. Bel | reverse complement strand
CCAGGCGTTCCAGGTCGGCATCGGTGGCGGCGTCAACCACGACCGTGTTGCCGGCCTGCCGGATGCGCGCGGCCAGCGTGTCGGGCGTATCGCCTGCTTGCGCCGCGACATGGGCGCAGCCCAGCAAGGTGGGGATGTGGCTTTCGGTCACCGGGGTCACCGGGTCGGTCGCGGCCGAGGTCTCGGTGACCGGCTTGCCGTTCACATACAGAATGCCCTGTTCGACGGTCCGGCCGGTGGCCGGGAAGGCGGGGCAGATGACCGCCACCGTGTCCGGGCCCCAGGCGTCTCGCGCCGCGTCGATCTCGGCTTTGAAGGCCCCGCGCAAGGTGGAATCCACCTTCTTGTACAGGCGCGACACGCCGGCCGCGCGCAGTTGCTGCACGTTCTGTTGGATGACGCGGGCCGCGTCGGTGGCGGGCAGGGCGCGGCTGTTGGTCGTAACGGCCAGCACTTCCACGCCGGCCGTGGCCGGGCCGGACAGCGCCTCGTCGGCGCCGCCGATGGACAGATGCGTGCTCCATCCGGCGCGGACGAACTGCACCGCGGTGTCGCCGGAACCGGTCAGGTCATCGGCGACGATGGCGATCGTGGGATTCAAAGCGCCTCTCCGCGCGCCTCGCCCAAGGTGGGCGTGCCGCGAGTCGATTCCGCATCCTCGGACTTAAGCTGGCCTGCCCGCTTGAGGAAGTACGAGGCCAGGATCGGGGCCAGGATCGAACTGATCAGCACGCAGGCGGCGACCTGCGCGGTGGCGGTCGACACGTATTGCTGGAAGTTCGGATCGGCGGCGGCCACCACGGCGGGCGTGGCGATGGCGTTGCCGGCGGTCGTGCCGGCGGCAAAGCCCAGGCCGCTCTTGCCGCCGCGGCGCAGGATCAGGCGATAGCCCAGATAGACCAGGCCGCCGGTGATCGGACTGATGATCAGGCCCAGGATCAGGCCGCTGATGCCGCCGCTGACGACCGCGCCCAGATTGATGCCGGTGCCCAGCGCGAAGGCAAAGAACGGGATGACGATGTTGGGCACGGGCTTGAGCACGTCGCGCCATTTGGGGTCCAGGTTGCCGACCACCACGCCCAACAGGAAGGGCACCAGCGCGGCCACCAGGGCGATCATCGGAATATCGGCCAGGCCCGAAGCGCCCAGGAACAGCAGGCTGAAGAAGGGGCCGTCGTTGACCGCGCTGGCGACGTAGGCGCCGCGGTCGCGGGCATCGCCGTACTGGCCGGTGTAGGCCAGCCAGAGGCCGCCGTTGCTGTTGTCGAAAGCGGCCAGCAGGGCCAGGATGGACACGCCCAGCACGCCGTCCAGGCCGACATAGCTGCCCAGGATGATGATGAGGGTGGCGGGCACCAGCGTCTTCATCAGCAGGATGGTGCCGGCGGTGGCCAAAATGGGGCCGCCGGTGCGGGCGTTGACCTGCGTGCCGGTCGCGAAGATCAGCAGGGCGATCAACGGCAGGGCGCTGTTCTTGAAGAGGGCGGTGGTGAACCCGCCGATGGCCAGGGCGTCAGGGGCGAAGGTGCCGATCAGGGAACCCAGGATCAGCGGCACAAGCATCAATCCGCCAGGGATCTTTTGCATGGTGCCAAAAAAAGGCGAACGGGAAGTTGCGGTCGACACTTGCGGAGTCTCCAGGATGGTTCTGGTGGGTTGCAGACGTTCGTTGACGCGTCTGTCACGGGTTGAAAACCGACAGTGTACACCTGTACGTACAGCTAGTACGTACAGGTTTTCCCTTCCCAGAGGCCGACTCGTCGTTTAGAAGCGATATGCCCCGCTCAGCATGACCGTGCGGCGCGCGCCGTAGAAGCAGTCGCCCCGGTCCAGGCAGACGACCTCGTAGGTGCGGTCCGCGATATTGTTGACGTTCAACGCGTAGCGCCACGGGCCATTGTCATAGCTGATCATGGCGTCGAACAACGTGACGGCAGGCGTCTGCGGGGCGCCGCCGTCTCGGAACGCGCTCAGGTAGCGCACGCCGGCACCCACGGCGAAGCCGGGTTGGCCGGCCAGGGCAAAGCGGTATTTTCCCCACAGGGACGCCATGTGCTTGGGCAGGCCTTCCAACTGAGGGTCGACATCGGTGTAGATGTAGTTGGCGATCACGTCGATGTCTTTGGTGGCCCGGCCGCGCAACTCCAGTTCCACGCCGCGCGTGCGTGTCTTGCCGGCCTGGATCTGGTTGTTGGGATTGTTCGGGTCATTGGTCTGACGGTTCTTTTCCCGCAGATCGTAGGCGGCGGCCGTGAACTCGATGTCGGCGTCTTTCGGCATGTATTTGATGCCGGCCTCGACCTGCTTGCCGCGCATCGGCTTCCAGCGCTGGTCGTAGAAATCGGAACCCGCGATCGGCGTGAACGATTCGCTGTAGCTCAGATAGGGCGACCAGCCGTTGTCGGCGGCATACATCAGGCCGAAGCGTTTTGTCGTGGCGTAGTCGGTTTCCTTGTCCTGGCCGTCGATGCGGTTGTCGGCGCGGTCGCGCCGGATACCGGCCAGGAAGATCCAGTTCTTGTCGAATTTGATCTGGTCCTGTGCATAGAAGCCCAGTTGCTGCTGTTTCTGCTTCGGCGTGTCGGATAACTCGTACTCCGGCAGGTTGCCGTACACGGGGTGGTACAGATTCAGCGGCGCGCCCAGGCCGCTGGCCGTCTGGCTGGTCTCGCGGTAATGCGAATAATCCATCCCGACGATGACGGTGTGCTCGGTGCGACCCCAGTTCAACTTGCCTTCGATGTTCTGGTCGGCCAGCAGCGTGCGCATGCGCGGCTTGTTGATGTAGAAGAAGCGGTCGGTCGTGGTCTGGCCCGCATCGATGTACGAGTTGCCGCGCCGGTCGCCGTAGACGCTCGGGTATAGCGATTGGTAGTCGACGCGGCTGACCGTATTGCGGAAGTTTTGCCGGAATTTCCACGTATCGTTGAACTGGTGTTCGAACAGCCAGCCCACGCTGAACTGCTCGGTATCGTAGGCGTCGAAACCCGGTTCGCTGACGAAGCGCCGGGTCGGGATGCGGCCGTTCGGATTCTCTTGCACCGATCCGTTCCAGGGCAGGAACGATTGTGTGGTGCCGGACTTGTCCTTTTGCCACAGGGCCTGCAAGGTGAGCGAGGTGGCGGCGCTGGGTTGCCATGTCAAGGAAGGCGCCAGCATCAGGCGGTCATCGGGCGCGTGCTGCACCTGCGTGTCGCTGTCTCGGCCTACCGCCACGACACGGTACAGCCATTGGCCGTCTTCGGTGACGGGGCCGGTCAGGTCGGCCTGGATCTCGCGCCTGTTGTCGTTGCCCAGCACCACGCCGATCTCGCGCTGCGCTTCAGCCTGCGGACGTTTGCTGACCAGGTTGACGATGCCGCCGGTGCTGCCTTGGCCGTACAGCATGGACGACGGGCCGCGCAGCACTTCGACACGCTCCATGCCGTAGATTTCCGTGCGCGGGTTGTTGTAGTTGAAGAACTGGCGCAGGCCGTCCAGGTACTGGGCGGGCTCCACGCCGCGGATCCGGACGTAATCGCCGCGGTTGTCCACGCCGTAGGCGTTGGGTCGAACGCCAGCCGCGTAGTTCATGGCGTCCTGAACGTTCTGCGATCCCTGGTCCACGATTTGTCCGCGCGGGATTACCGTGATGGCTTGAGGCGTCTCCGACAGGGCGGTATCGGTTTTGGTGCCGGTGGCGCTGCGCGTCGCCACGTAGCCGTCGACGGGGCCCGTCGCGGTTTCGCCCGTACCGGTGACCTGCACGGCGGGCAGCACGGTGGGGGCTTCGGCGGTTGCGCCGGCTGGCACGGGTTGGGTCTGCGCCGAGGCGCTCACGCAGGCGGCCAGCAGGGCGGCGGCGGGCAATAGGGTCTGCGGCCGAGCGCGATATGCGGCCGGATAACGATGGCGTTTCAAGAAATCTCCCGGGCGGCTGCTTGGCAGCCGAACATGTATAGGAATGACAACGATTATTATTATTGATGGGTGAGGCGCGTACCGGCCGGAATCGGGGTGATCCCAGATGTAAAAAAGCCCTGCAAATCGGTCCCGTACGCACCGACGCGGCAAAAAAACGCCGTGCTATCAGCCGCTTGCGGCCGCGCGCGGCGCCGATGCCGGATTTCCGAGAATGTTGGCGTTACGCGACAACCGGGGTCAGGCGTACCGCGCTCGCCGTGTGCCGCCGTCGCGGCGGCTGGCCTTTTCCGTGACGATGTTGTCTTCTGCCATGCGGCGCCCGCGCTGTTCGATGCGGGCCAGGAAGTCGCGCAGCAGCGCAACTTCGCTATCGCTCAAGTCTTGCACCAGCAGATCGTTCAGCCGCGCAACCTCGGGCAGCAGGGCCTGATAGCGGGCGACGCCTTCGGCAGTGGCCTCCACGCGCACCACCCGGCGGTCGGCGCTGTCGTGAAGCCTGCGCAGCCAGCCTTTTTCGCACAGCGCCCCAAGCGTGCGCGACGTGCGGGCCAGGTCCAGTTTGGCCGCGGCGGCCAATTCGGCCGAATTCATGATGCCGCCTTCGACGGCGCAGGCCAGGATGCGCCATTCGCGGCGGGTGATGCCGAAGCGGCCTTCACACATCCGCACAAAGACCGGGTTGGACTGCGACCAGGCCTGATACAGCCGGTACATGAGCATGTCCGCCAGATGGGGCGGATCGGACGGGGGCGTGGCGTGCATATCTTTATGGAAAGTCCTGGATTAGATCAAGCAATAGCCGCGTTGCTACATTCCATTCACTCATTCGGGTATCGGCCAAGCATGAATAACCATAACCGACAGCGGGCCACTGTCTCCAGGAGAAGACAATGCGTAAATGGATGACGGGCGCCCTCGTGGCGACGGCGCTGGCGGGGGCGGCCCCGCTGGCCTGTGCGCAGCAGGCGCCGCTGGACGGCCCGCTGACCATCGTGGTCGGCTATCCGCCGGGCGGCAGTTCGGACCGCATCGCGCGGCTGGTGGCGGACCGCTTGAAGGACCGGGTGGGCGTATCGGTCGTGGTCGAGAACAAGACCGGCGCCGGCGGCCGCATCGCGGCGCAGGGCCTGCACGCGGCGCCGGCCAGCCAGAACGTGCTGATGCTGGCCAACCCGGCCGTGATGGTGGTGGCGCCGCTGGTCTATGCCCAACCGGGCTACGACGCCCAGCAGGACTTCAAGCCCGTGTCGTTGGCCAGCCGCTATAAGTTTGCGCTGGCGGTGCCGGCCAGTTCCCCGATCCAGGACGTGGCGGCATTGCGCCAGTGGCTGCGCGAGAATCCCAAGCAGTTCACGGTGGGCGTGCCGGCCACCGGCAGTTTGCCGCATTTTTTCGCGTTGATGCTGGGCCGCGAGATCAAGCAGGATCCGGAAGTGATCGGCTACCGGGGATCGGCGCCGCTGATCTCGGAGCTGATCGGCGGGATCCTGCCGCAAGGCATCGACACGCTGGATACGCTGTTGCCGCAGCATCGCGCCGGCAAGATACGCATCCTGGCCACGTCCGGAGACACCCGCGACGCGGATCTGAAAGACGTGCCCACCTTCAAGGAAAGTGGTGTGAATCTGGCCGCCGATGGCTGGAACGCCTTCTTCGCGCCGGCGGCGATGCCGCAGACCAAGATCGACCGCCTGGGCGCGGATATTGCGACCATCCTGCGCGAACCCGCCATGCAGGAAGCCGTGCGCGGCGTGTTCCTGGAGCCCGTCTCGATAGATGCCGCCGGCACCGCCGCGGCGCTGACGGCCTACCGTAAGCAGTGGGAACCCGTGGTGCGGGCTTCCGGCTTCACGGCCACGCAATGACGGGGGCCGCAATGAGTACCGTGCAGAACGTGCTGTTCATCATGGCCGACCAACTGCGGGCCGACCACCTGAGCTGTTATGGCCATCCCTATTTGCAGACGCCCAGCCTGGACGCGCTGGCGGCGCGCGGCGCGCGTTTCGACCGGGCTTTTGTGAACTCGGGCGTTTGCGGCCCCTCGCGCATGAGCTATTACACGGGGCGTTACCCGTCACGCCATGGCGCGACCTGGAACCGCGTCCCGCTGTCGGTCAACGAGATCACGCTGGGCGAGTACCTGGCGGGGCAGGGGCGGGAGCTGGCGCTGGCGGGCAAGACCCACATCATCCCGGATAAGGCCGGCATGGAGCGGCTGGCCATCGACGGCGCGTCGGAACTGGGCGTGCTGCTGAGCCGCGGCGGCTTCACCGAACTGGACCGCTACGACGGCCACCACACGCCCGGCAGGGAAAGCGGCTATCCCGCGTTCCTGCGCCGCCACGGCTACGACAGCGCGGACCCCTGGACCGACTACGTGATCGCGGGCGTGGACGCCAGCGGCCAGGTCGTCAGCGGATGGAACATGCGCAACGTGCATCTGCCGTCGCGCGTGGCCGAACCGCATTCCGAGACCGCGTACATGACGGATCAGGCGCTGGACTTCATGAAGCGGCGTGGCGGCCAGCCCTGGGTACTGCATCTGAGCTACGTCAAACCGCACTGGCCCTACATGGCGCCGGCACCCTACCATAATCGCTATAGCGCCGATCAATGCCTGCCGGTGCGGCGCAACCGCGAAGAACTGGTGGACGCGCACCCGGTCGTGGCCGCGTACCGCCAGCAGGAAGAAAGCGTCAGTTTCTCCACGGACGAATGCGTGCGCGTGGTCCGGCCCGCCTATCAAGGCCTGATCCGGCAACTGGACGACCACCTGGGCCGGCTGTTCGACTACATGGAAGGCGCGGGGCTGATGAAGAACACGTTGATTGTGTTCACGGCGGACCACGGCGACTTCCTGGGCGACCATTGGCTGGGCGAGAAAGAGCTGTTCTATGACACCGTGCAGCGGGTCCCCTTCATCGTGATGGATCCGTCGGCCGCGGCCGACCCCACGCGGGGCCAGGTGTTGTCGGACATGGTCGAGAGCGTGGACGTGGTGCCCACCGTGCTGCGCGCGCTGGGCACGCCGGGACCCGGCCATCGGCTGGAGGGCCGAGCGTTGCAGACGTTGCTGCACGGCCGCGACGCCGCGGCGCCATGGCGGGATTGCGTGTTTTCCGAACTGGACTACAGCTTCCGCCAAGCGCGTGTGCTGCGCGGCAAAACGCCGCAGAACGCGCGCGCCTGGTCGGTCCGCACCGACCGCTGGCGCTACGTGCATTGGCTGGACGAACCCGAGCAGCTCTTCGATCTGCACGCTGATCCCGATGAATTCCAGGATCTGGGCACCAGCAGCGCGCACGTCGCCGTGCGCGCGGAACTGCGCGAGCGCCTGCTCGATTGGATGCTGCGCGGCAAGCGCCGCACCACGATCAGCGACGAGGCCGTGGAAAACGCCACCAACGCGCATAAGCGGGCTGGTGTGTTTTTCGGACAGTGGTAGGCGGCGGGCCGACCGCCTAGGCGGTGGTTTGAGTTTGGGGGGGCGCAGCCGCTGACGATTGCGCCTCCGGCTTCAATTCCCGCCGCAGGATCTTGCCGACGTTGGTGCGCGGCAAGTCGTCGCGGAATTCCACGTAGCGCGGCACCTTGTAGCCGGTCAGCTGCGTGCGGCAATGGGCGATCAGCGTTTCCGCGTCCAGGCCCGGATCTTTGCGGATCACATACAGCTTCACGGCTTCGCCCGAGCGCTCGTCCGGCACGCCCACGGCCGCCACTTCGCGTACACCGGGATGCAGCGCGGCGGCGTCTTCGACCTCGTTGGGGTACACATTGAAGCCGGACACCAGGATCATGTCCTTCTTGCGGTCGATCAGGAACACGTAGCCGTTTTCGTCGACGTAGCCGATGTCGCCGGTGCGCAGGAAGCCGTCCGGGTACATCACCAGCGCCGTCTCGTCGGGCCGGTTCCAGTAGCCTTGCGTGACCTGGGGGCCGCGCACGCAGATCTCGCCGCTTTCGCCGATGCCTTGTTCTTGGCCTTCGTCGTTGCGGATGGAGATTTCAGTGGACGGCACCGGCAAGCCGATCGAACCCGTGAACACCTTGACGTCCAGCGGATTGACGGTGACGGCAGGCGAGGTCTCGGTCAGGCCGTAGGCCTGCGCCAGCGGCTTTCCCGTCACGGCGCGCCAGCGGTCGGCCACCGCGCGCTGCACGGCCATGCCTCCGCCCATCGTCAGGCGCAGGCGCGAAAAGTCCAGCTTGGCGAAGTCGGGATGGTTGAGCAGGGCGTTGAACAGCGTGTTGACGCCGGTGAAGGCGGAAAACGGCACCTTGCCCATCTCTTTGATCAGGCCGGGGATGTCGCGCGGATTGATGATCAGCAGGTTGCTGGCGCCGATCTTCATGAAGGTCAGGCAGTTCGCCGTCAGGGCGAAGATGTGGTAGAGCGGCAGGGCCGTCACGACGCATTCTTCGCCGTCTTTCACCAGCGGCCGGATCCAGGCGTGGGCCTGGCTCAGGTTTGCCACCAGATTGCCATGCGTCAGCATCGCGGCCTTGGCCACGCCCGTCGTGCCACCCGTGTACTGCAGGCAGGCCAGGTCGCGCTGATCCAGCGGCACCTCGGTAAAGGGCGCGTGACGGCCGACGCGCAAGGCGTCGGCCAGCCGGACGGCGCCCGGCAGCGACCAGGCCGGCACCATGCGCTTGACGCGGCGGATCACGAAGTCCACCAGCCGACCCTTGAGGGGGCCGAGCATCTCGCCGATGGACGTCACCAGCACGCGTTCGATTGCGGTCTGGGGCAGGGCTTTCTGCAGGGTTGCCGCGAAGTTGTCCGCGACCACGATGGCACGCGCGCCCGAGTCGGCCAACTGGTGTTCAAGTTCGTGCGCGGTATAGAGCGGGTTGCAGTTGACGACGATGCAACCGGCGCGCAGCGCGCCGAACAGGCAGACCGGGTACTGCAGCAGGTTGGGCATCATCAGCGCGATGCGGTCGCCCTTGCCCAGGCCGTTAGCGTGCAGCCATGCGGCGAAGTCGCGGGTCAGCGCGTCCAGTTCGGCGTAGCTGATCGACTTGCCCATGCTGATATAGGCGGTCTTGTCCGCATAGCGGCGGCAACTGTCCCGCACGACCGTGACCAGCGTCGTCACGCCGTCCATCTCGATCTCGGCGGGAACACCGGAGGGATAGCTCTTGTGCCAGATTCGTTCCATCGTCGTGGGGTTCCGCCTAATTGCCCAAGAGGGCATTCTTCAGGGAGGCCTGGGCCGGATTGTCGCCCAGCCAGACGCGCAGCAAGGCGCGCGCGAAGTCGGGGCTGTCGATCCTGCCTCGCTGCTTGCCGTTGTCCGTGACCGTGACGCCACGGGCGTCGAAATCCAGATCAACCACGTCGCCCGTCTTGGCCGTGCCGATGTCGGCCATCAGGCGGGATAAGCGGTCTGCCGGCGCTTTCAGCGCGGCAAGCTCCTGCATGGGCGTATTGTCGCGCAAACCTTCCTGCAACGCGTCGTCCAGGCTCTTGCTGTCCACGTCGCGGAGTAATTGCAGGCGGATGCGGCGCGGCTCCGCGCTATTGACCAGTGCCTGCGCATCGCTGCTCTTGGCGGTGGCGTATAGCGCGGCGACGTAGACCTTCACGACGAATTTGGTGCGCACGCCCGCGCCGTTGAGCACGAGCGCATGGCCGCCTTCGGACACTTGTTCCGGCACGCGCACGCCCGCGACCTCCATATCGGCGGCCACGGCGGGCGCACCCGCCAGGCTGGCGGCAAGCATGAGGCTCAGGGCGGCGGATCGCCCTCCAGAGATGGGATGCATGGGTCTCCTCCTGTGTTCTTTCGCTTGTAGAACTTCTTGTCGGCGATATAGATCGTGCGTTCCACGACGGCATAGACCACGCCGTCCTTGTCCTTCAATTCCACCGTGTATGTGCGGGTGGTTTCGTGGTCCCGGGCGAGGATGCGGCGGATCTCCGCGATCTCCCCGGGCGGCAGCCGGAAATCCACGTACAGCGTCGTGTAGGCGGGCTTGCGGTAGCGGATCGACGCGGCCTTGTCCCATACGATGTGGTCCGCGCCCAGCGCGGACATCAGCATCGTGGGGTGCGCGCCGTCCGTCACCGCGAACAGCGATCCGCCATACATCGAACCCACGATGTTGCGCGTGCGCCGCAGCAAGGGAAGCTTGATGCGGATGTGCTGGAAATCCGGCGACACGTGCAACACGCGGCCGCCGGTGGCGCGGAATGCCGGATGCAGGTTGAAGCCCACCCGCATCAGGCGCGCGCGCCATTCCGGCGACAGGCTCTTGAACCAATAGGGCTTCACGTTTCGCTGGGCCTTTGCGTATCTTGGCGGGTGTCGACGCGCCGGGTCACATCGCTTCGAACAGCCCGGCGGCGCCCATGCCCGTGCCGATGCACATGGTGACCAGCCCGTACTTGCCGCCTGTGCGGCGCAGGCCATGCGTGATCGTGGCCGTGCGGATCGCGCCCGTCGCGCCCAGCGGGTGGCCCAGCGCAATGGCGCCGCCCAAGGGGTTGACCTTGGCCGGATCCAGCTTCAGCTCGCGGATTACCGCCAGTGACTGCGCGGCGAAGGCTTCGTTCAGTTCGATCCAGTCCAGCGCGTCTTGCGTGATGCCTGCGCGGTCCAGCACCTTGGGGATGGCGGCGATGGGGCCGATGCCCATCACTTCGGGTGGCACGCCCGCCACCGCGAAGCTGACAAAGCGCGCCAGCGGGCTAAGGTTGAATTCGCGCAGGATCCGGTCGGATACGAGGACCACCGCGGCCGCGCCGTCCGACATCTGCGAGCTGTTGCCCGCGGTGACGCTGCCGCGCGCCGCGAACACGGGTCGCAGGCGCGCCAGCGCTTCGGCGCTACTGTCCGGGCGAGGACCTTCGTCCACCTCGACCAGCCGGCGCACCACGCGCACGGCGCCGCTGGCGCCGTCCGGCAGGTGCGACACCACTTCGAATGGCGTGGTTTCCGCGCGGAAATGGCCGGCGGCGATGGCGGCGCAAGCTTTCTGGTGCGACGCCAGCGCAAAGGCGTCCTGATCCTCGCGAGAGACCTTCCAGCGCTCGGCGACCTTTTCGCCGGTCAGGCCCATGCCGAAGGCCATGCCTATGTTCTCTTCGTGGGCGAAGATGGCCGGGTTCATCGACACCTTGTTGCCCATGATCTGCGGCATGGCGCTCATGGATTCGGTGCCGGCGCCGATCATGATGTCGGCCTCGCCCGTGCGGATGCGGGCGGCGGCATCCGCCACCGCTTGCAGTCCCGATGCGCAGAAGCGGTTGACCGTGACGCCGGCCACGCTTTGCGGCAAACCGGCCAGCAACAGGCCGATGCGCGCCACGTTCATGCCTTGCTCGGCTTCCGGCATGGCGCAGCCGGCGATCACGTCCTCGATGCGCGCCGTGTCCAACCCCGGCACTTGGGCCAGCGCGCCGTTCAGCGCGGCGGCCAGCATGTCGTCGGGGCGGGTAGTGATGTAGGCGCCATTGCGCTTGCCGACCGGCAAGCGCGTGGCAGCGACGATGTAAGCATCCTGAATCTGCTTGCTCATGTTCAATTCCTCATAAATCCAGCGAGACAATCAATAGCGAGACCTAGAAACCCTGCCTTCCAAAGCACAACGGTGCTGCACCAGCGGGGCCGCGCGGATCCGGCCGCGCCGGTCCGCAGCCGGCGCCGCAGGCGCCTCGGGGGGGCTCCATACCGCGGCTGCCCCGATCCGCAGCCGGCGCCCCTTTGGGAAGCGTCGCAGGCGCCTCGGGGGGATTAATTCCGTAGCGGCTTGCCGGTTTCCAGGGTGTGGCGGATGCGGGCCTGGGTCTCAGGCGTACGCAGGAGCGCCACGAATTCGCGGCGCTCCACCGCCAGCAGCCATTCTTCGTCCACCTTCGTGCCGGTTTCGACTTCGCCGCCGCACAGAGCCACGGCGGCGCTGCGGGCGACGCGGTAGTCATGCGCGCTGATCATGCCGCCTTCGCGCATGTTGACCAGCACCATCTCGAAGTTGGCGATGCCGTTGCGGCCCGCTACCGGGATGTTCGCCAGGCGTGGCGGTGGCGTGTAGCCGGCCTGGGCCGCGGCGCGGGCCTGCCCGATCGCCACGAACAGCAGCTCGTCGGGATGGAACAGCACGACGTCGTGTTCGCGGGCGAATCCGGTGTCGATGGCTTCCAGCGCGCTCTTGGCGACCTGCGCCGTGGCGATGGTCTGGAAGATGGGTTGCAGGTAGGGGAAGACTTCACCGGGCGTGGCGGTCTTCGCGGCAAGGGCCGCCGCGCGGCCGGCGAATTCCTTGCTGCCGCCGCCCGCCGGGATCAGGCCGACGCCTGCTTCCACCAGGCCGATGTAGCTTTCCAGCGCCAGGACGCGGTGCGAGGCGTGCATCAGGAACTCGCAGCCGCCGCCCAGCGCCATGCCCTGCACGGCCGCCACCGTGGGAATCTGCGCATACTTGAACGATTGGGAGGCGCGCTGGAATTTCTCGACCATGGCTTCCAGCATGTCGAACTGGCCGGCGGCGCAGGCTTCGACCACCTGCTGCAGGTTGGCGCCCACCGCGAAGGGCGGTTCGTGCCAGATCACCAGGCCGTCGAACTCGCGTTCGGCGCGGGCAACCGCTTGCAGCACGCCTTCCAGCACTTCGCCGCCCAGGGTGTGGTTCTTGGACGTAACGGACAGGATGGCGATGCCCGCGTCCACCTCGGGCAGATTCCACAGGCGCACGCCTTCATTTTCCCAGACGGTGACGCCGCGGTCGTCCGCCCCTTCGCCGAACACGCGTTCCGGGAACAGCTGGCGCCGGTACACGGGCAGCGCCGAACGTGGATGCAGCTTCCCGGTGCGCGCGGAATAGGAGCCTTCGGGCGCGTGCACGCCCTGGCGGGCGGGTTCCAGTGCCCAGGTGGGCAAGGGGGCGTCGCTCATGGCGCGGCCGGCGGCGATGTCTTCAGCCACGGCAGCGGCGATCGCTTGCCAGCCGGCAGCCTGCCACGTTTCGAACGGGCCTTGCCCCCAGCCGAAGCCCCAGCGCATGGCCAGGTCCAGGTCGCGGGCGTTGTCGGCCACGTGCTCAAGCTGCACGGCGCTGTAGTGGAAGATGTCGCGGAACAGGCTCCACAGGAACTGCGCCTGGGGATGTTCGCTTGCGCGCAGCGCGGCGAAGCGTTTCGCGGGGTTGCGTTCCTTCAGCAGCGCGGCGACCTCGTCGGCCAGCTTGCCGGCGCTGGGCACGTAGTCTTGCGCTTTCAGGTCCAGCACCAGGATGTCGCGGCCTTGCTTGCGGTAGACGCCGGCGCCGGTCTTCTGGCCCAGCGCGCCTTTCTGGATCAGGGCGGACAGCCATTGGGGCAGCGCGAAATAGCGGTGCCACGGGTCGTCCGGAAGATTCTTTTCCATCGTGCCGACCACGTGGGCCAGCGTATCCAGGCCGACGACGTCGGCGGTGCGATAGGTGGCGCTCTTGGGGCGGCCGATCTTGGGGCCGGTCAGCGCGTCGACTTCGTCAAAACCCAGTCCCAGGCGCGCAGTGTGGTGCATGGCGGCCAGGATGGAGAACACGCCGATGCGGTTGGCCACGAAGTTGGGCGTGTCCAGCGCGCGGATCACGCCTTTGCCCAGCGTGGACGTGAGCCAGGTTTCCAGCTGGTCCAGCACGGCCGGCTGCGTATGGGACGTGGCGATGATCTCCACCAGCCGCATGTAGCGGGGCGGATTGAAAAAATGGATGCCGCAGAAGCGGTCGCGCAGGCTCGCGGGCAGCGCGTTCGCCAGCGCGTCGATCGACAGGCCGGACGTGTTCGAGGCGACGATGGCGTCGGGCGACACATGGGGGGCGATGCGCTCGTACAGCGCCGTCTTCCAGTCCATGCGTTCGGCAATGGCTTCGATGACCAGGTCGCAGCCGCGCAGCGCGTCCAGGTGGTCGTCATAGTTCGCGGGGGTGATCCGCGCAATGCGCGCGGCGCCGGCCAGCGGCGCGGGTTCCAGCTTTTTCAGGCCGGCCAGCGCCTTCTTGACGATGCCGTTGCGGTCGCCTTCGGCGGCCGCCAGGTCGAACAGCGTGACGGGCACGCCGGCGTTGGCCAGGTGGGCGGCGATCTGCGCGCCCATGACGCCGGCACCCAGGACGGCGACGTGTTTGACGACGAACTTGCTCAAGGGATTCTCCTGGAAAAGCGGGCGGGCGGCACGAGGCCGCCCGCCCGTGCAAGGCTAGAAGCGGGACGACAGTTGCAGGCCGAAAATGTGGCCGCTGCTGTCATAGGTGCCCGCGACGCGGCCCTTGGATAGCTGGCTGCCGGACGTGGTGTCGATGTCCGTCTTGCGCAGGTACAGATAGGTGTAGCCCAGATCCAGCGTCGTGCTCTTGGTGGCCTGCCACTGCACGCCTGTCGAGAACCAGTAGCGGTCGTTGTCGGGCAAGGACGTCGGGCGGTCGGCTTCCTTGTGGACGGGCGACTGGTCGTAGGCCAGGCCGAACTTCCATTTCCAGGCGGGGGCGAACTTGTAGTTCGCGCCCACGGCGACGCGCCACGTGTCGCGGAAATTCAACGGCAGCTCGTCGTCGCGCGCGCCGGCGCCCGAGTTGCGGATCTTCAGGTCGGGGATGCTGCTCCAGCCCGTCCACGACACGTCGCCCAGCAGTTCCCACCGTTCGTTCAACTGGTGCGTGCCGCTCAGGATCAGCGAGTCGGGCAGGTCTACCGAGGCCTTGGCGTCGAACGATACCGATGCCTTGGTCGGTCCGATGCTGGTGATGTCGGTATCGCCCTTGGCCGTGTGCTTGATTTTCGAGCGGTACGACAGGCCGATGCGCGTATCTTCCGTGGGCTGCAGCATGAAGCCGATGTTCCAGCCCCAGGCGTCGCCCTTCAGGTTCAGGTCGGCGTCGCCGTTGGTGGCGACCGGCAGGCCCGCGATCGGCACCACCGTCTTTTTCTTGTAGTTGGCATCGATGTGTTGCCAGTTCACGCCGAAGCCCATCGAGAACTTGTCGTTGACCTTATAGGCGATCGACGGGTTCACGTTGATGGTCTTGATCTCGAACTTGTTGGAGTGGTATTGGCCGACCCAACCGTCGTCGTATTCGGTCATCAGGCCGAAAGGGGCGCCGACGCCCAGGCCGATGTACCACTGCTCATTCAACTGCCAGGAGGCGTAGAGGTTGGGGACGACCCCCAGATTGCCGGCGTCGCCGCCGTTGCCGCCGGTGGGCACCGACCCGTTCAAGCCGGACCCGGGGATGCCAGGCACGCTCGGGTTGCGGCTGTTGCCATTGTCCGAGAACTTGAACGAGGGCTTGATCAGGTTGACCCCGCCCGAAAAGTTGATGCCTGGCAGATACGTCATGCCTGCCGGGTTGTAGTAGATGATGCTGGCGTTTTCCGGGTTTGCCGCCGAGCCTGCATACGCGTTGCCCAAGCCGCTGGCGTTCTGCTCCAAGAGCTGAAAGCCGGCGGCATAGGACGTTGCAGATGCGCCCAGGCCGACCACAATGGCCGACAAGGTGCTCAGGGACAATGAACGTCTGCGCATGGTACTGCCTCCTCGAGTTGAATGTATGTCTCTATTGCACTGCCGGTTTTCTTGTCGAGCCGGTCTATTCGGCGTGAGCCGTTTTACTGCTGTGCCAAGGGTTGCTGCGTTGGTAATGCAACGGCCCGCCCGTGAACGGGGCGAATCCGGTTCCGAAAATCACGCCGGCGTCGGCCAGGTCGGCATCGGCGACGACGCCGGCCTCCAGGCGTTGCCGGGTGGCGTCCACAAGCGGCTGGATCAGGCGCTGCGCCAGGCCTGCCGGGGCGGCGGCCGGGGCGGCCCCGCCTGGCTTGACCGGTTTGCCGTCGCGCCACGTGTAGAAGCCCTTGCCGCTTTTCTTGCCGAGATTGCCGCGCGCCAGCCGTTCGGCCAGGCAGCGCGGGGGCTCGGCGCCACCGGCCAGTTCTTCGCCTGCGGCGCGCGCGATATCCAGGCCGACTGTGTCGGCCAGTTCCAGCGGTCCCATCGGCATGCCGAACGCCACCATGGCGGCGTCGACGGTTTCGGGCGCGATGCCTTCGTCCACGCTGCGCATCGCCTGCAGCATGTACGGCGCCAGCACGGCGTTGACCAGGAAGCCCGGCGCGCTCTTGACGGGCAGCGCCAGCTTGTCGATCTGGCCGACGAAGGCGCAGGCGCGCGCCAGGGCGTCGCCGGCGTCGCCGTCGGCATGCACCACTTCCACCAGCGGCATTTTGGCGACCGGGTTGAAGAAGTGGATGCCGATCAGCCGCGCCGGGTCGGCCAGTCCGGCGCGCAGGGTCTCAAGCGACAGGCTGGATGTGTTGGTGGCCAGCAGCGCGCCGGGCTTCATCCGGGGTTCCAGCGACCGGTACAGCGCGCGCTTGGCTTCCGGCTGTTCGCTGATGGCCTCGATGACAACGTCGGCCAGCGGCACGCCGCTGCCCGCCGGGTCGGGGATCAGGCGGTCGAACGCCGCCCGCGCCAGGCGCGGGTCTTTCAGGCGGCGCGCGTACAGCGCCGCCGCCCGTTGGACGGCGGGCGCGATGCGGGCCATGTCCTGGTCTTGCAAGGTGACGGTCATGCCCTTGAGCGCGCACCAGGCCGCGATGTCGCCGCCCATGACGCCGGCGCCCACCACATGGACATGGCGGGCGGGCGCGGCGCCGGTTTGCTTGCCGTTGGCCTTCAGCCGTTCCTGCAGGCGGAACACGCGCAGCAGATTGCGGGCGGTGTCCGATGCGATGATGCCGTCGATCAGGTCGGGCGCCTGCAGGGCGTTGCCGCCGTGCTTTTCCCAAAGGGTCACGATGGCAGGGGCGGCGGGGTAATGGCCCAGCGGATCCTTGGCGGCAATCTGCTTGCGGGCGCGATTGGCGACAAGGGATTTCAGCGGCCAACGGTTGGCCCAGCCGCCCAGGCCGCGCGCGCGGCGCGGGGGCTTGTTCGAC
>NZ_JABBJN010000083.1 GCF_012928505.1 Achromobacter sp. Bel | reverse complement strand
GCCGCGCGCAGCAGCGGGGGCCAGGGGCGCGGACGCCAGCCGTCCATCCAGGCGGGCAACTGGCACACTGTGCAGGCGTAGGCGCCCAGCAGCCCGGCGGCCGAGAACACGGCGGTCTGCGTCAAGGCGGGGAAGGGGGTGAAGGCGAGGGCGAGGTAACCCACCAGGCTCGCGGCCAGGCTGATCGTCAGGCCCGGCAAGACGCGGCGCAGCGCCGGCCACGCCTGCCAATCGGGCATGCCGTAGCGCTTGCCGAGCCAGTGCATGGGGAAGTCGACTGCCACGCCGATCAGGCTGGCGCCGATCACCAGCGTCAGCACATGGATCGAGCCGAACACCGCGACGCAGGCCACGGCGCCGGTCAGCAGGCCGACCGCCACCGGCACGAACGCCAGCAACGCGCGCACGCGGCGCAAGGCCAGCAGCAGCACCAGCACAATGCCCACCATGGCGCTTGCGCCGATCCAGGAACTTTCCGCCACGGCCTGCGCGCGACCGGCGGCCGCGTACAGCGGGCCACCCGCGACCAGCAACTGCGCGCCGCTGGCGTGCAGCGCCTGGCGATCCTGATCGATCTGCGCGGAAATACCCTGAGGCGCGTTGCTGTCGAAGGCGTCGGCCCGGGTTTCGGCGCGCACCAGCACCCAGCGCTTGCCGTCGTGGTCAGCCTGCAGCGTGCCGGTGCCCATGTCGTACTGCACCGCGCCGCCCGGGCGCAGCGCCTGTTCGGCGCGGCGGGTCAGGCCGAGCCAATCCTGGTCAGCGGGCACCAGGCCGGAAGACGAGAACGGATCCGACAGTTCGCGGGCGCGACGCTGGGCGTAGGCGGCGGGATCGGACGCCAATTGCTCGCGGTCGGCGGCTGGCAGCATGGCGAGGCGGCCGGCAAGCAATTGCGCGCGCAACGCGGGAACGTCCACGTTCAGTTCGAGCTGCACGGACGAGAACAGCCCGCTGCGGGTCCAGCGTTCGGCCAGCAGGCGCGCGGGCGCCACGGGGTCCGCGTCCGGCCCCGCCGCCACCAGCGCCACCAGTTGGCGGGACAGCGGTTCCTGGATGCGGGCTTCGGCCAGCTGGCGCGTGGCGTCGGCAGCCGCCTGCGGCACCAGCTCCATCAGGTTGGCGGATACCGGCCAGCCGTTGCGGCACTGCCAGGCGCCGGCGCACAGCACCAGCAGCAAGCCCAGCTTGAACAGCCGCGGCAGCCAGCGCTCAATCGGAAAACGCACGTTGCTCCTCGGGGGTCAAGCTGTCGGCCGCGACCGCGTCCGTCATCTGGAGGACGCTTCGATCGCCTTGCGTTTCGCGCAGTTCGATGCGGTCGACAAGGTTGCCGCCGTTGATCTGGATGTTGTCGAAGATCTGGCGCAGCAGGGCCGAACGGGGGGTCAACAGCAATTGCCAGGCGTCGGCCTTGCCCGTCAGCGCCAGGTCGAAGTTCTGTTGCAGCCCGCTGGTGTCGCCCGTCAGCACCGAGAGGAACAAGCGGTTTTCGCGACCCGATCCCGTCTGTTGCGGCAGGGCTTGCCACGCGCCGGATGGGTCGCGCCGCGAAATGCCTTTGGCGTTGATGCGCAGGTCCTGAGCGATGGGCGTGCGCAGCAGCCACAGCAACCCCTTGCCCGCCGCCAGCGTGAAGTCGCCGCGGCTGGTCAGCGGCTGGGGTAGCGAACGCAGGAATTTCTGCTGCACGAAATGGCCGCGGACGACCGGCGTGGCGCGCAACTGGGCCTGCAAGTCGTTCAGGTCGAAGGCGCGGGCGGTCCAGGGGGCGGCCAGCGCCAGCAGCAGGAACAGGCGCGCCGCCGTCTTCAGGAAAGGGTTGGGCGTCATGCGGGGACCTCCAGGGATTGCAGCTTGCGCCGCACTGCATCCACGAACACGGCGGGCGACGCCAGTTGCATTTCACGGGTTTCAATGCAGACCGCGACCTGTTCCGAGGTCGCGCGCGTCAGCCGGGTGCCGGTCGCCGCATCCAGGATCAGGTAGTTGATCTTCAGGCGGTTCTCCCATTCCACCAGCTCGGCGCGCACCGTCAGGCGCTGGCCGAATTGGGCGGGCTGCGCGTAGCGCAGATGCATATCGATGACCGGCCAGGCGTAGCCGCTGGCGCGCATGGCGTCGTAGTTGTGGCCCAACTGGTCCAGCAGCTCGCAGCGCGCCTCTTCCAGGTACTTCACGTAGTGGCCATGCCAGACGACGTTGAGCGAGTCGACGTCGAAGAAGGGGACGCGGATTTCCACTTCCGCGCCGATAAGGCCTCGTTTACGCATCGTCTTTCCAGAAGGGGTAGAAGTTGAACCATTGCAGCGGCGCCCCGCGGCAATGCGCGGCAAGGCGGTCGGCGTAGCGCTGCGCCCAATCGGCAATGCGCGCCTGCCGGGTGGCGCGCGTCCATTCGATGCCGTCGGACAGGCGCTCCATCGTGACGCGGTAGCGCGCGCCGTGGCGGGTGCAGAACAGCACATTGACCGGGCAGCGCAGCAGGCCGGCCAACAGCCAGGGCCCCTGCGGCAACGGCGCGCGGGCGCCCAGGAACAGCACGGGCGTGGTGCGGTCGCCTTGCAGCGGCACCCGGTCGCCGGCGATGGCGAGCCATTCGCCGCGGTCCAGGCGTTGCGCCAGGTCCAGCATGGTGGGCGCGTCCAGTTCGCTGACTTGAATCATGCGCGGCCCGCCGCCGGCTTCGGACAAGAGGCGATTGAAGTGGACGGCGTGCTTGCTGTGGACCAGGACATTGAGCCGCAGCGCGCCGGACCGTTCCGCCAGCGCGCGGCAGACTTCGATGTTGCCCAGGTGCGAGCCCACCAGGATCTGGCCGCGGCCCGTGCCCATCTGCGCGTGCAGGCCGTCGGGGTCGGCGATATCCAGGTCGGACAGGGTGATCTTGCCTTGCCAGACGTCCAGCTTGTCCAGCATGGCGTTGGCGAACGCCAGGTACTGGCGGTATACGGGCGCTGTGCGCGGCAGCGGCGCGGGTAGTCCGCCGGCCTGGGACAGCCGTTGCTGATACTGGGCGATGGCGCGCCGGGCGCGACCGCCGAAGGCGTAGAAGTACAGCACCACCAGCCAGACCACAGGCGCGACGACGCGGCGGCCCAGCCGGCGGGCGGCCCACGCGGTCAGGCGCATCAGCACGGGGCTGCCGCGTTCGGCCTGCGCAGCCCAATGGGGATCAGCGGCGCTCAAGGCCGCGGCCCCCGCGCCAGCCGGCGCCACAGCAGGACGGGCGAGCGGCCCAGCATGCCGAAGAACAGCCGCGCGTGCATGCGGCTGATCAGCAGGTTGTCGCGCAGTCCCTTGAAATGGGAAATGCCGCCCTCGGGATAGACCACGCGCGTGGGCAGCCACGCCATGGGGACGCCGCGCCAATGCAGGCGCACCAGGATGGCGATGTCGAAGTCCATGCGGCGGCCCACGCGGACGCTGTCGATCACCGGAAGCACCTGCGCCAGCGGATAGACGCGGAAGCCGCACATGGCGTCGGGGATGTCGAGAGACAGCGTGTTGATCCAGACCCAGACCCGCGTCAGCCAGCGGCCGTAAAGCCGGCTGCGCGGCACATCGTCGCCGTAGACGGGCGCGCCGCAGATCACGGCCTGCGGCCGTGCCCGCGAGGCGCGGGCGAAGGCGGCGGCGTCGGGCAGCGCATGCTGGCCGTCGGCGTCCACCTGCAAGGCATGGGTGTATTCCAGCGCGGCGGCGGCGCGCAGGCCGTCCTGCACCGCCGCGCCCTTGCCGCCGTTCACGGCACGGCGGACCAGATGGGTGCTGGGCAGGGTGGCCAGTGCGTCCAGCGTTGCCGCGCAGTCCGCGTCCGAACCGTCGTCGACCAGGACGCAAGGCAGATCCTGCGCGGCCAGTTGCGCATGCACGGCCGCGACGGTGGCGCCGTGGTTATAAACCGGGATGACCGCGCAGAGCTTATGTGCCGGCATCGCCGCCTGCCTCAAGGATGCGGCCCGACGCGCAAGGCGCATCGTCCACCGTGCACGTGAAATAGAGCTTTTGCTTCGTTTCGTCCCATCGCAGGGCCATCACGGCGGCATCGCCCGGGCGCAGCAGCTTCTGGAACTTCAAGGCTTCCATGTCGCCCACGCGCAGGCCGGGGCGCAGGTCGCGTTGCGCCAGCGATACCGCCCAACCGATCTGGGCGACCCCGGGCACGACGGGCGCCGACGGGAAATGCCCGCTGAAGTGCGCCAGGTCGTAAGGGATGTCGAGCGCATAGCGGCGTTCGCCGGGCGGCTGGCCGGGCAGTTCCACGGCGACGGGATCGACGGGGCGCGGGCCGGCCGCGGCGTCGAAGTCGGCTTGCGGCAGCTTGCCCTGGGCATTGGCGGGCAGGTGCCGGTAGAAGCGCCAGCTGCGCGGAATGGCCAGTGACTCGAAGCCGGCGGCCAGGTGCGCGCGCAAGGCGTCCACAACTGCTTTGCGGCCCTGGTTGCGCAGGGCATGCAGGCCTGCGGCGGACAAGGCGACCAGCCCTGTCAGGCGCGCGGCGCCGGCAGGGCGGCCCAGCCGGGCGTCGTCCACATAGGCATGGCGCATCAGGGACTGCTCCAGCATGGGCAGCGAGATTCGTTTTTCTTCGATCTTGACGATGCGATCCAGCCGGCCCAGCAATTGGAAGCCGCCGGGGGCGAGGCGCGCGCCGTCGGACGTTTGCTCATCGGCCGGATTCACCCATGGCGACTGCACGCGCAGGGCGCCTTCGGCGTTCAGGCTGACGGCCGTGCCGGGCAAGGGCTGCCAATCGGCCGACCCGGTGCGCCACGCCACGGCGCCGGTCTCGGAGCTGCCGTAGATTTCGGTGGGGCGCAGGCCCAGATCGCGTTCGATGGCGTCGGACACCTCGGCCGGCAGGGCGCCGCCCGACGTATGGATGCGGACGAGCCGGCCGCGTAGTTGCGCCCAGCCCAGCCGTTGCCCAAGGCGGCGCAGCAGCGCGGGGCTGGCGATCCAGGTGAAGGACGGGTAGCGCAGGCTGGCTTGCTGCAGCTCTTCGGGGTAGAGCCGCTGGCGGCGGTCGATCTGCCGGCCCGCGCACAGCGGCCACAGCACGCGAAAGGGCAGGCCGTACATGTGCTGGGCGGACACGCTGCCCAGCACCGGCGCGTCGGGGCCGGGCCATTGCTGCTGCAGCGCGGCGACCTCCGCCGCCAGTTGCCGCCACTGTTTGACCAGGTGCTTGGGCTTGCCGCTGGAGCCCGATGTGCATAGCACCAGCGTCAGGGAGGGGTCGAGCTCGGCGGGCGCCATCGCGTCGTTGTTCAGTAAGCCGGACAGGCGCCACTGGCGGTCGGCGGGCAGGGGAAGGACCGTGTCTGTCAACCAGGCGTCGACGTCGGCATCCAGCGCGGCGCACGTCTGCGCCTGCGCATCGCCAGGAAGGACGGCGACGACGCCCGCGCGCCAGCAGGCGAACAGGGCCGTCGCCAGCACCGCGGCGTCGTCGAACCACAGGGCAAGGCGGCGCGGCGCACGCGCCTGCAGCGCCCCTGCGGCCAGCCGGCTGGTCTGCGCGAAGGCGGCGCGCGTCAACGGAGGTTCGTCGGCGAACGGCACGGCGCCGGCATCGGCCGACGGCAGCAGCAGGTGTTCAAGCGGCGTCCAGCGCATGCTCAGGCCGCCTTGGCGCCTGCCGGGCGCAGCAGCCACTCGCCCGCGATCAGCAGGCCCATCAGGCCGTAGCTGGCGGCGCCGTTATAGGCGACCCACCAGCTCCAGGGCGCCCACGCGGCCAGGCCTGCCGCGATCGCACCGTTCAAGGCGAAGAACGCGCACCACACGCGGGTGACGTTCCGGGTATAGCGCACGCCCTCGGGCGGCAGGTCGGGATGGCGCAGGCGCGCCAACTGCTCGATGACGGGGCGGCCGACGCGCAGGCTGACGCCGAACACGGCAAGCATCATGGCGTTGACCAGCACCGGATACCAGCGCAGCCAGGCTTCGGAGTTGGACACGGCAAGCACCAGGCAGAACGCCACGGCGACGGCGGGCAGCAAGCGTCCGCCGGGTTGGGCGGCACGCGCGGTCAGACCCCGCGCCAGCCACAGCACGGCCAGGGGCAGCGCCAGCCAGGCCGGATTCACGTGCCCCAGCGTCGCGTAGACGGCAAAGGGGTACGCGACGCCGGCGGCGGCAAGGCCGGCCGCGACGCCGCGCCTCATGCGTCGGGAGCCTGCTTTTGCCACATCGCCTGGACGACGTCTTCGACGGTGCGCACCGTGCGGAAATCGTTGGCATCCAGCTTGCGGCCGGTTTGGCGGCGGACGTGGTCGATCAGGTCGATGGCGTCGATGCTGTCGATCTCCAGGTCGGTATACAGATTGGCTTGCGGCGTCACGCGTTCCGGTTCGATCTCGAAGAGTTCGACCAGCGCATCGCGCAGCGTGTTGAAGATGTCCTCGCGGGTATGCATCGTGGACTCCGTATGCGTTTAGGCGCGCCGTTGCGCGGCGACAAAGGCCGCCAGGCTATTGATGCTGGTGAAGTGTTCGCGCATGTTGCGCGTTTCGGGGTCGATGGTGATGCCGTAGCGCTTTTGCACCGCGAGGCCCAGTTCCAGCGCGTCGACCGAGTCCAGCCCGAGTCCGTCGCCGAAGAGCTGGGCGTCGGACGCGATGTCGGCAGGGGTCATGTCTTCCAGCCCCAGCGATTCGATGACGAGCATCTTGAGCTCAAGTTCCAATTCATTCATCCCGCTTAGACTCCGTTATTACCGTGCTGGGTGGATTGTTCGTTCATGAGAGCGCCGGCCGGCGCGGTGCGCGCCAGCTCGGCTTCGAAATAGGCATGCAGCCAGGCATTCATCTTGCGCCCGGCGATCGGCAGAGGGTGCGCGCCGCCCCACACGGCCGGGTCGATGTCTTCGCCGACCTGGATCACGTAGCGCATGCGGCGCGGCGGGATCCGGTACCAGGGCTCGCCTTTGGTGAGGCTGCGCGGGGTCATCTGGATGACCACGGGCGTGACGATGCGCGCACCGCGCAGGGCGATGGCGCAGGCGCCGCGATGGAACTGCGGCGACGCGTCGGGGGGCGTGCGGGTGCCCTCCGGAAAGACGATCAGCGTTTCGCCATTGCGCAGCACGTCGGCGGCGCGGTCGAACATGTCGAAGCTTTCATCATTGGTGATGTAGCCGGCGTTGGCGATCGGGCCCCGCGTGAAAGGGTTGGTGGCCAAGCCGTGCTTGACGATGCAATTGGCGTTCTTGACGTGGCCGACCAGGAAGACGACATCCAGCAGCGAGGGGTGGTTCGCCAGGATCATCTGACCCGGCTTGCCCAGGCGCTCGGCGCCCTTGAATTCCACCGTCAGGATGCCGACGCGGACCATGAAGCGGATGAAGAACTGGAAGGTGCGGTGCAGCGCCGAGCGTGCCCGGCGCTGGCGCTCCGACTTGCCGCCCGGCAGCAGTCGCTGAGGCGGGAAGACCAGCACGCGCAGCAGCACCCCGCCCAGGCCGAACATCGTGAAGGCCATGCCGGTGGCGACCAGGCGCCACAGCCAGAAATCCTGCCGGGGTTGCGTGGTGCTTGTCATGCGGTGCGTGTCCAGGTCCAGCGTCGGGCGTGATTCTGGTGTGCCCAGGCGGGCGTTCGCAACGCCAGGTGGCGCAGCAGGTTCAGGGGATTGGGCCAGGCTTGCGCGGTGTCAGGCCGCGCGTCGGCCGGGTCGGTGGACATCGCCACCGTCCATTCGGTTCCGGGGCGCAGATGGAACGCCGCCGCATAGGTGTACGGCACGTCGTCGATCCAGGGGGAATACGGAGCGGGAGGCCGTTCTTCGGCCAGCACGACCAGCACGTCTTCGTGGCCTTGGCCGAACAGCAGGGCGCCTTCGATGAAGGCATGCTCAAGCCCGTCGTCTTCTACGGAGAGGGCGATGGATTCGGTGGTTTCGCGGCGTATGATCGACCATTGCGCCGCGATGGCGTTGTGCACGGACAAGCCGAAGGCGGTGGGCGATAGCGGTTCATTGGCCGCCAGCGCCTGCAGCAGGCCGAAATTGCGCGTGGTCTCTCCGTGGCGCGACGCGAACACCAGCGGCATGCCGGCGCGTTCCGCCGCCAGTGGCCAGGCGCACGCGAACACCGCGCGGGCCAGCGAACTGAGTCGGCGGCGCTGCATCGGCGGCAGGAAATCCAGGCGGGGCGCGCAGTGGTCCGCGAGGGGGCAGTAAGGATGTTCGGCCCACTGCAACCAGTCCGCGGGCGTCTCGATTCCTTGCGCCCACCCCTGCCATTGCGCGATTGAGAACGTCAACATAGCGCGCGATTCTACTACGCCGCTATGCGTTGATTT
The DNA here is from genome assembly GCF_012928505.1 of Achromobacter sp. Bel. GTDB lineage: Bacteria > Pseudomonadota > Gammaproteobacteria > Burkholderiales > Burkholderiaceae_B > Achromobacter. The sequence goes on along the minus strand of NZ_JABBJN010000083.1, from coordinate 9,295 downwards.
TGTTTTGGATGGTTACTTTGTAGCCAATTCGTCACTGTAAGCGCCTGTTAATTTGGAATAATTGGTTACTTGTTGCTGTGGAAATTCAGGAACTATTCATGTACTGGGCGGATCAACGCGCCGCCGCGCTCTATCGAGAAAAGGACTTGTCCGCCGAGGATGCGCGCCGGGCGCCCGGGAGCGGCAGCCGCCAGGCAAGAAAAGACGACTGGCAGGTCAGCCGCGCCTTGCTGCGCGAAGCCAGGCACGCGATGGCGCCTGGCGCCGCGCTGTCGTTGAGCCACAGCGACGGCCATGCCGTTTGCGCCCAGGCGCCCGCTGGCTGGCGGCTTGGGGCCGACCTGGAACGCATGCGGGCGCGCGATGTGCTTCGTCTGGCGGACTGGATCTGTTCGCCGGACGAAGCCGCTGCGCTGGCGGCGCTGGACGGCGACGCGCAACGGGAGCGCTTCTACCTGTTCTGGACCTTGAAAGAAGCCTTCATCAAGGCGGCCGGCCTGGATTTTCCGGCGGACATGGCCTCCGTGGGCCTGGCGCCGGACGCTCGCGGCGGGTGGCGTCTGAACGCGCCGCCGGGCGAGTGGCGGGCATGCAGTTGGCGGGTGGGGGACGCGTGGATGGCATCAATGGTCTGGTTGGCGCCCAGTGATAACGCAATGTCACCGCAGTGGCGGGCGGCAACGGCCTGCCTGTTGCCGCCGGTGACGCTTATCGGTCATTGGACGTCGGCCGGGGAGTGATCGCTCCGGCTTGTTGTGCCTGGCGCTTTTAAAGATGTATTATGAATATATCTTTAAAAGCGAGCCCGCTCGCAACGCAAGGAGCATCTGATGTTGAGTCCCCAAGTCCGTGCGCTGGTCAAAGCCACGGCCCCTGTCCTCAAGACGCACGGCGTGGCGCTGACGCGCCATTTTTATGCGCGCATGTTCGACCACAACCCCGAGTTGAAGCACATCTTCAACCAGGCCCATCAGGCCGGCGGCCAGCAGCAGCACGCGCTGGCGGGCGCGGTCACGGCCTACGCGGAACACATCGACGATCCTTCGGTCCTGATGCCGGTCGTGACCCGCATCGTGCACAAGCACGTCAGCCTGGGCATCCGGCCCGAACACTACGCCATTGTCGGCAAGCACCTGCTGGCCTCCATCCGCGAGGTGCTGGGCGAGGCCGCCACCGACGAACTGATCGACGCCTGGGGCGCCGCCTATGGCCAACTGGCGGATCTGCTGATCGGCGAAGAGGCGCGCCTGTACGCTGAATCCGCCGGGAAGCCGGGCGGCTGGACGGGCTGGCGGGCGTTCCGCGTCGTGGGCAAGCAGACCGAAAGCGCTGAAATCACATCGTTCTACCTGGCGCCGTCCGATGGCGGCGCGGTACCCGGGTACCAGCCGGGCCAATACGTGTCCGTGCGCGTCTACGTGCCCGAACTGGGACTGATGCAGCCCCGCCAATACAGCTTGTCCGATGCGCCCGGGCAAGACCGCCTGCGCATTTCGGTCAAGCGCGAGCCGGCCGGGACACAGACGCCGGCGGGCCGCGTGTCCAATGCCCTGCACGACCGCCTGGAAGAGGGCGGCGTGCTGGACGTGGCGCCGCCGCAGGGGGATTTTCATCTGAAGGCGGACAGCGACGCGCCCGTCGTGCTGCTGAGCGGCGGCGTCGGGCTGACGCCGATGGTGTCGATCCTGAACCATCTGGTCCGCAACAACGACGCGCGCCAGATCCGCTTCGTGCACGGCTGCCGCAACCGGTCGGTTCATGCCATGAAAGACCACGTCAACCGCATCGCCGCCGAGCGGGGCAACGTGCGCAAGGCCGTGTTCTATGAAGAGGTCGGCCACGACGACGAGCCGGGGCGCGATTACGACCACGCCGGTCGCCTGGACTTGCGGGCCATTCGCGACGAGGTCATCGTGCCCGGCGCGGATTACTACCTGTGCGGACCCGCGCCGTTCATGCTGGCTCAGCGCGAAGCCCTGCTGGCGTTGGGCGTGGGGTCCGACCGCATCCATGCCGAAGCCTTCGGCACCGGCGGCGCGCCGGCCTGACGGGTGTATCCTGGCGGCCTGATCTGCCCGGGCCGCCAGGCACCCGTCTTCCATCCTATGCAACTGACCCGATTCACCGACTTCGGCTTGCGCGTCCTGATGTACCTGACGCAATGCCGCGACCGGCCCGCCGCCGTCACCATCCCGGAGATCGCCGGGCGCTTTGACGTGTCCCGCAATCACCTGGTCAAGGTGGTGCACTTCATGGCGCAACGGGAATGGGTCAGCACCACGCGCGGCAAGGGCGGTGGCCTGAGCCTGGCGCGGCCCGCGTCGGAGTACCGGGTGGGCGACCTGATCCGCGAACTTGAGCAGCAAGGGCCCCTGATCGATTGCCGCGAGCCGCCCTGTGCCCTGGACGGCTCCTGCCGCCTGTCGGGCGTGCTGGCGCAAACCCTGAACGCCTTCTACGACGCGCTTAACGGCTACACGCTGGCCGATCTGGTGCGGGACCCTACGGCTGCGGCCATCATCAAGCTGCATCGCGCCGCCTGAGGCGAGGCATGACGTTTTGTTATGGATGCTGTCGGGTTTGGCATTTGCCGCGTTTGCGCCGGGCGTTCCAGAATGGAGGCGGTTCCCCGTCTTTTGCCTGGCGGCCTTCCAAGCACAAGCGCCCCGGGTAGGGGTAGCAGGCAGACTTCTTTCAGGATGCAGGTATGCGCGTTTGCGTAATCGGTGCGGGTGTCGTCGGTGTGACGTCCGCCTATTTCCTGGCGCGCCAGGGGCACGATGTCGTGCTGGTGGACAGCCAGGCTCGGCCGGCGGAGGTGTCCAGCTATGCCAACGGCGGCCAGCTCAGCTATAGCTATGTGGCGCCGCTGGCCGGCCCGGGCGTGTTGCCCAGCGTGCCCGGCTGGCTGTTGCGACAGGATTCGCCGCTGCGATTCCGGCCCCGGCTGGATCCGCATCAATGGCGCTGGTGCCTGCAGTTTGCGCTGGCGTGCCGCGCGTCGGTCGCCCGCGCGTCGACGGCCCAGCTGCTGGGCCTGTCGTACCTGAGCCGCGACGTCATGAACACCTTGCTGGCGCAGGAAGACCTGGATTTCGGCCATTTGAGGAACGGCAAGCTGATCGCCTACCGCAGCGCAGCCTTGCTGGACAAGGCGCGTGCGCTGGTGGCGTACCAGGCGGGGCATGGCGCGGACCAGCAGGTACTGGACGCCGCGCAGACGCTGGCGATGGAGCCGGCGCTGGCCGCCATGGGCGACAAGCTGGCCGGCGCCATCTACACCCCCAGCGAAGAGGCGGGCGACTGCCGCCAATTCACCGAAGCCTTGTTCGACCGCCTGCAGGCGCTGGGCAATGTGGAATGCGCCATGTCCAACCCGGTGTCCGGCCTGCAGCGTGAAGGCCGGCGCATCGTCGCCGTGAACACGCGCGACGGGGACATCGGCGCGGATGCCGTCGTGCTGGCCACCGGCGTCGGTACGCGCGCCTTGCTCAAGCCGCTGGGGCAAGACGTGCCCTTGTATCCGCTGAAGGGGTACAGCCTGAGCGTGCCGCTGTCCGCCGACGACGCCGTCGCGCCGCGCATCAGCGTGACCGACTATGAACGGCGCATTGTCTACGCCCGTGTGGGCGGCGTGCTGCGGATCGCGGCCATGGTCGACATCGGCAGCGCCAACGCCGATATCGAACCGGCGCGCGTGGAATTGCTGAAACGGCAGGTGCACGAGGCCTTTCCGTCGTTGGACTTGCGCCAGGCCATCCCATGGGCCGGCCTGCGTCCCGCCACGCCGACGGGCAAGCCGCTGATCGGGCGCGCCGGCGCGGCCGACAACCTGTGGCTGAACATCGGGCAAGGTGCGCTGGGTTTCACCTTGGCCTGCGGCAGCGCGGCCTTGCTGACCGCGCAGATGGCAGGCCTGGAACTGCCGCTGGATCCCGCGCCGTTCCGGCCCTGAATGCTTCGCAAGAGGCGGAATGGCTGCAATGTCCATTTTGCGATAGGAGCTGTCTTTTCGTCGGCAGACGGACCCGCGCACGCTCAATAGGATAGCGGTCGTCCCCCCGCCACGCGCCTTGACGGCGCGGGCGCGGGCGGGATCCGATCCCCCTCCTGCGAGCGCACTCATCATGTCCTATCTGTTCCCCTTGTTCGCCATCCTGTTCTGGGCGGGCAATGTCATCGTCTCCAAGTTGGCCGCCAGCGCCATTTCACCTACGGCGATCACCTTCTACCGCCTGGTGTTGGCGCTGTGCCTGATGGCGCTGTTCACGGCTCGCCCGGCCTGGCGCAACCGCAAGGCCATCCTGCGGCACTGGCCCAAGCTGGCGTTGTACGGCGCCTTGTCGTCGGCGGTGTTCCAGGCGCTGTCCTACCGCGCGGCCGAAACCACCACCGCCACCAACATGGCCATCCTGACGGCGTTGATCCCCTTGCTGAGCATGCTGCTTAGCGTCGTCATCCTGCGTGACCCCCTGACGCTGGGCATGGCCGCGGGTGGGGTGATGTCGTTCCTGGGATTGCTCTACCTGGTGGGGCAGGGCGATATGCTCAGCGTGTTCCAGCACGGCATTCATGTGGGTGACGGGCTGATGCTGCTGGCCGCCTCGTCGTATGCGCTGTACGGGGTGCTGCTGCGCCATTGGAAAGTGCCGGTTCCCGCTTGGCAGTCCACCTTCGTGCAGTCGATTTTCGCGCTGCTGTACATGCTGCCGCTGTATCTGCGCGTGCCGGCGGCGCAGGCCGCGCTGGACGTGAACACCATTCCGCTGATCCTTTATGCCGGCATCTTCTCGTCGGTGCTGCTGTCCTACCTGTGGATCGAAGGCGTGCATCGCCTGGGCCCCAACCGCTGCAGCATCTTCATCAACCTGCTGCCGCTGTTCACGGCGTTGGCGGCGTTCGTCATGCTGCGCGAGCAACTGCACGGGTACCACCTGCTGGGCGGCGCGGTGACGTTGGCGGGCGTGCTGCTGGCCCAGACGGTGCAGCGCCCGTTGTTCGGCCGCGCGCGTGCCGGCGCGTTGGCAGCCGGCAAAGCCTAGGGCTGGCCAATGCCAAAAAGAGGCTCCTTTTAGCGGTGACTGGCCGCTGCCCGCCCATTCACGGGCGTTCAATACAGGCGCTTGCCGCTGCGCGATAGTGCGTTGCTTTAGCGGGAGCGCTCATGAGCCTTTTCCAACGAACCACCATCGCGCTGGCGCGCAGCCCGATGATGGGCCGCGCGATGCGGGCGATGGCCGCCCGGTCGTCATTGGCCAGCCGTTTTGTCGGCGGCGGGGATGTGGATGCGGCGGTCCAGACCGCCGTGCGGTTGCGCGACGCGCACGGCATCCGGGCCTCGCTCTTCTATTTGGGCGAGTACGTGGCGGATCCGGCCGCCATCGAACACAACGTCACGCAGGCCGTCGCCGCCTGCGAGGCGCTGGGCCGGGCGGGCCTGGACGTGCACGTGTCCGTGGATCCCACGGCCATCGGCTACATGGACAGCGACGCGCGCGGCGAAGCGAACGCCCGGCGCATCGGCGCGGCGGTGTTGCGGGCCGGGTGCGGCGGGCAGGATTGGGTGGTGTTGGACATGGAAGATTCCGGCATCCGCGACCGCACCTGCGGGCTGCATCGAGGCTTGCTGGAAGCGGGCCTGCCCGCCGGCCTGACCTTGCAGGCAAGGCGCCGGCGCACACCGGAAGACCTGACCTGGGCGATCCGGCAGCGAACCTCGCTGCGCCTGGTGAAAGGCGCGTTCCCGGAGCGTGGGCTGGACCATGCCGGCCGCGCGCGCATCGACCAGGCGTATCTGGACGCGGCGTCCATCATGCTGTCGCAGGAGGCGCGGGCGTCCGGTTTCCTTCCCGTCTTCGGCACGCACGACGACCGCCTGGCCGGCACGATCATGACGATGGCGCGCGAGCGCGGCTGGCCGCCGGACGATTTCGAATTCGAAATGCTCTATGGCGTGCGGCCGGATTGGCAACTGGCCCTGCGCGGCTTGGGCTATAACGTCAGGGTCTATCTTCCGTTCGGCGGCGACTGGTGGCCGTACGCCATCCGCCGGGTGGGGGAAAATCCTCGTAATGCGTGGCTGCTGGGCCGCTCCCTGAGTGCGGGCGGGCGTTACTTCAGCTAGTCCCAAGGGCTTGAAGGCACCATGGCGGTTTCTCGACATATCTGGCATTGCGGCGCGGGCCTGCCCGGCGACGTGCTGATCGCGGATCTGCGCGCGTATCGCTATGCGCCGCACTTCCACGATGCCTGGTCCATCGGCGCGATCGAACACGGCCGTTGCGCGTTCACCGTGCATGGCGAGGCCCATGCCGCCGGCGCAGGCGACCTGGTGGTGATTGCGCCCGGCCAGGTCCATACCGGCGGCACCTCGGCCGCGCCGCTGGCGTATCGCATGGCGTATATCGACGCCCAGTGGTTCGACGACCATGCGCGCGCCGTGTTCACGCACGGGGCACGGTTGCCGGGGCCCGTCATCACCGCGCCCGGCCTTTGCGCGCAATGGCTGGCCGCGCTGACGCCGGATCCGCTACCGGACCCCGCGCGGCGCGAACGCCTTTCCGCCGCGCTGTTCGGGCTGCTGGCCGCGCACGCCAAAACCCGCGACCCTGTGCAGGCCGATGCGCCTGACGTCTGCGCGTTGCTGCGCGAGCGCATGGCCGCCGATCCGTCTTGCGCGCCCGACCTGGAAGCGCTGGCGCAGGCGCAGGACCGCCATCGCACGACGCTCGTCAAGCAGTTCGCCCGCCGCTACGGCTTGCCGCCGCAGGCCTGGCTGCGCAATTGGCGGGTGGCGCGCGCGCGGGTGCTGCTGCGCGACGGCCTGCCGCTGGCGCAGGCTGCCCATGCGGTGGGGTTTGCGGATCAGGCACACCTGACCCGCGTTTTCAAACAGGTCTACGGCAGCACGCCTGGCGTGCTGCAAAGGGCTGGCGCGTCCCACACGTTGTGAGCGCGGGGCGTCTCTATCCGGTAGTCGGAATATTTCTGCGTGAAGAAGGCGGCGCCCAGCCGTTCTGCCGCCAGCAGGGGGTGGCGGGGATCCGCCGCGACTTCGCCGCGCCGATTGCCTGCGCCGTGTACATAGCCCACAAATTCCGAATGGGTGTAGCGCGCGTATTCCTGGACCTGATGCACGATGCCCAGCGCGGCGCCGGGATAGGTCTCCTCGGACGCGACCGTCAAGCCCAGCCGCTTGCCGGTCATCGCGGCCTTGACCCGTTCCGGCTCGGGGCCCGAACCGACGTAGTGGGTGAAAGACCGGTCGAAGAACGCCTTGGCTTGCGCGGACATCCCGTACCAATAGACAGGCGTGCAGACCATCACGCCGTCGGCAGGCAGGAAATGTTCCAGGAACAGTTCGCCGTAGCGGTCGGCAGGCGGAGAATCGTGCCGCAGGTCGGGCAGGAAACCCTGGATATAGTCGTCCAGGAAAAGCAGGGTGGTGGATGTGCCCGCCGCATCGGCGCCGCGTTGCGCGGCCGCGGCCAGTGCGGCGCTGTTGCCGTCGCGCCTGGGGCTGCCCACCAGGATGAGCAGCCTTTTTTTGTGGTGATTTGAATTCATGTCATTTCCTTGTGATGCGGAGCATTTTCTGTGGATGAAAAAGGCACTTTAGGTAGTCACGGCCAGGGCGACAAATGACGATTCCTTGGCTAAGATGAATTCATTTCATGTTTAAAGCGACGCGCCATGTTTGCTTCCCTTCCTGTCACGGCGCTGCGCGCCTTCGAGGCTGCGGCCAGGCTGCGCAGCTTCAAGTCGGCCGCGGCCGAGCTGTCGGTGACGCCCACCGCGGTGTCGCATCAGATCAAGTCGTTGGAACGGCAAGCGGGGTTCGCGCTGTTCGATCGCGTGCCGCGCGGCGTGCGTCTGACCGATGCCGGCGCGCGCCTGTTCGTCAGCGTGCACGGCGCGTTGCTGGATATCGCCCAGACCCTGGATGCCCTGCGGCCCGCGCCGGCGTCGGGCGCACTGACGGTCTCCACCACGCATTCCTTCGCGGCGCTGTGGCTGGTGCCCAGGCTGGGACGCTTCTACGATGCCTATCCGCAATACCAGTTGCGCTTGAATGCCGGCGCGGACCCCGTGGACTTGCTGCAGGACGCCAGTGTGGACGTGGCGATCCGGTACAGCCCGCACGCCTATCCCGCCCTGCATGCTGCCTGCCGGTTGCCCGAGTGGTTCGGCGTGTACGGTGCACCCTCGATCGTCGCGCAGGCGGGCAAGCGCGCGCCCGCGCTGGTGACGGTGCGCTGGCGCGATTCGCAGCTGTATGACCAAGGTTGGCAGGCCTGGTGCGAGGCGGCGCGCTTGCCGTCGTGGCGCAAGCCGGCGGCGGTGCAGGCCTACACCGAAGAGCATTACGCCTTGCAGGCGGCCATTGCGGGGCAGGGCCTGGTGCTGGCCAGTTCGGTCATGGTATCGGACAGCGTGGACGCGGGGACGCTGGCGGCGTACCGGCCTGATGTGCGCGTGGCCGGGTCCGCCTACACCGCCTTGTGCGCGCCGGGCCGCGAACGCCATCCACCGGTCAAGGCGTTCCTGGGCTGGCTGAACCGGGAGTTCCAGCCATAGCGCGGCCAGCCGCCCCACGCGTGGCGGGCTTGGGTAACAGCGGCAACGCCGCCAGCATGCACAGTCCGGCGATCACCCAGGCGACGGGCCAGGAGCTTGCCGCGACCACGTGCGGGATCGCCAGCGGCGTCAGGAACAGGCCCAGGTAGACGCAGCTGTTGGCCATGCCCAGCGCAGTGCCTGCGCGCCGCGCGCCCGCCAATGTCGCCAGTTCCGTATAGGCCACGCCGTGCCAGGCCGACGCGCAGATGCCTGCCGCCGCCAACAGGCCTGCGGTCGCCAGCATCGCGGCCGGTCGGGCCGGCGCGGCGTCGACCGCCCAGGCCACGGCGCCCAGCGACGCGAACAGCAGGCAGCTCAACCCGGTGCAGCGGCGCAGGAAGGCGCGCCGGTCACCGTGCCGGTCCGTCCAGCGACCGGCGGCGATGCGCGCCACCATGGCGCCCAGTTGCACGGCGACCATCACGCCTGTCAGCGTGCCGATGCCGGCCCGGCTGAAGTCGTGCAGGAACACCGTGGCGAACGTCAACACCGCGAATTGCGGGCAGCACATGACGCCGATCGCCACGGCGGCCCGCCAGACGCGGCCATCCCGCAACGGGGACGCGGCCTGCGGAGCCGCGGTGGTAGTGGCGGTTGCGACGGACGGAACAGGCGGGGCGGGCGGGGCGCCGCCGATGCGCCGCGGTTCCCGCAGCCAGACGGCGGCCAGCGCGGA
>NZ_JABBJN010000082.1 GCF_012928505.1 Achromobacter sp. Bel | reverse complement strand
AAGCCCGGCCAGTTGCCGCACGCCTCGCCGTCGGTGCGCAAGTTCGCCCGCGAACTGGGCGTGAACCTGAGCAAGGTCAAGGGTTCGGGTCCGAAGGAACGCATCACTGCTGAAGACGTGCGCGGTTTCGTCAAGCAGGCGCTGGCCGCCGGTCCGGTTGCCGCCGCCAGCGGTTCGGGCGATGGCGCGGCCCTGGGCCTGCTGCCGTGGCCGAAGGTCGACTTCACCAAGTTCGGCCCGATCGAAGCCAAGCCGTTGTCGCGCATCAAGAAGATTTCCGGCGCGAACCTGCATCGCAACTGGGTCATGATCCCGCACGTCACCAACAACGACGAAGCGGACATCACCGACCTGGAAGCGTTGCGCGTCACGCTGAACAAGGAAAACGAGAAGTCGGGCGTGAAGGTCACGATGCTGGCCTTCCTGATCAAGGCCGTGGTCGCGGCCCTGAAGAAATTCCCCGAGTTCAACGCGTCGCTGGACGGCGACAACCTGGTGCTCAAGCAGTACTACCACATCGGTTTCGCGGCCGATACGCCCAACGGGCTGGTGGTGCCGGTGATCCGCGACGCCGACAAGAAGGGCATCCTGCAGATCGCGCAGGAAATGACCGAGCTGTCCAAGAAAGCGCGCGACGGCAAGATTTCGCCCGCTGACATGCAGGGCGGCTGCTTCTCGATCTCGTCGTTGGGCGGCATCGGCGGCACGTCGTTCACGCCGATCATCAACGCGCCTGAAGTGGCCATCCTGGGCGTGTCGCGTTCGTCGCACAAGCCGGTTTGGGACGGCAAGCAGTTTGTGCCGCGCCTGATCGTGCCGCTGTCGCTGTCGTACGACCACCGCGTCATCGACGGCGCCTCCGCTGCCCGCTTCAACGCCTATCTGGGCGCCTTGCTGGCCGACTTCCGCCGCATCGCGCTGTAAACGGGGAGCCCCATGAGCAATACCGTTCAAATCAAAGTGCCGGACATCGGCGACTTCAAGGAAGTGGAAGTCATCGAAGTGCTGGTCGCCGTGGGCGACACGATCAAGGCCGAACAAAGCCTGATCACGGTCGAATCCGACAAGGCCTCGATGGAGATCCCCGCGTCGCAAGGCGGCGTGGTGAAGTCCATCAGCGTGAAGGTCGGCGACAAGGTCGCCGAAGGCGCCGTCGTGCTGGAAGTGGAAGCGGGCGCCTCGGCTCCCGCCGCCAAGGAAGCCCCCAAGGCCGCCGAGTCCCCCAAGCAAGCCGCTGCCGCACCGGCGCCGGCCGCCAAGGCTGCCGCCCCCGCCGCAGCTACCTTCAAGGGTTCGGCTGATGGCGAATACGACATGCTGGTCCTGGGCGCCGGCCCTGGCGGCTATTCCGCCGCCTTCCGCGCCGCCGACCTGGGCCTGTCCGTGGTCCTGGTCGAACGCTACGAAACGCTGGGCGGTGTCTGCCTGAACGTAGGCTGCATTCCCTCCAAGGCGCTGCTGCACAACGCCGCGGTCATCGACGAAGCGCGCGAACTGGCTGCCCACGGCATCAGCTTCGGCGAGCCCAAGATCGACCTGGACAAGCTGCGCGGCTACAAGGACAGCGTGGTTGCCAAGCTGACCGGCGGTCTGGCCGGCATGGCGAAGGCGCGCAAGGTCACCGTGGTGCACGGCGTGGGCGAATTCGCCGATGCCAACCACCTGACCGTGAAGGCGGCCGACGGCAAGAGCCAGACGCTGCGCTTCAAGCAAGCCATCATCGCCGCCGGCAGCCAGTCGGTGAAGCTGCCGTTCATGCCCAAGGACGATCGCGTCGTCGACTCCACCGGCGCATTGCTGCTGCGTGAAGTGCCGAAGAAGATGCTGATCGTCGGCGGCGGCATCATCGGCCTGGAAATGGGCACGGTGTACTCGACGCTGGGCGCGCGCCTGGACGTCGTGGAAATGCTGGACGGCCTGATGCAGGGCGCCGACCGCGATCTGGTCAAGGTGTGGCAGAAGAAAAACGCCTACCGCTTCGACAACATCATGTTGAAGACCAAGACGGTGGGCGCGGAAGCCAAGAAGGACGGCATCTACGTCACCTTCGAAGGCGAAGGCGCACCGAAAGAACCGCAGCGCTACGATCTGGTGCTGCAAGCCGTGGGCCGCAGCCCGAACGGCAAGAAGATCGGCGCCGACCGCGCCGGCATCGCCGTGACCGACCGTGGATTCATCGAGGTCGATCGCCAGATGCGCACCAACGTGCCGCACATCTACGCCATTGGCGACATCGTCGGCCAGCCCATGCTGGCGCACAAGGCGGTGCATGAAGGCCACGTGGCCGCGGAAGCCGCAGCCGGCCAGAAGTCGTTCTTCGACGCGCGCGTCATTCCGTCGGTGGCCTACACCGATCCGGAAGTGGCGTGGGTGGGTTTGACCGAAGACGAAGCCAAGAAGCAAGGCATCAAGATCGAAAAGGGCGTCTTCCCGTGGGCCGCTTCGGGCCGCGCCATCGCCAACGGCCGCGACGAAGGCTTCACCAAGCTGATTTTCGATGCGGAAACGCATCGCATCCTGGGCGGCAGCATCGTGGGTACCCACGCTGGCGACCTGATCAGCGAACTGGCCCTGGCCGTTGAAATGGGCGCCGACGTCGTCGACATCGCCAAGACCATCCACCCGCACCCGACGCTGGGTGAATCGGTGGGCATGGCGGCCGAAGTGGCCGAAGGCGTCTGCACCGACTTGCCGCCGATGAAGAAGAAGTAATTGCGCGGGGCGGCGATGCCGCCATTGCGTAAACAAAAGCGCCGGCCCTTCATCAGGGCCGGCGCTTTTTTTGTCGGGCGGTTGCGCCGCAGTCTGGCCTGAAACTCAGGGCGGAGACGTAATGCCAGCGGCTCAGGCTTGCGTATTGATGCGCGAACCCAGCGTGCTGTCGATGGCCGTCGGCGCGACGGATTGCATCAGCGTCGCGATGGTGTCGGCTTGGGAATTCAGGACCTTCTTCAATAGCCGGGCCTGCACTTCCTGCACGACGTTCGCGTCTTTCAGGGCCAGGGCGGTGTTGACGGTGTTGTTGACGGAGTCCATGAGGTCGTAGTGTCCTAATCGAAAAACGGGTCGGGCCAAGCAAGCCCAACGTTCACGCATTATTGCGCGCAATCCCTGAGCGATGCAAAGGATTGTCACCGCTTTGCATGGCCATCCTGTGACAGCCGGGCAGCCGGGTCAGGGCTGCATCGGGCATTCAGTGATCGTGCCCCAGCCATGGTTCGGTTCGCAGAACTGCTTGCGTGCCGCCCAGGAGCAATCTGGCCGTTCAAAAAATCCCAGCTGGGCACAGCGGGCCAATTCGCCCTTCAACGCATCGACCCAGGCCATCGGATCCTGAGCAGGAATTTCGGTGATGCGCAGCGTCGATTTCGGGCCACCGGCGGCGGGCGAAGGGTCTGCGGCTACATGCGGGTGCGGGGGCGACGTTTCGGGATGGGCAGTCGGCGTCTCGCCGGCCCCGGGTGCAGACGGTGCTGCTTTGGGTTCGGGCTCTGCGGTGGGGGTGGGTTCCGTTTCCGGAGCCGGGTCGGGCTTACTTGCGGGCGAGGCGTCCGTGGAGGTCTTGCCCGGGGCATCGTTCTCCCAGTCAGACGGAGCTTCTTCGGACATAAGCGGCAGCAGGGGTAAAAGCGGCACGCGGACGGGGCTGGCCGACGTGGCGCCGGTGATCCCATTGTTGGGCGCGTTCCAAGATACCACCAGCAGCACCAGCGCGCCGTAGATCGCCAGGGTATAGAGCACAGTCAGGGTGGCAGACCCCATGCGTCGCCCGGTCATGGGCGTAGCGTCGTCTCGGCCCAACAAGGCGCGCCACCCGACCAGCGCGGCGCCGGGGGCGGAGATGAGCCACCAGCCAATCCTGCGCAGGCAGCCGGGCGCGGGCGCAGGCAAGGCAGCCTGCACTTGGGCGGCTAGCAATTCGCGCAATGCGCGGTTCTCTTCTTGCAGACGCAATGTCTGCGGATCCACCGGCGCCTGAGAGTCTGGATCCGGGGTGCCGTCGTGCTGGGTAGCGAGTGGATCTGGGGGCGTGGCGGTCATAATACTGAAAGAAAATGATACAAAATCTGCGCCGCTATTATGACTGCGGCGCGAGGCGGTCAAAAAAAGGAATAAGCGTGAAAAAGGCCGTCACTCCCCTTACGGCGGTAAACCCGCCTTTTCGGGCATCACGCAAGAACCGGCAAAAAAGGCCGTCATTTCGCCCCTTTCCGCCCTGAAACCCGCTGCTATGCTCCATCGCATTTACCCGCCCGTGGAGTACGGATTGAACGCGCCTGATCGAGTCCCCGAGGATTCATTTGCCATTGACTTGGCCCCCCCTGTGTCCGATCCGGCCATCAGCTACCTGTGTTCGCCCGGCCAGATGCGGGCCGCCGCGTTCCTGTACGGGGTCGAGACGGTACCGTTGGAACGGGCGCGGGTGCTTGAACTGGGATGCGGTGCGGGCAGCAATCTACTGCCATTCGCGGCCGCCTATCCGCACGCACGGGTCGTGGGGGTAGACCAGGATCCGCGCCGTATCGAAGCCGGCCAGCGGGCAGCCGCAGCCATCGGACTGGGAAATCTGACCCTGCGCGCGCTCTCGTTGAGCGACATCGCACAGGATTTCGGTGAATTCGACTACATCATCGCCCACGACGTATTCAGCGCGTTGGGCCGGGACAGCACCGGTGATCTGCTGCGCATCTGCCGGCTGAACCTGGCGTTCGAGGGCCTTGCCTACATTAGTTTCGACGCTTACCCCGGCGCCAAGGCTGCCGAGATTGTCCGCGAAGCCGTGCTGATGCATGCGCACGCGGCGTCCGGTCCTGACGAGCAGGTGGCGGCCGCGCGTGCGGCCTTGGGCATGTTCACGGATGGCGCCGCGGGCGCCAATCCGCTGGCGGGAGCGTTGCACGAGGCTGCGACCCGTCTGGGCCAGGCGTTGGATGAGCAGGGCCCTGCGGGGTTGAGCATGCTTGGCCGCCAGCCGTATTACTACGCCGAGTTCGCCGACATGGCTGCGCAGTTCGGCATGACCTGCGTGGGCGATGTCGAACCGCGACACGAGTTGGCGCCGAATTACGGGGCGAATGTGTCATTGACGCAAAGCCTGTTGGGTTTCGGCAAGCCGCGGGCGTTACGGCAACAGTATCTGGATTTTTCCGTCGGCCGAGCTTATCGCCGCAGCTTGCTGACGCACCACGAGCGCGAGCAGGAGGTGCAACCGCGCCCCGACCTGACGCGCTTGCCCAAGCTGCGCTGGGCCGGAAGCTTCCGGCGGATCGCGGCGGGGATGCGCGACGTCAACCAGACCCATTTCGTCACCCATGCCGGTCAAGTGCTCAGCACGGATGATCGCGTGCTGGAGGCTGTTGCCGACGTGCTGGGGCATGCCTGGCCGGCGTCGGTGGCGGGAGCGGCACTTGTCCGGCACGTGGCCGAGATGAAGTTGTCGACGCGAGCGCCGGCTGACGAGGCCGTGGGCAAGGCGCTCCAGACCCTGTTCGACAGCGCCATCGGGCGGTACAGCGTGGATAAGACGCCGTACGATCTGGCCGAAGACGTGCACTTGACGCCCGGCGTAGTAGCCGCCGGGGATGGCAATGCGCCATTGTTCAATTTGTGGCATGAGGCGGTCCTGACCGGGTTTGCCGATCGGGATCTGCTGCCCTTGAGGCAATTGGAGGGCGGGGCCCCGCTGAGCCGTCTGCGCGACAGCGTCCAGATCGCAGCGCCTGTCCTGCAATTCACGTCGGCCGGCGACTTCGTAGCCCCGGCGTCAGATGCTCCCGGCGTATTGGCGTCGGCCCCCGTGGACGGGCTGCTGGACCATCTGCGGCACTATGGCTTGCTGGCCGCTGGCGCCCGCGGATGGTGTGATTACCTCGAAGCAGGCCTGAAGGCCAGCGAGGGGCGCGGCCCGTATTGGGGGTTGTATATCGACGCCATGGCGCGCCGTGGTTTCGAACAGCGTCATGGCGGCAGCATTTCCGCCGCGGCGCGAGGGCAAGGCGTCAGCAAGGCGGTCCTAAAGGAAGCGCAGGATCTGGCGGCGCTTGTCAACGCCAAGAGCGATGGCGACCTTGAGGGACGGGCGCGCGCCCTGGCCAAACGCGCGCCAGAATACAGTACCGCGTGGGAGGTGCTGGGCACCGTGCTGCGTGATACCGGCAAGGCTGACGAGTCGCTTGGGGCGTTCCTGCGCGCATTCCAGGTTGCCGGAGAAGACGTCGATTGCTATGTGGGCGTGGCGATGTCGCTGCGCGCGTTGCGCCGTCCCGTAGAGTTGGATGCGGCTTGCCGCCGGGCATTGGAGCTTTCGCCCGACCATCCGCAAGCGCTGAACGTGCTGGCGAATTGCTATCGCAGCGCCGCTCGCTTCCATGAGGCCGTGGCGACCTTTCGGCGACTGCTGGCGCTGAATCCGGCAAATGTGGAAGCGCGCGGCAACCTTGGCGTGGCGTTGGCGGACATGGGCGACTTCGCTGGATCGGAAGCGGAGTATCTGCGCGTGCTGGAAGTGCAGCCCGATAATCCCACGGTGTTGCATTCCCGCTTCTTCGGCATGAACTATTTCCCCGACCGGTCGGCGGAAGAGGTGTTCGAAGTCTATCGGGCATTCGATGCGCGTGCGTGTGCGCCGCATCGGCCATCGTGGAAGCCCCATGGCAATCGGCGCGATCCCCACCGCAAGCTGCGTATCGGCTACGTCTCGCCGGATTTCCGCACGCATCCCGTGCGCTTGTTCCTGGAGCCGTTGATGGCCCAGCACGACAAATCGGCGTTCGAGATTTTCGCCTACGCTCAACTGGATCAAGAGGACGAAGGTACGGTTTGCTTCAAAGGCTACGCCGACCATTGGATACGCACGAACGGCTTGTCGCACGACGCATTGGCACAGCGCATCCGTGACGATCAGATCGATGTGCTGGTGGATCTGGCAGGCCATACTGCGCAGAACCGGCTTGCGACGTTTGTGCGCAGACCTGCCCCCGTGCAAGTGACTTGGCTGGGGTTCGGCTGCACCACAGGCTTATCGGCTATTGACTATATATTGATCGACGGTGAGATGGCCCCAACCGGAACCGATCATCTGTTCGTCGAACAGCCTTGGCGCCTGGATACCACCAACTTCGCCTACCGCCCCAAGCTGGGCATGGGCGGCGTTTCCGAATTGCCGGCGCTGCAAAACGGCCACATCCGTTTCATTACGCTGTCCCGCGCCATTCGTTTCAACTACCGCGTGGTTCGCACCTGGTCCGAGATCCTGCATCGTGTCCCGGGTTCGCGACTGGTCGTCGACAGCAATAGTTACTTTTCCGAGCGGATGCAGAGCGATCTTCACGAGATGTTCGCGCAGCACGGCATCGAAGCGAACCGTATCGAGATCGGCTTTCACACTCCGCCATGGGATGTGCTGCGCAGCGCCGACATCACGCTGGACTGCTTCCCGCACAACTCTGGCACGACCTTGTTCGAAAGCCTGTACATGGGCCTGCCGTACGTCACGCTGGCCGGGCGCCTGGGAGTTGGGCGTATTGGCGCGTCCACGCTGGCAGGACTGGGCAGGCGCGAGTGGATTGCGCAAACCGAAGCCGAGTACGTCGAAAAGGTGGTGGCCCTGGCCAGCGATATTCCGGAACTGGCCCGCATCCGCGCCGGCTTGCGCCAAGAGATGCAGGCCAGCACGCTGATGGATGAACCCGGGTTTGCCCGCAAGGTCGAGCAGGCCTATCGCGATATGTTCACGAAGTGGTGCGAAGGATCCGTATGAAAGCCGTCATTCTCGCGGGGGGGTTGGGCACCCGCATTTCCGAAGAAACCCACGTCAAGCCCAAGCCCATGGTCGAGATCGGCGGGCGTCCGATCCTGTGGCACATCATGAAGATGTACTCGGCCCACGGCGTGAATGACTTTGTCATTTGCTGCGGTTACAAGGGTTACGTCATCAAGGAGTACTTCGCTAACTACTTCCTGCACATGTCGGACGTGACGTTCGACATGGCGAACAACCAGATGGAAGTGCATCAACGCCATGCCGAACCTTGGCGTGTCACGCTGGTGGACACGGGCGACGACACCATGACAGGCGGTCGCTTGAAGCGGGTGGCCAGCTACGTCAAAGACGAAGAGGCGTTCTGCTTCACGTATGGCGATGGCGTGGCGGACGTGGATATCTCGGCACTGGTCGCGTTTCACCGTCAGCACGGCAAGATGGCGACGGTGACAGCGGTGCAGCCGCCCGGGCGCTACGGAGCGCTGAAGATGGAAGACGACCTGGTCGCGGGCTTCACAGAAAAGCCTCGCGGTGATGGGGGGCTGATCAATGGCGGGTTCTTCGTGCTGTCACCCCGTGTGCTGCCCCTGATCGAAGCCGATCATATCTCTTGGGAAATGGAGCCGTTGGAGTCCCTGGCCCGAAGCGGTGACCTGATGGCCTACAAACATATGGGCTTCTGGCAGCCGATGGATACGTTGCGTGAAAAGCGCATGCTTGAATCCCTTTGGGAAACGAACAAGGCGCCATGGAAAATGTGGTGAACGGCGCCTCCGAGGCGTTTTGGCGCGGCAAGCGCGTGCTGCTGACCGGGCACACCGGATTCAAAGGCGGGTGGCTTGCGCTGTGGCTGCACAAGCTCGGGGCGCATGTCGTGGGCGTGGCGCTGCCGCCCGTGGCGGACCAGCCCAGCTTGTTCGAGAAGGCACGTATCGCCAGCGTGACGGACAGCCATTTCTGCGACATTCGCGATGCCGGCGCGCTGGCCGCGCTTGTGAGGCAGTCTCGGCCCGAGATCGTGCTGCACCTGGCGGCGCAGCCTCTCGTGAGGCTGAGTTACCGCCAGCCGCTGCAGACTTTCGACACCAACGTGATGGGCACGGCGAATTTGTTGGATGCGCTGCGGGACCTGCCCGATGTGCGCGTGGCGCTCAGCATCACGACGGACAAGGTTTATCGCAATGAAGAATGGCCGCATCCGTACCGCGAGAGCGATGCGTTGGGCGGGCATGATCCCTACAGCGCCAGCAAGGCCGCGGCTGAATTGGTGGCCGCGTGCTACCGGGACGCATTCTTGGGGCAACAGGGCGTAGCGCTTGCGACCGCGCGGGCGGGCAATGTCATCGGTGGCGGCGACTGGTCGGAAGACCGGTTGCTGCCGGATGCCGTGCGGGCCTGGCAGTGTCAACGCACACTGGACATCCGTAGCCCGGACGCCGTCCGGCCCTGGCAGCATGTGCTGGAACCCTTGGCTGGCTACCTGCGCTTGGCCCAGGTGCTTTGGGATCGATCCGAGCTCGCCGGTCCCTACAACTTCGGGCCGCCGTCGCAGGATACGGCGACGGTGCGCGAAGTGGTGGAGCTTGCACGCGCCGCCTACGGGGCAGGTGAGGTGGTCTACGGACAGTCCGCCAAGGGGCCGCACGAGGCGGGCCTGCTCGCGTTGGATACGTCGCGCGCGCGGTCGGTGCTTGGCGTGCGCGCGCGCTGGTCGCTGGCGCGGGGCGTAGGCGAAACGATGCGATGGTATCGCGCCCTGCAGGACGGCGGTGACGCGCGCGCACTGTGCGAAGCGCAAATCGCGGCTTTCGGCCCAGTTTGAGCCGGCTCGGCGCCGCGACAAGAACATAACGGTATTTGAGATACGCAATGAACCCTAACGAAATCCGGGCGCAAATCGCCCAGCTGGTCGACCAGTACCACGAGGCTCAGGAGCGCGAGCGCGGGGCGTTTGCGCCCGGCAAGACCGCGGTGCCGCCGTCGGGCAAGCTGATCGGCGCCGCCGAACTCAAGGCCATGGTGGAAGCCTCGCTGGACGGTTGGCTCACGACCGGCCGTTTCAACGACGCGTTCGAGCAGCGGCTGGCCCAGTACCTGGGTGTAAAGCACCTGATCACGGTCAACTCGGGCTCGTCGGCCAACCTGGTGGCGTTTTCGACGTTGACCTCGCCCAAGCTGGGCGAGCGGGCCATTCGCCGGGGCGACGAGGTGATCGGCGTGGCGGCGGGCTTTCCCACGACCGTGAACCCGATCCTGCAGTTCGGCGCGGTGCCTGTGTTCGTGGACGTCGAGCTCGGCACCTACAACGTGGATGCAAGCCGGCTGGAAGCCGCGATCACGCCGCGCACCAAAGCCATCATGTTGGCCCATACGCTGGGCAATCCGTACAACCTGGATGTGGTCACGGCGTTGTGCAAGAAGCACGGGCTGTGGCTGATCGAAGATTGTTGCGACGCGCTGGGTTCGACCTACAACGGACGCATGGTCGGTACGTTCGGCGACATCGGCACGCTCAGCTTCTATCCCGCGCACCACATCACGATGGGCGAGGGCGGGGCGGTCTTCACCAACGACCCGCACCTGAAGTTGATCGCCGAGTCATTCCGCGACTGGGGGCGCGATTGCTATTGCGCGCCGGGCAAGGACAATACTTGCGGCCGTCGCTTCTGTCAGAAGCTTGGCAGCCTGCCCGAAGGCTACGACCACAAGTACACGTACTCACACATCGGCTACAACCTGAAGATCACTGACATGCAGGCCGCTTGCGGCCTGGCACAGATGGACCGGGTCGAAGAGTTCGTGGCGCAGCGCAAGGCGAACTTCCGCTTTTTGAAGGAGCGCCTGGCGTCTTGCGAAGAATTCCTGATCCTGCCTGAGGCGACGCCGGGTTCCGACCCCTCGTGGTTCGGCTTCCCCATTACGCTTCGCCCCGAAGCGGATGTGCGGCGCGTTGACCTCCTGACCTATCTGGATCAGGACAAGATTGGTACGCGTTTGCTGTTCGCGGGCAATCTGACACGGCAGCCCTCCATGGTGGGACAGAATTACCGCGTGTCGGGAGATCTTGCCAATACCGAGATCATCATGCAGAACACGTTCTGGATCGGCGTCCAGCCCGCGCTGACTCCCGAGATGCTGGACTATGCCGCCAGCCGGATCGAACTGTTCTTCGGCGCAGGCTTCTGACATGCGCGCCGAGCCCTTGGCGATTCCGGGCTGCTATCTGCTCACGCTGCCGCGCTTTCCCGACGCGCGCGGCGAGTTCCGCAAGTTGCTGCACGCGCCGTCGCTGGCGGCGTTGGGCTTGGAAACCGGCTTTACGGAGTCCTATGTGTCGGTTTCGCATCGGGGTGTATTGCGAGGGATGCACTTCCAGCTGCCGCCGTCGGATCACGCCAAGCTTGTCACATGCCTCGTCGGACGTGCCCGCGACGGTCTGCTGGACCTGCGCCGGGGTTCGCCCGCCTACGGGCATTCGCTGTCCGTGATCCTGGATGGAGACGACCCCCAGGCCATCTATGTGCCGCGCGGTGTGGCGCACGGTTTCGCGTCGCATCGCGATGGCACCGCGTTGCTGTACTACACGACCTCGGTGCATGACCCCGAATGTGATGCGGGTGTGCACGCGGATAGCGCAGGCGTCGATTGGTGGGCGGGCGTGGACGCTATCGACGCCCCGGTCATGTCGCCGCGCGACGTCGCTTTGCCGGCGTTTGCCGCGTTCAAGTCCCCCTTTACCTTCCACGAGAAGTCATGACGCAGTGCATATTGGTGACTGGCGCAAGCGGCTATGCGGGCGGCGCGGTCGCTGCGCGATTGCGCGCGTTGGGCCTGCGTGTCGTGACGGCGGGCCGAGCTGCCACCAACGACCTGAAGATGGATCTCTCCGACCCGCGCAGCGTGGCCGCGTTGACGCTTCCTGCGGGCATTGACGCATGCGTGCACGCTGCTGCGATGCACGAGGTGGGTTGCCGCGAAGCGCCGCAAGCGGCCTACGTGGTCAATGTCGCGGGCACGCGGGCTTTGCTGCAAGCCTGCGAGCGGGCGGGCATCCATCGCCTGGTATACGTGTCGACTTTTCACGTATACGGGCGCCCGTCAGGCCTGTTGCACGAAGTGGCGCCGGCCATACCCGGCAATGACTACGGGCTCACCCATCTACAAGCCGAACAACTGTTTGAATGGGCAGCACGCACACTGAATGCGTCGGTCGATATTCTGCGGCCCTCCAATCTCTACGGCGTGCCGGCATCCTGGAGCGGTTTTGACCGCTGGACGCTGGCGCCTTTCGACTTTTGCCGCCAGGCGGTGCGCATGGGCAAGATTGTCTTGCATGGGCAAGGCACGGCCGTGCGCAACTACGTGGATGTCGCGCACTTTGCCGACGTCGTGGCCACGCGGCTGCTAAGCGAAGGCCGTGGGCTGCTACATGTGGCGGGCGCCGACTGGCGGATACGGGATCTGGCATTGCTGGCAGCGCAAGAGGCCAGCGAGGCTATGGAGCGCGACGTGCCCGTTCAATGGGGGCATGTCCAGGACACGGCCGCACCGGCGTATCAGTTCCATTCCCGGTATCAGCAGGCGCGTGACGGCGATGAGCGTGGCGCGATGGCCGCATTCCTGCGCGCGACGTTGGCGCACTTGACGGAGTACACGGTATGAACAGGATATCCACGTCAGCCAAGATTTCCCCGCTGGCCGACATCGAACGTTCCGTGCGCGGCAACGTCGTTGTAGTCGGCGACAACGTCACCATCGACAGCTTCGTGAAGATCAAGTTCGCAGGGGGCGGCGGCGACGTCCACATCGGCGACCAGGTCTATCTGAATTCCGGGGTCGTGATTTACTCCGGCAACGGCATTTCGATCGGCCGCGGCACGCTGATCGCGGCGAATACGACGCTGGCACCCACCAATCACGAATACCGTAGCCGCGACAAGACGATCATCGAACAGCGCTTCATGCCCAGCAAGGGCGGCATCGTCATCGAAGAGGATTGCTGGATCGGCGCGAACTGCGTGCTGCTGGACGGCTGCGTCCTGCGGCGGGGCTGCGTCGTCGGAGCCGGTACCGTGTTGCGTGGCGCCTGGCCCGAGTACGCGGTCATCGGCGGAAATCCGGCAGCGGTAATGCGGTATCGCGAAAGTGTCGGGACGGAGTAATTTTGGAAATTTTGCAATGACATCGTCGACGAAGGGCGGCAAGGGGTTGCTGGCGGGAAAACCATTGGCCTGAACGAGGCCTTTGACCTGGCCGTCCGCCATTGGTGCGAACGCAAGCGGGCGGAGGCTGAGCACACTCGCCGCCAAATCCACGGTACGCCGCCGCCGCTTCGCAGAGTCCGTATCGGACCGCTTGGTGACATTGCGCTGGTGGGATTGGGCCAAGGACATCATCGAGCGCCACGCACGCGACATCATGCGTGGCACGCCAGAAGCGCTGGATGCGTTGGAAAGCGGACGCGATACGTGGCATGCGCGGCTGCGCAAAGAGTTCAATGCGCCCCTCGAGATGCTGCATGGACGGACAGGCCTGGCGCGTGCGCGCCGCTCCGCGCAGTGGCGGCAGGGGCGTCCTGCATGGGTCGTCCTGCTTGGGACATTGGGCAACATCGCCACGGTGCAGGGCATTGAAAAGCACCTGCTGGATGCAAATTTTCTGTTTGTCGATCTGCCTGGATGCGGCGGCAGCACGGCGCCGGCCGAAATGTCGGTTGAGGGCTCTGCCGACGAGTTGTTGCCCGCGTTGCTCGCGGCCGTGCCGGAGGGGGTTGGCGTGATTGGCGCGTCGTTCGGTGGCAGCGTCGGGCTGACCATTTCGCGACGCGCGACGCAGTGCAAGGCGCTGGTGCTGTTGGACACGCCGTTCAGCGCCGCGAAACTGTGGCACAACCATGCATTCCTGCGGGGCGCGATCGCGGCCCGGCTCGACGACCGCTACCTGCGCAGCTTCACTTTGGAGATCTACGGCGTGACGCCCACGGCGGCTGTCGAGCGGGATTAATGGCAACTGCTGGAAGGTATCGCGGTGCAGGTGCTTGTGGTGACGGGCGATGTGCCGATGCTGTCGCAACGCAAGATGCCGCCCGTGCCATGCTGCCTGGATGAAGACAACCGCGTCCGTTTACGTAAGGTGGGTTGCCAGCTCGAGCGCGTGAAGGCAGGCCACGCCATCATCAACGATAATCCCGCGGCGGTCGCAAGGATATCGGCCGGCCATAAAAAAACCAGCCCGTAGGCTGGTTCTGGGTACTGTTTCGGCGTCGGCTGAGAGATAACTGCCTTCCCAGCCGGGCCGAGGGACTGTGTGCTGGAATTAACGCAGCAGCGACAGAACCGTTTGCGGCACTTGGTTGGCTTGGGCCAGAACCGAGGTGCCAGCCTGTTGCAGGATCTGAGCCTTGGTCATGTTCGACACTTCCGTGGCGTAGTCGGCATCTTCGATGCGCGAACGAGCGGCGGACAGGTTGTTGATCGTGTTGTTCAGGTTGGCAACCGTCGATTCGAAGCGGTTCTGAATTGCACCCAGCGAGCTGCGCTGCGAGTCGATGTTCTGCAGAGCGGCGTCGAGCTTGGCCAGCGGGTTGGAGGTCGAACCGGTGGTCAGGCTGGTCAGGGGCAGTTCGTCGGTCTTCAGCGTGAAGGCGGCGGTACCGGCGGTCGTCGTGGTGTCGGCGTCCTTCGGGTTCACGGCGATGTAGAACGAGCTGGAGGCGCCCGAAGCAACGTCGAAGCCCTTGGCCTTCAGGTTGCTGGATTCGGTAGCGTCAGCAGCCGACACGTCGACCTTGACGAACCAGTTGCCGTTTTCGTCAGCTTGCGCTTCCGAACCGACGGTGACGTTGCCGGAAGCAACGCCCAGACGGCCAGCCAGGTCGCCAGCGGTGCCTTCGGCAACGCTGTTGGCGGTGATGGAGGTCGTGGAACCGTAGGCGCTCTGGTACTGAGCGGTGGACACAGCGGCTTGCGTGCCCTTCGGGCCCGACACGTTGAAGCCGTCCAGACCCAGGGTCTTGGCGGTGACTTCCTTCAGGTCGATCGTGATGGTTTCGCCGTCGTTGGCGCCAACTTGGATCGTCAGCTTGTTGTCCTTAGCCAGGACGTTCACGCCGTTGAACTGGGTTTGAGCCGACACGCGGTCGATTTCGTCCAGACGCTGCTTGATTTCCGATTGGATCGAGTCCAGGTCGGTCGGCGAGTTCGTGCCGCTGGCGGCTTGCACCGACAGTTGGCGAACACGTTGCAGGTTGTTGTTGATTTCGTTCAGCGCGCCTTCGGTCGTTTGAGCGATCGAGATACCGTCGTTGGCGTTACGGGCGGCTTGGGTCAGGCCCTTGACGTTCGCGGTGAAGCGGTTGGCGATGGCTTGGCCAGCGGCGTCGTCCTTGGCGCTGTTGATGCGCAGGCCCGACGACAGGCGCTCAATAGCGCTGCCCAGGCTCGATTGCGACTTGTTCAGGTTGTTTTGAGCAACCATCGAGAGGTAGTTGGTATTGATAACGGCAGCCATGTTGGTGCTCCCAAGAGAGAAAGGCTTCTTCAAACCGGGCAGCAACGCCGCCCACTGGTGTTAACGGGAAAGTTCGTCGACTTTTTGTCTAGGAATCTCTCCGTTGCAAGGATTACGGCAGTCCCAAATCATTCTTTAGCCCTATTTCGCGAAAGTCGTATTTATTGTTGTATCCGCCGGGAACGCCTGCACAGGCGACGTTACGGGCTGGCCAAAGGCAAAGGCAACGCCGAGGTGAAAAAGGAAACGGGCGCCTGGGGCGCCCGTCCTGGCCGGTCGTACCGGCTTCGATGTTCGATCTCTCTAAAAAGACCTCTACACATCGGCCTCTCTATATATAGACGGTGCTCGGCAGCTAGATGATCTGCGCGATCTGTCCTTCCTGGGGTAGTTCCTGCCAGGCCTGGTCTTTCAGCTTGGCGCGGATCCGGGCCGTGGCCTGCGAGCGCAACTGGCAGACGCGCGCTTCGGTCACGTTCATGATCGCGCCGATTTCCTTCAGGTTCAGCCCTTGCTCGTAACAAAGCGACAGCAACAGCTTTTCGCGGTCGGGCAGGGTGTCGATGGCGTGGATCAGCGCCTGGCGGAAATCGCCGGCCAGCAACGCGTCCAGCGGGTTGCCGCCGGCCGACCCATGATTCAGCGTTGCAGTCCAGTCCGATTGGCCGGAGGCCGCGTCGGGTTCGGTGGCGAAATCTTCGTAATGCACGATCTGCACGCCTTGGGCGTCGTGCAGCAGCGTCTGGTATTCGTTTAGCGGTATTTCCAGCTGATGGGCGATTTCGGCCTCGCTGGGCGCGCGCATCAGCCGTTGTTCCAGTTGCTGGATAGCCTGTTCGATTTTGCGCGCCTTGGCGCGGACGCTGCGCGGCAGCCAGTCCTGGCCGCGGAGCTCGTCCAGCATCGCGCCACGGATGCGGGTCGTGGCGTAGGTCTCGAATTGGGCGTCTGCCGTTTCCTGATAGCGCCTTACGGCGTCAAGCAGGCCGATCATGCCGGCCTGTATCAGGTCGTCAAGCTCAACGCTGGCGGGTAGCCGGGCGAGCAATTGCAGGGCCAGCTTCCGCACTAGCGGGGCATATTCGACCAAGCTGTCATCTGCGTGGGGCATTGCGGGAATGTCAGGCGGTGTCCATCGTGACGCATTGTCTGACGTTGTCAATTTGCGACATTGTCGACAAACGCGCGGCTGCGCTAAAGCTAGAAATTAAGTGATCGGCAAGGTGTCATTGTCGGGACTGCACAACATTTCATTCCTTGAAGTACGCAATGTTTTGAATGCTTATTTGCCAAATTGACGTAAATTTGCGTCGAAATTCTATGTCAAGGTGTATCGATTTTCGTAAGTTGCGCAATATCAACAAAGATTTGTCATATAAGTCATAGAAAATGACATCAGCTGTGGTAAATTTTACTTAAATTGCGAACAAATGATACATTTCGCATTAAAACAGATTGCAGCAAGCCGTCAGGCAATTCGGGTTGCCGGCGATTTTGGTCATCGAGCCCCGTGAGTGGGATAGGGATAGGGAGTAGGGCGTGCAACAAGTCGAAAATTCATTGCTGGCAGATATTCGCGAAGTGAATCTGTCATATCTGTTACTTGCGCAACGTATGTTGCGTGATGACTATGCTGCATCGATGTTCCGTTTAGGGTTCAGCAACGAAGTTGCCGACATCCTGATGCGACTGTCGCCGGCCCAATTGGTGAAGCTGGCAAGCTCCAGCTCGCTGCTGTGCCGCTTCCGCTTTGACGATTACAGCCTGCTCTCGGCGCTGACCCATGACGTTCTGGGTGGTGCGTTGCAACAAGCGCATGCAACCATCCTGCTGGCCAAGCAACCTGTAGAAGAACTGGCCTGACGGCCGTTCGAACCCTCAATCGGACTCGCGCAATGGCCTCCAAAAGCGTTTCACAGGAAGCGGACGATATCCTGCTTGCCAGCTCCATGATCACCTTGGGAGCGCGGTTGCAGGTGCTGGAGGCTGAAACCAGCCTCAGCCACGACCGTTTGGCACGCTTGTATCGCGAAATTCGCGGCTGCTCGCCGCCCAAGGGCATGCTGCCTTTTTCGGTTGACTGGTTCATGACCTGGTTGCCGAATATCCATTCGTCGCTGTTCTACAACGTCTATTCGTTCCTGAACGCGCGTACCAGCAGCAAGGGCATCCGCGCCACCATCGACGCGTACCGTCTGTACCTGGAGAACGCGGGCCTGGATGCCGCCGAAAGCGCCGAGCCGGTCCTGAGCTTCACTCGCGCCTGGATGCTGGTGCGCTTCTTCGACAGCGGCATGCTCCAGTTGTCGGCTTGCCGTCAGTGCGGCGGCCATTTCATCGCCCATGCCCACGATCCGCAATCGGATTTCGTTTGCGCGATCTGCCGGCCGCCACCTCGCGCCGGCAAGACGCGCGCGGCGGCCAAGGCACGTGCCGGCAGCAGCCGTCCGGCGCCCGTAGTCAACGCCGCGCGGCCTTGACCGAGATCGGAAGAGC
>NZ_JABBJN010000081.1 GCF_012928505.1 Achromobacter sp. Bel | reverse complement strand
GCGTGGTCCCACGGGTTCTTCACGGCGCCGTAGGCCGAGTTCTCGTTGCCGGAACCCATGGCGAATTCGTCGCAGTTCAGCTTGCCGATGGACACGGCGCCGGCGGCGGCCAGGCGTTCGACGACGGTGGCGTCGAACGGGCTGACATAGCCCTCCAGCATCTTGCTGCCGGCGGTCGTGCGCCAGCCGCGGGTCACGAACGCGTCCTTGTGGGCGATGGGAACGCCGGCCAACGGCCCCGCCGAACCGGCGGCCAGGGCGGAGTCGGCGGCGCGGGCCTGGGCCAGCGTTAATTCAGCGTCAATATGTAAAAAGCAATTCAGGCCGCTGGCCGCCTCGGCGGCCGCCAGGGCGCTTTGCGCCAGTTCGACGGCGCTGACCTGGCGTTGGGCGAGGGCCGCGCGCAAAGCGGCGATCCCCTCGAATTGGGTGTGCAAGGCAGGTTTCGTCATGGCTTAGTCTAGGACTTTAGGGACCAGGAACAAGCCTTCCTGGGCGTCGGGGGCGTTGGCCAGCAGCGCCTGGCGGCGGGCTTCCGAGCTGGCCTCGGTGACGGTGTCTTCACGCAGGCGCAGCACGATGTCCTCATGGGCGGACAGGGGGTGAGCCAGGGGTTCGACGCCTTGGGTATCGACGGACTGGAGCCGTTCGATCAGGTGAAGGATGCCGTTTAATTCCGCCTGCGCAAGCGTGCGCTGGTCGGGGGTCAGTTCGATTCTGGCCAGCCGGGCAATGCGGGCCACATCTTTGTCATTGAGCGCCATAGGGATTGCAAAATCGATAAGCGAAGGCCGAAGGGCGGGACTAGGCAGTATGTACCCGCCAATCCCGTTACAAAGCTTGAATAGCCTGCATTTATGCGCTATTTCCGGTGAAATTATAAGTTATGATTCACGGTTTAATCGCCGTGATGACAGGCGGACCCGACGTTTTTCGGGCCAAACGCCCCACGACTTGAACCCAATTCCCCCCAGAATTTAGCTGAGCTCCCATGTTCGGATTCCTGCGCAGTTATTTTTCCAGCGATATGGCGATCGACCTCGGTACCGCCAATACGCTGATTTACGTCCGCGGCAAGGGCATCGTGCTCGATGAGCCCTCCGTGGTCGCAATCCGTCATGAAGGCGGGCCTCACGGCAAAAAGATCATCCAGGCCGTCGGCCACGAAGCCAAGCAGATGCTTGGCCGAGTGCCCGGCAACATCGAGGCCATCCGGCCCATGAAGGATGGCGTTATCGCCGACTTCACGGTCACCGAACAGATGCTCAAGCAGTTCATCCGCATGGTGCACCCCCGCAACATGCTGGCGCCCAGTCCCCGCATTATCGTCTGCGTGCCCTGCGGCTCCACCCAGGTTGAACGCCGCGCCATCCGCGAATCGGCGTTGGGCGCGGGCGCGTCCCACGTCTTCCTGATTGAAGAACCCATGGCAGCGGCCATCGGCGCCGGCCTGGCCGTGTCCGATGCCAGCGGCTCCATGGTCGTCGACATCGGCGGCGGCACCACCGAGGTGGCAGTCATCTCGCTGGGCGGCATGGTCTATAAGGGTTCCGTGCGCGTCGGCGGCGATAAGTTCGACGAAGCCATCGTCAACTATATCCGCCGCAACTACGGCATGCTGATCGGCGAACCCACGGCCGAGCTGATCAAGAAGGAAATCGGTTCCGCATTCCCGGGTTCCGAAGTCCGCGAAATCGAAGTCAAGGGCCGCAATCTGGCCGAAGGCGTGCCGCGCAGCTTCACGGTCTCGTCCAACGAGATCCTGGAATCGCTGACCGACCCGCTGAACCAGATCGTTTCCGCGGTGAAGATCGCGCTTGAGCAAACCCCGCCCGAGCTGGGCGCCGACATCACCGACAAGGGCATCGCCCTGACCGGCGGTGGCGCGTTGCTGCGTGATCTGGATCGCCTGCTTCAAGAAGAGACCGGCCTGCCCGTCGTGGTGGCCGACGATCCCCTGACCTGCGTCGTGCGCGGTTGCGGCGAAGCGCTGGAACACCTTGAGAAACTGGGCGCCATCTTCATCAACGACTAATACCGCCCGCCAGCCCGGAGCCCCGCTTTTCTACGGCTCCGGCCGCTGCGGGAGCGACGGACGCGGGTGCCCGGGCTGAGATTCATGCAACGACAAGGGACCCCCCCCCTATTCAGGCGCGGCCCACCTGCGGAGGTGCGGCTGGTCGTTCTGGTCGTCCTTGCTTTGGCCCTGATCATCATGGACTCGCAGTGGCGCATGCTGGAACCGGCGCGCCGCGCGATGTCGGTCGCGCTTTACCCCTTCCAGCGCGCGGTCATGGCGCCGCGCGACCTGGTCCAGCAAGTCAATGAGTGGGTCAACGCGGCCAACCTCATCCGTAGCGAAAATGAAGCGTTGCAGCGCCAACGCATCGAACTGGCCCAGGTGGCCAGCCATGCGGCGCAACTGGCCGCCGAAAACGCCCAACTGCGCCGCCTGCTGGGCGTGACCGACACCGTGGCGCAATCCGCCGTGGTGGTCGAGGTCATGTATGAACCCACCAACGCGTTCACCCAGCGCCTGGTGTTCAACAAGGGCAGCAAGGCCGGCTTGGCGCCGGGCATGCCTGTGATCGACGAGGGCGGCGTGGTCGGCCAGATCGTCCGCGTGACGCCGATGACGGCCGAAGCTGCGCTGGTGACGGATGAGCAGGTGTCCATCCCCGTCCAGTTGCTGCGCAACGGGCTGCGGCTGATCGCGTTTGGCGGCAATTCGCCGGGCAAGATGGAAGTTCGTTACCTTGCCGCCAATGCCGACATCAAGGAAGGGGATACTATCGTCACCAGCGGCGTCGGCGGTTTGTTCCCCGCTGGCCTGCCCGTGGCCAAAGTGACCTCGGTCGAACGCGACACCGCCTCCGGGTTCGCGCGCGCCGTGTGTGAACCGCTGGCCCACCCCGAACGCTATCGCCACTTCCTGGTCTTGCAGGTGGATGTGGCCCGCGCCGAGTCCAACCGTCAGGAGGTCGATTCCGGTGGATCGGACTAATCAATCGCAACCCAGGCGCCGCCTGGGCACTCCCAGTAACGTGCACCCCGACCGCTTGTCCGGTCCGGCCCACGGCGTCTTCGTCTGGGCTACGGTGCTGCTGGTGTGGCTGGTGTCCCTGCTGCCGTGGCGCCTGTGGCAGGGTGCGCCCGACGTGCTGCTGCTGATCATCGCCTTCTGGTGCGTGCACGAGCCGCGCCGCGTGGGCCTGTTCACCGCGTTCTTCTTCGGTCTGCTGATGGACGTGCATGACGCGGGCCCGCTGGGCGAGCACGCGTTGTCGTATACGCTGGTCGCCTACGGCGCCGTGGTGCTTCACCGCCGGCTGCAACGGTTCGACCTCTGGAGCCAGGCGATGCACATGCTGCCTGTCTTCTTCATCGCCCGTTTCCTGACCCAGATCATCCATGCCTGGCTCGCCGGCAAATGGCCGGGCTGGGACTGGTGCATCAGCGTGGCCATCACTGCCGCCCTGTGGCCGTTGGCGGGTTGGGTCCTGCACTTGCCGCAGCGCGGTGCCGACGACGCCGAATCCTCCTCCGCCTGACGGCGGCGTCGCGTCATGTTCGAATTCAAGAAAACCGGCCAGCAGCAGAAGCAGCGCTTCCGCCTGCGCGCGTGGGTGGGCGGCGTGTTCGCCCTGGTGTGTTTCGGCGTGTTGGTGGGACGGTTCTGGTATTTGCAGGTCGACCGCTACGAAGGCCTGTCCGAACGCGCCGACCGCAATCGCATCGCGGTCGTGCCAATCCCGCCCCGGCGCGGCGAGATCCTGGACCGTAATGGCGAAGTCCTGGCGCGCAACTACCGCACCTATACGCTGGAGGTGGTGCCCGCCCACGCCGGCAACATGAACGAGCTGTTCGAACGCCTGACCGAAGTCGTCTATATCAGCCCTGCCGACCAGCGGCGCTTCAAGCGGCGCGCGGCGGAGTCCAGCCGCTACGCCAGCCTGCAATTGCGCAACAACCTGAACGAGACCGAGGCCGCCTGGTTCGCCGCGCATTCCTTCCAGTTCCCGGGTGTCGAGCTGCGCGCGCGATGGGTGCGCGAGTACCCGCAGGGCGTGTCGGCCGCGCACGTGGTGGGCTATATCGGCCGCATCGCGGAAGGCGACAACGAAGAGCTGGAACGCGCCGGCCAGTTGGGCAACTACCGCGGCACCGATGTCATCGGCAAGAAAGGCATCGAAAAGACCTGGGAAGAGCAGCTGCATGGCCGCACCGGCCTGGAAGAGGTCGAAGTCACCGCCGGCGGCCGCCCCATGCGTACGTTGCGGCGGATCGACCCGGTGCCGGGATCGGACATCATGCTGTCCATCGACCTGGGCCTGCAGAAGGTGGCCGAAGAGGCTTTCGAAGGCCAACGCGGCGCGCTCGTCGCGATCGACCCGGACACGGGCGAGGTCCTGGCCTTTGTCTCGCAACCGTCCTTCGACCCCAACCTGTTCGTGGACGGCATCGACGTGGACAACTGGCGGATGTTGAACGAATCGCCGGACCATCCGCTGATCAACCGTCCGCTGTACGGCACCTACCCGATCGGCTCGACGTACAAGCCGTTCGTGGGCCTGGCCGCCCTGGAATTGGGCAAGCGCCGCGCGACCGACCGCATTTCCGACCCCGGCTACTACGAATTCGGCGGACAGAAGTTCCGCAACGCCGGCGGCGCCGCCTATGGCATGACCGACATGCACAAGGCGATCGTGGTGTCGTCCGATACGTATTTCTATTCGCTGGGCCCCGAGATCGGCGTGAACGCGCTGCACGATTTCACCAAGCAGTTCGGTTTCGGCCAGATCACCGGCATTGACCTGGAAGGCGAAAAGCGCGGCGTGCTGCCCTCCACCGACTGGAAGCGCGCGGCCTACAAGGACAAGGACCGCCAGCGCTGGTACGCGGGCGAAACCATTTCCGTGGCCGTGGGCCAGGGCTACAACGCCTTTACGCTGCTGCAATTGGCGCAGGGCACGTCGACGCTGGCCAACAACGGCCTGTACCGCCGTCCGCACCTGGTGCACGCGGTGCGCGATCCGCGCAGCGGCGTGGCCAAGCCCACCGAATCGGCGCCCGACTACCGGATCCCGCTGAAGCAGGCGAACGTTGATGTCATCAAGAACGCGATGGCCGACGTGGTGCGGGCCGGCACGGCGCGCCGCGCGTTCGCCAACGCACCGTACCAGGCGGCCGGCAAGACCGGCACGGCGCAGGTGTTCAGCCTGCGGGGCGGACACTACCGCGCCAGCGCCATCGACGAACGCCTGCGCGACCACGCGCTGTTCATGGGGTTCGCGCCGCTGGAGCATCCCCGCATCGCCGTGTCGCTGATTGTCGAGAACGCTGGCTGGGGCGCCAGCGTGGCGGCACCCGTCGCGCGCAAGGTGTTCGACTACTGGCTGGCCAAAGACCGCCAGGACAAGATCGTGCGGCCGGAACGGGCCGATCCGCTGGCCTCCGTTGAATCCATTACTACCGACGTGGTGCGCCAACAATGAAGCGCCTGGGCCTTATCCTGCTACGCGTGTTCACGGCGTTCGACTGGCCGCTGTTGGCGATTCTGATGATGTTCGCCGCGTTGGGCCTGACCGTCATGCATTCGGCGGTGGGCGGCACCGATTGGCGTTTCGCGGAACAGTCGCGCAATTTCATCATCGCGTTCTTCGCGATGTGGACGATGGCGCTGATTCCGCCCAAGTGGCTGATGAAGCTGGCCTTGCCCTTTTATGTGTTGGGCGTGGTGCTGCTGCTGGGCGTGGAGTTCTTCGGCGAAACCAGCAAAGGCGCGACCCGCTGGCTGAACCTGGGCGTGACGCGCATCCAGCCTTCCGAGATGATGAAGATCGCCGTGCCGATGATGCTGGCCTGGTACTTCCAGCGCCACGAAGGCGCGGTGCGCATCCGCGACTTCCTGGCCGCGGCCGCGATGCTGGCCGCGCCGTTCGGCCTGATCGTGCTGCAGCCCGATCTGGGCACGGCGCTGTTGGTGTTCGGTGCGGGCTTTTTCGTGATTTATTTCGCGGGCCTGTCGTTCAAGCTGCTGGTGCCGGTGATGCTGGCCGGCATCATCGCGATCGGTACGCTGGTGTATTACGAAGACCAGCTGTGCGAACCGGATGTGGACTGGGTGGTGCTGCACGACTACCAGAAGCACCGGGTCTGCACGCTCTTGAACCCCAGTTCCGACCCGTTGGGCAAGGGTTTCCATACGATCCAGTCGATGATCGCGGTGGGTTCGGGCGGGGTCTACGGCAAGGGCTACATGAAGGGCACGCAGACGCACCTGGACTTCATCCCTGAACGCACGACCGACTTCATTTTCGCGGTGTACGCCGAAGAATTCGGCCTGTACGGCGGGATCGCGATCCTGGTGCTGTACGGCCTGATGATGGCGCGGGGCCTGACGATCGCAGCGCGCGCATCGTCGCAGTTCGGCCGCTTGCTGGCGGGGGCGCTGACGATGATGCTGTTCATCTATGTGTTCGTGAACGTGGGGATGGTGACGGGGATCTTGCCTGTCGTGGGCGTGCCGTTGCCGTTCATGAGTTACGGGGGGACGGCGTTGTTTACGATGGGGATTGCGTTCGGGATCATGATGAGTATTAGCCGACATCGGTCGGTTAAGGCTTGACGCGTGGTCGAGGCATGGAGGTTTGCGAGGGGAAGTCGTCCTTCGTAGGCCGCCCGTCGGTGTGGGCGACATGGCCACTCGCGCCCATGATTGCGGTCCGGCGCGCGGGCGCCGGACTTCCCCTTCGTCATCTTCGTCACTGCCTGCGGCAGTTCCTTCAGATTCCCTCGGGCGCATCGAGGTTGCTCGCGCCCATGTCGCCCACACCGACGGGCTCAGGCCGTCTTGGTTTGGTCGATGCTGGACCCGGGGTTCTGTCGAGTTTGCGATGCCCGCCTATTGCGGCCGCGCGGGCGGCCACAATAGGCATACGCTTGGTGCGTCGTCGGTGGTGTGATCGCTTGCGCGCTTGCGTAAGGGGATTGCTGATGGGTCCGCAATCAAGTGGGGTGGGGTAGAGATGGGCGGCGCGCGGCAGGCAGCTCTTGCGCATGGAGACCTTCTCGCGCGCGCCGCCCATTTTCTTGCCTATGCGCGTAGCGGCATCACGTCGACGCAAGGCCCCGCGTAAGCCCCCAAAGGCCGCCTGCGCGGCCGGCCTGGGGCGGGCCCCGCAAGATATTTCTCACCCCAATACCGTGTGCAAGAACCCTGAGCACGCGGCTCGCCCCAGGGGACGTCAGATTGCAACTGCGCGAGCTCGTCGCGGCTGGGGCCTGCGGTGCGCGGGGAGTCGATAAGCCCGAGGGAATCTGAAGGGAAGGCCGCAGGCCTGGACGAAGATGACGAAGGGGCAGTCCGGAGCGAAGGCTCCGGACCGCAATCGTTGACCCGCGCACCGCAGGCCCCAGACGTGACGGGCGCCTCAAGAACCTGCACGCGTCGTCACATAACAACCACCCTTAACCCGGTAACGCCTCCGGCACACCCAGGTCCGCCGCCAGCGTCTTCAACCCGTCCCAGATTCGGCTATCGAACTCCACCGAATCTGCGTTCACGGCACGGTTGCGGGCTTCGTATTCGCCCGGATACTGCACGGATTCCACGCCGGGTTGCGGTTTGCACGCATGCAGGTAGTCGATGAACGCGCCGACTTCCATCGTTCGCCAGTCGGTGTTGAAGTCCACCTGCGGATCCAGCAGCAGCGCGAACATGTTGTTCGTCGCCACGCCGATGCGCGGGTGTTCGGGCTGGATCGTGCCGCCGCCGGACAAGACGCCGGCCAGCAGTTCGGCCACCAGCCCCAGCGCGTAGCCCTTGTGGCCGCCGAAGGGAAGCAGGGCGCCGGGCGGGTCGGTGAAAAGGGCGCCCGGGTCCGTCGTGGGGTTGCCGTCGGCGTCGATCAGCGATCCGGGAGGCGCCTGCTCCCCCTTCGCCGCCAGCACGCGCGCCTTGTTCACGGCGATGGAACTGGTGGCCATGTCCACGATGAACGGGGGGCGGCCGCCTGGCAGCGGGCCGGCGAAGCACAGCGGGTTCGTGGTCAGGCAGGCTTGCGCGCCGCCGAACGGCGCCACGGTCGGCGAACGGTTGATCACGTTGGTGAAGGCCAGCAGGATCAGGCCCTTGGCGGCCACCATTTCCCCGAAGTGGCCCATGCGGCCCAGGTGGTGGCTGTGGCGCAGGGTCACGATGCATTGGCCGTGTTCCTGCGTGCGCTCGATGGCCTTTTCGATGACGACTTTGCCGACGTACTGGCCCAGGCCGTGGTGGCCGTCATAGGCAAGCATGGCGCCGCGGTCGTTGACCAGTTCGGGCCGGCCGTCGGCCTGGGCCAGGCCTTCGGACAGTACGCGCCGGTAGTTCGTCAGGATCGACAGGCCGTGGCTGGTGTAGCCGACCCGGTCGGACTCCACCAGGTGTTCAGCCACGTCGCGGGCGATGTCTTCGGGCACGCCTTGCGCCATCAGCACGCGGCGGCCGTATTCATTGGCTTGGGCTAGGGAGAGTTTCATGATGCGTTCTCCTTAGAGCCAGCCGAGCCAGCGCCAGTACGTCGCGCCCATCACCAGCATCAGCAGGTAGCCGACGATGGTGACGATGATGCCGACTTTGGCGAATTGCTTGGCGTTGAAGGTTTCTGTGCCCAGGCACACCATGTTCTG
The DNA here is from genome assembly GCF_012928505.1 of Achromobacter sp. Bel. Lineage (GTDB taxonomy): Bacteria > Pseudomonadota > Gammaproteobacteria > Burkholderiales > Burkholderiaceae_B > Achromobacter. Next base: position 9,589 of record NZ_JABBJN010000081.1, on the reverse strand, counting down.
CGGCGCGTTGATCGGCAGGATGAAGCCGTAGCTGACCACGAAGCCCAGCAGCATGGTCATGCCCAGGCGGCTGAAGTCGCCCGGCAGCGTAGCCAGCACCGAGATCAGGATGGGCAGCATGGCCGACGTCAGTGCGGTGGCGCTGGCGAAACCCAGGTGGATGATGATCAGGAACGCGGCAAGCACGGCGAAGATGGCCAGCGGTCCCAGGTGATCCAGCCCGGTGTGCGCCACGACCTGGTTGCCCAGCCATTGGCCGGCTTGCGTCGTCAGCAGGGCCGTGCCCAGGCTGATGCCCACGCCGAACACGATCACGGTGCCCCATGGGATGCGCGACTGCACGTCTTTCCACGTCATCACGCCAAAGCGCGGCAGCATCAGCAGCACCAGGCCGAAGTAGGTGGTCGAGGTGGTGTCGAACTTGTGCAGCTTGCCTTCGGTCGACCAGAACAGCAGCAGCATGACCGATACGGCCATCAGGCGCTTTTGCGCGCCCGTCATGGGGCCCAGTTCAATCAGCGACTTTTCGACGGCTTCCTTGCCTCCGGCGATGCTGTCGCTTTCCGGCGGCAGCATCTTGAGCACGACGAAGATCAGCACGGCCGACATGATCAGCGACCAGGGGGCGCCGGCGATCAGCCAGTCCGACCACGCCACGCGTTCGCCCAGCATCTTTTCCATGAAGCCGACCGTCAGCAGGTTCTGCGCGGCGGCGGTCTGGATGCCGACGTTCCAGATGCTGGTGGCTTGCGCCACGATGATCATGATGCCGGCGGCAATGTTCGAACGCTTGTCCACGCCGAAGGCCGCGATGACACCCATCATGATGGGCACCACGGCCGCGCTGCGCGCCGTGGCGCTGGGCACGACCAGGCTCAGCACGATCGTCACGGCGATACATCCGATCAGGATGCGGCGCGTGCTCGTTCCGATCTTGGATAAAGTGACGAGCGCGATGCGCCGGTCCAAACCCGTGAAGGTCATGGCGGCGGCAATGAACAAGGCGCCGGTGACCAGCGCCAGCGCCGAGTTCGAGAAGCCCGCAAGCGCCATGCTGATGGCGGCCGAGGTGCCATAGAGCACGTTCGGGTCTTTGAGTGTCGGCGCGGTGCCCAACAGGAAGGCCATCAGCGTCGTGATCATGATCGCGCTGGCTTCGTAGGAGACGGCTTCGGTAATCCAGACCACCACGGCAAACGCCAGGATCGCCAGCATGCGGTGGCCCGCGACCGGCAGGTCGGCGGGCAGGGGCATCATCAGCACCCCGATCATCACCAGGATGCCGGCGACGAGTCCGATTGGGATTTTTGCTTTCTTTGGGGCTTGCGAGGCAGGGACAGCGGCTGGCGCGGTCATATCCATCTCCGGTTGAGGTCAAACTTCCGACACATTCCCCGCGAGCACGGGTTTGTTTAATTCGATGTGTCGGTGCTACAGGATGATCGTGACGGCATTGAGGAAAACCCGTATTGATGTGAGTCAAACCGAAGAAGAGTAGTGCTTGTAGAAACCCACTCCGGGCATTATGCTCGTGCGCCCTCGACGGTCGCAAGCCTTGGAATGTTGCGTAAATGCACACCAATTGTGCCAAGCACGGGCAAGACGCATCCGGCGGAATCCGGGTAATTCGTTCGTGTTATGTCGCAAATGGGCCGAAAATCGGCCGCGGGCGGGCGGTTCAGCCCAGGGCCAGGCGCAGTTGTTCGTCCAGGTGCAGCGTGGGCGCCACGCGCCAGCCGCTCTGCGCATAGCGCAGCCATCGGCCCAGCACCAGGTGCGTCAGCAGGCTGGCGTGCGCGGCTACATTCGCGTCCGGCGGCAGGCCGCCGTCGGTGATGGCGATGCGTAGCGATTGCTTGAGCGACGTCTCGATACGGTCGTTGATGTGGTTGATCCGCTCTTGCAGCCGGTTGTCTTCCGTGACCAGGGCGTCCCCGGTGAGCACGCGCGTCATGCCCTTGTTGCGTTCCGAGAACGTCAGCAGCATGGAGACGGTCTTGTGCGCTTGTGGCACCCCGTAGGGTTCGGCGGTGGCGATCTGGTTCACCAGCGTGAAGATGCTGGTTTCGATGAATTCGATCAGCCCTTCGAACATTTGCGCCTTGCTGGCGAAGTGCCGGTACAGCGCGGCTTCCGACACCTCGAGGCGCGCGGCCAGGGCGGCCGTGGTGATGCGGGCCGCATGCGGCTGCTCCAGCATCTCGGCCAGTGTCTGCAAAATCTGGGTCTTGCGCTCGCCGGGTTTGCTCGCCATGGAAGGGACTGCTCTCGCGCAGGCTTGACGGTGAATGGGGGGGAGGAGCGCGCCGCTATCCCCGCAGGGGACGTCGGCGTAACAACAAATCACTGACGGAGTTTACCCGCAAGTCGACGTAGGCCGGGCGATGCGAGCGGCCACGGGAAAAGGGCGTGCCGGGGTGATAGACATGCACCGTGCGGACCCCCGCCCGGCGGGCGCCGCGCAGGTTGGCCAGCGTGTCTTCCACCAGCACGGCGCGGTGGGCGGGCACGCCTTCGCGGGCCAGCACGTAGCGCAGCAGCGCGGGCGACGGCTTGGGCCGGAATTCGCCATGCAGCCGCATGTGCTCAATGGCCCACAGGCTGTCGAATTGGCGCAGGATGCCCAGCCGGGCCAACACCGCGCGCGCGTAATGCAGCGGCGCATTGGTCAGCAGCACCTTGCGGCCCGGCAATTGCCGCAGCTTGTAGGCCAGCGCCCGTTCGGCGCGCACCAGCGGATTGACGTCGAAGTCGTGGCTGCGGTGCAGGAAGTCGTGCGGATTCACGCCGTGGTGGCGCACCATGCCGATCATCGTGGCGCCGTAGCGCTTCCAATACAGGCGGCGTACGTCGTTGGCGGTGTCGATGTCCACGTTCAGGGCTTCGGCCACGGCCATCGTCATGCCGTGGTCGATCTTGGGGAAGATGGCGTGCGAGGTGTCGTGGAGCGTATTGTCCAGATCGAACAGCCACAGGCGTTCGGAAACGCCCGTGGCCACGCGGCGCGAGCGGCGCACGCGCACCGCCGGTCGCAGCAATTGTCGGTGCGCTTGCATCAAAAACGCCACCGGACAGATATGGCAAAGCCGACCCGATCCGGGCCGCGCGGAGCCGGCTCTGCCGGTCCGCAGCGGCGCCCCCCGGGGGGAAGCGCGTAGCGCTGCGGGGGGGACATCAGTGCGAGCTGATCATCGTGCCGACGCCCTGATCGGTCAGGATTTCTAGCAGCAGGCAGTGCGGCACGCGGCCGTCGACGATGTGAACGGAGTTCACGCCGTTCTTGGCGGCGTCCAGCGCCGACGAGATCTTGGGCAGCATGCCGCCCGAGATCGTGCCGTCCGCGAAGAGCTCGTCGATGGTCTGGGCCGACAGGCTGCGCAGCAGCTTGCCGGCCTTGTCCAGCACGCCCGGGGTGTTGGTCAGCATCAGCAGCTTTTCAGCGCCCAGCACTTCGGCCATCTTGCCGGCGACGACGTCAGCGTTAATGTTGTAGGCCGTGCCGTCTTCGCCATAGCCGATGGGCGAGATCACGGGGATGAACTGGTCGTCCTGCAAGGCTTTCACGACGGCCGGCTCGACCAGCGTGATGTCGCCCACGAAGCCGATGTCGATCGGTTCGTTGGGGTTGTCCTTGTTGGCCATCAGCTTCTTCTGGGCCTGGATCAGGCCGCCGTCCTTGCCGGTCAGGCCCACGGCCTTGCCGCCGACTTCGTTGATCATCATGACGATGTCTTGCTGCACCTGGCCGCCCAGCACCCATTCGACCACTTCCATGGTCTCGGCATCGGTCACGCGCATGCCCTGGATGAAGGTGCCCTGCTTGCCGATGCGGCGCAGCGCGTCGTCGATCTGCGGACCGCCGCCATGGACGACCACCGGGTTCAGACCCACCAGCTTGAGCAGCACGACGTCGTGCGCGAAGCTGCGCTGCAAGCGCTCTTCCGTCATGGCGTTGCCGCCGTACTTGACCACGATGGTCTTGCCGTGGAATCGTCGGATATACGGCAGTGCTTCAGACAGCACAGCGGCTTTGACAGCGGGGGACGAAACGGCAGCAGGGTCGGGGGTGTCGGTCATGGCAGCTAAGTCGGCAAAATAAGTATGAGTGGTTAGAAAAAATGCCTGCACAAAATCGCGTTCGGAACGCGGTAGCGCAAGCATACGACGGATTGTAGTACCCACAGGTTTCATATGCCTAAAACCTATGTCCATATGCCCGACAAATAACCGGCATTCAGGTAAATTGGGGCGTTTTCGAGAGCGTGGCGCCCCGCAAAAGGGGGCGAATCCGCATCCGGGGCGGACATGGGCCCCCATTTTTATCCCTATAAGAGGCAAAACATGCGTTTGAACTTCGTCCGCTCTGCCCTCGTGGCATCGGCCTTCCTGGTGGCGGCCAATGCCGCCCATGCTGAAAAAGTCGTGGTGGGCGCGACCCAGGTACCGCATGCCGAGATCCTGGAAGTGGTGAAACCGCAGTTGGCCAAGCAAGGCGTCGAGCTCGACATCAAGGTGTTCAGCGATTATGTGCAGCCCAACCTGCAACTGGCCGACAAGCAGCTGGACGCCAACTTCTTCCAGCACAAGCCCTATCTGGACTCGTTCAACAAGGACCGCAAGGCCACGCTGGTGCCGGTGGCGCTGGTCCACGTCGAACCTTTCGGCGGCTACTCCAAGAAGATCAAGAGCCTGTCCGAACTGAAGGACGGCGCTACCGTCGCCATCCCGAACGACCCGTCCAACGGCGGCCGCGCGCTGGTGCTGCTGCAAAAGCAGGGCGTGATCAAGCTGAAGGACCCCTCCAACATCCTGGCGACCGCCGCCGATGTCGTCGAGAACCCCAAAAAGCTGAAATTCCGCGAACTCGAGGCCGCGATGCTGCCGCGTTCGCTGGACGACGTCGACCTGGCGTTGATCAACACCAACTACGCGCTGGAAGCCGGCCTGGTGCCGACCAAGGACGCGCTGTTCATCGAAGGGGCCGATTCGCCCTACGCGAACATCCTGGTGACCCGTTCCGACAACAAGGACGCCCCGGGCATCAAGAAGCTGGTCGACGCGCTGCACACCCCCGAGGTGAAGACATTCATCCAGGAAAAGTACAAGGGCGCCGTGATTCCGGCTTTCTAAGCCCGTTCACCGCTGTCGACCGCACGAACCGCCCGCTTGTCGGGCGGTTTTTCTTTGGGCGGGGGGCGCCGGGAGCCCGGGCAATACCCTCGGCCAGGCGAAAAAAAGCCGCCCAGCGGGCGGCCTTCTCAGACGGGCGACGCGGCGCGCGTCAGCCAGCCGCCAGCGCCTTTTCCACGGTGGCGTGGAATTCGGCCACATCGTATTCGCCCAAATAGCGCTTGATGATGTGTCCCTGCTTGTCGATCAGGAAGGCCGTGGGCGTCAGGCGGATGTCGCCGAAGGCGCGCGCGATGTCGCCCTTGGTGTCCAGTGCCACGGGGAACGGCAGCTTGCGCTGTTCGGCGAAGTTCAGCACGAAGTTGGGCGGATCGTAATCCATGGCGACCGCCACGGCCTCGTAGCCCTTGGCGGCGTACTCTTTATAGGCGGCGATGGTTTCCGGCATCTGCTTCACACAGGTGACACAGCTGGTTGCCCAGAACTTGACCAGCACGACCTTGCCGCGCAGGTCCTGCATCGAGAAGGACTTGCCTTCCAACGTGGTGAAGGTGACGTCGGGCGCGGTCTGGGCAGGACGTCCGACGAACCAGGCGCCGATACCGACCGCGACCAGCACGGCCAGGGCTACGATGGCTTTTTTCATTTGATGGGCATGGCCTCTACGCCGTTGCTCGTGCCGGCTGCGTTGTTGCTGGGTGCCGCGCCGGCGCCGCTTTCAATGGGCGCCTTGGTTTCCGTGGATTGGTCCCGGGTGCTGCTGTTGGACAGCCGGATCGCTTCTTCGCGGCTGATGGTCTCGAACAGTTTAACCACCTTGGCCACGCCGCCGACGTCGGCGGTGGCGTTGGCGGCGTAGTCGCCCTCGGCCTGGGTGACCTTACCCATCAGGTAGACGACGCTGTGGTCCGTTGTCAGCGCGATGGTGCCGGACGGCACGTATTTGGTGTTGATCAGCGCCGTCTTCACCTTGGAGGTCAGCCAGGTGTCGTTCGAGCGGGTGCCGAAGGAGGCGACCGGGCCCACGTTCAACTGGTTGATGACCTGTTTGACGTTCTCGACGCCCTGCGCGATGGCGGTAGCCTGGGACTTGGCTTCCTCGGTGGGCACGTCGCCTGTCAGCAGCAGGTGGCCGCCGTAGGCCATCGCGTTGACCCGGGCGGTGTCGCCCAATTTCTGCGAGATCTGGCTTTGCGCCTTGAAAGCCATGTTCTGGTCTTCAAGCTGGGTGCCGGACGTGCGGCGGTCGGTGACCACGACCGCGGTAGTGGCGGCGGCGCCGCCTACGATCAGGGGCGCGCAGGCCGTCAGCGAAAGCGCCGCGGTGGACAGGGCGGCCGCAAGCATCAGGGGGCGGACGGCGGTTCTGACGTCAGAAATCATTCAGTGTCTCCAAGCAGAAGAGCGTCGATGCCGTCGCACAGCGCGTGCAGCAGCAGAATGTGGACTTCCTGGACCCGCATCGTGCGGTCGCTGGGAACACATAGATGGACGTCCATGGGCGTAATGAGTTCCCCCATGACGCCGCCACCCTTGCCCGTCAGGGCAAGAACATGCATTTCGCGCGCGCTGGCGGCCTCCATGGCGCGGACCACGTTGGGGGAATTACCGCTGGTGGAGATCGCCACCAGGACGTCGCCGGCCTGGCCGAAGGCGTTGACCTGGCGTTCGTAGATTTCGTCGAAGCCGTAGTCATTGCCGACGGCAGTGAGGATCGCCGTGTCGGTATTGAGCGCGATGCCCGCCAGCGGCAGGCGTTCGCGTTCGAAGCGGCCCACCAGTTCGGCGATGAAATGCTGCGCGTCTGCGGCGGATCCGCCGTTGCCGCAAGCCAGAATCTTGCCGTTGTTCGCCAGGGCGCCGAATAGCACGTCCACCGCCACTGCCAGCGGTTCGGCCAGGACGTTCATACTTTGTTCGCACGCAGCCATGGCGTCGCGAAAGTGCGACGTCATACGAGAGGTCATATCCATGGGCGCGATTATCTCACGCGGCGGTCGCGCTGTTCTGTCGATCCGTAACGACGCTGCGGCAGGTCGTTACGGCGGCGTCCGGCCGGGCCCGACGCCGCCGGAATCAGCTCAGCAGGAACGCGCCGCGCAGCCATTGGGGCTGGCCGGCGTCGAAGACCACGGCGTCGAAGCGGGCCGGGGGCAGCACCCCGTGCCAATGCCGCCGGGCCAGTTCCGGCAGCCATTGCGCGGCGGCGCGGGCCAGCCGGGCCTGCTTGTCGTGGCCGATGCTGGCCGCGGCGCCGCCGTAGCGGGTGCGGCCGCGGGCCCGGACCTCGACGAAGATCAGCGTGTTGCCCTCGCGCATGGCCAGGTCGATCTCGCCCGCTCGCGTCCACAGGTTGCGCGCCAGCAGCACGAGCCCCCGGGCCAGCAGCAGGCGCAGCGCGGCGTCTTCGTGGATATCGCCGCGGCGTTGCATGGGCGAACGGCGCATGGGTGCGTCATCCGGTGCGGCGCGGGGCCGGGCGCGGCGGCGGCGCTTGTCGGCGCGGCGGCGCGCCGCCAACGCCAGTTCGCAGGCCAGGCGCAGGGTGTCGTCCGTCATGGGGGCTCCGAAGGGGCGGGCATTGGCGGCTACACTGACATGGTTTTCCGTGTCAGTAGGCTGCAATGAATCAAAATGTCTCACCCCCGCCTGCCGGCGATGCCTGGAGCCGCGTCGCCGAACGCGTGGCCGGGCAGCATTGGCCCGCGTCGACCTTGTACGTCGTGGCCACGCCGATCGGCAATCTGGGCGACTTGGGGCTGCGGGCCTGGCATGCCCTGCAACGCGCCGATGTGATCGCGGCCGAAGACACGCGGGCCAGCCGGACCTTGCTGGACGCCTGGGGCGTCAACACGCCGCTCATGGCGGCCCATCGCCACAACGAAGCCGCCGCTGCCCAAGCCATCTGCGAACGCCTGGCGCAAGGCCAGCGCGTGGCGCTGGTGTCGGACGCGGGCGCGCCCGCCGTCAGCGATCCGGGCGCACGCGTCGTGCGCGCCGTGCGCGAAGCGGGTTTCACCGTGGTGCCGGTGCCCGGCCCCAGCGCCGTGATCGCGGCCTTGATGGGCAGCGGCGTCACCACCGATGAAAACCCGGCCTATGCGTTCGCCGGTTTCCCGCCGCCCAAGGCCGTGGCCCGCCAGCGCTGGCTGCGTTCGTGGTGCGCCTTGCCTGCGCCGGTCGTCATGTTTGAATCGCCGCACCGGTTGGCCGCAACCCTCGCCGACCTGCTGGAAGTCTGCGGCCCCGACCGCCAACTGACCGTGGCGCGCGAACTCACCAAGCGGTTTGAAGAGATCGCCACGATCACGCTGGGCGAAGCCGCGGCGTGGCTGGCGGCCGACTCGCATCGCGAACAGGGCGAGTTCGTGTTGATCGCGCACGCGCAAGCCGGGCAAGATGTCGACGAGGAAGCCGACCCGCGCACGGACGTGCTGCTGGACGCGTTGCTGGAATCGATGTCCGTGCGCGACGCCGCCCGCGTGGCCGCCAAGGTCACCGGCGTGGCGCGCGACGTGTTGTACAACCGGGCGTTGGCCCGCAAGAAGTCGTCGGAGTAAGGCATGGTGTATTCAACGGTCGTGTCGAACAAGCCCGCCGACCCCCTCGAACCGATCTCCTACCGCGATATCACTACGCCGCTTGGGGAAATGCGCCTCGTCGCCAGCCCCAAGGGCCTGCGCGGCGCGTGGTTCACCGATCAGGAATTGCTGCCCTCGGCCGAAGGCTGGACGCATGCCGAGAAGGATCCCGTCCTGGAGCAGGCACGGCGCGAGCTGGACGAATGGTTCGCTGGCAAGCGCCGCGGCTTCGATGTGGCGCTTGATCCAGTGGGCACCACGTTCCAGCACAAAGTCTGGCATGCGCTTTGTGCGCTGGATTTCGGCAAGCTCGCCAGCTATGGCGACCTGGCGCGCACCGTGGGGCGTCCGAAGGGGGCGCAAGCGGTGGGCGGCGCAGTGGGCCGCAACCCGATCATCATCATCATCCCCTGTCACCGCGTGATCGGCGCCGATACGTCGCTGACGGGCTTCGGCGGCGGTTTGCCGCGCAAGCAGGCGCTGCTGGCGCACGAAGGCAACCGGTACGTCAGCCGCAACGCGCGCGCGCGGCGTGTCTGCGACGGGCAGGCCGAATTGCCCTGGTAGGTCCTTGGCCGGATGCGGGACGCGGACGCGCTTATTGCGCGGCGATGCTCGGCAAGATGCCGATTCGGTCCGACACCAGCTGCACGGCGTCCATGGCGCTTTGCCGATCGGGGTAGGGTCCGATTCTGACCCGGTAGAGGTTGTTGGATTGCTCCACCTGCGCGGGCGGCGCGCCCGCCGCACCCAACTGCGAATTGATGCGGGCGACGAGCGACTGCGCGTTGGCCGGCTGGCTGAACGCGCCCACTTGCAGATAGACCATGCCGGCGGCGCCCGCGGGGGCCTGGCGCACCGGCGCGGAGCCGGGCGCG
>NZ_JABBJN010000080.1 GCF_012928505.1 Achromobacter sp. Bel | reverse complement strand
GCGCCGGCGTGCCCGCTGCCGCCGTGCAAACGGTGGACCAGGCATTGGCGCATCCGCACACGCGGCACCGCGGCATGCTGCTGGAACAGGGCGACTACCAAGGCGTGGGTTCGCCGATCAAGCTGTCGCGCACGCCCGCCACCTTGCGCAAGCTGCCGCCCGCGCTGGCGCCCGCGGCATCGCAAGAATAGGCGGCGCGCACGAAACCAGCCCGGCCCATTTGGCCGGGCTTTTTTTCGTCTTCATGGGCCTGTCTCCAACACTTTGATTGGGCTTTCACAGCATTCCAACAACTAAGACATTTCGTTGCACCCTTGTTGCATCGCGAGGCCACCGGCCACCGTAGACTTTTCGGGTCGCCTCGCGTTGCCGGGCAGCGCCTCCCCCAAATTCAAAGAAAGAGGAGAAGGACCATGGCCACGAATGAAACGAAAGACCACGCCCCGCTCAAGCGGGTGATGGGCCCCAAACTATTATTGCTATTCATCGTCGGCGACATCCTGGGCACAGGCGTCTATGCGCTGACCGGCCAGGTGGCCGCCGAAGTCGGCGGCGCGGCCTGGCTGCCTTTCCTGGTGGCGTTCGCGGTGGCCCTGCTGACCGCGCTGTCCTATCTGGAACTCGTCACCAAGTATCCCAAGGCCGCCGGCGCGGCGCTCTATGTGCACAAGGCGTTCGGCGTGCACTTCCTGACCTTCATCGTCTGCTTCACCGTCATGTGCTCGGGCCTGACGTCTGCCGCCACGGCATCGCAGGCCTTCGCCGCCAACCTGTTCGCCGCCTTCGGCATCAAGGCGGACAAAGCCTGGATCACGGCCGGCGCGCTGGGTTTCATGATGCTGGTGATGCTGGTGAACCTGCGCGGGGCGGCCGAAAGCGTCAAGGCCAACGTGGTGCTGACCCTGATCGAACTGTCGGGCCTGTTGATGGTGATCCTGCTGGGCTTCTATGCCATCGCCGGCGGGCAAGCGGATTTTTCGCGCGTGATCGCGTTCGACACGCCCGAGGACAAAAGCGTATTCCTGGCGGTGACCTCCGCCACCGCGCTGGCCTTCTTCGCGATGGTCGGCTTCGAGGATTCGGTCAACATGGCCGAAGAGACACACGAACCCAGCCGCATCTTCCCCAAGGTGATGCTGACCGGCCTGGGCATCACCGCCGTGATCTATGTTCTGGTGTCCATCTGCGCGGTGGCGCTGGTGCCGGTGGGCGAACTGGCCAAAAGCTCGACGCCGCTGGTGCTGGTGGTCAAGCGCGCCGCGCCCGGCCTGCCGGTGGAATACATCATGCCCGTCATCTCGATGTTCGCCGTGGCGAACTCCGCGTTGATCAACATGATGATGGCCAGCCGCCTGCTCTATGGCATGTCGCGCCAGGGCGTGCTGCCGGCCTTCCTGGCGCAGGTGCACCGCAAGAACCAGACGCCGTGGACGGCCATCCTGTTCACCACCGTGTTGGCGCTGGGGCTGATTATCCTGGTGGCGTTGGCCGATTCCGAAGCCATCCGCGCGCTGGGGGGCACTACCGCGTTGCTGCTGCTGGGCGTGTTTGCGTTCGTCAATGTGGCGGTGCTGGTCCTGCGCCGCGACAAGGTCAAGCATGAACACTTCCGCATCAACCGCATCATTCCCTGGCTGGGCGCGGCGGCCTGCCTGTTCCTGGTCACGCCGCTGACCGGGCGCGACGTCATCCAGTATCAGGTGGCGGGCTGGTTGCTGCTGCTGGGCGTCGTGATGTGGGGCGTGACCTATCTGGCGCACCGCAAGGAAGCGCGCATGGAACTCGATCCGTCCACGCTGGAGTAGGTCGCCGCCACAAGCAGGACAGACGCCGGGGTCAGCCCCCGGCGGCCAGCCCTTCCCGACGCGGATCCACGCCGCCTTGCAGACCGTTGCCGTCGATGACGATGCCGTGGATGCCGCTGGGGAACTCGGTGATGCGTACCGGGTGCCCCATGCGTTCAAGCGCGGGCGCCAGCGCTTCCAGCGTGGTGCCCTTTTCCAGCTCGGTTTCCTTGTTGCGGCTGCCCATGTTCGGCAGGGAAATCGCGGACTGGATATCCAGCCCCCAATCCAGCACCCCCACGATCGTCTTGGCGACGTAATTGATGATGGCGCTGCCGCCGGGCGAGCCCACCAGCATGACGGGCTTGCCGTCGCGCAGGACGATGATCGGCGCCATGGCGCTGCGCGGGCGCTTGCCCGGTTCGATGCGATTGGCGATCAGGCGCCCCTCCGGGTCCTGGAACGAAGATGAAAAATCCGTCATCTCGTTGTTCAGCAAGAAGCCGCGCACGAAAATCTTGCTGCCGAACTCGCTTTCGATCGTGGTCGTCATGGACAGCGCATTGCCTTGCGCGTCCACCGCCACCAGATGGCTGGTGGACGGCAATTCCAGCGCGTTGTCTCGGCCGAGCGTCAGCAGCTTTCCTTCCGGGTCGCCGGGCAGCGCCACCTTCATGCTGCGGTCGGGCTGGATCAATGCGCCGCGCGCGCGCAGATAGGCCGGGTCCAGCATGGCGCGCACGGGCACAGGGACGAAATCCGGATCCGCCACATAGAAGTCGCGGTCCGCGAATGCCAGCCGCCCGGCTTCGGAAAAATAATGCACGGCCTCGATCGAGCCCGGCGCAAAGCTGGCCATCGGAAATTGTTCCAGCTCGCCCAGCATCTGCAGCACGGCGATGGGGCCGCTGCTGGGCGGCGCCATGCCGCACAGTCGGTAGCCGCGATAGGTGCCGCATACGGGATCGCGCGTCTTGGCGCGGTAGTCGGCCAGGTCCGCCAGGCTGAGGTCACCGGGCGTGGCATGCCCGTGCACCGCGGCCACGATGTCGCGGGCGATGTCGCCCTGGTAGAACGCATCGGCGCCCTGCTGAGCCACCGCACGCAAGGTGGCGGCGAACTCGGGATTCTTCAGCACATGCCCCACCGGCCACGGCGCGCCGTCCGGCGCGTAGAAATACGCCGCGGCAGCCGCCTGCTTGGGCAAAGCCTTGTTGCCGGCCAAGAGCGCAGAGAGGCGAGGCGACACGGCAAAGCCTTGCTCGGCCAGCCGGATCGCGGGTTGGAACAGGTCGGCCCAAGGCAGCACGCCCGCTTCCTTGTGCGCCAGTTCCAGGCCCCGCAGCAACCCCGGCACACCGACGGACATGCCGTTGTTGACGGCTTGCGCGAAGGGCAGCGGCTTGCCTTGGGCGTCCAGGAAGCGGTCCGGGCGTGCGGCCGCAGGCGCCGTCTCGCGGCTGTCGAACGTCTGGATGCGGCCCGCCTTGGCTGAATACAGCACCATGAACGCGCCGCCGCCGATGCCGGAGGACTGCGGCTCGACCAGGTTCAGCACCAGTTGGGTGGCGATGGCGGCGTCCACCACGCTGCCGCCCCGGCGCAGCATCTCTTCACCCGCCCGAGTCGCCAGCGGGTTGGCCGAGACCATCATGTAATGCGGTGCGCGCACCAGTTCGCGTGCCTGCGTGCCGCTGGCGGCTTCGGGATTGCGGTCTTCGGCCGCCTGCGGCGTGCGCGCCCAGACGGCGGGCGTGGCCGCCATGGCAGCGGCAAGCAGGAAGGCGGCAGCGTGGCGGCAGGCGCGCATGATCAGGCTCCGGAATAGCGCCGGCAAGCCGGCAGGCGTCCATCATAGTCAAGCCATCCGCCGCTGTCGCGCCGCAGCGGACTGTCCGCCGGAATGGCTGCCCCACGGCTTCCGACATAGAATCGCGGTTCCGGTCCCCTATCCCCCATCGTGCCATGCGCCTGCGCCACATCGAGATTTTCGAAGCGATCCGCCGTACCGGATCCCTGACCGAGGCCGCCGCCACGCTGCATATCTCGCAACCCGCCGCCAGCAAGCTGCTGGCGCACGCCGAGGCCCAACTGGGCTTCAAGCTGTTCGAACGCGTGAAGGGCCGCCTGGTCGCCACGCACGAGGCCGACATACTGACGCCCGAAGTCGCGCGCCTCTCTCAAGACTTGAACAGCGTGCGCCGGCTGGCCGCGAACCTGCGCGACCGCCCCAACGGCCACTTGCGGCTGGGGTGCGCGCCTGCGCTGGGCCTGGGATTGTTGCCGGGCGTGGTGCGCGACAGCCGCGATGCGCAGCCCGGCATCACCTTCGATATCCACACGCATCACAGCGCCGAACTCGTCCAGGGCCTGCTGACGCGCGAACTGGATCTTGCCGTCACTTTCGACACCAACGACTATCCCGGCCTGACCCGCATGGGCTTGGGCCATACCGAACTGGTGCACCTGAGCCGCACGGCCGGCTCGGGCCCGATACGGCTACCGGAGCTGACGACACCGTCGGGCGGCACGCTGATCGTGCTGGACGCCAGCGACGCCTCGGGCGCGTTGCTGCAGATGGCGCTGGACGCGCAGGGCCTGGACCCGCAAGTCGCCATCCAGGTGCAGACGCATTACGTGGCCTGCGCCCTGGTCGACGCGGGCTGCGGCGACGCCATCGTCGACGCCATCACGGCGCAGGCGATGCTGCGGCCCGGCATGCATCTGCGCCGCCTGGAACCGGCGCTGCGCGTGCCGATCAGCATCATGCTGCGCAACCAGGACCCCTTGTCGTCCCTGCACCGCGACCTGATCGAACGCCTGCGCGCAGCCTGCACCGAACGCATCGCCACGCTGGACGCGCCCGCCTGAAACGCTAAGCCCTTCACCAAAAAAAACGGGCGCCCGAATGAACAGGCGCCCGTTTTGCCGTGCAAGCCGGGGCAGGCCAAGGGCCGCCCCCGCGCAACATCAGTCCAGCTTGATGTTCTGCTTCTTCACGACGTCTTGAGCCCAGTCGAACTGCTCTTTGATTTCTTTCGCGAACTCTTCCGGCGTGTTGCCCGACGGCGCCGAGCCTTGGTCGTCCAGCGCCTTGATGACCTTCGGGTCCTTCAGGGCCACGACGGCGGCGTCACGCAGCTTGTTCACGACCTCCATCGGCGTGCCCTTGGGGGCCAGCAGACCGTACCAGACCGGCTGGTTCAACACCGGGAAACCGGCTTGCTTGAACGTCGGCACGCCCTTCACGGCGGCGATTTCGTCGGGCCATGCAATGGCCATGGCGCGCAGCTTGCCCGCCTGGATCTGCGGCATCGACGACGGCAGGTTGTCGAACAGGATTTCGATCTGGCCGCCAACGGCGTCCGCCACGGCCGGGCCCGAACCCTTGTACGGCACGTGCACGATATCGGTGCCCGTGGCCATCTTGAACGACTCGCCCATCAAGTGCAGCACGCCGCAGGTGCCCGAGCTGCCGTAGGAGTACTTGCCCGGATTCTTCTTCAGTTCTTCGACAAAGCCCTTGAAGTCCTTGGCCGGGAACTTCGGATTCACCGCGACCACGTTGGCCGTGTTGGCGAAGTTGGTGACCGGCTGGAAGTCCTTGATCGGATCGTACGGCAGGTCCTTCGGACGGCATGCGGGATTCACGGCCATCGTCGAGACGGTGGCGATGGACAGCGTGTAGCCGTCGGCATCGGCGCGCGCAGCTTCCGACGCGCCGATGGCGCCACCTGCGCCGCCCTTGTTTTCCACAACCATCGGCTGGCCAAGTTCCTGGCTCATGCGCTGGGTCACCAGGCGCGCGATGATGTCGGTCGAGCCGCCAGGCGCGAACGGGACGATCACGCGGATGGGCTTGCTGGGGTACTTGTCGGCGGCGTGCGCGACGGAGACGCCAAGCGTGCCGGCGGCGCCGGTTGCCACAGCGATAGCCACGGCCAGGGAGCGAACTTTATTCATAGGTGTGTTTCCTCCAAGATTTGCGAGCCCGTATGTAAACGGACCGTTGTGTGATGTGCCCGCCTGTAGGCGGACCAGCAGTTAACGGTGGGGGCGCATTGCTCGTGTGCTGCGTGTTTCGCGCTGCTTTTATGGATTGCTTGTGGCACACGCGCCCGCCAGAATGACGGAGAATAGCAGCAAATGCTTACACCCGCATAGCGCGCCGATCCCCGGCCAACGCCCTGAAATAACGCCTTTATCCATGTCGGTCGCCCTTCTGGTTTTCCCTGATTTTCTGCTGGTCGCGCTGGGTTGGGCGCTACGTCACAAACTGGGGTTTTCACGCGAGTTCTTCGCGGGCACCGAACGCCTCGTCTACTTCGTCCTGTTCCCCGCCCTGCTGTTCCAATCCATCCTGCGCACGCCCATCACGGCGGGCAACGCGGCCCTGCTGCTGCAGGCCACCGCGGCCGTCGTGGCCTGCGGCGTGGCGCTGGCCTGGCTGGCGGGCCTGGTGCTGCGGCCCTCGTCGCTGGGGCTGGCCTCGTCCGCGCAGTGCGGCTATCGGTTCAACACGTACATCGGCCTGGCGCTGTCGGCCAGCCTGGCCGGCGCGCAGGGCCAGACGGTAATGGCGCTGATCATCGGCTTTGCCGTGCCCATGGCCAACGTCGCGGCGGTCTACGGGTTGGCGCGCCACAGCGGCGGCAACCTGCTGCGCGAGCTGGCGCGCAATCCGCTGGTCGTGTCCACCCTGCTGGGCCTGGCCTGCAACCTGGCGGGACTGCACCTGCCCGGGCCCTTGGATACGGTGCTAGCGCGGTTGGGCGCGGCGGCCATCGCGCTGGGCATCCTTTGCGTGGGCGCCAGCCTGGCCTGGGAAGGCGGCAAGGGCTATGGCCCGTTGATCGCGTGGATGCTGGGCGTCAAACTCGTGGCGCTGCCCGCCGTGGCGCTGCTGGTCGCGCACCTGCTGAGCCTGCCGCCGCTGGAGGCGCGGATGCTGCTGCTGTTCGCCGCCCTGCCCACCGCGTCCGCCGCCTACGTGCTGGCGATGCGCATGGGCGGCGACGGCCGCATGGTGGCGGTGCTGATCTCGCTGGGCACGCTGTTCTCGGCCGCAACGATTCCCATGTGGTTGCTGTTTTCCGGACACGCCTGACCCGGCGACACGCGTGCCGAGCGGGCGCCCCGCGCCTGCGGCTCGGCAAAAAAATGGCCGCCCATGGGGCGGCCATTGCCATTGCGGCGGGTCGTTTACGACGGTTTGTGCGCGTTGGTCATGGAGCCCGGCACCACCCATTCGGCGAACTGCGCCTCGGTCACATAGCCCAGCGCCAAGGCCGATTCCTTCAGCGACAGCCCTTCCTTGTGCGCCTTCTTCGCGATCTGCGCGGCCTTGTCATAGCCGATGTGCGGATTCAGCGCCGTCACCAGCATCAGCGAACGGTCGACCAGTTCCGCGATGCGTTCGTGGTTGGGTTCGATGCCGGCGGCGCAGTGCTCGTTGAAGCTGGCCATGCCGTCCGTGAGCAGGCGCACGGATTGCAGGAAGTTGTGGATCACCAGCGGCTTGAACACGTTCAGTTCGAAGTTGCCGCTGGCCCCGCCGATGTTGATGGCCACGTCGTTGCCCAGCACCTGCGCGGCCAGCATCGTGATCGCTTCACACTGCGTCGGGTTGACCTTGCCCGGCATGATCGAGCTGCCCGGTTCGTTTTCGGGGATGCTGATCTCGCCCAGGCCCGAACGCGGGCCGCTGGACAGCCAGCGCACGTCGTTGGCGATCTTCATCAGGCCGGCGGCCAGCGCCTTCAGTGCGCCGTGCGCGAACAACAGCGCTTCGTGGGAGGCCAGCGCCTGGAACTTGTTGGGGGCCGACACGAAAGCCGTGCCGGTGGCATGCGCCAGGTCCGCGGACACCTTGACGCTGAACTGCGGGTGCGCGTTCAGGCCGGTGCCCACCGCGGTGCCGCCGATGGCCAATTGGTGCAGGCCGGCAAGCGTGGCGCGGATCTGCTGCTCGGCCAAGTCCAGTTGCGCGACATAGCCCGAGAGTTCCTGGCCCAGCGTCAGCGGCGTCGCATCCTGCAAGTGGGTGCGGCCGATCTTCACGATGTCGTAGAACTCGGCGCTCTTGG
Source organism: Achromobacter sp. Bel (assembly GCF_012928505.1). Lineage (GTDB taxonomy): Bacteria > Pseudomonadota > Gammaproteobacteria > Burkholderiales > Burkholderiaceae_B > Achromobacter. The sequence continues at coordinate 10,479 of NZ_JABBJN010000080.1, read as the reverse complement.
CCGCGAAGGTCGCGCGCAGCGCCTTCAGCGACGGCAGCAGGTGGTGCTCGACCTCGACGGCAGCGGCCACGTGCATGGCGGTCGGGAAGGTGTCGTTGGACGATTGGCCGCGGTTGACGTGGTCGTTCGGGTGTACCTTGCGCTCTTCGCCGCGCACCCCGCCCAGCAGTTCCGAGGCGCGGTTCGCCAGCACCTCGTTCATGTTCATGTTGCTTTGCGTGCCCGACCCGGTCTGCCAGACGGACAGCGGGAATTCGTTGGGCCATTTGCCGGCGATGACTTCGTCGGCGGCGCGGATGATGCCGTCGGCGATCTTCGGATCCAGCTCACCCAGTTCGGCGTTGACCTTGGCCGCCGCGCGCTTTAGGCGCGCCATCGCGTTGACCAGGGGAACAGGCATCTTCTCGGTGGAAATCGCGAAAAAATGCAGCGAACGTTGCGTTTGGGCGCCCCAGAGGTGATCCTCGGGGACTTCAATGGGCCCAAACGTGTCTTTTTCGATGCGGGTCTTCATGGCGCGTACAACTCCGTGGCGGCGTCAGTCGCGGCCAGCGGCACCCGCCAGGCGCGACATATTGAGAATAGCAATCAATTAATAGGTTAGCAGAAACCCGCATTCCTATAATTGCTGAAATCCGTGTTCCCTCCACCGTTTTTTACCACTCGCCCAGCGCCATGTCCGCCCCTCTTTGCAGCCTGACCTTGCACCTGCCCGACGAAGCCGCCACGGAATCGCTGGCGCGGCAGCTCGCCCCCCTGGTTTCCGGCGGCAAAACCGGCCCGGCAGGCGCTTGTATCCACCTTCAAGGGGACCTCGGGGCAGGAAAAACGGCCTTCACCCGGGCATTGTTGCGGGAATGCGGCATCACAGGCCGAATCAAAAGTCCTAGCTACGCGCTGCTTGAATCCTATAAAGTTTCTAACTTATACTTCTATCATCTTGATTTTTATAGATTTAGTGATTCGCGCGAATGGTTGGACGCAGGATTCCGGGATTTACTGCGTGACGATGCGGTCGTTTTGATCGAATGGCCGGAGCGGGCCGAGGGTCTTTTACCCCCGCCCGACCTGCTGATTTCCCTTGCCTATGCCGGCGAGGGACGTGACGCCACCCTGACCGCGAACACCGCTCGAGGACAAACATGGTTGAACGCGATTGTCCCCCCGCCCAAGACGGCGCCCTTCCCTCGGCAGGCGCCACCCGGCGCCGCCTGATCAGCGTCGCGGCCACGCTGCTCGTCCTGCCGGTCTTGCCGCGCCTGGCGCAGGCCGCGACGATTCTGGCCGTGCGTACCTGGCCGGCCGACGAATACACCCGGGTCACGCTCGAGCTCGACAGCGAGCTCAAGGCCGAACAGTTCACGCTTGAAAATCCCCACCGCCTGGTGGTGGATATCGAGGGACTGACCCTCAGCGCGGCGCTCAATGACCTGGTTTCCAAGGTCCGGCCCGACGACCCCTATATCCAAAGCCTGCGCGTGGCGCAGAACCGCCCGAACGTCGTGCGGCTGGTGTTCGACCTGAAGCAGCCCGTGGCGCCCCAGGTGTTCACGCTCAAGCCCGTGGCCGATTACCAGTACCGGCTGGTGCTGGACCTGTACCCGAAGGTCGCCCAGGACCCGCTGGTGGCAATCCTGAACAAAAGCGGCGCCGACGCGGACGATCCGCTGGCGCGCATCCTGGAAGACATCCAGCGCAATCCGGCGACCCGCGCCGATCCGCCCGAACCGCCGCGCGTGAAGGGCCAGCAACCGGCCCCTCCCCTGCCCACGGCGCCCAAGCCCCCTCCCGCGACCGCCGGCCGCGGCAAGCCGCGCATGGTGACCATCGCCCTGGACCCTGGCCACGGCGGCGAAGACCCCGGCGCCATCGGCAGCAGCGGCCTGCGCGAGAAAGACGTGGTTCTGCGCATTGCCCGGCGCCTGAAGGCGCTGATCGACAGCCAGCCCTACATGCGCGCCTACCTGACGCGCGACGACGACTACTTCGTGCCGCTGCACGTGCGCGTGCAGAAGGCCCGCCGCGTTCACGCCGACCTGTTCATCTCGATCCACGCTGACGCCTGGGTCAAGCCGTCAGCCAACGGCTCGTCGGTGTTCGCGCTGTCGCAGCGCGGCGCCACCAGCGCGCAGGCACGCTGGATGGCCGACAAGGAAAACGCGGCCGACCTGATCGGCGGCGTCAACCTGGGCAGCCACGACCGCCAGGTGGCCAAGGTGCTGCTGGACTTGTCCACCACCGCGCAGATCAACGATTCGCTGAAAGTCGGCAACGCCTTCCTGGACGAAATCAAGAAGATCAACCGCCTGCACAAGAACAGCGTCGAACAGGCCGGGTTCGCGGTGCTGAAGGCCCCGGACATCCCGTCCGTGCTGGTGGAAACCGCCTTCATCAGCAATCCTCAGGAAGAGGCCCTGCTGCGCAGCAACGCGCACCAGGACAAGCTGGCGCAAGCCATGATGACCGGCATCCAGCGCTACTTCACCGCCAACCCGCCGTTGGCGCGGCTGGGCGACGTCAGCTGATTGCGCTGGCGAAAAAGAAGGGGCGATGCGTCTTGAACGCATCGCCCCTTTTCTTTTGAACACCGTCGCGCGGCCTTGCGCGCTACGCCCGTCCTATGACCGGCGCGATTTGATCAGCTTGAACACGCCCGCGCCGACCACCGGCACGATCGCCGCCGCCAGGCCCAGCAGCACGATGGTGTTCAGATGTTCGCGCACCAGCGGGATGTTGCCGAAGAAATAGCCCGCGGCAACCAGGCTGACGACCCACAGCAGCGCGCCCAGGACGTTGAACAGCTGGAAGCGCGACATCGACATGTCGGCCACGCCCGCGACGAAGGGCGCGAAGGTCCGCACGACAGGGATAAAGCGCGACATGACGATCGTCTTGCCGCCGTGCTTTTCATAGAACGCGTGCGTGCGCATCAGCGCGCCCCGGTCCAGAAAGCGCAGATTCATCGAGAACACGCGCGGCCCGATGTACCGGCCTATCATGTAGTTCAGCGTATTGCCGGAAATCGCCGCGACGATCAACAACACCGCCATCATGACGGGGTCGATATGCCCGGTGGCGCCGAACGCGCCGGCGATGAACAACAACGAATCGCCTGGCAGGAAGGGCAGGACCACCAGCCCCGTCTCCGCGAAGACGATCAGGAACAGCACCAGGTACACCCACACGCCGTATTGCGCGACCCAGACGCCCAGCGTCTTGTCGATGTGGAGCACCATATTGAAGAATTCAAGCATTCAGCAGCCCGGAAGTCATAAGAGGGTTAGACCCCAGCGACTATAGCCCACCGGGCCATGGCGCTAAAATCATCCACATAGCCCCACCAGACTTGAGCCTAATGACTGAACGCCGTTCCATCCTTGCGCTTCCCGACCTGCTCATCAGCCAGATCGCCGCCGGCGAAGTGATCGAGCGCCCCGCCTCCGTCCTCAAGGAAATCCTCGAGAACGCGATCGACGCGGGCGGCCGCGCCATCGAAGTCCGCCTGGAAGGCGGCGGCATTCGCCGGATCGCCGTCACGGACGACGGCGGCGGCATCCCCCCGGACGAATTGCCGCTGGCCCTGGCGCGCCACGCCACCAGCAAGATCCGGTCGCTGAACGAACTGGAATCGGTCGCGTCCATGGGGTTCCGCGGCGAAGCGCTGGCCTCGATCGCGTCGGTGGCCCAGGTCACCATCATTTCGCGCACCCGCGACGGCGAACATGCCTGGCAGATCGACGCCGGCAGCATGCAGGTCAGCCCCGCCTCGGGCCCTCCGGGCACCACCGTGGACGTGCGCCAGCTGTTTGACGCGGTGCCGGCCCGGCGCAAGTTCCTGCGCTCGGAAGCCACGGAATTCGGCCACTGCGTCGACGCGATGGAACGCATCGCGCTGGCGCACCCGCAGATCGCGTTCCGCCTGTTCCACCACGACCGCGCGCAACGCCAATGGCTACCCGCCGAACCGCCGCAACGCATCCGCGATGTGCTGGGCGCCGAATTCGCCGAGCACGGGCTGCTGCTCTCGCACTCGGTCGGCACGGTCAGCTTGGCCGGCATGATCACGCGTCCGACGGCCGCGCGCGCCCGCGCCGATCGCCAGTACCTGTACGTGAACGGCCGCTATGTGCGCGACCGCACCGTCAGCCATGCGTTGCGCGCGGCCTATGCCGACGTGCTGCATGGCGACCGCCAGCCGGCCTACGTGCTGTTCCTGGACATCGACCCCGCCGCCGTGGACGTGAACGTCCATCCGGCCAAACACGAAGTCCGGTTCCGCGACAGCGGCGCCGTGCACCGCTTCGTGTCGCACGCGGTCGGCCAGACCCTGGCGCAGACGGGCGGTTCGTCGGCGGTATCGCCCGCCGCGCAAAGCGAAGCGGACGACGGCGGTTTCGAGACCGTCGCACAAGGCGCCGCGCCCTCCCCCACGCCCTCCTCCCCATCCGTCGCCGCCCCGGCGCCTCACGACGCCCCCCTCGGCAACCCCGCGCCCGTGACGGACACGCCCCGGCCGGGCTATTCCGGCGGCAATCCGGGCGGCAGCGCCACCTATGGCCTGCGCCCGTCACCCGCCCCGCAACGCGCGCATACGCAAGTGCCGTTCCGTCTGCATGCCGAACCCGCCGGCATCCCCGCGGCCGACTGGCAATCGCTGTACCGCCCGCTGTCCGACGACACCGCCGCCAAGGTCACGCCCGTGCGCGAACCCAGCCCGGCGAACGGCCTGCCGGCCGGCGAAGAACATCCGCTGGGCATGGCGCTGGCGCAATTGCACGGCATCTACATCCTGGCGCAGAACCGCCGCGGCATGGTGCTGGTGGACATGCACGCCGCCCATGAGCGCGTCGTCTACGAACAGCTGAAGCAGGCGCTGGACGCCCGCAGCCTGCCGCGCCAGGACTTGCTGGTGCCCGTGGTGTTCCACGCCCAAGAGAAAGACGTCGCCATCGTCGAGGAATTCGAAGAGCAACTGGCCGACCTGGGCTTCGAAATGCGCCCGTCGGGTCCCACGTCGATCGCCGTGCGCTCCGTGCCGGCCATCCTGGCGCGCGGCGACATCGAGACCCTGGCCCGCGCCGTGCTGCGCGACCTGGGCGCCGTCGGGGTATCGCGCCTGCTGACCGAGCAACGCAACGAACTGCTGTCCACCATGGCCTGCCATGGCTCGGTCCGCGCCAACCGCAAGCTGACTATCGAAGAAATGAACGGCCTGCTGCGCCAGATGGAAACCACCGAACGGGCCGACCAGTGCAACCACGGGCGCCCGACCTGGGTGCAGTGGTCCGTGTCGGACCTGGACAAGCTCTTTCTGCGCGGACAATAGCTTGCCGTCGTCCCCCGCCCCCGATACGCCGCTGGTCATCTGCCTGGCCGGCCCCACCGCCGCCGGCAAAAGCGCCTCGACGCTGGCGCTGGCCGAGCGCTGGCCGATGGAGATCGTCAACGTCGATTCGGCCACGATCTACCGCGGCATGGACATCGGCACAGCCAAACCCTCGCGCGAAGAACAGGCCCGCGTGCCGCAGCACCTGCTGGACATCCTGGACCCCGCGCAGTCGTATTCGGCCGCCGAGTTCCGCGCCGACGCGCTGCGCCTGATCGACGAGATCCGGGCGCGCGGCCGCATTCCGCTGCTGGCCGGCGGCACGATGATGTACTACAAGGCGCTGCGCGACGGGCTGGACGACCTGCCGCAGGCCGACCCGGCCTTGCGCGCCGAACTGGAAGCCCGCGCAGCCGCGCAAGGCTGGCCCGCGCTGCATGCCGAACTTGCACGGCTGGACCCCGCCACGGCGGCGCGCCTGGCGCCCAACGACAGCCAGCGCATCCAGCGGGCGCTGGAGATCTGCCAACTGACCGGTCAGCCCATGTCCGCCCTGCTGCAGCGCGACCAGCGCACGCCGGACGACAACGCCAACCAGTACCTGACCATCAGTCTTGAGCCCTCCGACCGCAGTGCACTGCATGCGCGGATCGAGCAGCGCTTTGACGCCATGCTGGCCAACGGCTTGCTGGACGAAGTACGCGGGCTGCGCGCGCGGCCCGATCTGCATCCCGGCCTGCCGTCCGTGCGCTGCGTGGGCTATCGCCAGATGTGGGCGCACCTGGACGACGAGATCGACCTGGCCACCGCACGCGAACAAGGCATCGCCGCCACGCGCCAGTTGGCCAAGCGCCAGATCACCTGGCTGCGCGCCCAACCCGAACGCGTCATCGTCGACTGCCTGGCGGCCGATGCCGTGCCCCAGACGATCGACGCGGTGGCGATGGCCCTGGCGGGCAAACGCTAGACGTCTGCCATCCCCAAAAACGAGACCCAAAAACGACACCCAAAAGAAAGCCCGCCGATGGCGGGCATTCTTTTGACTGCGGGCGCTTACACCACGAAGGTCTGCGCCATGCCTTCCGTCTGCTCGACGATCTCGCCGATCTTGTTGACGGTTTCGCCCTGTTCACGCAGGGTCGCGGCAATGGCGTCGGCCTGGGCCGCGTCCACCACCAGCACCATGCCGATGCCGCAGTTGAAGACACGGTGCATCTCGGTGTCCTCGACGCCGCCCTGCTCTTGCAGCCACTGGAACAGCTTGGGCATTTCCCAGCCGTCGCGATGCAGCTTGGCCGACAGGCCGGGCTGCAGGATGCGCGGCACGTTGTCCAGCAGGCCGCCGCCGGTGATGTGGGCCAGGCCCTTGATGCTGGTGCCGTGCTTGGCCAATGCGGCCAGCACTTGCTTGACGTAGATGCGCGTGGGCGCCATCACGACGTCGACCAGCGGCTGGCCGTGGAAGTCGTCGGTGGGCTTGGCATTGGCGCGTTCAAGGATTTTGCGCACCAGCGAATAGCCGTTGGAATGCGCGCCGCTGGACGCCAGGCCCAGCACCACGTCGCCCGGCTTGATGGACTTGCCGTCGATGATCGCGGACTTTTCCACCGCGCCCACCGCAAAACCGGCCAGGTCGTATTCGCCGTCCGGGTACATGCCCGGCATTTCGGCGGTTTCGCCGCCAATCAGCGCGCAGCCCGACAATTCGCAGCCCTTGGCAATGCCGCCCACCACCGACGCCGCCGTGTCCACCGAAAGCTTGCCGCAGGCGAAGTAGTCCAGGAAGAACAGGGGCTCGGCGCCCTGGACCAGGATGTCGTTGACGCTCATGGCAACGAGGTCGATGCCCACGGTGTCGTGGCGGTTCCACTCGAACGCCAGGCGCAGCTTGGTGCCCACGCCGTCGGTGCCGGACACCAGGACAGGCTCGTTGTACTTCTTCGGCACTTCGAACAGGGCGCCAAAGCCGCCGATACCGGCCAGCACCCCGGGGCGCATGGTGCGCGCGGCGAGGGGTTTGATACGGTCGACCAGGGCGTCGCCCGCGTCGATGTCGACACCGGCATCGCGGTAGGTCAAGGGGGCTTTAGGTTGATTCGTCATGAGAAATGCCGTGGGGTATGTAACAATTGCTGGGAATTTGGTGGAACGCCCTGCATTTTACGATGTTGCGGGCCTGAGCAGGGTCCATGCCGGCCGGGCGCGGCGATTGCGGCGGGAGCCGCCCGGGCCGGCTAACAGGAAAAAATGGCGCAAACCCAAGCCAGGCAAAGCGCTTGGGCGCGACACTATCTACCCAGGTGGTTTAAAGTGTTGGGTTGGCCGGTATGGATTTTGCCAGTTTCTGGCGGGTTAATCTTGCGCCGGCCCGTTGTATCACCGTTTTTTGGCTTTTCCGGCAACACCGGCATGTCCTCGCGACGCTGCAAGCCTGACCGATAACTCTCATGAACCGCCAGCTGCTGCTCGACGTTCTTCCCGCGCCAGCGCCATCGCTGAACAACTATATCGCCGGCCCCAACGGGGAAGCGCTGGCAGCCGTGCGCGCGCTCAATCCGGGCCGTGCCCTGTATATCTGGGGTGCTGCCGGCTGCGGCCGCACCCATCTGCTGCGCGCGCTGACCGCGCGCCCGGACGCCGTCTTCGTCGATCCCGCCAATGGCGAGATGATGCTGCGCCGCCTGGCCGAAGCCGATTCCAAGTCGCCCATGCCCAAGTTCGTGGCGGTGGACGACGTGCACCGCATGGACGACAGCCGCCAGGCCGCCCTGTTTGCACTGTACAACCGCTGGCGCGAATCCGCGGCCACGGGCCGCGCGTTCGCGCTGGCCCTGGCCGGCGACCGCGCCCCGCTGTCGATGCCGCTGCGCGAAGACCTGCGCACCCGCCTGGGCTGGGACCTCGTGTTCCGCCTGGACCCGCTGTCGGACGCCGACAAGCTGGCCGCGCTGTCCGCCCAGGCGTCCGAGCGCGGCATGCACCTGGCGCCCGAAATCATCAACTGGATGTTGATCCACCACGAGCGCGACATCCGCAAACTGGCCGCGCTGATCGACGCGCTGGACCGCTATTCCCTGGCCACCGGCCGTCCCATCACCCTGCCCCTGCTGCGGGCCATGCTCGCAGACCCTGATTCGCAACGCACATGACCACCCGACGTCTCGCCCTGTTCGACCTGGATCACACCCTGCTGCCGCTGGATAGCGACTATCAATGGGCCGACTATCTGGCACGCACGGGCCGCGCGGGAGACCCCGACATCGCCCGCCGCCAGAATGACGACCTGATGGACCGCTACAACCGCGGCGAACTCACCGCCGAGCAGGCCGCCGAATTCATGCTTGGCCTGCTGGCGGCGCATTCTCCGTACGACCTGGCGGACTGGCATGAGGAATTCATGCGCGACGTCATCCGCCCGTCCATCACCGCCGACGCGCGCGGACTGGTGCAATCCCACCTGGACGCCGGCGACCTGTGCGCCATCGTCACGGCCACCAACAGCTTCGTCACCGCCCCCATCGCCCGCGCCTTCGGCGTGCCGCACCTGGTGGCCACCGATGCCGAATACCTGCGCGGCCGCTACACCGGCCGTATCCTGGGCACGCCCAGCTTCAAGGAAGGCAAAGTGGTGCGCGTGAACGATTGGCTGTCCAATATGGGCCTGGGGCTTGCGGATTTCTCTGAATCGTTTTTCTATAGCGATTCGGTCAATGATGTACCGCTGCTCGAAAAGGTGACCCGTCCGATCGCCGCCAACCCCAGCCCGACCCTGCGCAATATCGCCCAGGAACGCGGCTGGCAAGTGATCGACTTGTTCGACCACATGGAAGATTCGAAGTCCTAAATGATCACTGAAACCATAAAAAAATTCGTCGGCCGCTTGTTCGCGCCGGCACCCCGGGGGCCGTTGCGCATCGCGCGCGACAAGCACGGCATTGACCGCCGTAACGTTTCGCGCCACGCCATCAAGGTCTGCGAAGTCCTGCGCCAGCATGGCTATGAAGCCTATATCGTCGGCGGCGCCGTGCGCGACCTGATCGTGGGCCTGGAACCCAAGGACTTCGACGTGGCCACCAACGCCACGCCCGAACAGATCCGCCCGCTGTTCCGCCGCGCGCGCATCATCGGCCGCCGTTTCCAGCTGGTGCACGTGGTGTTCGGCCAGGAGATCATCGAAACCTCAACCTTCCGCGCTCCCGCGTCGGAAGACCAGGAGACCGATGAGCACGGCCGCATCCTGCGCGACAACGTGTTCGGCTCGCAGGAAGAAGACGCCAAGCGGCGCGACTTTACGATGAACGCGCTGTACTACGACCCGCACAATGAGGAAGTCATCGACTACCACAATGGCGTGGCCGACTTGAAGAAGCGCCAGGTCCGCATCATCGGCGACCCGGTCAAGCGCTACCGCGAAGACCCGGTGCGCATGCTGCGCGCGGTGCGTTTCGCGGCCAAGCTCAACGGCACGATCGACCCGGCCACGCGCCAGCCGATCAGCACCATGGCCGAGCTCATCGAAAACGTGCCGGCTTCGCGCCTGTTCGACGAAATGCTCAAACTGCTGACCTGCGGCCACGCGATGGACTGCCTGCGCCAACTGCGCGCCGACGGCCTGCACAACGGCCTCTTGCCGTTGCTGGACGTGGTGCTGGAACAGCCCGGTGGCGAACACTTCGTCGAACTGGCGCTGGAACGCACCGATGCCCGCGTGCGCGCCGGCAAGACCATCAGCCCCAGCTTCCTGTTTGCCGCCCTGCTGTGGCAGCAGGTCGACGTGCGCTGGAAGCAGCTGCGCGCACAAGGCGAACACACCATCCCCGCGTTGTCGCAAGCCGCCGATTCCGTGCTGGACGAGCAGACCGAGAAGCTGGCCATCCAGCGCCGCTTCTCGTCCGACATGCGCGAGATCTGGTTCATGCAGCCGCGTTTTGAACGCCGCATGGGCAAGACCATCTTCCGCATGATCGAACAGCCGCGCTTCCGCGCCGCGTGCGATTTCCTGCAACTGCGCGCCGCCGCCGGCGAGTTCGACAGCGTGCTGGCGCAATGGTGGATGGACCTGGCCAACGCCGACGACGTCACCCGCGCCGACATGATCGAAGAAGTCTCGCGCCTGCCGCGCGAAGCCGGCGACAGCGGTGGCGGCGGCGGCT
>NZ_JABBJN010000008.1 GCF_012928505.1 Achromobacter sp. Bel | reverse complement strand
CGGATTTGAATTAAAGAAACCCCCTCGCGGCTGGCGCCGCGAGGGGGTTTTGCATTGGAACAAGGCGTTTGCGGCTAACGTTCGGCGGGATTTATCAGCGCCGTCAGGACGTGATCGCACCAGGCCCCATTGATTTGCAGATATGACTGCGCTTCTCCTTCGCGCTGGAAGCCCAGGCGGGACAGCAAGCGGGCGCTGCGCATATTTTCCGGACGGTAATTGGCCATGATCCGGTGCAGCTTCATATTCTGGAAGACGTGCGCGATTGCGGCTGTCAAACCCTCATGCATCAAGCCCTGCCCTTGGCTGCGTTCGGCAATCGAGTATCCCAAGTGACAGGCCTGGAACGCGCCTCGGACGATATTGGTGAAGTTACAGACGCCAATGAGTTCATCGCTTTCCCGGCCGAACAACAGCAAGTGAAGGGCCTCGCCATTCGCGTTCCGTTGGGCCATTCCTTGCAGCCGTTCAGCGACGGCATAGGGTTCAAAGAAGGCTGCGTGGCGCAGTGGTTCCCAGGGTTGCAGATAGTTCTGATTTTCCAGCAGATAGGCCCGAACGCTGGCGGCATGAGACACCGCCGCGGATACCAGGCGTAGCCTTGCCGTGATAGGCACGATGGGGGGAAAGCGCGGTTTCGGCGTGATGAGCGCGGCGGGGAATGAGGGGGAGAGGGGGATCACGATGCCTTTCCAGTTGGGCGCGTACAGACCGGTTCAACCCGGGTTGCGCAAGTAGTGCTGGCGATCGATGCCGTGGCGCTGAAGCTTGTCATAGAACGTCTTGCGGGGAATGCCCAACGACTCCAGCGTGGCTTTGATGTCGCCTTGGTGCGTGGAAAGCGCATCGCGGATGAGCTGCGCTTCGAAGCGCTCCATCCGTTCCGGAAGGCTTTGCGGGATATCGTGTGCGGGTTGCGCTTCCAAAGAGGGGCTGCTCAACACACCCAGGACCACACGTTCAGCGAAATGGGCGAGTTCCCGCACATTGCCTGGCCAATCGTGCGTCATGACGTAGTGCTGGATCGAGGCGGGCATGTCCGGAATATCGCGGTTAAAGCGGCGCGATGCGTGGCCAAGATAGTGGGCGAAGAGCAGGGGAATGTCGTCCCGGCGTTCACGCAGGGGCGGAATGCGGATCGTGACGACATTGAGCCGGTAGAACAGGTCTTCGCGGAATTTGGCCCGGATGGCGGGACTGCCCAGGTCTTCCTTGGTGGCCGCTACGACACGTAGATCCAGATTGCGGACATCATTGCTGCCCAGGGGGGTGATCTGGCGGGATTCGAGCACACGCAGCAGCTTGACCTGCACGGCCAAGGGCATGCTTTCGATTTCGTCCAGGAACAACGTGCCGCCGCTGGCATGTTCGATGCGCCCAATGCGCTTTTTCTGGGCACCGGTGAAGGCGCCGGGCTCATGCCCGAATAACTCGCTTTCGATGACGCTTTCGGGCAAGGCACCGCAGTTGATGGCGACGAGCGCGCGATGCCGGCGGCGGCTGAGGCGATGGAGCGCGGTGGCCACGACCTCCTTGCCGGTGCCTGTCTCGCCTTCGACCAGCACGTCGACATCCGCATCCGCAATATGCCGCAGCGTCTGCTTGATGCGTTGCATGGCGGGCGTGGCACCGATGAAAGGCACCTCGTCGGCATCCACTGCAAACGCGGCGTCGCGCAGACGCCGGTTTTCGAGGATCAGCCTCCGTTTTTCGGCGGCGTGGGTGACCGCGGTAAGGAGCCGATCGGGGGGATAGGGCTTGGCCAGGAAATCGTAGGCACCGTCGCGCATGCACTGCACCGCGGTGGCGATATCGCCGTGGCCGGTAATGAGGATGACCGGGAGTTCGGGGTCGATATCGCGCAAGCGATGGAATAGCTGCAGGCCATCGATATCGGGCATGCGGATGTCCGTCACGACCACGCCGTCGAAATCCCGGTTCAGATGGGACAGCGCGGCGCGGGCGGATCCGTGAGCATCTACCGTCATGCCATGCAGCTTCAAGGTCTGGACGTTTGCTCGCCGGAGATCTTCGTCGTCGTCGATGAAGACGACATGGGCAAGAGCAGGCGGGCGTAGCCGATCCTCCGCCGATGCCGAGCCGGGCGCGGAAGTGGCGGCCGAAGCGGAGGCGGAAGAAGGGGAGGCGGAAGAAGGGGAGTCAGGGGCGCGGGTCATGGCGTGAAGGCCGGAAGCGGTGTTCCGGGGGCTGCCTTCTGCAGCGTCAGAGTGAACATGGCCCCCTGTTGAGGACCGTGCGGATTGGGGAACCCGGGATCATTGGGGTGCGCCGCACGCAACTCGCCGCCGAATTCGTTGACGATGTCGCGGCAAATGACGAGCCCCAGACCCAGGCCTTCCGGTTTGCTGGTATGGAACGGCGTGAAAAGGCGAGCCCGGGCGTTCGGCGACAGGCCGGGGCCGTTGTCGCTGACGTGGACTTGCACGGTTGCGCCCAGGTCTTGAAGGGCGACAATGACGCGGCCGTCGGGCCGTCCTTCCAGCGCTTCCAGGGCATTCTGAAGCAGGTTGACAAGCACCTGCTCCAACCTGACGCGGTTGGCGCGGACCAGGAAGTCTTGGCCCTCTGGCGGGCGTTGAAGGGTGACGCCTTGACGGCGCGCGCGCGGGCCGACCAGCAACAGCGCGCCGTCCAGCGCTTCCGTCAGCCGGGTAGGGCCAACCGAGGCGCCGGCCTTGCGCGAAAAGGCGCGCAGCTCGCCGGTGATGTGCCCGATGCGTTCGGTCAACGTGGAGATGGTGACAAGGTTCTCCTGTACCGAACCGGTGTCTTGGCGCCGAAGGAATTCGGACGCGTTGTCCGCATAGGCGCGGATGGCGGCGACCGGTTGATTGATTTCGTGCGCGACACCGGCGGCGACTTGGCCCAGCAGGGCCAATTTGCTGGCTTGCACGAGTTCATCCTGCATGGTGTGCAGCCTGGCTTCAGTGCGCTGGCGTTCGTCCATTTCGTCCGTCAGTTGCTCGTTTACGTCCAGCAATTGGGCCGTGCGCTCGTCTACCAGCGCCGCCAACTGCGCCTGGACGGCCGCATGCTGTTCGGCGCGCTCGCGATGGCGTTGGCGCCTGACCAGTAGGATGCCGAGCGCTGCGGCCAGCAGGCTCAGGGCCAGCAGGGCACCCAATTGGGCGTTGGCGCTGGCCTGGTTCATCGCTGTTTGCACGGGCGACAACAGGTGCAATGTCCAACCGGGTGATTCCACAATCGGCAGCGTCGTGTGCAACAGCGGTGCGCCCTTGGGCAACGGCGGCAGGTCGTCGTCGGTGCGCACCAGGTCGCCTGTGCTGACCGGCGCGAGAGGCGGGGACAGGGGCAACGGCCGGAATTGGGCGTCGCCGAATTGCAAGCTGGTGCGTAAGCTCTGCGCTAAGTCGGGCGCGAGCGGCGCCAGGACATCGAAGCGCCAGTCCGGAATGCTGCCCAGCAGCACCACGCCGTGTTCGTCGGTCACGAAAATCGGCGCGCTGGACTGGCGCCAGTCGGCCTCCAGGTCGCGGAAATCCACCTTCAGCACGATCACGCCGAGCAAGGCGCCGTTCGCGTCGTCGATCCGCCGCGACAGGTACAGGCCGGCTTCGTGGCTGACCGTGCCCAAAGCGAAGTGTTCGGCGAAACCGCGGGCGACAGAGCCTTGAAAGTAAGGCCGGAACTGGTAGTCGACGCCGACGAAGGTCGCGGGTTCGCGCCAGTTGCTGGCGGCGATGGCCAGGCCTTTCTTGTCAAGCAAGTAGATGGCGGAGGCGCCGACGCCGCGGCTCAGCGTATCGAGCTTTTCGTCCAGCGACTCGATCTGCCCGCCGGATGCGCCCTGCAAGGCTGCCCGTACGTCGACGTCCCGCGTCAACACGAAAGGCAGCGCCCGGAATTTGTCGAGGTTGTTGCGCAGCAACGCGGCATTGATCTGGCCGGCAGCACGCGCCTGCGCCGCCGCCGCCTTGACCGCATCGTCGCGTGCCCATTGCGTGGCGACGTGCAGCACGCCGAACACAAGGCCGACGGCCATCAGGATCATGGCCGTCCGTCCCAGCCACGACCCGGTTGCCGGCGGCCGTCGGTGCGGCGGCAGGCCGACGGAATCCCAGCGAGGGCGGGAGGGCGATGAGGAGGAGGCGGGGGCAGGCATGGCGTGTGCGGTTTTCCGCACATTCTATCCGGTTTCTGTGTGATTTTCCGCCCGAATGCCGCATGCGAGAACGGCGACCGATGAGGGAAATAGCGATATATCAACAGCTTGGCCGCGCAGCCAAGCCAATTGTGTCCCTGGCACGGCTCTTGCATATACGGGGGTAAGCCGGGCATCGACCGTCCGGTGAAATGGGCTTGCGGCGATAACGCAATGCCACAAAACAGATAACGCTCCGTCGCCCGCCGCGCTCAAGCGCCCGGGGCAAGGGGCATTGGTGGGGACAAACCCAATGATCGACGTGGATCACGGCGCGCCTGCGCGCAAGCTCAAGTTCTATCAAATCCTGTATGTCCAGGTGGTTTTCGCCATTGTGGTGGGTGTTTTGCTGGGCGCGTTCAAGCCTGAACTCGGCCAGCAGATGCAGCCGCTGGGCGACGCCTTCATCAAGCTGGTGAAGATGATCATCGCCCCGGTGATCTTCCTGACCGTGGCATCCGGCATCGCCGCCATGAGCGACCTGAAGAAGGTGGGTCGCGTGGCGGGCAAGGCCATGCTGTATTTCCTGATCTTCTCGACGCTGGCCCTGATCGTGGGCATGCTGGTCAGCCATCTGGTCCAGCCGGGCGCAGGGATGCATATTGACCCCAGCACGCTGGATCAAAAGGCGGTGGCGACCTACGTGGCGAAAGCCCACGATTCGACCATCACCGGCTTCCTGATGAACATCATCCCGACGACGATCTTCAGCCCGTTCGTGGGCGGGGACATCCTTCAGGTCCTGTTCGTGGCGGTGCTGTTCGGCATTGCATTGGCGATGGTCGGCGAGCGCGGCAAGCCTATCCTGAACTTCATGACGGCGCTGGCCCAGCCGATCTTCAAGCTGGTTGCGATCTTGATGAAGGCGGCCCCGATCGGCGCATTTGGCGCGATGGCGTTCACCATTGGCAAGTACGGGATCAAGTCGGTGGTGAACCTGGCGATGCTGGTTGGCACGTTCTACGCCACGTCGGTGCTTTTCGTGGTGGTGGTGTTGGGGCTGGTCGCCCGCTACAACGGCTTTTCGATCCTGAAACTGGTGCGCTACATCCGCGAAGAACTGCTGCTGGTGCTGGGCACCAGCTCGTCTGAAGCCGCGCTGCCCACCTTGATGCAGAAGATGGAACGCGCGGGGTGTTCAAAGTCGGTGGTCGGGCTGGTGGTGCCCACGGGATATTCGTTCAATCTGGACGGCACCAACATCTACATGACGATGGCTGCGCTGTTCATCGCGCAAGCTTGCGATATCCCGCTGTCGCTGCCCGATCAGATCCTGTTGCTGGCCGTTGCGATGCTCAGCTCCAAGGGCGCTGCCGGTGTCACGGGTGCGGGTTTCATCACCCTGGCCGCGACCTTGTCTGTCGTGCCGTCCGTGCCGATCGCCGGCATGACACTGATCCTGGGCGTGGACCGCTTCATGTCGGAATGCCGGGCGCTGACGAACCTGGTCGGCAACGCGACCGCCGCCGTCGTGGTCGCCCGCTGGGAAGGCGAATTGGATCAGGAGCAATTGCACGCGGCGCTTGATGGCCACGCGCCGGCGCTGCCCGATGCTACTGCGGCCGCCGTGCCCCAAACGCCGCTGAGCCATACGGCCTGAGTCGCGGGGACCATCCCGCAACGACAAATCCCCCGGAGCCGGATGGCTGCGGGGGATTTTTTTTGTCGGAAAAGGGAGGGCGGCTCAGGGCAGCGGGATGCCCGCGGCGCGCAACAACTCGGATGTTTCGAACAGCGGCAAGCCCATTACACCGGTATAGCTGCCGGAGATATGCGCGATGAAGGTGCCGGCCAACCCCTGGATGCCATAGGCACCAGCCTTGCCGAAGGGTTCGCCGCTGTCGCAGTAGCGGCCGATTTCGTCGTCGTCCAGTTCGCGCATGTGGACTTGCGTGACAGAAACGGCTTCCAGCAACTGGCCGCCCGTCCAGACGGCGACGGCGGTGTGCACTTCATGCGCGGCCCCGGACAGGGCGCGCAGGATGCGGATGGCGTCATCGCGGTCGGCCGGCTTGCCCAGCACCACGCCATCCAGGATGACGGTGGTGTCCGCCGCCAATAGGGGTAAGGGCGGCAAGGCCTGGCTGTGCATCCAGTCGCGTCCGCGCAAGGCTTTGTCGCGAGCGGTGCGCCGGACGTAGTCGGCGGCGCTTTCGCCGGGATGCTGGGGCTCGTCTTCGCCAGGCGGCGCAGGCACCCGCAGGACCTCGTGGGTCAGGCCGATCTGCGTCAGCAATTCGCGCCGCCTGGGGCTGGCCGAGGCAAGATAGAGACGGGCGTGGGAATCGGAGTCGGTTGTCTGGGGCATGCGGGAACAGGATGAGCGCCGCCCCGGCAGGCGGTCAGGCGCGGTGATAGGGGTGATTGGTCATGATGGCCCAGGCCCGGTAGAGCTGCTCGGCCAGCACCACGCGCACCATGGGGTGCGGCAATGTCAGGGAGGACAGGCGCAGTTGCCCGCTGCACGAGGCTTTCAGGTCGGCATCCAGGCCGTCCGGGCCGCCGACGAGGAAGGCGACGTCTTGTCCGCCCGCCCGCCATTGTTCCAGCTTTTGCGACAAGGCCATCGTGGTGAGGTCGCGGCCGCGCTCGTCCAGCGCCAGGCGCAATGCGCCGGCGGGCAACGCGGCTTCGATGCGCTTGGCTTCCGCTGCCATCATCTGCGCCGGCGTTTTGCCGGTGGTGCGGGGTTCGGGCTTGATCTCGCGCAGTTCCAGCGCGCAATCGGCTGGAAGGCGTTTGGCGTAGTCGGCCCAGGCGGTCTCCACCCAGTCCGGCATCCGCGTGCCCACGGCCGCAACGATCAGTTTCACGGCAGGGACTCAGCTTTCGGCGTCGTCGTAGCCGCTGTCGGTGGGAATAGGCGCCGCGCGGGTGGATTCGGGCAGGAGCTTCACGCGCACCGGCTTGCCGCCCCAGATTTCTTCCAGGTTGTAGTACTGGCGGATGGCGGGCTGCATGATGTGCACGACGACGTCGCCCAAGTCGACGACGACCCATTCACCGGTGTCCTCGCCTTCGATGGTGATGCCGGACAAGCTCAGCGCGCGGCCGCTGTCGGCCACGCTGGAGGCGAGGGCGCGGGTCTGGCGGTTGGAGGTGGCGCTTGCAATCACGACGCGATCGAACAGGCTCGTCAGATGCGTGGTGTTGTAGACCTTGATGTCTTGCGCCTTGACGTCTTCGAGGGCATCGATGACGGCGCGTTGGAGTTTCGTTATATCCATAGCTGCAAATATAACCCGCGGACGGACGGCGGATGCCGGCTCCGTGGCGCTTTGGGCGCCAGGCGGGTGTGGGTTTATCGGTAAAGCTGGTGCGCCGCAATATAAGCGGCAACAGCGGGGGGCAGCAGGCCATCGGTGGATTCGCCGGCGGCCAGGCGCCGGCGGATCTCGGAGGCGGACACCGCCATGGGGGCAAAGGGCAGTTCTTCCAGGCAGTGCCCGTGTTCGCCCAGCCAGGTGGCAAGTTCTGCCGGGGGCGCCAGCGGGGTGCCGGGGCGAGTCGCCACCGCCAGGTCCACCAGGCTGGCGATGTCGCGCCAGTTGCGCCAAGTGCAGAAATTGGCCAATTGGTCGGCGCCCAGCAACCAGACATAGCGTGCGTCCTGGGGCAGGGCGCGCAGGGTGTCGATAGTGTAAGTGGCGCCGCCGCGTTCGATTTCGATCGGATTGACGACCAGGCCGTCATGGCCGACGATGGCCAGTTCAAGCATGGCGCAGCGTTGTTCGCCGGTGGCGTGCAAGGCCGCGCGTTGCCAGGGATTGGCGGCAGGGATCAGCTCGACGGCTGCCAGGTCCAGGGTCCGCAGGGCATTCTGCGCCAATGCGAGGTGCGCGACGTGGACAGGGTCGAAACTGCCGCCCAGGAGGCCGATGCGCTTCAAATCCAGTCCCGTGGCGTCAGGTAGGCGGCGAGCCCGGCTTCCGGGGTGCCCGCTTCCGGCTGCCAATCGTAGCGCCACTGCGCCATGGGGGGCATGGACAGCAGGATCGATTCCGTGCGGCCGCCCGACTGCAGCCCGAATAGCGTGCCGCGGTCGAAGACCAGATTGAACTCGACGTAGCGGCCACGGCGGTAGGCCTGGAAGTCGCGCTCACGCTCGGTGTAGGCCAGCCCGCGGCGGCGTTCGACGATGGGCAGGTAGCTGGGCAGGAACGCGTCGCCGACCGAGCGGGTCAGGGCGAACGAGGCGTCGAATCCGGGGGCGTTCAGATCGTCGAAGAAAATGCCGCCGATGCCACGCGTTTCATTGCGGTGCTTCAAGAAGAAGTATTCGTCGCACCAGCGCTTGTAGCGCGGATAGTACTCGGCGCCATGTGCCGCCAGCGCGTCCCGGCACACCGTGTGGAAGTGCCGGGCGTCTTCTTCGAAGGGGTAATAAGGGGTCAGGTCGATACCGCCGCCGAACCAGAACACGTCGGATTCGGCGTGTCCGGGGCGGGCCGCCGCCATGAACATGCGCACGTTCATGTGCGTGGTGGGCACGTAGGGGTTGCGCGGGTGCAGCACCATCGACACGCCCATGGCTTCCCAGCCGCGCCCGGCGAGCTCGGGGCGGTGGGCGCTGGCGGACGGGGGCAGCTTCGTGCCCTTGACGTGGCTGAACAGCACGCCCGCCCGCTCGAACAGCTTGCCGCCTTCAAGCAGGCGCGACAGGCCGCCGCCGCCCTCGGGCCGGACCCATTCATCGGCCCGGAAGGCGCCGCCTTCCGCCGCTTCCAGGGCACCTACGATGCGGGCCTGCAAGCCGGTGAAGTAGTCGCGCACGGTGGCGACGGGCAAGGCGTTCATCTATCGCTTTCCGTTCAGGCTTGGGGCTTGGGTTTTTGCTGGGACGGTTTCAACGCACGCCAGCCGATGTCGCTGCGGTACTGGCGACCATCGAAATGGATGCCGTCGATGGCTTCGTATACGCGGTCGCGCGCCATCTTGACCGAGTCGCCCAGGGCCGTCACGCAGAGCACGCGGCCGCCGGTGGTCTTGGTTTCGTCGCCGTCGAGTTCGGTGGCGGCATGGAAGACCATGCAGTCTTCGGCGTCGGCGGGCAGGCCGCGGATCACGTCGCCGGTGCGCGGGGTGTTGGGGTAGTTGTGCGAAGCCAGCACCACGCCAAGCGCCGTGCGGCGGTCCCAGACGATGTCGGCCTGGTTCAGTGTGCCTTCCACGGCGTGCTCAAGGGCGTCCAGCAGGTCGCTCTTGACGCGCATCATGATGGGCTGCGTTTCCGGATCGCCCATGCGGCAGTTGAATTCCAGCGTCTTGATGGCGCGGTCGGGATCATCGCCGGGGGCGATCATCAGGCCGGCGTACAGGAAGCCCGTATAGGGGATGCCGTCGCGCGTCATGCCCTGCACGGTCGGCAGGATGATTTCGCGCATGATGCGGTGATGGAGCTCGGGCGTGACCACCGGGGCGGGCGAGTAGGCGCCCATGCCGCCCGTGTTGGGGCCCTGGTCGCCGTCCTGCAGGCGCTTGTGGTCCTGGCTGGTGGCCAACGCCAGCACGTTGCGGCCGTCGCACATGACGATGAAGCTGGCTTCTTCGCCCACCAGGCATTCTTCGATGACGACGCGGGCGCCGGCGGCGCCCATGGAGCCGTCGCCCAGCATGGCGTCGACGGCGGCGTGGGCCTCTTCCAGCGTGGCGGCGACCACGACGCCCTTGCCAGCGGCCAGGCCGTCGGCCTTGATCACGATCGGGGCGCCTTCCTTATCGATATAGGCGTGGGCCAGGGCCGGATCGGTGAAGGTCTCGTAGCGGGCGGTCGGGATGTTGTGCCGGACCATGAAGGCCTTGGCGTAGTCCTTCGAGCTTTCCAGCTGCGCGGCGGCCTTGGTGGGGCCGAAGATCTTCAGGCCACGGGCACGGAACACGTCCACGACGCCTGCGGCCAGCGGCGCTTCCGGGCCGACGACCGTCAGGGCGATACCCTCGCGTTGGACGAAATCAGCCAATTCCTCGGCATTGGTGAGCGCGATGTTTTCCATCTGCTCGGCCCGTTGCGTGCCGCCGTTGCCCGGAGCGACATACACCTTGTGTACGCGCGGGGAGCGGGCCAGCCGCCAGGCGAGGGCATGTTCGCGGCCGCCCGAGCCAATAACCAGGAGTTTCATGTTGCGTGAGTCTGAAGGTTGCCACTGGCGCCCGGGCGGCATGGGCCGCACGGGCGTCAACAGGGGGGATTTACTGCGCTTCGTCGAAAATGACGGTCGTATAGACTTCCTGCACGTCGTCCAGGCCTTCCAGGGCGTCGAGCAGTTTCTGCATCTTGATGGCGTCTTCGCCAGCCAGTTCGGTCTCGTTCAGGGCCTTCATGACGATGCCGTCGACTTCGGCCTTCAGGCCGGCGTCGTCGAAAGCGCGGCGGACGGCGGCGTAGTCGGCCGGCGCGCAAACGACCTCGATCACGCCTTCCTCGTCGGTCAGGACATCTTCGGCGCCTGCTTCCAGCGCGGCTTCCATGACCTTGTCTTCCGGCGTGCCGGGGGCGAACACGAATTGGCCGCAGTGCTTGAACATGAAGGCCACCGAGCCTTCCTGGCCCAGGTTGCCGCCGTTCTTGGCGAAGGCGTGGCGGACTTCCGCCACGGTGCGGGTGCGGTTGTCGGTCATGCAATCGACGATGACGGCCGCGCCGCCGATACCGTAGCCTTCGTAGCGGACTTCCTCGTAGGCGTCGCCGTCGGCGCCGCCGGCGCCACGCTGGATGGCGCGCTGGATGTTGTCCTTGGGCATGTTGGCGTCGGTCGCCTTGTCCCAGGCCATGCGCAAGCGCGGGTTGCTGTCCGGGTCGGGGCCGCCGGCGCGCGCCGCCACGGTGATTTCACGAATGATCTTGGTCCACAGCTTGCCGCGCTTGGCGTCTTGACGCCCTTTACGGTGCTGAATATTGGCCCATTTGCTGTGTCCGGCCATGGCTTCCCAGGAGAAATTGTCTGCAAAAGAGGCATTTTACCGTGCCGGCGGTCCGCGCGCCCGGGAGGCGCGCGCCTGTGTCCTTATTGCCACGCGCACAAGCCGGGCGGCAGGCTCTACACTTGGGCATCCTACTGATTCCCTGGCCCGGAGCGCTGCACATGCCCAACCCCATCGTCATTGCCAAAAACGCACAGGCCGAGTTGGCGCTGTTACCCGCCCTGGCCAACCGGCATGGATGCATTACCGGCGCCACCGGCACGGGCAAGACCGTCACGCTGCAGGTGCTGGCCGAATCGTTCTCCCGCATCGGCACCCCGGTCTTCATGGCCGACGTCAAGGGTGACCTGACCGGTATTTCCCAGGCGGGCGCGGCCAGCCCCAAGCTGGCGGAGCGCCTGAAGAGCCTGGGGCTGGCCGAGCCCGCCTGGGCCGCCAGCCCGGTCACGCTGTGGGACGTGTTCGGCGAGCAAGGGTTGCCCGTGCGGGCCACCATCACCGACATGGGGCCGCTGCTGCTGTCGCGCATCCTGGAATTGAACGACACGCAGGAAGGGGTGCTGACCCTGGTATTCAAGGTCGCCGACGATGAAGGCCAGTTGCTGCTGGACTTGAAAGACCTGCGGGCGATGCTCCAGAACGTGGCCGACCGCTCGGCTGAGCTAAAGACCCGCTACGGCAACGTGTCGTCGGCCAGCGTCGGGGCGATCCAGCGCGGCCTGTTGGCGCTGGAGTCCCAGGGCGCCGAGAAATTCTTCGGCGAACCCATGCTGGATGTCGCCGATCTGATGCGCACGGACGCCCAGGGGCGCGGCATGGTCAACGTGCTGGCCGCCGACAAACTGATGCAGGCGCCGCGCCTATACGCCATTTTCCTGCTGTGGCTGCTGGCTGACCTGTACGAAAAACTTCCCGAAGTGGGCGACATGGACCAGCCCAAGCTGGTGTTCTTCTTCGACGAGGCGCACTTGCTGTTCAACGACGCGCCGCCGGCGCTGCTGAACAAGATCGAGCAGGTCGTGCGCCTGGTCCGGTCCAAGGGTGTGGGTGTCTACTTCGTGACGCAGAATCCGTTGGACATTCCCGATACGGTGCTGGGGCAGTTGGGCAACCGCGTTCAGCATGCCCTGCGGGCCTTCACGCCGCGCGACCAGAAGGCCGTCAAGACGGCGGCGCAGACGATGCGCCCCAATCCGGGGCTGGATATCGAGGCGGCCATCACCGAACTGGGCGTCGGCGAGGCCCTGGTGTCGTTGCTGGACGCCAAGGGCCGGCCCATGCCGACCGAGCGCGCCTTCATCGTGCCGCCGGCCAGCCGGATCGGTCCGGCGACGGATGGCGAGCGCCAGGCGCTGCGCCAGGGCAGCCCGATGGCGGCCAAGTACGAAAAGGCCATCGACCGGGAGTCTGCCTATGAAGTCCTGGCGGGCCGCGCCGCGACGCCGGCGGACGCCGTGCAGACCCAGGGCGCCCCGGCCAAGCCGGGGGCCGCCGAACCGCCCGCCGAGGCGTCAGGGGGCGGCTTGATGGACAGCCTGAACGATGTTCTCTTCGGATCCACCGGTCCGCGGGGGGGCAAGCGCGACGGCGTTGTCCAGACCATGGCCAAAAGCACGGTCCGTTCGATCGCCCGGGAGCTGACTCGGGGCATATTGGGGTCGCTGCTGGGATCCAAGAGCCGGCGCTGACAGGGCTGCGTTGCAATTCGAAAAATGCAACTCCATCGTTTTGTAACGGGGGGTGTTGCGGCGCGCCCGTTTGTGCCTATGATTCTGGGCGGTCTATCAAAGGAAAACTAAGGAAACGTGGTGGCTAAGAAACACAAGATTGCGGTAATTCCAGGAGACGGGATCGGCAAGGAAGTCGTACCTGAAGGGTTGAAAGTGCTGGACGCCGTCGCGGCGCGCTTCGGCATCGATTTCCAGTGGGACCATTTCGACTGGAGCTGCGACTACTACGCCAAGCACGGCAAGATGATGCCGGACGACTGGAAGGCGCAGATCGGCCAGCACGAAGCGATCTTCTTTGGCTCGATCGGTTGGCCCGCCACGGTGCCGGACCACGAGGCCCTCTGGGGGTCGTTGTTCAAGTTCCGCCGCGAATTCGACCAGTACATCAATTTGCGTCCGGTGCGCCTGATGCCCGGCGTGCCGTCCCCGCTGGCGGACCGCAAGCCGGGCGACATCGATTTCTTCATCGTCCGCGAAAACACGGAAGGCGAATATTCCAATAGCGGCGGCCGCCTGTTCGAGGGCACCGAGCGCGAAGTGGTCATCCAGGAAAGCGTGTTCACGCGTATCGGCGCCGACCGCGTCCTGAAATTTGCGTTCGAGCTGGCCCAGAAGCGCGGCAAGCACCTGACCGCCGCCACCAAGTCCAACGGCATTTCGATTTCGATGCCGTGGTGGGACGAGCGCGTGGCCGACATGGCCGCGAACTATCCGGACGTGCGCTGGGACAAATACCATATTGATATCTTGTGCGCGCATTTCGTGCAGCATCCTGATTGGTTCGATGTGGTGGTGGCCTCCAACCTGTTTGGCGACATCCTTTCCGACCTGGGGCCGGCGTGCACCGGAACGATCGGCATCGCCCCGTCGGCGAACCTGAATCCGGAGCGCAAGTTCCCGTCGCTGTTCGAGCCGGTGCACGGCTCGGCCCCCGACATCTACGGTAAGGGCATCGCCAACCCGATCGGGCAGATCTGGAGCGGCGCATTGATGCTTGATTTCCTGGGATATCCCGAGGCGTCGGCCGCCGTGGTGAAGGCGATCGAATCGGTGTTGGCCGACGGCCCGCGCACCCGGGACATGAAGGGCAGTGCTTCGACCGTCGAAGTCGGTGACGCGATCGCGTCGCTGATTTCCGCCGGATAAGCGCGTTCCGCGGATACGGCTGGCCAGGCTCGTCGATGGACAACTCAATCTCCCCCTTGCCCGTCCAGCCTGTCGGCGGCGGGCGGGCGGACCGCTTCGTGCGCAAGCTGTTTCGCCTGCTGCGTTCGCGCACGCAACGGCACAACCAGCATCTGTGGCCGTTCGTGCGGATCTGGCGGGACCGGTCGGGGGTGATTTGCGGGTTCCGCGCCTTTGGCCGGTCGCTTCCCATTACGCCGCTGTCGCAGGGGTACGACCCTGCCGACCAAACGGTGCATCTGATCCTGAGCGGCCCGTCGGTTGCTCAGATTCCCTACGACCAGTTGGACATCCGCGTCGCAATGGGCGTCAACGGCGCGATCGCGCTGGCGCGCAAGTTCGATCTGCCTTTCAAGTACTACTGCATCATCGATCAGAACTTCGTGCGGGACCGGATTGAACTGGTCCGCGAAATCGTGGGGCGCGACCTGACGCTGTACGTATTCCCCGAAGTGCTGCGCTACATCATGCAAGGCATCCCGCAAGACGAGATTCGTTGCCGGATCTGCATCATTGAGCTGATCTCCGAGCGCGCCTACCAGCGCAGCGCCGCGCCCGCGATGCTCAAGCGGATCGCGGCGGCAACGCCCGATGTGCAGTTGCTGGATGCCAAGCAGGGCCTGGGTTACAGCTTCGATGCCTCGCTGGGGGTGTTTGATGCCGACACGGTGGCCTATGCGGCGCTTCAGGTGCTGGTGTCCAGCGGCGCCCGTCAGGTATATGTGCATGGCCTGGACCTGACCTTGCAGCACGGCCTGCGTTTCTATGACGAAGGCGGCAAGCCCCAGTCCAGCCGTCTGGCGCGCAAGTTCGCCAATCTGATCGAACCGTCGTTCCGGTTCGCGTCGGAGCAGTGGCGGGCCCGCGGCGTGTCGGTGTTCAACCTGTCTCCGGTCAGCGCGTTGTCGGCCGATATCATCGAGCGCAAGGATTGGCAGGTCTTGTTGAAGGACGAACCGGCCATGCAAAAGGGCGCCTCATGATGAGGCGCCCTTTTTTTGGGTGGCGACAGGTGGCGTTGCCGGCGTCAGTGTGCGCCGGCCGCCGCTTCCGCCGCGCCGCCGCCGCCGCCGGCCTTGGCAGAGCGGGGGCGGGCGAACCAGACTAGCCCCGTCAGCAGCAGGAAAATGATGGCCGAGGCATAGAACACGTCGACTGCCGACATGGTGAACGCTTGCGCGTTGATCAAGCCGTCCACCATGGTCAAGGCCTGCTGATGCGACATGCCCATCCCGTTCTGCAACGTGTTCAATGTCTGATCGAAAGCCTGCTGGCCGGGTTTGGCGATTTCCGTCAGCTGCGAATGATGCATCGTGGCGCGGTTTTCCCACAGGGTCGTGGCGATCGACGTCCCGAACGCGCCAGCGGTCAGGCGCAGGAAATTCGACAGCCCTGAGGCGGCGGGGATGCGCCACGGTTCAATGCTGGATAGCGTGATGGAGGTCAGCGGTACGAAGAACGCCGCCATCGCCGCGCCCTGGATGATGGTCGGGAGCATCAGGGTGCGCACGTCAGTCTGGGTATTGAAGCCCGAGCGCATGAAGCAGACCAGCGCGAAGATCAGGAACGCCACCGTCACGATCTGGCGCGGATCGCGGGTCGCCAGCATCTTGCCCACCAGCGGCGTCAACAGGATGGCCAGCAAACCGACGGGGGCCGTCACCAGGCCCGCGTAGGTCGCGGTATAGCCCATATTGCTTTGCAGCCACAGAGGCAGCAGAACGACGTTGCCGAAGAAGACGCCATACGCCACCGCCAGCGTCAATGCGCCGACGGTGAAGTTGCGGATCTTGAACAGGCGCAGGTCCACGACGGGGTGGGCGTCGGTCAGCTCCCAGATCAGGAAGAAGACGAAGGCGACGAAGGCGGTCGCGGCCAGCGCGATGATGGTGGGGCTGGCGAACCAGTCCAGTTCCTTGCCTTTGTCCAGCATGATTTGCAAGGCGCCAACCCAGACGACCAGCAGCACCAGGCCCAGCTTGTCGATGGGAAGCTTGCGCGTCAGCGACTCGCGGTTGCCGTAGATGCGCCAACTGATCCAGGCGGCCAGCAGGCCGACCGGCACGTTGATGTAGAAGATCCACGGCCACGTGTAGTTGTCGGAGATCCAGCCGCCCAGCAAGGGCCCTGCAACGGGCGCGACCAGCGTGGTCATGGACCAGACCGCTAACGCCATACCCGCTTTGGACTTGGGGAAGCTGGCCAGCATCAGCGTCTGCGACAGCGGGATCATGGGGCCCGCCACCGCGCCTTGCAGCACGCGGAAGGCGATCAGCGCTTCCAGGGACGGCGAAAAACCGCACAGCCATGAGGCCAGCACGAATAGCAGCGTCGAAATCAGGAATAGCCGGACCTGGCCGAAGCGCTGTGTCAGCCAGCCGGTCAGCGGCACGGTGATGGCGTTGGCGACGGCGAACGACGTGATCACCCAGGTGCCCTGGCTGGAACTCACGCCCAGGTCGCCCGAGATGGTGGGAATGGACACGTTCGCGATCGACGTATCCAGCACGTTCATGAACACCGCGGTGGACAGCGCGATGGACCCGATGATGCGGGTCGCGCCTTCCAGCGGCGGGTAGGTGCCTGCCGGCAGGACCGGCGGCACGTCGGGCGCGCCAGCGCCCGCGGGCTGGGCGGTCGTGCTCATGATGCCAGGTTGTCCTGGATGATTTTGGTGATCATGGTGTCGACTTCATCATGCGCGGGTTCGAAGGCGCGGGTGGACCAGACTGGTTCCTTGCGGGAAACCTGCGTCAGCGGTTCGCCTTCCTGCTTGCCCACATCGACTTCCACGTCCATGGACAGGCCGACACGCAAGGGGTGCGACTTCAGGTCTTCAGGGTCCAGGGTGATGCGCACGGGCACGCGCTGCACCACCTTGATCCAGTTGCCGGTGGCGTTCTGCGCCGGCAGCAGGGCGAAGGCGCTGCCGGTGCCGGCGTCCAGGCCCGAGATCTTGCCGTGATAGGTCACCGCGCTGCCGTACAAGTCGGCCACCATCTTGACGGGCTGGCCGATGCGCATCTTGCGCAACTGGCCTTCCTTGAAGTTGGCTTCCACCCAGACCTGATCCAGCGGAACCACCGTCATCAGCGCATTGCCGGGGGCGACGCGCTGGCCGACTTGCGCGCTGCGGCGGGCGATGACGCCGCTGACAGGCGCCGGCAGCACCGTGCGGGATTGCGCCAGCCAGGCATTGCGCAGGCCGGCCGCGGCTTGCAGCACGTCGGGATGGTTGGCGACGGTCGTGCCCTGCGTCAGGGCCTGGTTGGTGGCCAGCTTGGCGCGCGAGGCGGCCAACGAGGCGCGGGCTTGCGCCAGGCCGGATTGGGCGGACTTCAGCGCGGCTTCGGCGTGCAGGATTTCTTCGCCGCTGACGCCGCCAGACTTGGCCAGTTGCTGGCGGCGGCTGACGTCGCTTTGCGCGCGGGTCAGTTCGGCCTGGGCGCGCATGATGTCGGCGTTACGCAGATCGACGTCGGCGGCCAATGCATCGTTCTGGACATAGTAGGTGCGGACCTGACGCACCATCTGTGCCAGTTTGGCCTGGGCCTGTTGCAGCGCCACGTCGGTGTCGGCCGGGTCCAGCCGCACCAGCGGCTGGCCGGCCGCGACGGTTTCGGTGTCGTCGGCTTCGATGGCGATGACCGTGCCGGGCACTTGCGGCGTGATCTGCACCAGGTTGCCGTGCACATAGGCGTCATCGGTGCTTTCGAAGTGAGCGCCGAACAAGGCCCACCAGATGCCGTAGGCGATGGCGACAAGAATGAAGGCGCCGGTGGCCAGCAGCAGCAGGCGTTTACGGGCGGGATTGGTCGTGGGGGTGGCAGCGTTCATGACGTCTGAATCCGGGGATCGTTCAATGAATGGGGTTCGTGGCGGGGGCGGACGGCGCTTCGGGCGCAGAGGCCGACTTGGGCCCGGGCGCAGACCCGGGTTCGGTCCCAGGGGCGTAGCCGCCACCCAGCGCATTGGCCAGATTGGCATCCAGCTGATAGGCGCGGATGCGCAGGTCGGTGTCCAGGCGGGCCTGGGTCAGCACGCCGGTCTGCGCGATGAGCACGGTGATGTAGTTGCCCAGGCCGGCTTTGTAGCGGTTCACCGCCAGGTCGTAGGCCGCTTCAATCGCTTCGCGGGCCTGGCGCTGCTGGGCCCGTTCCTGATCCAGCAGCCGCAAACCGTCCAGCGCGTCCGCCACTTGATGCACCGCGTCCAGCACCGACTGGTTGTAGTCCGACACGGCCAGATCCGCGTCGGCGCGGCGGCCGGCCAGATTGGCGTTCAGTTCGCCGCCATGGAAGATAGGCAGCGTGATGGCGGGGCCGAAGCCGGCGGTGCGGGCGGCGGCGCCCAGCAGGTTGCCGGTGCCCAAGGCCTGGAAGCCGGCAAATGCGGTCAGGTTGACGTTGGGGTAGAACTCGGCCTTTGCGGTATCGATGGCGCTGCGGGCGGCCTCTGCGCGCCAGCGGGACGCGACGACGTCGGGGCGGTGGCCCAGCAGATCCAGCGGGATCTGGGCCGGCACGACGCCCGCCGGGGCGGTCAAGTCCACGGCGACCAGCGATTGGCCGCGTTGCGGGCCGGCACCGGTCAGCGCGGCGACCTGATTGCGCAGTTGCGCCAGCGTCGTCTCGGTCTGCGTCAATTCCACCTGGCCCGCGGCTAGCGACGATTCCGCCTGCTTCACCTCGACCTGGGTGTCCAGGCCGGCGCTGTAGCGTCCCTGCGTTAGCGACAGCACGTCGGCGCGTTGCGCGATCACGCGCTTGAGCACGTCGCGCTGCGCGAAGGCGTTCTGCAGATTCAGGTAGGCGCGGACCGTGGCGCTGGCCAACATGTTGCGGGCCGCCTGCGTGTCGGCGACTGCGGCTTCGCGTTCGGACACGGCCGACTTCAGGCGGGACCGGTTCTTGCCCCAGAAATCCAGCTCATAGCTGAAATCCAGCGCCAGCCGGTTGTCGCTGACAACCGAGCCGCCCAGCGGGGCCGGGTAGATGTAGTCCGAAGAAAGGTGTTCCCGGGTCAGCGAATAATCGGCGTCCACGCGCGGCAACAGCGGGGCGCGGGCGGTGCTGACGGCGGCGTTGGCCTTGGCCAGCCGGGCTTGGGCGGCGCTCATCGACGGGCTGTTGGCCAAGGCCTCGTCCATCAGCGCGTTGAGTTGGCTGTCGCCGTAGCGTTGCCACCATTGCGTGTTGGGCCAGGCCGTTTCTTGACCGCTGGTCAGTCCCAGTTTGGCCGCATCCAGCGCCGCAACGGGCTCGGGCCCGGGTTCCATCAGTGCGCAACCGCTCAGGGCCAGCACCAATACGGTAGAAAGAAGGCGTTTCATCCTGACTGTTTGCTGAAAGTAATTGATTAATCTGTATTTGCCTAGGCAAATATTATGCCAAATAAAGCCCCAGGTCTGTGGGGCGTCTGCGTAGCGGGGAGAGCACCGTCAGCGTTCGGGGGCGGCGCTGGACGCGGAGCCGTTGGCGATCATGCGGCGCATGAAGTGCATCAGCTGGGTGACTTCGTCGGCGGAAAAGCCGCGCAGGTGGTGGTTCAGCGACCGGGCGATGTTCGGCGGGATTTCACGGGCCTTGGATTCGCCCAGTTCCGTCAGTTCGATCTTCACGACGCGGCGGTCCGTCTGGCTGCGCGTACGGCGCAGCAGGCCTTTGGCCTCCAGGCGGTCCAGCGCGCGGGTCATGGCGCCGGTATCCATGTCGTTCAGTCGCGCCAGCTCGGCGGGGGTGTCGGCGCGGCCCAGGAAGACCATGGCCAACGGGCGCCATTGCATGGCGGTCAGGCCCAGCGGGGCCATTTCCTGGTCCAGCATCCGGGTCAGCGAATGATAGGCAAGCTTGATCAGGTAGCCGGCGTTGTCTTCCGCCATGCAGCGGTTGTCGCTGCGGTAGTGGACAGGGGTATCGGGCGACGGCGGGGAAGTTTCGGCATTCATGTGCCGAATTTTACTGCCTAGTCAGTTATTGTCAATGCTGTGTTTCAGGGGGCGGAGCGGCGTCCACCGTCGCGCTCTTGCGCAGCCCGGACCAGACAATGGCGGCCACGATCAAGGCAGCGCCCGCCATCATGCGCGGCGTGGGCTCCTGGCTGAACAAGGCCCAGGCGAAGGCGATGGCGTAGACGGGTTCCAGGGCGATGACCAGCCCGGCGCTGCGCGCGTTCAGGCGGGTCAGGCTCGAGACGAACAGGTAATGCGACAGTCCCGTGCAGAACACGCCCAGCAAGGCCAGCCAGAGCCAGTCCACGGCAGGCAACGCGGGCAACTGGCCCACGGCGAACGGCACCATGACCAGCGCCACCACCACGTTTTGCCAGCACGCCACCTGCATCGGGTCCATGCCCGAGGCCGAACGCCGATTGCTCAGCGCCAGCAGGGCGAAGGTCAGGCCCGACAGCAGCCCCCATGCCAGGCCGATCGTGCCCTGGTCCGCGAAGTCGAACGACGGGGTAACCAGGACCAGGCCGGCGGTGACCAGTCCCAGCAGCATCCACTCGGCCGCCCGGATGCGTTCCCGGAAGATCAGGCCTTCGAACAGCGTGATGAAGGCGGGGAAACTGGCAAAGCCCAGCGTGGCGATGGCGATGCCGCCCACCTTGACCGAGATGAAGAACGTGACCCAGTGGGCGGCCAGCAGCGCGCCGGCGATCACCAGCACGAACAACTGGGCGGGGGTCAGCACGCCCAGCAGGGGCTTGCGCCGCATGCGGGCGAACACGCCCAGTGAAATCACGGCGAAGACCGCCCGCCCCAGCGTGATGACGGCGGCGCTGGCCTGGATCAGTTCCCCGAAAACGCCGGTCAGGCCGAACAGCACGGCGGCGATGTGGATGTGGGTCAGAGCGCGTTGTCGGGTCATGCGATGGGGAATTTGATGCCAAAAAGCTGCGATGGACGTGCAAATCGCTTTGCACTGAATCTAAAATCATCGCATGAATCGTCTTGCCAAGTTTTTGCCGCCTTCCTACCTGTCCGGCCGTGCGGCCGGAATCCTCATGGCGACGCTTGGCGCGGTGCTGTTTTCAGCCAAGGCGATCGTCGTCAAATTCACGTACCGCTACGGTATCGATGCGGTCACGCTCATCGCTTTCCGCATGCTATTTGCCATGCCGTTCTTCGCGGCGGTCGCCTGGCATCAGTCGCGGCGCGCCGCCCGCGGCGAAATCGTGGTGATGACGGGCAAGGAACGCGCGCAGGTCATCGTGTTGGGGCTGCTGGGCTATTACCTGTCCAGCTTCCTGGATTTTCTGGGGCTGCGCTACATCACGGCCAGCCTGGAACGCCTGATCCTCTTCCTGTCGCCCTCGCTTGTCGTGCTGCTGTCGGCGTTCTGGTTCAAGCGCCCGGTCGAGCGCCGGCAATGGCTGGCCATGGTCTTGTCCTATCTGGGCGTGGTGCTGGTGTTTGCCCATGACTTGTCCTTCGGCGGCGGCGGCGAGGTGCTGTTAGGGTCTTTGTTCGTTTTTGGCTCGGCGGCAAGCTATTCTGTGTACCTGATTTGTTCTGGCGAACTGATCAAGCGGGTCGGGCCGACGCGCCTGGTGGCCTATGCCATGCTGGTGTCGTGCGTGGCCTGCATCATCCAGTTTTTCGTGATTCATCCGCCGTCGATGCTGATTCAACCGGCCGGGGTTTACGGGTATTCCGTGATCCATGCCACGCTGAACACGGTGGTGCCGGTCTTCATGCTGATGTGGGCGGTGTCGCTGATTGGCGCGCCCACGGCGTCGCTGCTGGGCATGGTGGGGCCGGTGTCGGTGCTGTTCCTGGCGTCGTGGTTCCTGAACGAGCCTATTACCGTTTGGCAGATGGCGGGGACCGCGTTGGTACTGGCCGGCGTGTTCGCCCTGATGGGCGTCGGCGTCGGCAAGCAGGCGTCCGCCACGCCGCGCGAGGCCCGCCCGCCGCGCTGAAGTCTGGTTTTCCCGGTTACACCCCAAATATTTCCAATGAAAGGAGGCCCGCATGGCCAGCAATCTCGTCAAGGCAATTCGTATCGAGCAGCACGGTGGTCCTGAAGTCCTGAAGCTGGTCGAGGTGGAAGTCCTGCCGCCCGCCGCCAATGAAGTCACGATTGAACAACACGCCGCCGGCCTGAACTTCATCGATATCTATTTCCGCACGGGCTTGTACCCGCATCCGCTGCCGCACGGCCTGGGCTTCGAAGCCGCCGGCGTGGTTACCGCGGTGGGCGCAGACGTCAAGCACCTGAAAAAGGGCGACCGGGTCGCCTACGGCCAAAGCCCCATCGGCGCCTACGCCAAGGCGCGCAACGTGCCTGCCAACCAGGTCGTCAAGGTGCCCAAGGGCATCGGTTTCGACGAAGCCGCCGCGCTGATGCTCAAGGGCCTGACGGTGCAATACCTGTTCCGCCAGACCTATCGCCTGCAAGGCGGCGAAACCATCCTGTTCCACGCGGCCGCCGGCGGCGTGGGCCTGATCGCCTGCCAGTGGGCCAAGGCTCTGGGCGTGAAGCTGATCGGCACGGTCTCCAGCCCGGAAAAGGCGGAGCTGGCCCGCGCCAATGGCGCGTGGGAAACCATCGACTACTCGCGCGAGAATGTTGCGGAGCGCGTGCTGGAACTGACCGGCGGCAAGAAGGTGCCGGTGGTGTATGACGGCGTGGGCAAGGACACGTGGGAGACCTCGCTGGACTGCATCGAACCGCGCGGCCTGATGGTCAGCTTCGGCAACGCGTCCGGCCCCGTCGCTGGCGTCAACCTGGCCGTGCTGAATCAGAAGGGCAGCCTGTACGTCACGCGCCCGTCCCTGGGCGTGCATGTGAATACGTTGGAAAAGCTGCAGGCCGCGTCGGAAGAAGTGTTCGACCTGGTGCTGAAGAAGAAGATCAAGGTCCGTATCGACCAGCGCTACAGCCTGGAGCAAGTGGGCGAAGCGCAGACCGCGCTGGCCTCGCGCAAGACCACCGGCGCCACGGTGCTGATGCTGGACTGATCGGCGATATCCGCCGCGCGGGCTCCCTGACGAGCCTGTAACGGGCCAGGCCGGACCGCCAAGCGCGGTTGGCCTGGCCTTTTTCATGTGGGGTCCGCGTGCGCAGAATGACAAATCCCCATGCACGGCCCGACAAGCCAGCCCGGAACGCCGTTGCTATTCTGGCTCCCACACTTTTCGTTGGAGCTTCAGATGTCTTTCCCAAGCGTTTCGACCGCGCGCCCTGCAGGGGCCGACCGCCCGGAACTGGGCGCGATCAGGGAATTCATGCTGATCGACGGCAAGCCGGTGCACGAGGGGCAGGGCCAGCCGGTCCCCGTCTACGACCCGGCCACCGGGCAGGTCATCGCGCATCAGCCGGATGCCGGCCCCGTGCAAGTGGATCTGGCGGTACAGGCCGCGCGCCGCGCGTTCGCCTCGGGGCCCTGGCACGACATGCTGCCCGCAGGCCGTGAACGGCTGCTGCTGAAGCTGGCCGACCTGCTGGAGCAGCACGGCACTGAACTGGCCCGCCTGGAAACGCTGAACAACGGCAAGCTCCTGGGCATCGCCCAGGGGCTGGAAGTGGGCGCTGGCGCGCAATGGCTGCGCTACATGGCGGGATGGGCGACCAAGATCACGGGCGACACCCTGTCCTTGTCGATCCCTTTTCCTCCGGGCGTCCAGTACAGCGCCTACACGCTGGCGCAGCCCGTGGGCGTGGTCGGCGCAATCATCCCGTGGAACTTCCCGCTGCTGATGGCGGCGTGGAAAATCGCGCCAGCGTTGGCCACGGGCTGCACCGTCGTGCTCAAACCCGCCGAGGAAACACCGCTGACTGCGCTGCGCCTGGCCGAACTGGCGCTGGAAGCCGGCTTTCCGCCCGGCGTGGTCAATGTGATCACCGGACGCGGAGAAACCGCCGGCGCGGCGCTGGTGGCGCATCCCGGGGTCGACAAGATCGCGTTCACCGGGTCTACCGAGGTCGGCAAGCTGATCGGACGGGCGGCGATGGACGACATGAAGCGCGTGTCGCTGGAGCTGGGCGGCAAGTCGCCCGTCATCGTGTTGGACGATTGCGATGTCGACCGCGCCGTCCAAGGCGCCGCCGCGGCCATCTTCTTCAACCAGGGCCAGGTTTGCACGGCCGGATCGCGACTGTATGTGCAACGGGGCCTGTATGACAAGGTCGTGCAGGGGCTGGCGGACGTGGCTTCCGGGTTGACGCTGGGGTCCGGCTTCGATGCGGCCACGCAGGTTGGGCCATTGATTTCGGCCCGGCATCAGCAGCGCGTCATGGACTACATCGGCATCGGCCGGGCGGAAGGCGGCCGCGTGCTGGCGGGGGGCGCCGCCGGCGATGGGCCAGGCTACTTCGTGCGGCCCACGGTGTTCGCGGATGTGCGGCAAGACGCCCGCATCGCACAGGAAGAGATCTTCGGCCCCGTCGTCGTGGCGCAGCCGTTCGACACGCTGGATGACGCCGTGCGGCTGGCCAACGACAGCGCCTTCGGGTTGGGCGCCAGCCTCTGGAGCAATGACCTGTCGCGCGTGCAGCGCCTGATCCCGCGCATCGACGCGGGCACGGTGTGGGTCAACACCCACAACATGCTGGATCCCAACATGCCGTTTGGCGGATTCAAGCAATCCGGCATCGGCCGCGAACACGGCCGCGCCGTGATCGAGATGTACCTGGAGAAGAAGTCCGTCTGCATCGCGTACTAGAACGTAGCGGCGCGCTGGCCAAGCCGGGAGATACCGGCGGCGGCGCATCCGCCAGACCAAGGGGAAGTGCATGGCAAGTAAGACACATGGCCGCGCCCGGGCGGGCGCCGCGCTGGTGCTGGCATGGCTGGGAGCGTCGCAGCCGGCTTGGGCGGGTGACCCCAGCGCACGCGACTGGATACCCGCGCCCGTGGGCACCAACATCGTGGCAGGGTACCTGGCGGGCCTGCGCTCGTCGGGGCTGTATTCGGAAGGAAAACGGGTGGACGGCGCGTCCCTGGACGTGAACGCGTTGATCTACCGCCAGATGCACTACCGCGACTTCTACGGCAAGACCGTGCAGCTGGAATTCATCGTGCCCATGTATCGGACGTCGCTGGACTTGCCCGGCGTGCCGGGCGACCACCAGACCGGCATCGGCGACGTGACGCTGGGTTCGGCGATCTGGCTGTACAACAATGAGCAGACCAAGACCTGGTTCGCGTGGGAGCCCTTCATCGTGGCGCCGGTGGGCCGCTACGATCGGTCCCGTCCGGACGTGTCGCCGGGCAAGAACCGGTGGTCCACCATCCAGGACTTCTCGTTCGTCCAGGGCGTGGGCGAATCCACGTTCCTGGAGGCTATCGCCGAAGTGGAAATCTACGGCCGCAACACCGACTGGTACGGGCAGACGCTGAAAAAAGACCCGTCGTTCCGCTTCTTCGCGCTAGCCTCCACCAACCTGACGCCCGACACCTACACGGGCATCCGGTACCGGTATGAAACCGGCGGACGCGAAACGTCCTCGGGCGAGACCGTCGCCACCCGGGCGCGCAATCACCAGTTGGCCGTCGAGCTGACGCATCAGATCAACGACGCCAACCAGATTCAGATGCAGTACATCCACGACCTGAAGGTCGAGAACGGACCGCGGATGCGCGGCGTGCAATTGCGCTACGTCTACGCGTTCTAGGAAACCGGATCATGAGAGGAGAACATTGATGATTGCGCTTCGAGCCACATCACGCGCATCGCGGGCCGGACGATGGGCGCTATGCGCCGCCCTGGCAAGCGCCACGGGCCTGGCGTGGGCGGACCTGCCCGTGGAAGAACTCAAGGGCGGCACCCGCTTGCCGCCCGCCACGCCGCATCGGCTGTACGTGATGGATGCGGTCTTCAATCACCTGGTGGACAGCCGGGTCAACATCTACGACGGTGATTCCGGAAAATTCCTGGGGCTGGTGCCCACGTCGTTCAACGGCCACATGACGGTGTCGGCCGATGGCCGCGATCTCTACGTCATGACGACCTATTACGAACGGCTCAACCGGGGCAAGCGCACCGACGTGATCGAGGCCTGGGACGCCGAGACGCTGACCCCCAAGTATGAAGTGCCGATTCCGCAGAAGCGCGCGCAGGCGCTGAACTACCGCAATTACCTGCGCCAGAGCACCGACGGCGAACTGCTGTTCGTGCAGAACGCCACGCCCGCGACATCCGTCACGGTGGTGGACCTGAAGACCCGGCAGTTCGCCGACGAGGTCACGGCGGCGGCCGGCTGCTGGAGCATCATCCCGCTGCCCTCGCGTCCGCGCAGCTTCGCCACCATTTGCGGCGACGGCGCCTTGCTGACCATCGACCTGGACGCCGCCGGCAAACCGGCCGGCCAACAGCGCAGCAAGCCGATGTTCGAGCTTGAGAAGGACCCCATCTTCACGCACACCGAGAACCTGGGCGACACCTTCTATTTCGTGTCCTACAACGGCAACGTCTACAGCGCCGATTTCAGCGGCAAGGAAGTCAGCTTCGGTGCCTCGTGGTCGCTGCTGGACGCGTCCGGCAAGGATCGCGGTTGGCGCCCCGGCGGCTACAACTTGCTGGCCATCAACCGGGCGTCCAAGCGGCTGTACGTGGGCATGCATCCGAACGGCGCGGAAGGCACGCACAAGACGCCTGCCGCCGAGATCTGGGTGTACGACCTGGCCACGCACAAGCGGCTGGCGCGGATACCGGGCAAGAACGCCTTGTCGATGTCGGTCTCGCAGGACGACAAGCCGCGCCTGTTCACCATCGACGGGGGCAACGTCAACATCTATGACGCGGCACCCGTGGCTCCCGTGTTCAAGACCACCATCCAGGCGGCAGGCGAGACCGCGCTGCAAGTCGAGCCGCAACCGGCGGGAGGCCCGAAATGAACGATCCGGTCTTGCTCTATGGCGCCAGCGCCGCATTGGCCTGCGTGCTGCTATTGGGGGCGCTTGAAAAACTGAAAGACCTGGCGGGGTTCTCGCGAGCGGTGGCGGCCTACGACATCCTGCCTGCCGGTTGGAGCGGCGCATTCGCGGCGGCCTATGCGCTGGCCGAAGCCGCCGCAGGCGCGATGCTGCTGATGCCGTCGGTCCAGACGCCGGGCGCGGCGCTGGCCTTGTTGGTGCTGGGCGTGGCGACGCTGGCGCTGGCCTACAACCTGGCACGCGGGCATCGCGACATCGATTGCGGCTGCGGGGGGCCCGCCTCCTTGGGCCGGGGTGGGCGCGATGCCGCGCAGGGCGGCGGGCTGTCGTGGTGGCTGGTGCTGCGCAATGCGGTGCTGGCGTTATGGACGGCACCCGTGTTGATCGCCGCAGCCGGACAATCGCGCAGCCTGCAATGGGCGGACGCCGCCGCCGTCTTCGGCCTGGCGATGACCGCCGTGGGCCTGTACTTCACTGCCAATCATCTTTTGGCTTCGCATCTCAAGCTGCGGAATTTTTGAAGGAGTTTCACATGGATGCCTTGATCATTTCCAATTTCCTGCTGTGGGGCGTGGTGCTGTGCCTGGTGCTGGTCATCCTGGCCTTGTCGCGTCAGATCGGTGTGCTGTACGAGCGCGTGGCGCCGATGGGGGCGCTGACGATGGACAAAGGGCCTGCCGTGGGCGAAGCCGCGCCGCGTTTCGAACTGCCCGACCTGTTGGGGCGCCGCATTACCGTCGGCGAACGCGGGCAGCATAGCCAACTGCTGTTCTTCCTGTCGCCCACATGCCCCGTGTGCAAGAAGCTGCTGCCCATCCTGAAATCGGTCGCCAGCACGGAAAGCGCCTGGCTGCGCATTGTGCTTGCCAGCGACGGCGACATGCCGGAACACCTGGCGTTCTACAAGCAAGCTGGGCTGGAACGGTTCCCGTACTTGCTGTCGACCGAACTGGGCATGAAGTTCCAGATCAGCAAACTGCCGTACGCGGTGCTGATGGACGAGTCGGGCGTCTTGCGTGCCAAGGGCCTGATCAATTCCCGCGAGCAGCTGGAAAGCCTGTTCACGGCCAAGGAGCTGGGCGTGGCGTCGGTGCAGGATTTCCTGGCCGCGGGCACGCTGGACGAGACTCGGATTTCACGCAAGGAGAGCGGCAATGCACTGGCTGGATAAATTGGGTGAGCGCGCCGCGCGCTCGGTCGCGCATGCCACGTCCCGTCGCAGCGTGCTCAACCGCATCGGCAAGCTGCTGGTGGGAACGGCCTTCCTGGTGCCGGTGCTACCGGTGGCGCGGTCGGCCCCCGCAGCCGCCAAGAAGCCGCAGATGGACGACACGGCATGCGACTACTGGCGCTATTGCGCGGTGGATGGATTCCTGTGTTCGTGCTGCGGCGGCAGCATGACGTCGTGCCCGCCCGGCACGTCGCCGTCCGCCGTGTCGTGGGTGGGGACGTGCCACAATCCGCTGGACGGTAAAGACTACCTCATCAGCTACAACGATTGTTGCGGCAAAACGGCGTGCGGTAAGTGCATGTGTGCGGCCGCCGAACGCGAACGTCCAGGCTATCAAATGTTCCTGCATAACGACGTGAACTGGTGCATGTCCAACGAGTCATCGATCTTTCACTGCACGACCTCGGTGATCGTGGGGCTGGCCAAACCTCAGCTGCAACCCAAGGCGGCGCCAAAGCCATGAGTTCCTGGGGGCGGCAGCCGGCAGGATGGCGCGGGGGCGTTGCCCTTGCCATCCTGCTGTGCGCGATGCAGGGCGCGGCGGCGCAAGAGGGCGCACGCCCAACAGCGCCGCAGCCAGATGTGCCGCAAGGCGCAGGCGTGGCTGATGCAGACCGCTTGCGGCAAGCCGTTCGCGCCGATTATGTCCTGCAGTGCGCGGGCTGCCACCGCGTGGACGGCCGGGGCAGCAGCCGGCACGGCATACCGGACTTCCGCGAATCGGTCGGAGGGTTCACGCATCTGCCGGCGGGCCGCGAGTATTTGATCCGCGTGCCGGGCGCCGCCCATTCGCAATTGAGCAATGCCGAACTTGCGGCGGTGTTGAACTGGGTGCTGGGCGAATTCAGCGCAGCCCAACTGCCGGCCGATTTCACTCCCTACACCGAAGAAGAGGTGGCGGCGGCAAGGCCCAACCGTTATGACGACGTGGTGCCGGTGCGCCACAAACTGGCCGAAACGCTTTCGTCGATGGGGTTCTCTCTGTCCGAATATTCGTATGGGAGCGACAGGAAACCGTAGTCCGGCGGGCAGTTAGGGGTTCTCACCGATACTCCCCCCAGGCGTGCAGTGCTAGAAAGAGGCAGCACCGGAGTCGCCATGTCACTATCCCTTTTGCACAGTGCGCCCAGGCACTTCCTGGATTGCGCCAGTTGGCAGGAAAGCATCAGCAGTACCTTCGTGCCACTGGAAGTATCGGCCGTGTTCCCCACGCGTTTCCGCAACAGCGTGGCGGTGGGCTGCCTGGGCTGGATGCAGGTCAGCGAATTGCACAGCAGCGCGCAACGGGTACGCCGCAGCAAGCTGCTGGCAGCTCGCGCCGAAGACGCCGGCTACAAGGTCACGCTGCAATTGGCGGGCCGCAGCGAGATCCGCCAGTCCAATCGCACTGCCTTGCTGATGCCGGGGGAATGGAGCATCTACGACACCACCCGGCCGTACGAGGTCGATGTGGATGACGGTGCACATTTTCTGGTGATGCAGGTGCCCGGCAAGCAAACCGAAGCCTGGCAGCCGTTCATGCAGAACGCCGTGGCTCGCAACTTCAGCGGCCAGCACGGTTGCGGCCGCATGGCCATGGACCTGCTGCGCGTCGCGTTGGGCGAACAGGCCCATCTGTCCGAAAGCGCGGCGCGTGACGCGGCCAACGCGGTGCTGCAGATGATGGGGCTGGACATTAGCGAACGGGCGGGGGGGCTGGCCGAGCAGGACCAGGCGGGCTTCAAGCAGGCGCAGTTGCGCCGCGTCCAACAGCACATCCTTGAAAACCTGCACGATCCCGCCTTGTCGCCGGCATCCGCCGCTGCGGCGTTCCGGATGTCGCGGCGTTATCTGTACAACCTGTTCGCGCTGGCGGCCACTACGCCTGCCGATTTCATCCTCAGCGCCAGGTTGGAGCGCAGCCGGGATGCGCTGTGCGACGCCACGCAGTCCGTACGGCAGATTGGCGATATCGCGTACCGGTTCGGGTTTTCCGACGCGGCGCGTTTCAGCCACGCGTTCCGCAAACGTTACGGCGCATCGCCGTCGGAATACCGCCGGCAGGCGCGTTAGCGCTGCCCGGGCGGGATCAACATTGCTCGGGAATCAGAGCAGTTCTTCGTTGATCAGGTCTTCCTTGCCGTAGAACTTCACGCCGATGTGGATGCGTTCGCGGCCTTGCGAACGGCGGTGGCGGTTCGTGTCGCGCAGGGAGTAGACGCAGCCGCAATATTCCTGTTGATAGAAGTTCTCGCGCTTGCTGATTTCGATCATGCGGGCGGACCCGCCACCCTTGCGCCAGTTATAGGTCCAGTAGACCAGGTCGTCGTAGCGGGCGGCGGCGCGTTCGCCGCAGCCGTTGATCTGGTTCATGTCCTTCCAGCGCGAAATGCCGAGCGAGCTGGTGATGGTGTCGAACCCGTGCTCGTGCGCGTACAGCGCGGTGCGCTCAAAGCGCATGTCGAAGCAGGCGGTGCAGCGTTCGCCGCGTTCCGGGGCGTCTTCCATGCCCTTCACGCGGTCGAACCAGTTGTCCATGTCGTAGTCGGCATCGATGAATTCGATGCCGTGCTGTTCGGCGAAGCGGATGTTCTCCTGCTTTCGGATCTCGTACTCTTTGACCGGATGGATATTCGGGTTGTAGAAGTAGATCGCATAATCGATGCCGGAGGCCGTCATGGCTTCCATGACTTCGCCGGAACAGGGCGCGCAGCACGAGTGCATCAGCACCTTGCTGCGGCCAGCGGGGAGGTCAAGCTTGGGGCGGACGAGTTCGGACATGGCTTGCAGGCAAAAAGGCGGAAAACCCCTTATTTTACCGCGAGTTGCCTCCCGCCGGGGCGCCTAGCCCAGCACCGCGTCCCATAGCTCGCGCACCGCCGCGCGTTCGTCCACGAGTTGGTCCGGCCCCACGCGCGCTTTCTCCACGCCCTGCATGCGCAACTGATGCTGCACGCGGCGCAAGACGCGGTAGGCGTCGGCGGCGCGCGCGGCCAGCTCGGGCGGGATCAGACCGGCCTCGCCGGCCAGGCGCAGCAGGGTGATGTTGCCCAGGTTGCGCACCAGGACCGGATGGGTGCCCGCGTAGCACAACACCAGGTATTGGGTAACGAATTCCACGTCGACCATGCCGCCTCGGTCATGCTTGAGGTCGAACTTCTGGCTGGTATTCGGATGGCCGGCGTTGATCTTTTCGCGCATGGCCAGCACTTCGGTACGCAGCGCAGCCTGGTCGCGGGGCTGCACCAGGATGGCTTCGCGGATCCTCTCGAAGCGGGCGCCCACGTCGGCGTCGCCCGCGGCATGCCGCGCGCGGGTCAGCGCCTGGTGTTCCCAGGCCCAGGCATGCTTGTGCTGGTATTGCTCGAAGGCTTCCACCGAAACGGCCAGCAGCCCGGCATCGCCGTCCGGCCGTAGACGCAGGTCCACCTCGTAGAGCCGGCCCGACGACGTCATGGTCGACAGCCACGAGGTCATGCGCCGGCCCAGTTTCGCGTAGACCTCGGCCGCATCTTCGCGCGGATCGTCGAACAGGAAAACCAGGTCCAGATCCGAGGCATAGCCCAGTTCCTTGCCGCCCAGCTTGCCGTAGGCAATGACGGCGAAATGGGGCAGGGCGCCCGGCACCTTGTTCACCAGCGGCCAGGCGCGGCGGATGGTCTCGGTCAGCAACAGGTCGGCCAGCGCTGACAACTGGTCCGCCAGTTTCTCCACCGTAAGCTCGCCTTCCAGATCCTGCGCCAGCAGCTGGAAGCTGGCCTGGCGCTGCACGTCGCGCATCAGGTTCATCTGGCGCTCGATGTCGGGATCGCCGTCGGGCAATTTGCAGGCGTCCAGGTCAGCGGTCAGTTGCCGGGCGATCTGCGTGAAATCCAAGGGTTCGAACAGCGTGCGCCAATCGATCAGGCTGTCCAGCAGCAGCGGATGCTGGGTCAGGTATTGCGCGGCCCAGGGGCTGGCGGCGACCATCCGCGCCACGCGCGCCAGCGTGTCCGGGTATTCGGCCAGCAGCGCCAGGTAAGCGCTGCGCTGCGCGATTTTCTCGATCAGGTCGAACAGGCGCACCGCGGCGTCCAGCGGCGCCGAGGTCTGGCGCGCGGCGCGCAGGGCGGCCGGCAGCAGGGTTTCCATGCGGCGGCGGCTGCTTTCGGGCAAGCTGCGCACGCGATGGCTGCCCAGCAGCGTTTCGGTGCGGCGCAGCAGGTCCTGCGCCTCGTCGCCAAACGCCTGCCGGATCTGTTCGGCCAGCTCGCATTCGTTGTCAGGCGTTTCGGGGGCGTCGTCGGCCGGCGTGCTGGTGTCTTCCGCGTCGCCCATGCCCACCATGCGGAACACATTGCGGAAGGTCTGCGAGACGAACTTGCGGTGCGCGGCAAGCGTGCTTTCGAAATTTTCCGAGCTCATGCCCAGCGCGGCCGCCA
Source organism: Achromobacter sp. Bel (assembly GCF_012928505.1). GTDB lineage: Bacteria > Pseudomonadota > Gammaproteobacteria > Burkholderiales > Burkholderiaceae_B > Achromobacter. The sequence goes on along the minus strand of NZ_JABBJN010000008.1, from coordinate 122,586 downwards.
GCGCGGCGCGCTGGGCCGGGTCGCCTGGCAGCAGATGGGTCTGCTCGTCTTCGCGGTACTGCAAAGCGTGTTCGGTGCGGCGCAGGTAGCGGTAGGCTTCCTCCAACCGCCGGGCGTCGTCTTCCGGCACCAGGCCTGCCAATTGCTCGGCGTGCAGGGCTTCAAGCAGGCCGCGCTTCTGCAGCGCGGGCATGCGGCCGCCGCGGATCAACTGGGCCAGTTGCACCACGAACTCGATCTCGCGGATGCCGCCGTCGCCCAGTTTGATGTTGTTGGCGCTGTCGACGCCGTTGCGCGCCATGGCGCGACGCTGCCAGTCCTGGCGGATGCGTTCGCGCAGGGCGCGCAGCGCGGCCAGCGCGTCAAAGTCGAAATACTTGCGATAGACGAACGGCACGCGCAGGCTTTCCAGCTGCCGGGCCTGCGGCGCGCTGTCGCTGCCCTCGAAGGCCTGGGCGGGCATCAGGCGGGCTTTCAGCCAGGCATAGCGTTCCCATTCGCGGCCCTGGCCGATCAGATAGTGCTCAAGCGCGTCCAGGCTCCAGGCCAGCGGGCCGGAGTCGCCATCAGGGCGCAGGCGCAAGTCGGTGCGGAACACCTGGCCATTGGCGTCCACCTCGGAGATGACGGGCATCATGCGCCGCGTCAGGCGGCCGTAGAACTCGTGGTGGCTGATCCGGCGCGGGCCGTCGGTTTCGCCTTCCTCGCCGTACAGCATGATCAGGTCGATGTCGGACGACACGTTCAGTTCGCAACCGCCCAGCTTGCCCATGCCGACGATCAGCATTTCCTGCGGCTTGCCGGTGGCGGGGTCACGCGGCATGCCATGCACTGCCGCCAGGTCCGCCGCCACGCTGCGGTAGGCCGCCGCCACCGCGATATCCGCCAGCGCGGTCATCGCGCCGACCACTTCCTCCAGATCGGCCTGGCCCGTCAGGTCACGTACGATCAGCGCGCTGAATACCCGTTCGCGCAGCTTGCGCAGCACCATGCGGCAGGTGTCCACCGGTAGCGTAGGGGGCGCGTCGGGCCCGGCCAATTCAGCCTGCCATTGCGCCAGGCGGGCCGGAGTGACCGGCTCTTGCACGGCGTTGGCCAGCCAGGCGGCCAGATCGGGATGGGCATCCAGGCGGCGGCGCAAGTGACCGGACCAGGCAAGGGCGGAGGCAAGCATAGGGGACGATGACATGGCGTAAGGGCGGCAGACGAATGGGCGCGTTTCAGGTATAAGTGGGGACGATACCGCAAGACATCTTCCCCTGCCCACCACACGACCCGTGTCTGTTTCAAATACTGCTCCCACGCCGCACGCGCGTCGCGTGCTCTGCTGCCTGTTTTGGGTCGCGCTGACACTTTATGGCGTGGTGGCCATCGGGTTCCTGGGCGTCCGTTACTGGGTGTTGCCTCGGGTGGACCAATGGCGTCCGCAGATCGAGGCCTACGCCAGCCAGGCGCTGGGCGCCCGGGTCGCCATCGGCGGCATCCAGGCCAACTGGCAGGGGCTGAATCCCAAGCTTGATCTTACCGCCGTGCAGGTGTTTGACGACGACGCCGCGCCGGTGTTGACCCTGCCCTCCGTGTCGGCCGTGCTGGCCTGGCGCAGCATCTTGGCGTTGTCGCCCACGCTGGTGCGCCTGCGGGTGGAAAAACCTGAACTGACGTTGCGGCGCGATTCCGCCAACCATCTTTGGATAGCCGGGCAGGACATCGACCTGAACGCCAGCGACCACCAGTCCGACCTGAATCACCCGACTTTGCGTTGGCTGGTCGCCCAGCGTGAATTGCTGATACGCGACGCGACCGTCGTCTGGCAGGACGATTTGCGTCAAGCGCCGGCGCTGACCTTGAACGGCGTGGATTTCCTGATGCGAAACGGCAGCCTGTCGCACCGCTTCGCGCTGCAGGCCTCCGCCGGCGAGGCCTTGGCCCGCAAGGTGGAGCTGCGTGGGGAGTTCAATCGCAGCCTGTTCGCCGCGAACGCCGCCAATCCCGCGAACTGGAGCGGGCAGCTTTACGCCGAAGCCGATGACGTCGAGCCGCTGGCCTGGGCGCCCTGGGTGAAGCCGCCCCAGGTTGCTGGCCGGATCGCGGGCCGGGCATGGCTGCAACTGGATCGGGGCAAATTCACCGAATTGACCTCGGACATCGCCGTCAGGGGCGTGAACTGGTCGGCGGGCAAGGACGGCCCCGCGGTAAGCGGTGCTTCGGGCCAGTTCCGCATACAGGGCCTGCCCGGCGACTTCGTGCAGATCCAAGACGTGCCGCTCGCACGCAGTCCGGGCGCGGCGGACGCGTCGATCAAGGGGGCGGTGCAGCAGCTGCGGGTGACGCTGCCGGGCGTGTTCGAAGAACCCACGCTGGCGGCGCGCGAACTGGCGCTGGATGCCCGGATCAAGGGGCCGGATGCCCAGAACTGGTTCGTGGACGTGGCGCAATTGCATGTGCTCAACGATGACCTGGACGTGCGTTTGCAGGGCCAATGGCGGCGCGAGGGCAAGACGGCTGCGGGCAGCGTGGACATGCGCGGCACCATGGTGCGTGGGGCCATGCCGGCCATCCATCGTTACCTGCCGCTGGAGGTCAATGCGGACGCCCGAGAGTGGCTGGCCACCGGCTTGCCGGCGGGTGAAATGCGGTCTGCCGCCATTACGCTAAAAGGGGACCTGGACGACTTTCCCTTCAGTTCGCCCGGCGTCGAAGGTGAATTCGTCATTGCGGGCGCCTATACGGGGGCCAAAGTCGATTACGCGCCAGCGCGGCCGCCTCGCAAGGGCTGGCCCATGCTGGAGAACCTCTCGGGCAGTTTCCGCGTCGACAAAGTGAGTTTGACGCTGGACAGCCCGGGCGGCGCCATGGCCCATACCGGACCCGGTCAAACGGTCAGCCTGGGCGCCATATCGGCCACGATTCCCGATATGGAGCATGACTCCGAACTCCTGCTCGACGGCGAGACCTCGGGCCCCGTGCCGGCTTATCTGGCGATGGCGGCGAATTCTCCGTTGGGCGGGCTGCTGGATGGCGCCTTGGACGAGGCGCGCGGGACCGGCGACTGGCGCATGCCGCTGAAGTTGAAGGTACCGTTGCTGAACACGGACGACACCCAGGTTCAGGGACGTATCGTGTTCGCGGACAATACCTTCACCTTCATGCCCGAAATGCCCTTGCTGAGCCAGATGCACGGCGATCTGGAATTCTCGGAAAAGGGCGTGCAGGCCAAGGATATCCGCGCCCAGTTCCTGGGCGGCCCGGTCAAGATCTTCGGCACGTTGGCCCACAGTGCCGACGCCCTGCATTTCGACGGTACCTTGGCTGGCTCGGGGTTGTCGCAGTTGAGCAATACGCCGTCCATGTCGCGCTTCAGCGGCAGGGCCGCCTACAAGGGCCGGGTGGGATACCAGAAGGGCGGTTCGGTCGAGATCTCGTTAGAGTCCGACTTGGCCGGCATGGCGATCGATATGCCGGCGCCCGTTGGCAAGCCCGCCTCGTCTTCGCAATTGCTGAAGCTGCAATGGGGCGCGGCGCAGGACCGTGGCGCCAAGGGCCGTCGCTGGCTGACGGCCAGCCTCGGGGACAACGTCAATGCGTTGTTCGAACGCGATCCTGGCGATGCGGCCCGGTCCTATTTCGCCCGAGGGGCGTTGGGCGTCGGCCGCCCCGCCAGCCTTCCCGAACGCGGGATGAGCCTGAACGCCAGCCTGCCGGAACTGGACCTGGACAGTTGGGAAACCGTGCTGGACGGGTTCGACACGCCTGCAGGCAAGGGCGGCGCCAAGAAAGCGGCGGCGCAGCCGGTCTTCCCGGAGCCCGAGCGCATCAGCGTGGCGACCGGCCTGCTGCACGCGAGCGGCTACACGCTGAACGACCTGACCCTGTATGCAACGCGCCCGGGGCCGGCGCAGTGGCGCGTGGACATCACGTCGCGCCAGGCGGCGGGATCATTGGAGTGGCGGGAGGCATCGGGCGCGATCGCGGGCCAGATCACTGCCCGCATGAAGCACCTGTCGTTCGGGGGCGCCGACGACACCAACGAGGCGGACAAGGCCCTGGCGTCCGGCAACGACTTGTCGGATATCCCCGCGATCGACCTGCAAGCCAAGGAATTTTTCCTGTACGGCAAGAACTTGGGAGAACTTCAAGTGGTCGGCACCAATCTGGAGCGCGGCCGGCAGTGGCGCCTGGACAAGCTGTCGATTATCAACGACGCCGCCAACCTGAACGCCACGGGCAATTGGAGCCTGGATGGGCCCGACCGGGGTCTGACCGTGGACGCCACGGCCAAGTTTGTCGACCTGGGAAAATTCATGACCCGGATCGGTTTCGAGAACATGGTGTCCGGGGGCGAAGGCTCGGCGGTGGGCAAGGCGACGTGGCGCAACCTGCCTTGGACCCACAATATCGCTGACGTGGCGGGCGAGGTCGATATCAGCCTGGACAAGGGCCGCTTCATGCATGTGAATTCCCGCACGGCGCGGCTGCTGGAGTTGTTGTCGCTGCAATCGCTGCAGCGGCTGGCCCGGCTGGACGTGAATCCGACCAATCTGCTGCGCGACGGGTTCCCGTTCGACACCATCCGCGGGCGCGTGAAGATGGCGGACGGGCTGATGTCCACCGAAGGCTACAAGATCAACGGCCCCGTGGCCGCGATCGTTCTGGCGGGCGGCGTCAATATCATCCGCGAGCGCTGGGACCTGAAGGCGGTGGTGATCCCCAACCTGGACGCCAGCGGCGCGGCGATGGTGACCGCGCTGGCCGTGAATCCGCTGATCGGCCTGGGCGCATTTGTCACGCAATGGCTGCTCAAGCAGCCGCTGGCGCGGGCGATGACCATGGAATATTCGGTGACCGGCAACTGGGACGATCCCCGGATCGAACCCATCGACGGATCGGGCAAGGCGCCGGACAAGCAGACCCCGCGGCCCGCCGATTCGGCACCTCGCAGCCGCATTCCCCAATATATCGAGCACTGATCCCGTTTTCTCGCCCCATGAAAAAACCGCCTGACGGCGGTTTTTTCATGGGGCGAGACCTGTCTTACTTCTTCTTCATCATGTCGAAGAATTCGGCATTGGTCTTGGTGGCGCGCATCTTGTCCAGGATGAACTCCATGGACTGCACTTCATCCATGTCGTGGATGAACTTGCGCAGCACCCAGACCTTTTGCAGCAGGTCCGGCGCGATCAGCAGTTCTTCGCGGCGGGTGCCCGACTTGTTCAGGTTGATCGACGGGTAGACGCGCTTTTCAGCCAGACGACGCTCAAGGTGGACTTCGGAGTTGCCCGTACCCTTGAATTCTTCGTAGATGACTTCGTCCATGCGGCTGCCGGTTTCGATCAGCGCCGTCCCCAGGATGGTCAGCGAGCCGCCTTCTTCCAGGTTGCGGGCCGCGCCGAAGAAGCGCTTGGGGCGTTGCAGGGCGTTGGCGTCCACACCGCCAGTCAGCACCTTGCCGGAGGCCGGCACAACCGTGTTGTAGGCGCGGGCCAGACGGGTGATCGAGTCCAGCAGGATCACGACGTCCTTCTTCATTTCGACCAGGCGCTTGGCCTTTTCGATGACCATTTCGGCCACTTGCACGTGACGGGTAGCGGGTTCGTCGAAGGTCGACGCCACCACTTCGCCGCGCACCGTGCGTTGCATTTCGGTCACTTCTTCCGGGCGTTCATCGACCAGCAGGACGATCATGACCGCGTCGGGGTAGTTGGTGGTGATGGCGTGCGCGATGTGCTGCATCATCACCGTCTTGCCCGACTTGGGGCTGGCGACGATCAGGCCGCGCTGGCCCATGCCGATCGGGGCGAAGACGTCGAGGATACGGCCCGTGAGGTTCTCTTCGCTCTTGATGTCGCGTTCCAGACGCATCGTCCGGTTCGGGTGCAGCGGCGTCAGGTTCTCGAACATGATGCGATGCTTGATCGCTTCGGGCGCCACGCCGTTGACCTTGTCCACCTTGACGAGCGCGAAGTAGCGCTCGCCATCCTTCGGCGTGCGGACTTCACCTTCGATCGAGTCGCCGGTGTGCAGGTTGAAACGGCGGATCTGCGACGGCGAGATGTAGATGTCGTCCGTGCTGGCCAGATACGAGGTCTCGGGCGAGCGCAGGAAACCGAAGCCGTCGGGCAGGACTTCCAGGACGCCGTCGCCAAAGATCTGCTCGCCTTGCTTGGCGCGCCGTTTCATGATGGCGAACATCAATTCCTGCTTGCGCAGGCGGTTGGCGTTCTCGATTTCCAGGCCAGCGGCCATTTCCAGCAGCTGCGAGACATGCAGCGCCTTCAGTTCGTTGAGGTGCATCGCGGTGATTGGTGGGGGAAAAGTAAAGGAGGGCTCTGGCGGCGCGCCACGGACGGGCTCGCGCGGTATTGAATGAGCGCCGCCTCCAGGGCGGCGCCTTCGTTCACAGCACGCAGTTTACAACGCGCCGTCCAGGAATGCGGTGAGTTGCGACTTCGACAGCGCGCCAACTTTGGTGGCGGCGGCTTGGCCGTCTTTAAAGAGCATAAGGGTCGGGATGCCGCGGATGCCATATTTGGTGGCGGTGCCCTGGTTTTCGTCCACGTTCAGCTTCGCGATCGTCAGGCGACCTGCGTACTCGGTGGCGACTTCTTCCAGGATCGGGGCAATCATCTTGCAGGGGCCGCACCAGGCAGCCCAGTAGTCCACCAGCACCGGCTGGCCGGATTTCAACACATCGGCATCGAAGCTTGCGTCACTGACGTTCTTGATTTGGTCGCTCATGATGGTGATTCTCGGTTCGGCAGCAAAAGGCGCGTAAAAAGGGACGCGCCTTGCCGTTGTTCTTGTATGTGGAATGGATTAAAGCATACCACTGTCAATAACAACAGGCATACCACTGTTAATAACAACAGGGTTTGCTGGTTTTGTGTAGGATGTTGCGGCGCAGTCGTCGTGATTCGGGTGATTGAGCCCTGACGCGCTGGCTGTGACTGTCATCATCCTACCGAATTCGGAGCTGGTCAGGTCGTGCGCATCCCACTGGGAGCCGCGCAGAATCTAGGCTTATCCGTAAAATGTCGGTTTTTTTCCACAGATGTTGGGGATAACTTGGCCACTCCACGTTACACCGAGGCGTCCATTCGCGTCCTGAAGGGGCTGGAGCCCGTGCGCCAGCGCCCGGGCATGTACACCCGCACCGAAAACCCGCTGCACGTCGTGCAAGAGGTCATTGATAACGCCGCAGACGAGGCCTTGGCCGGCTACGGCAAACAGATACAGGTCACGCTGCACATCGACGGCAGCGTGTCCGTCGAGGACGACGGGCGGGGCATCCCCGTCGGCCTGCACCCTGAAGAAGGCGCTCCCGTCGTGGAGCTGGTCTTCACCCGCCTGCATGCGGGCGGCAAGTTCGACAAGGCGGGCGGCGGCGCCTATGCCTTTTCAGGCGGCCTGCACGGCGTGGGCGTATCCGTCACCAACGCGCTATCCACCCGCTTGGAAGTGGTGGTGTGGCGCGACGGCGCGGTTAACCGGCTGGTGTTCAAGGGCGGCGATGTCGCCGAGCCGCTGGCGCCGTACGGCGAGGGCGGCCGCAAGAAGTCGGGCACCCGCGTGCGGGTCTGGCCGGATGCGAAATACTTCGACAGCCCCAACATCCCGTTGGGCGAACTGACGCACCTCTTGCGCAGCAAGGCCGTCCTGTTGCCCGGCGTGAAGGTCACGCTGGTCAACGAGAAATCCGGCGACGCGAAGACCTGGCAATACCAGGACGGCCTGCGCGGCTACCTGGCCGAAGCGCTGACCGGCGCCGAACTGATGGTGCCGTTCTTCGAAGGCCAGCAATACGCCGGCGCCGACCACGAGAACTTCGCCGAAGGCGAGGGCGCGCAGTGGGTGGTGGCCTGGACCGAAGACAGCAACGCCGTGCGCGAGTCGTACGTCAACCTGATCCCCACGCCCGCCGGCGGCACCCACGAATCCGGGCTGCGCGAAGGCCTTTTCGGGGCGGTGAAGGGCTTTGCCGAATTGCACAGCCTGCTGCCCAAGGGCGTGAAGCTGCTGCCCGAAGACGTGTTCGCGCGCGCCAGCTTCGTGCTGTCGGCAAAGGTGCTGGACCCGCAATTCCAGGGCCAGATCAAGGAACGCCTGAACAGCCGCGACGCTGTGCGCCTGGTGGGCGGTTTTTCCAAGAGCGCGCTGGACCTGTGGCTGCACAGCAATGTGGAATACGGCAAGAAGCTGGCCGAGCTGGCGATCCGCCAAGCGCAGGCGCGCCAGCGTTCCGCCCAGAAGGTTGAAAAGCGCAAGAGTTCGGGCGTGGCGGTATTGCCCGGCAAGCTGACCGATTGCGAATCCAGCGACGCGACCCGCACCGAAGTCTTCCTGGTCGAGGGCGACTCCGCGGGCGGTTCCGCCAAGATGGGCCGCGACAAGGAATTCCAGGCCATCCTGCCGCTGCGCGGCAAGGTGCTCAATTCCTGGGAAGTGGATCGCGACCGGCTCTTCGCCAACAATGAAATCCATGACATTTCGGTCGCCATCGGCGTGGATCCGCACGGCCCCGGCGATACGCCGGATCTGTCGGGCCTGCGTTACGGCCGCATCTGCATCCTGTCCGACGCCGACGTCGACGGTTCGCACATCCAGGTGCTGCTGTTGACCTTGTTCTACAAGCACTTCCCCAAGCTGGTCGAAGCCGGGAACGTGTATGTGGCCAAGCCTCCACTGTTCCGTCTGGACGTGCCGGCGCAGGGCAAGCGCCCGGCCCGCAAGATCTATTGCCTGGACGAAGGCGAGCTTGAAGCCGCGCAGGACAAGCTGCGCAAGGAAGGGGTGCGGGAAGGCGCCTGGTCGGTCAGCCGCTTCAAGGGCCTGGGCGAAATGAACCCGGAACAATTGTGGGAAACCACGATGAATCCGGACACGCGCCGCCTGCTGCCCGTGGGCTACGGCGATCAGACCCCCGAAGACACCACCCGCATGTTCGATATGCTGATGGGCAAGGGGGAATCTTCGCAACGCCGCGCCTGGATCGAAGAGAAGGGCAACCTGGCGGAGCTGGATATCTGATGACGTCCACCACGCCCGGGCAAGCCCGGATGACCGTCGACATGACGGCCGACGACTATGCGGAATTTGCGGCCTACGTGTACAAACGGCCTGAATTGCGGCGCCGCCGCTACCGGTCCCATCTGCGTTTCGCGGTCCTGATGATCGTGGCCTTGCTGGCCTACCTGATCTGGCAGACCTGGGACGGCAAGGGGCCGGACTGGGGACGGATATTGCCCGTGTACTTCGAGGGGCTGGCGGTGGGGCTGGGCATCCTGGCGCTGCTGGCGCTGGCGTACGAGTTCGCCCTGCCACCGCTGGTCAGGATGAATACGCGGCGGATGCTGAAAAAGCAGCCCGACGACCTGTTCCTGGGCCGGCATCAACTGGAATTCGGGCCCGAGGGCATCTTGGACACGACCACCAGCGCTTCCGGGCGCATGGAGTGGTCCGATATCCGCCGGGTCGAGGAAACCCCGCAGCATCTTTACGTCATCCTGGGCACCCTGCAGGGCGTGATCATTCCCAAGCGCGGCCAGGACGCCGCGACGTTGGCGGCGGTGCGCGCCCAGTTGCGCGCGCACGTCGCCGATACGCAGTTGGCGCCGTCCGCTTGAGGCGCATTGACGCCGTTTCGATGAATTTGTCTACCTGAACCATCATGACCGACAGCAATCAACCCGGCTTGTTCGACCCCACCCCGCCTGACGGCGATGGCGACGCCAACGCGGCCATCACGCTGGCGCGCTACGCCGAGCAGGCCTATCTGGACTATGCGGTTTCCGTCGTGCGGGGCCGCGCCTTGCCCGACGTGGGCGACGGGCAGAAACCCGTGCAGCGCCGCATCCTGTTCGCCATGCAGGCCATGGGGCTGGCCGCAGGCGCCAAGCCCGTGAAATCGGCACGCGTCGTGGGCGACGTGCTGGGTAAATACCACCCGCACGGCGACCAGGCCGCCTACGACGCCATGGTGCGCATGGCACAGGATTTTTCGCTGCGCTATCCGCTGATCGACGGCCAGGGCAACTTCGGTTCGCGCGACGGCGACAACGCCGCCGCGATGCGATACACCGAAGCCCGCCTGACGCCTATCGCCAAACTGCTGCTGGACGAGCTGGACGAGGGCACGGTGGACTTCGTGCCCAACTATGACGGCAGCCAGCAAGAGCCGCAGATGCTGCCGGCGCGCTTGCCCGTCATGCTGCTGAACGGCGCGTCGGGCATCGCGGTCGGCATGGCCACCGAAATCCCGTCGCACAACCTGCGTGAAGTGGCCCAGGCCTGCGTGGCGCTGATCAAGCACCCGCAATTGCCGGACGAAGAGCTGCACGCCATGATCCCCGGCCCCGACTTCGCCGGCGGTGGTCAGATCATTACGCCCGCCGCCGATATTGCGCAGATCTACCGCGCGGGCCGCGGTTCGCTGAAGGTGCGCGCGCGCTGGCAGTTCGAGGAAATGGCGCGCGGCCAATGGCAACTGGTGATCACTGAACTGCCGCCGGGCACGTCGGGCCAGAAGGTCCTGGAAGAGATCGAGGAAATCACCAACCCCAAGGTCAAGTCGGGCAAGAAGAGCCTGACGCCCGAGCAGACGCAGGCCAAGGCGGTCATGCTGAACCTGCTGGACGCGGTACGCGACGAATCCGGCAAGGACGCCGCCGTGCGCCTCGTCTTCGAACCGAAGACCTCGCGCGTGGATCGCGACGAATTCGTCAACACGCTGCTGGCGCAGACCAGCATGGAAAGCAGTTCGTCGATCAACCTGGTGTGCATCGGCACCGACGGCCGGCCGCGCCAGAAGGGCCTGCGCGACATCCTCGTCGAATGGGTGGCATTCCGCACCAACACGGTCGTGCGCCGCACGCGTTTCCGCCTGGACAAGGTCACCGACCGCATCCACGTGCTGGAAGGCCGCATGCTGGTCTACCTGAACGTGGACGAAGTCATCCAGACGATCCGCGAATCCGACGAGCCCCGCGCCGCGTTGATGGAGCGCTTCAAGCTGTCCGAGCGCCAGGCTGAAGACATCCTGGAAATGCGCTTGCGCCAGTTGGCCCGTCTTGAAGGCTTCAAGATCGAGCAAGAGCTGGCCGACAAGCGCAAGGATCAAGTGTCGCTGCAAGAGCTGCTGGACAATCCGGCGACGCTCAAGCGCCTGCTGATCAAGGAAATCGAGGCAGATGCCAAGCAATACGGCGATGACCGCCGCACCCTGATCGAAACGGCCGAGCGCGCCGTGCTGGAAACCAAGGTGCTGGACGAACCCGTCACGGTCGTCGTGTCGCAAAAGGGCTGGCTGCGCGCCCGGCAGGGCCATGGCCACGACGCCTCGCAATTTGGCTTCAAGCAGGGCGACGACCTGTACGGCGCCTTTGAATGCCGCACCACCGATACGCTGATCGCGATGGGCGACAACGGCCGGGTGTATTCCGTGCCGGTCGGGGGGCTGCCCTCGGCGCGCGGCGACGGCCAGCCGGTCACCACCATGATCGACCTGGAATCGGGCACGCGTATCGTCCATACCATCGCCGCGGCGCCGGATACGCGTTGGCTGCTGGCCACGCGCGGCGGCTACGGCTTTGCGGCCAAGCTGGCAGACATGGTCAGCCGCCAGCGCGCCGGCAAGCAGTTCATCACCCTGGAGGCGGGCGACGAGATGCTGCGCCCGGTGCCGCTGTTCGACGGCGCCACGCAGTTGGCGCTGCTGTCGGCCAAGGGCAAGTTCCTGGTCTTCGGCCTGGACGAGTGCAAATCCTTGTCGGGCGGCGGACGCGGCACGATCCTGATGGGCCTGGACGCCTCGGACAAATTGGAACAGACCGTGCCGATTGGCGCCCACGGCCTGCGTGCCACGGGCATCTACCGCAATAAGGTGACCGAGGACATCCTGGCCGGCGAGGCGCTGACCCCCTATGTGGGCAAACGCGCGCGCAAGGGCCGCCAACTGGATGTGCGCCCCAAGCAGCCGGTGTTGTCGCCCGTGCTGGGGTGAGGGCGCTTCGGAGCCGCAATCGGGTACTGCCCGATTGTGCAGCAGGGCAATAAGGGAAGGCGGGCCGAATGGCCCGCCTTTTTTCTTGACCGGATTCCATGGCCTGCTATTTAATAGATAGATCAATCAGTCTATTAATGGCCATGCGCAAAACCGACCCCATCAAACAGCAGGAACGCCGCCTCCACATCCTGGAGGCCGCGGCGCGCTGCTTTGCCGAAAACGGCTTCCACGCCACGTCCACCGCGCAGATTTGCAAGCAGGCGGCAATGAGCCCCGGCAACCTTTTCCATTACTACGCCAGCAAGGCCGACCTCATCGAGGCGCTGATCGCCTCCGACACCGACGAGATCCGGTCGCGGATGCGGGAGGCGGGCGCGGCGCCGGACGCAGGCCAAGCCCTGCGCGAGTGGGTCGACGGGCAACTGGCGCTGTATCAGGATCCGGCGTTTGTGCGTCTGGGCATGGAAGTGCTGGCCGAGGCGGTGCGCAATCCCCGAGTGCATGCGCTGGTGATGGCGAACGAGGCCGAGCGCAAGGCCGGCTTGCTGACGCTGCTGGAGACGGTCTGGAAAGGGCAGAATGCCCCACGGCCGTTGGCGCAGATGGCGGACGTACTGTTGCTGCTGCTGGACGGCGTCTACAGCCGGTCGGTGGTGGATCCCGCTTTTGGTGTCCAGGCTGCCGCCAGTTTGCTGGACCAGGCCCTGGAACGCAGCCTGCCGCCCGTCGCGACGCCGGCAAGCCCCGCGCCGCGCCGCAGCCAAGCCGCGAAGGGCCGCGCATGAGCGCCGCCCCTCAGTCCCATGCCGCCCCTCAACCCGCCAGCCGTCTGGCCCATGTGGACGCATTGCGCGGCTTTGCGCTCTTTGGCATCCTGATCGTGAATATCGGCGTGTTCTCGTCGCCGTTCTATGGCGCGGGTATCACCGACCCCGCCTATTCCAGTCCGTTGGACCTGGCCGTGCGCTGGGTGATCGCGTGGCTGTTCGAGACCAAGTTCTATCTGCTGTTCTCCTTCTTGTTCGGCTATAGCTTCACCCTGCAGATGTCGGCGGCCGAGCGCAGCCAGGCGGCCTTTGCGCCGCGCTTCCTGCGGCGGCTGGCCGGGCTGGCGATGCTGGGCGCGGCGCACGCAGTGCTGTTCTACCAAGGCGACATCTTGCTGACCTATTCGCTGCTGGGCCTGGGGCTGCTGCTTTGCCGCGGGATGGCGCCCCAGCGCGCGCTGCGCGTCGCGTTGTGGCTGATCGTGGTAGCTGCGTCAGTGTGGGCCATCCTGGGGTTCTTGAGTTTCCTGGACCCCGTGCCCGCTGGCTACCAGGCGCTATACAAGGCGGAAGCGCTGGCCTCCATCGAGGCCTACCGCGGCACCATCGGCACGACGATCGCGCAGCACATCAAGGAATTGACCGAGAGCGTCTGGTTCATGGTCCTGTTCGTGCAGGGGCCGTTCGTTTTTGCAATGTTCCTGGTTGGCTACGCGCTGGGCCGGCGCGAGGCGCTGGCGGATCCTTGGCGACAGCCGCGCGCGCTGGGGCTGCTGTGCGCCTTCGGGCTGCTGCCCGGATTGGCCGGGTCGGCGCTGTACGCCACCTCGGCGCTGCCGTTCGCCGGCGCTGCCTGGGAACTGCCCGGGCTGGCGGCGGACCTGCTGACCGCGCCGTTGCTCAGCATGTCGTACGCCGCCGCCTTCCTGCTGGCCCTGCGGACAAGAGCCCTTGGATTCGTCGGCGCGTGGTTGGCGCCGGCGGGCCGGATGGCGCTGACCAACTATCTGATGCAGTCCGTCGTTTGCGCCTTCCTGTTCACAGGCTGGGGCCTGCGGCTGTTCGCGTCGGTGTCGCCGCTGGCGGCCACTGGCATTGCGGTGGCCATCTTTGCGACACAGTTGCCGTTGTCCGCATGGTGGCTGCGGCGCCATGCCTATGGCCCGGTGGAGTGGTTCCTGCGCGCGCTGACCATCGGGGCGTTGCCGCCCTGGCGGCGGACGCGCGCGCAGTGATCAGGCTGAGCGCGCGCGCAGCCGCCCGACCGCGGCGCCGCCGTCCCGCCTGCCTTGCCACATCCACATGCCGGCCAGCAGCAGTAACGCGGGCAGGTAGACCCAATGGTCCGACCAGCGCTGCGGATTGGGCGCTTTGACTTCCAGCACGTCCCAGCCTTGTTCCCAACCCGAGCGCTGGGCGCGGCTGCCGAACCGCACGCCGCCGATCTGGGTCTGGCCGCCCAGGCTCATCAGCGTCACGCCGGCCTCGGCCAGGCGCTGGCGTCCGGCGCCCGACGCATCGGCGCCCGCCTCCAGCGCGGGCAAGGCGACGGCGACGGTCTTGGTGAGCTCATCGCCTTCCAGATTGATCCCCCGCAGCACCACGATCAGTCGGCCGTTGTCCGGCATGGCGGCGGCGATTGTCTGCATGTCGGCGGCGGGACGGCTTTCGTACTGCGGCGCGAGATGGTCCATGAACCAGTCGGGGCGGAACAGCATGAACGCCGCCAGCAGCAGCACGCCCACTTCAGCCCAGGTGCAGCGCGTACGGAACCACCGCATGGTGGCGGCGGCGAAGATCAGGGACGCCAACGTCGCGCCCGCCACGACCAGCGCCAGCTCCCATCCATAGTTGACGTCGATCAGCAGCAGGGCCGGGTTGAATACGAACATGAACGGCAGGATGGCGGTGCGCGCGGCGTACGTGACCCCCTGGATGCCGGTCTTGATCGGGTCTTCGCCCGATATCGCCGCCGCCGCGAACGTGGCCAGGCCCACGGGCGGCGTGATGTCGGCCATGATGCCGTAATAGAACACGAACATGTGCACGGCGATCAGCGGGATAACCAGGCCGTTCTGCGCGCCCAGTTCCACGACCACCGGCGCCATCAATGTCGCCATCAGGATGTAGTTCGCGGTCGTGGGCATGCCCAGGCCCAGGATCAGGCAGACCAGCGCGGTGAAGATCAGCATCAGCAGCACGTTGCCCATGGACACCAGTTCGACGAAGGCAGTCATGCGCAGGCCCAGGCCGGTCAGCGTGATGGCGCCCACGATCAGGCCAGCCGTGCCGCACGCGATGGCGATGCCGATCATGTTGCGCGCGCCGTCCTGCAGGCCGCCGATGGCGTCGCGCCAGCCCTGGCGCCATGCCGGGGCCGCGTCCTGCTTGCGGAACCAGGCGATCAATGGACGCTGCGTCACCATCTGGAACAGCATCGCCATCGCCGCCCAGAAAGCGGACAGGCCCGCGGACAGTTGTTCAACGCTCAGGCACCACACCAGGATGCCGATCGGAATCAGGAAATACAGCCCGGCGCGTACGGTGGGCCAGGGTAGCGGGCGCACGGGATGATGGACGTCGATGTCCTGCGGCAGGTCGGGATGCGCCGCGGCCACGCGCAACAGCCACAGGTAGAGCGCCGCCAGGATCGCCAGCAGGATCCAGATGGCCGCGGCACCCGCCACCGCCTGCACGCCGGTGCCGATCCAATAGGCCGCGCCCATCACCAGCAGCGTGCCGCTGATCCCCATGCCCCATCCCGCCAGCTTCTGCAGCGGCGTGCGCGGGGGCCCTGCGGCCATCATCGGCTGGATGCCCAGCTTCAGCGCTTCAAGGTGGACGATGTAGAACAGCGCGATATAGGAGATCGCCGCGGGCAGGATCGCGTGGCGGATGATGTCCGTGTAGGGGATGCCGACGTATTCGATCATCAGGAAGGCGGCCGCGCCCATGACGGGGGGCATGATCTGGCCATTGACGGATGACGCGGTCTCGATTGCGCCGGCCCGCACGCCGCCATAGCCGGCCTTCTTCATGAGGGGGATCGTGAAGATGCCGCCTGTGACCACGTTGGCCACCGACGAGGCGGATACCAGGCCGTTGACCGCCGAGGACACCACGGCCACTTTGGCCGGCCCGCCGCGCAGATGGCCCAACAGCGCGAACGAGACCTGCATCATGTAGTTGCCGGCGCCGCACTTGTCCAGCAGCGACCCGAGCAGCACGAAGATGAAAATGTAGGACACCGACACGCCCAGCGCGACACCATAAACGCCTTCGGTGGTCAGCCACATGTGCGACATCAGGCGTTCGAGCGACGCGCCTCGGTGCGCCAGCACGTCAGGCAGCCACGGGCCCGCCAACGCGTAGGCCACGAACACCAGGCCCAGCACGGTCATGGGCAGGCCGAGCGCGCGGCGCGTGACTTCGAGCAGCAGCATCAGGCCGATGACGGCGGTTGCGACATCCATCGGCGTGGGCTGCCCGGGGCGGCCAGCCAATTCGTTATAGAAGACATACAGGTAGCTGCCGCAAAAGCCGGCGGCCAGCGCCAGGATCCAGTCGTACCAGGGCATGCGGTCGCGCGCGGAGCGCTTGCTGGCCGGGTACGCCAGATAGCCCAGGAACATCGCGATGCCCAGATGCAGCGCGCGCGCCTCGGTGTCGTTGAAAATGCCCCAGTTGAACGAGAACGGCAGCGGCGAGGCGTACCAGAGTTGGAAGAAGGACCAGATCAGCGCGCCCGCAGCCAGCGTGGCGCCGGCGACGCCGCCCACGGTGCGGCCGCCGCGGTCGGCGTCGGCGACAAGCTGTTCCAGGTCCGGGGCCGGCGTGTGCGGCTCTTTTGTCATGAAATTCCCCTACGTGTCATGGCGCGCGCCGGCAGGGCGGCGCGCGTTGTGTCCTGGCGAGCGGCAAGCGCGCGCCGGCCGGGCTTTAGAGCAGGCCCTTTTCCTTGAAGTACTTCTCAGCTCCGGGATGCAGCGGCGCCGACAAGCCGTTCTTCACCATGTCCGCCGGCTTCAGGTTGGCGAACGCCGGATGCAGCTTCTTGAAGTCGTCGAAGTTGTCGAACACCGCCTTGACGACGGTGTAGACCGTGGCGTCTGGCACATCCGCGGACGTGACGAACGTGGCCGTGACGCCGTATGTCTTGGTTTCCGCAGGGTTGTTCGGATACAGTCCGGCCGGGATCGTGGCGTGGGCGTAGTAGGGGTACTTCTCGACCAGCTTGTCCACCGCCGGGCCGGTCAACGAGACCAGTTTGGCGCCGCAACTGGTGGTGGGGTCCTGGATGTTGGCCGACGGGTGGCCCACGCCATAGAAGAAGCCGTCGATCTTGCCGTCGCACACGGCGGAACCGTGCTCGTCGGGGCGCAGTTCCGAGGCCAGCGAAAAGTCTTTCATCGTCCAGCCCATCGTGGCCAGTAGTTCCTCCATCGACGCGCGCGTGCCCGAGCCCGGGTTGCCGACATTGAAGCGCTTGCCCTTCAGGTCCTCGAAGCTTTTGATGTTCGCGTCTTTGCGCGTGACGACGGTGAAGGGTTCGGGGTGGATGGAAAACACGGACCGCAATTTGGGATAGGGGCCGGCCTGCTTGAACTGGCCTTCGCCGTTGTAGGCGTTGAAGCCGACGTCGGACTGCACCACGCCCAGGTCCAGCTCGCCGGCCTTGATGGTGTTGGCATTGAACACCGAGCCACCGGTGGATTCGACTGAACAGCGGATGCCGTGCGAGGCGCGGTCTTTGTTGACCAGGCGGCAGATGGCGCCGCCGGCGGCATAGTAGACGCCAGTGACGCCGCCTGTGCCGATGCTGACGAACTTCTGTTGGGCGGCGGCGGGCGCCGACGCCATGGACAGCAATGCCGTGGCCAAGCCGGCCGCGGCGAGCGTCCAGGCGTTGCGATGGCCCAAGGGATGTTTGACGGACGTGGTCATGCAAACTCCTTATGGGGTTTTTCCCCGTGATATGCCGGTCTTTGCCGGCGGTCGGCCGCCCCGCGAGCCTGCGGGACGTCCTGTGCGAATCATCACGTGCCCGCATGGCGGGCGGCGCGCGGCGAATCCCTCCCGCCGCACGTGCAGGCGGGCGCTACGCGCCGGCCGCTGCAATGGCGGCGTCAATGGCGCCGGCCAGTCGTTCGGTCAATTGATCCAGCTCGTCGTCGGTAATGATGAAGGGCGGCGCAAGCAGCACGTGGTCGCCCTGGCGGCCGTCGATGGTGCCGCCCATTGGGTAGACCATCAGGCCGCGGGCCATGGCTTCGCGCTTGATCCGCGCATGCAGCGTCAACGCGGGGTCGAACGTCTGCTTCGTGCCGCGGTCCTGCACCAGCTCGAGGCCCATGAACAGCCCGCGGCCGCGGATGTCGCCCACATGCGGATGTTCGCCCAGGGCGTGTTCCAGCCGCTGGCGCAAGCCCGCGCCCTGTCCGCGCACGCGCGCCAGCAGGTTGTCGCGACGGATAACGTCCTGCACGGCAAGCGACGCGGCGCAAGCGATGGCGTGGCCGAGGTAAGTGTGGCCATGCTGGAAGAAGCCGCTGCCTTGCTGCATGGCGTCTACGATGCGCTGTTGCGCCATTACCGCGCCGATCGGCTGGTAGCCGCCGCCCAGGCCCTTGGCGATCGTGATCAGGTCGGGCACGACGCCTTCCTGCTCCACCGCGTACAGCGTGCCGGTGCGGCCCATGCCGCACATCACTTCGTCGGCGATCAGCAGCACGCCGTGGCGGTCGCAGACTTCGCGGATCCGGCGGAAATAGCCGGGCACCGCGGTCACGGCACCGGACGTGGCGCCGACCACCGGCTCGGCCACGAAAGCCATCACCGTGCCGGCCCCCAGTTTTTCAAAGGCCTGGTCCAGTTCCTGCGCCAGCCGCTCGCCGTACTGCTCGGCGCTTTCGTCCGGGCGCTGGTCGCGATAGGCGTAGCAGGGCGAGACGTGTTCGACGTCGATCAGCAGCGGTGCGAATTGGGCGCGGCGCCAAGCGTTGCCGCCCACCGCCAATGCCCCAAGGGTGTTGCCGTGATAGCTCTGGCGCCGCGCCACGATGTGGCGGCGTTCCGGCTGACCCGTTTCCACGAAATACTGGCGCGCCATCTTGAGCGCCGCCTCGACGGCTTCGGAGCCGCCCGAGACGAAATACGCATGCGAAATGCCCTCGGGCGCATCGGCCACCAGGCGGTTGGCCAACTGCTCGGCGACGTCGGTCGTGAAAAAGCTGGTGTGGGCGTAAGCCAGCGCGTCGATCTGCGCGTGCATGGCGGCCTGGATGTCGGGGTGGTTATGCCCCAGGCAAGAGACCGCCGCGCCGCCCGAGCCGTCCAGATAGGCGCGGCCGGCGCTGTCGTGGATCCACACGCCCTGGCCGCGTACGGCGACAGGCGGCGTCTGGCGTAGGGAACGATGCAGGACATGGGTTCGGCTCATGGTAATTCCGTGATGCGTGAGTTGGAGGGGTAGGCGGAGCGCTCAGCCCGGCCGCCGCGAGGCGGGAGCGGTCCAGTAAACGTTGTCGGCGCGCAGCCGTTCTTCGACTTCCGTCAGGCGGTTCAGGACGTCGGCGCCACCGCGGGCAGTCAGGCGCGCGATCAAGTGTTCCGCCAGGCCCAGCAGGCCCGCTGTGGTGTGGAAGAACGAGCCGGGTCCTTGCCGCGCGGGCCGCGCCTGGACGCCGTCGCGGTCGGGCGGCGCGAACCGCAGCGTATGTCGGGCCTCGACGGCCAGCGGCGACAGCGGGTCGTCGGTCAATGCGATCAACGCGATTCCGCGCTGGGCGACCTGGCGGGCCAGTTGCACCGTGGCTGTGGGGTACGGGGCCTGCGAGATGACGATCAGCGCGTCGCCGGCCCCCAGGTTGTCGGCCTGCTCGGCGGGCGCGCCGCCCAAGCCGTCGATGAGCACGCTGTTGCGGCGCACCAGCTGATACGCATAACGCATCTGGAATGCGATGCCGAAGGCCGAACGGGTGCCCAGGAAGCCGACCTGGCGGGCGTTCAGCAGGGTCTGCACGGCGGCGTCGAATGTGCCCGGCGGATTCAAGGTGCAAACCGAGCTTATGGCTTGGATCTGGTAGCCGGTCAGCACGTCATGGCCGGTCGCGTCGGTCGCACCAGGGGCGCCCGCCGCGGCCTGCAAGGCGGCGGCGCGGTCGCGCAGCCCCGGGTTGCCCGCGCCCGCAAGCGCTTGCTGAAACGGCTGCCGGAAAGCCTCGTAGCTGGCATAGCCAATCGCCCGCGCCAGACGCAGCATGGTGGCGGGCGCCACGCCCAGCGCCTGGGCCTGCCGGCGCATGGACCACAAGCCGACTTCAGCAGGATGCGCCGCGACCCAATGCGCCGCGCGTTGCAGCTCGGGCGGCAGCGACTCCAGTTTTTCCTGGAGGGACTGGGCGACGTGGGTGGGCAGGGTCATGGTTTGTGTTGTCATAAAAAACAAATGGTATATCTTGTCTTGTTAAAAAAACATATGTTTTATATGGGGATTTTCACTAGGTCGAACGATTGACGTCGGTCCCAGGGGAAACGGTGCCAAGTCCGGCAATCCTGCCGTCATCTTCTGCAATTCCGTGTTCATTCATTTACATCATGCAGGGGATTTTTGTTTGACTCGAATAAGTCGGGCGCATATCATTTGTGTAGAAATCAATTTGACCGAACCCTTAATTTCCATGAGCCATCCCGCGCAATCCGATCCAACACAGCAGTACGACCTGCGCATCTTGCGGGCCCTGCGCCGCATCACGCGTTCGATCGCATTGCATTCGCGCCAGTTGTCCGCGGTCAGTCACATCACCGCGCCCCAGCTGATGTGCTTGCGCACGGTGATGGCCAACGGCCCAATGACGGCCACTGCCATCAGTCGCGAGATGCACGTCAGCCCGAGCACGGTGGTCGGCATCCTGGATCGCTTGGAAGACAAAGGGTTCATCCGCCGCGAACGCGGCCGTGAAGACCGTCGCATCGTGTTTGTCACGGCCACCGACGCCGGTCGGGAATTGGCGCAGGGCGCGCCGTCGCCGCTGCAAAAGCACCTGGCTGACGCGCTGAACGCCTTGCCTGAACTCGAGCAAGCCACGATCACGCTATCGCTGGAACGCATCGTGGCGCTGATGGAGCAGGAAGGCCAGGCAGTCGCCGCAGAAGCGCACGGTGACGTGGCGTCGCCCATCCTTGAAGTGCCCACGGGCGGGGCACCCCCAGAATCGGGAATCGTTGCATGAAGACAGTCGAACTGGATACACCAACTCTCTCAAGTGCCGTGGCGCCGGCGGTTCGCGCGCAGACCCATACGATGCGTCTGCCCAATCGCAAAGACGGCGCCACCATCCACCGCCTCATTTCCGAGTGCCCGCCACTCGACCTGAATTCCCTCTATGCGTATTTGCTCCTGTGCGAGCAATTCAGCGACACCTGCGTCATCGCCGAAAGTGCCGGCGGACGTATCGACGGTTTTATCTCCGCTTATGTGATCCCGGCCCGGCCTGACGTGTTGTTCGTCTGGCAGGTCGCGGTGCACGCCCGCGCACGCGGCCACCGGTTGGGCCGCGCCATGCTTCGCGAACTCTTGCAACGCAAGCAGCTCGCGCATGTTCGTCATCTTGAAACCACGGTGGGGCCTGACAACCAGGCATCGCGCCGCAGCTTCACCGGCCTGGCCGGCGAGCTGGGCGCCCACGTATCCGAGCAGCCGTTCTTCGACCGGCAATTGTTCGGAGGCGCGGACCATGACGACGAGATGCTGTTGAGGATAGGCCCGTTCGCATTGCCCGCCCCGTAGGGCGGCGCAACCCTAGCGGACCTATCGAAATACCGGGATGGTTTTGCCGATCCGAATGCGTCTACGCATCCGGAGGGACGCTGGCCGTCTATCGACTTATCAGATGAAAAGGGAGGATTAATCATATGGACTTGAAAATCTTTGACCGGATGGAATCAGAGGTGCGGGGCTACATTCGGTCGTTTCCCGTGATATTCAGCCAGGCCCGCGGCTCGACGCTGATTGATGAAGAAGGCACCGAGTACATCGATTTCTTCAGCGGCGCGGGCACGCTGAACTATGGCCACAACAATCCTGTTCTCAAGGAAAAGCTGCTGGAGTATGTGCAGTCGGATGGCGTCGTCCACGGTCTGGACATGGCTACCAGCGCGAAGAAGCGTTTCCTGGAGACGGTGGATCGCGTGCTGCTCAAGCCGCGCAACTGGCAATACACGCTGCAGTTCACCGGCCCCACCGGCACCAATGCGGTGGAAGCCGCGCTGAAGATCGCGCGCCAGGTCAAGGGCCGCCCCAATGTGATTTCGTTCACCCATGGATTCCATGGCGTCAGCGGCGGTTCGCTGGCCGTGACGGCCAACATGAAGTTCCGCGAGGCCTCGGGCTACGCGTTGGGCAACACGACGTTCATGCCCTATGACGGCTACTTCGGTCCGGACGTGGATACCATGGCGTATCTGGAGCGCATGCTGGAAGATCCCAGCAGCGGCATGGACAAGCCGGCAGCCGTCATCGTGGAAACGGTGCAGGGCGAGGGCGGCGTCAACGTGGCGACGCTGCGCTGGCTGAAAGAGCTGGACAAGCTGTGCAAGCGCCACGACATGCTGCTGATCGTCGACGACATCCAGGTCGGCTGCGGCCGTACGGGCACGTTCTTCAGCTTCGAGGCCGCCGGCATCCGCCCGGACATCATCACGTTGTCGAAGTCGCTGTCCGGTTTCGGGCTGCCGATGTCGCTGGTGCTGATGAAGCCCGAACTGGATATCTGGAAGCCGGGCGCCCACAGCGGCACGTTCCGCGGCAACAACCTGGCGTTCGTCACGGCGACGCAGGCGCTGGAAACCTATTGGGCCAACACGGCGTTCACCACCGAGATCCAGCGCAAAGAGCGTCAGGTCCGAGATTGGTTGGAAAACCTGGTCCACAGCTATCCCAATGCCGGCTTGTCGGTGCGCGGCCGCGGCCTGATCCAGGGCCTGGTGTGCAACGCGACGCCCGCGTTGGCCAACCGCATCGCCCAGAACGCCTTCAAGAAGGGCGTCGTCATCGAAACCTCGGGCGCGCACGATGAAGTGCTGAAGCTGCTGCCCGCGCTGACGATCGAGGAAGAATTGCTTAGCAAGGGCCTGGACGTGATCGAGGCCAGCGTGGCCGAAGCGCTGGCAGAAGAGGGGCAGTCTGCCCGAATCCTGAAATTTGGAGGAAAACGCCAATGATCGTACGCAACGTCAAAGATGTGATCGGCACCGCCGATGAAGTCCGCACCGACACCTGGGTCAGCCGCCGCGTGCTGCTGAAGAAGGACGGAATGGGCTTTTCCTTCCACGAGACCACCATCTTCCCGGGCGGCCGCACCCACATTCACTACAAGAACCATCTTGAAGCGGTGTGGTGCATTGAAGGCGACGGTTCCATCGAGACCATCGCCGACGGCAAGAAGTACGACCTGGGCCCCGGCGTGGTCTACGCACTGAACGAAAACGACGAGCACTGGCTGTGCGGCGGCAAGGAGCCGCTGCGCGTCATCTGCGTCTTCAATCCGCCGCTGACGGGCCAGGAAGTGCATGACAAAGAGGGCGTTTACGCCCTGCCTGAAGCCCAAGCCGAAGCGGCCTGAAACAGACAAGGAGGTTCGCATGATCTCACCTGCACAGGATCCGTACGCGTCACGTACGGATCGAAGTTCCGCCATCATTGCCCGTCAGGACCCCGTGGTCTATGAAGACGGCCAGTACGCCAGCGCCTTGTCCGGCGAGCAAGTTGGACAGTACGAGCGCGACGGTTTCCTCCTGCTGGAAAACCTGTTCTCGGAAGCCGAGATCCGCGCATTGTCGACCGAGGTCGAGCGCATGACGCGCGACCCGTCGATCATCCGGCGCGAAGAGTCCATCACCGAACCCGGCAGCAACGCCGTGCGCTCCATTTTCATGGTGCACGTGCTGAACCCCGTGCTGTCGCGCCTGGTGCGCGACCCCCGGCTGGTCAATGTGGCGCGCCAGATCCTCGGGTCCGAGGTCTATATCCACCAGTCGCGCGCCAACATGAAGCCGGGCTTCAAGGGCAAGGAGTTCTACTGGCACTCCGATTTCGAGACCTGGCATGTGGAAGACGGCATGCCCTCGATGCGCGCGCTCAGCTGCTCGGTGCTTTTGACCGACAACAATGACTGCAACGGCCCCCTGATGCTGGTGCCCGGTTCGCACCGGCAGTTCATCTCGTGCGTCGGCGAGACCCCGAACGAGCACTACAAGCAATCGCTGAAAAAGCAGGAATACGGCGTGCCGGATCCGGTCAGCCTGCAACTGCTGGTCGAGCAGGGCGGCATCCGCTCGATGACGGCCAAGGCCGGTTCGGTGGTGTTTTTCGACTGCAACACGATGCACGGCTCGAACAGCAATATCTCGCCGTGGCCGCGCGCCAACGTGTTCATGGTCTACAACAGCATGGAAAACACCTTGAATCCGCCCAAGTACGGGCTGACGCCGCGTCCCGAGCACATCGCGACCCGCAAGGGATTCAAGGCGGTGACGCCGCTGGATACCTTGAAGCTGGTGGGCGGTTAACCTGCCGCCTGGCGGCGCCTTCAAAACCCGGGCCTGGCCCGGGTTTTTTCATGTCGGCGCGAAGGGGCCATCCCATCGGCGAAAGCGCGGCGCTCTCTGCTATCCTTTCGCGGACTCTTTCGCCGACCATTCGCCGCCATGTCCGCCCGTATCCTCAGCTTGCATATCTATCCCATCAAATCCTGCGCAGGGATCGACCTGGCGGAGTCCCCCATTGACCGGGCCGGCCTGGCGCATGACCGCCGCTGGATGCTGATCGGCGGCGACGGCCAGTTCATGACCCAGCGGCAATGGCCGGCGATGGCGCTGATCCGCACCGCGCTTTCGGCCGGCGCGCTGCGGTTGTCCGCGCCGGGCATGGCGGACCTGGACGTGCCGCTTGACGGGTCCGGTCTGGAACCGGGGGCAGAAACCGTGGCGGTCTGGAGCGACACCATTTCCGCCCGGCGCGAAAGCGCCGCTGTCGGGCAATGGTTTTCGGATTTCCTCAAGACGCCTTGCCGCTTGCTCAAGGTGGATGCCGCCGCGCGGCGCGACGCCAAGCCGGACTGGGTGTCCCGGTGGGCCGACGCGCATCCCGATCTGGCAGAGACGTTCACTGGCGAGCACCATTTCGGTTTCGCCGACGGTTTCCCGCTGCTGATCGCCAACCAGGCATCGCTTGACGACCTGAACGCCCGGTTGCAGGCCAAGGGCGTGGCGCCTGTGCCGATGGACCGTTTCCGGCCCAATATCGTGGTCCAGGGCGAATGGGAAGCCTTCGAGGAAGACCATACCGCCATGATCACCGCGGCCGGCGTCCAGATGGCGTTCGTCAAGCCGTGCACCCGGTGCTCGATTCCAGATATCGATCAGCGCACGGCGCTCCAGCATGACGAGCCCGGCCGCACGCTGGCGGCTTATCGAAATCTGGAGATCGGGGTGGTATTCGGCCAAAATGCCATTCTGGACGCGCCGGCCGGCGCCCGCCTGAAAGTCGGCGACCCGGTCGAGATCGAACTGGATTTCTGAGCCGGCGCGCAGGCGCTGCTTTGTGTCTGCAGCGAAGGCAGCCGCCTGCGCGATGGCGCAACGGACGTCCCGTGGCGGCAAAAATTATAGAATACCGGGTTCCAACGGCAATACCGGATGCCGGGCATCACTTTAGCAACGCTTCGCGGACCGGACCGCGAACCAGGATATTTCCATCATGCAACGCATCATGCTGCGGGCAAAGCTGCACCGCGTCACGGTCACCGAAGCCGACCTTCACTACGAAGGGTCTTGTGGCATCGACGAAGACCTGCTGGACGCTGCCGGCATGCGCGAGTTCGAACGCATCGAACTCTACAACGTCACCAATGGCGAACGTTTCGACACCTACATCATCAAGGCGGCGCGCGGTAGCGGCGCCATCTCGCTGAACGGCGCCGCGGCGCGCCGGGCCCAGGTCGGCGATCTGCTGATCATCTGCACCTACGGCCCGATGTCCGAAGAAGATTCCGCCACGCACAAACCGCAAGTAGTGCTGGTGGACGACGCAAACCGCGTCAAGGAAATACGCAAGTTCCCGGCCTGACGCCGGGCCGGGCGCAGCGCCGTCTCCGGCCAGGCCGGACGACGCTGCGTCGACTCAGAACCGTTTCATCATGAGCTTCCAGGTCACCATTCAACCCAGCAAGCATCAATTCCCGGTCGAGCCCGGCCAGACCGTGCTCGACGGCGCCCTGGCGGCCGGCATCGTGCTGCCCTATAGCTGTCGCAACGGCGCGTGCTCCACCTGCAAGGGCAAAGTGGTGTCCGGGGAGTTCGACGCCGGTCAGTATCCCGCCCAGATCCTGTCACCCGAGGAACTGGCTGACGGCTACACGCTGTTCTGCCAGGCCCGCCCTGGCTCGGACATGGTGGTCGAGTCCACCGAAGTCCGCCTGGCCAGCGACATCCAGATCCGCAAGCTGCCGTCGCGCGTGCAGACGCTTGAGCGCGTGGCGCCCGACGTCACCGTCATCAAGCTGCAGCTACCGGCCTCGGAGCAGTTCCGCTATTACGCGGGGCAGTACATCGAAGTCATCCTGAAGGACGGCCGGCGCCGCAGCTATTCGATGGCTGGCGCGCCGCACACGGGCAGCCCGCTGGAACTGCATATTCGCCACATGCCGGGCGGTCTGTTCACCGACCACGTCTTCGGCGCGGGCGACACGCAGATGAAAGAGCGCGAGATCCTGCGCCTGGAAGGGCCGTTCGGTTCGTTCTTCCTGCGCGAAGACAGCGACAAACCGATCATCCTGCTGGCCAGCGGCACCGGCTTCGCGCCGGTGAAGGCCATTGTGGAACACATGATCCACAAGAACATTAATCGTCCCGTCACGCTGTACTGGGGAGGCCGCCGGCCGCGCGACCTGTACATGGATGCGCTGGCGCAGTCGTGGTCGACCCAACTGCCGGGTTTCACCTATGTCCCGGTCGTCTCCAATGCGCTGCAGGAAGATGGTTGGACGGGCCGCACCGGTTTCGTCCACGAGGCCGTCATGCAGGACATCGCCGACATGTCCGGCCACCAGGTCTACGCCTGCGGCACGCCGCTGATGGTGGATGCCGCCCGGCGCGAGTTCAGCACGCAGAACGGCCTGCCGTCGGAAGAGTTCTACGCGGACGCGTTCACGTCCGAAGCCGACCTGGCGAAAGCCGCGTCGTAACCGGACCAGCACGAAGCAAAGGGGTGGAATTCACAAGCGGAAAAGCTTTGTGACTTCCGCCCCTTTTTACAGATGTGCCGCCCCAAGGTAAAAAGGCCCCCTCGGGGGGCAGCAAGCACGCAAGGCGTGCGCGGCGTGGGGGCTTTCTTTTAGACATAGGCGAAGCCAAATCGGCGGGGTAAACTGCCTTGGCAGCGGCTTGCCAAGGGGGCGGACATCGGGTCCGTGAGCCGATTTGGCACGCAAGGAGCAATGCGGGCATGAAAGTAGCGGTATTGGGTAGCGGCATTATCGGAATCTCCAGCGCCTGGTGGCTGAGCCAGGCCGGCCATGACGTCGTGGTCATTGATCGCTGCACCGGTCCCGCACAGGAAACCAGCCTGGCCAACGGCGCCCAGATCTCGGTGTCCTATGCCGAACCCTGGGCCAATCCGCAGGCGCCGTTCAAGCTGCTTAAATGGATGTTCCAGGACGACGCGCCGCTGCTGTTCCGCCCGCAACTGGATTGGCGGCAATGGATGTGGGGCTTGTCCTTCCTGCGCGAATGCCTGCCCAGCCGCCTGGCGCCGAACATCCGCGCCATGGTCCGCATGGCGGAATACAGCCGCGCCACCCTGCGTGGCATGCGCGCCGAACTGGGCATCGAATACGACCACCTTGAACGCGGCATTCTGAATTTCTACCGCGATCCGCACGAATTCGAAAATTCCCAGCGGGCCGCCGGGCTGATGCGCGATTTTGGCGTCGAGCGTCGGGTGGTCACGGCCGACGAGGTCATCGCCATCGAACCGGCGCTGGCGCCGCACCGGCAGACGATCGTCGGGGGCGACTACACCCCCGAAGACGAAAGCGGTGACGTACACCTGTTCACGGTCGCGCTGGCAGAGCGCTGCGCCCGCGCCGGCGTCGAATTCCGCTACAGCACGCGGGCCACGCGCCTGCTGACGCAGGGCGGCACCGTGCAGGGCGTTGAAGTCATTGAACCCGATGGCCAATACGGCTCGGTTTCGGCCGACGCCTACGTCGTCGCCATGGGCAGTTTCAGCCCCAATATGCTGCGTCCGCTGGGCATTCCCTGCAACGTCTATCCGGCCAAGGGCTATTCCGCGACGTTTCCGGTGCTGAAACCCGATGCCGCGCCCACGGTCAGCCTGACGGACAGCAGCCACAAAATCGTGTTCTCGCGCCTGGGCGACCGGCTGCGCATGGCTGGCACGGCAGAGCTCTCGGGATACTCCCGGGGCCTGAACACCAGCCGTTGCGAGGCCTTGACCCGCCTGGCGCAAGAACTCTTTCCCGATGCGCTCGATTTCGGGCGCGTCAGCTATTGGTCGGGCTTGCGCCCGTCCACTCCCTCGAATGTGCCCATCATCGGCCGCAGCCGTATCCCCAATTTGTATATCAATACGGGACACGGTACGCTCGGCTGGACGATGGGTGTTGGCTCGGGCCGGGCACTGGCCGATCTGCTCAGCGGACGGCGGCCAGAACCGGAATTCCCTTTTCTTGGTCTATGAACCTATGAAGAATCTGCAATTGGCGGGCGTTGCCCGCGCGATGTTCGCCAGCCGGCGCGCATGGGTGTTTGGCGCCGCCATGGCAATGGCGGGCGTGGCGAATGCCGCTCCAGTGGAAATCCAGGTCTGGCACACGCTGTCGGACGCGAACAAGGCCGAATTCGAAAAGCTGGCCAAGCAGTACAACAAAGAGCAGGACCAGGTCAGCGTCAAGCTGCGCGGGTTCGCCTCGCAGGACGCGCTTGAGCAAGAAGCCGTCACCGCCGTCAAGGCGAAGAAGGCGCCCAATCTGGTCCAGCTGACCGACAATCATTCGCCGGAAGTCGTGGCGCAGCACAAGGCCATCCTGCCGATGTACGAGTTGCTGGCCAAGTACCCGATCAAGGACCTGAACTGGTTCGTGCCGGCCACCAGCAGCTTCACGCGCGACGGCAAGGGCCGTCTGCTGGCTTTCCCCTGGATGGCCGAAGTGCCGGTGATGTTCTACAACACCGCCGCCTACAAGAAGGCGGGCCTCGACCCCAACAATCCCGCCCGCACCTGGAACGGCTTGCAGGCCGAACTGCTGAAGCTGCGCGACGTGGCCGATATCGATTGCCCCTACGCCTCCAGCGACCAGGTCACCGTTCACCTGGAGA
Organism: Achromobacter sp. Bel; assembly: GCF_012928505.1. Lineage (GTDB taxonomy): Bacteria > Pseudomonadota > Gammaproteobacteria > Burkholderiales > Burkholderiaceae_B > Achromobacter. Next base: position 93,423 of record NZ_JABBJN010000008.1, on the reverse strand, counting down.
ACCTGGCGCCGATCAACGGCCAGCAGTTCACCAGCAACAACAACGGGCTGGACGCCGTCAGCAAGAAGAGCGCGGCGCCTGCCATGCAGTTCGACACGCTCTACATGCGCCACATCTCGCTGATGGTCAGCTGGAAGCGTTCGCTGTTGTTCATGGCGCATACCGGCGACGCCTCGGCCGACAAGCTGTTCGCCAAGGGCGAGTGCGCTGTGCTGACCGCCAACTCCGGCGCCTTCGGCACGTTCTTGACCACCAAGTCGCTGTCGTTCGGCGTGGCACCGGTGCCGTACTACGATCAAGCCACCAAGACCGCTGGCCAGCCGTTCGTCAGCGGTTCCGCGCTGTGGGCGCTTGAAGGCCGTCCGCAAGCCGAAGAAAAGGCGACGGCGCAATTCCTGGCCTGGCTGTCCAAGCCGGTCGTCGCCGCCGAATGGCACCAGCGCACGGGCTTCCTGCCGCTTACCGAAGCGGCGTTCCGCGCGTCCGACGTGTCGTTCTACAAGAGCATCCCGGGCGCGCAAGCCGTGATCGCTTCGATGAGCGCGCGTCTCGCCAGCAATAGCCGCGGCTTCCGCATGGCGAACTACAACCGCATCGAACCTGTACTGAACCAGCAACTGAACGAGGCCTTCGAAGGCAAGGTGCCGCCCGTATCGGCGCTGAACAACGCCGCCACTCAAGCCCGCAGCATCGCCGCGCAACGTTGACCTGCAAGGCTTGAACCGGCGGCGCTGACGCCGGTTCCGCTCGCACGAATCCGGTCCCTGGACCGGGTTTTTTTTCGTCCATTGATCGTGCCTTCGCAAGGGGCGGATCAAAGCATCCATGCGTACATGCCAGTCTGGCGGCACGCTGACCCGTCGTCCACCATGCCGTTCATGCGTACCGCTTCCGGTGCGCCCTTTGCTTGCGGTGAGGCATGGTTCGAATCTTCTTCGTGGTGGCAAGCCTGTCCGGCCTGGCCGCTTGCACAAGTTGGCCAGCCAAAGGCGGCCCTGGCGCTTCCTGGCAGGCAGTTGAGCCTGTCGCAGGTGGATTCCGGTTTGACTGGCGCCTGTCGGGAGACCCTGCCGTCGCGCCTGTGCAGGTGTTCGATAACGGCAGGGAAGTCTGGCTGCAATTCGCGTCCGGCCAAGCCTTGCCCGCGGTGTTCGGCGTGCGGGGCGACGGTGAGCATGCCTTGCCCTACGTCCGCCGCGACCCGTACGTAGTGGTCAAGGGCGAGTGGGGAGTGCTTCGCTTCCGTGGCGGCCGCTTGGCGGCCAGGGCGGAACGCGCGGAAGACATGGACCGCATCGCGGCCACACCGGCGCAATCCTTGCCGTTGGCGATGTCGGGAGTCGGCGCGCTCGCGGCTGACGGACCTCTGGTGGCTCAGGGGCCGCAGAGAGTGGACGGACCTTTGAGGGTCAGCGGGCTGCCCCCAGTTGACGCCCCGGCCGCCGCCACCACTCCCGGCCTGACCCATTCCCCGTTACCCGTCGCGCCGACACCGGCATATCGAGCCGCTCCGCCGGACGCCACGCTGCGTGCGGTGCTGGCGCGTTGGGCGGACCGTTCGGGTTGGACGTTCCAACCGCAGCATTGGGCAGTGGATGTGGATATTCCGTTGTCCGCGTCCGCGGATTTTCTCGGCGACTTCAAGTCCGCTGTCCGCGAACTGCTCGCCGCGACCGAATTGGCAGAAAAGCCATTGCAGCCGTGCTTCTACGGCAATCAGGTGCTGCGTGTCGTGCCGCTGGCCCAGTCCTGCTCACGCACGGCATCGCCGCAAGGAGCCGGGGCATGACGATCAAACATGTGATGTGCATGGTGGCGTGCGGGGTGCTGAGCGGTTGCACGGCATCGCAGCAAGCGGCGCAGTTGAACCGCGCGGCGAACGAGCGGCGTGGGGAGCTGGCGGATCGACATCAGGCGTTCGCGGCGGGATTATCGGATCGCCAGGCGCGTATCGCGGCACAGGACGTCGCCACGCCATGGGTCGCCGGCAAACCGCAGCCGCTGGCGCGCGCGGTGTCGCTGCCGCCGGCGCTGCGCGAGAACGTGCCGACGACGCTGATGCTGGCCGACGAGGCTGACCTTCCCGTGATGGCCCAGCGCCTGGGCGCCGCTACCGGCATTCCGGTCCGGGTGCGGCCCGACGCCTTGCTACCGTTGGAACAGTTCCTGCCCCGCCTTGCCGTGGATGCCGGGCTGTCGGCGCTGTCTCCGGTCCGTTTCGAAGTACGCGACGGGCCCATGCCGCTAGCCGATCTGCTGGATGCGCTGGCTGCCCGGTTTTCCGTGCATTGGCGTTATGTGCGCGATGCGCTGGAGTTCTACCGCACTGAAACCCGCGTGTTCGACGTGCGGGCCCTTTCACTCGCCAGCGCGGTCGATGTGCGCTTGGGCAGATCGGGCAGCGCAGAAGGCGAAGGCTTTGAAAGCACGTCCAACACCACCCTGTCCGCGAAAGAACACAACGCGTTGGCCGTTCTGCGCGCCACCATCATGCCGTTCCTGACACGATCTGGCCTGGTTGCGGACGCGGTGGATGGCGCATCGTCGCTTGTCGTCACCGACACGCCCGAGGCGCTGGAGCGCGTGGCGCACTACCTGGAGCGCGAGAACAAGGCATTGACGCGCCGCGTGCGGTTGGTCTTCGAGGAAATCACCGTCATCGTCAGGCAATCGGCGTCAGGCGGCATGGACTGGAACGCGCTTTACGCCGCGGCAGGCGCGTCGGCGCGCGTTGCATTACCCGGGGTGGCGCCGCTAGGGGCGGGCTTGCTCGAAGCCGGGGTGAAGCAGGGGCCATTCGACGGCTCGCGCGCGGTCATCTCGGCGCTAAGCACGATGGGCGCGATCGTGAGGCATCGCAAGGTGCCCGTGCTGACCTTGAACCGCCGGCCAGTCACCCATGCGATCCGCACCACGTTTTCGTACATCGACCGGGTGCAAAGCACTGCGGTCCCGGGCACGACGGCAGGCGGGGCCAATGGGTCGCTGCCTGCGGTGTCCATCAGCCAGAAAGAAGAAACCGTGGGTTCGTTCCTGACGCTATTGCCAGACATCCAGGAAGACGGCCAGATACTCTTGTCTGTCGCCTATGACAACGCGGTGGCGCAACCGCTGAAGACCATCACCTTCGGAGAGCGCGGCAATCAGGTACAGGTCCAGCAGATCACGATCGACGGCAACGGCACGGTGCAGCAAATCGAATTGCGGCCGGGCCAGCCCGTCATCCTGTCCGGCTTCGATCGCAGCCAGGATCAGCATGACCGCCAACGCCTGGCGCCTGGCCTCCCGCTGATCGCGGGCGGCCAGGACAGCGCCGCCCAGGAACGTGAAACCACGCTGGTGCTGGTCACGGCGCAGGTCGAAGAAGGGTATTGAGGCCACGCCATGAACCGAGCCCCCCATTTCCTTCTGATCGAATGCGCCGGTGTTGATCGCCAGCTGGCGTTCGGTTTGCGCTGGCTGGTGCTGATCGGCTCCGACGTCTCCGGATTGGCCCGCGCCCGCGGGCGGCGGTTGCGGGCGACCCATGCCGTCGTCGGCGGGTCGCCGGCCACCGTCGCGGGCTATGGCCGGGCGCGTTCAACCTGGCGCCGCGGTCCATCTGCGACGACATCACGGCGGGGGCGCACGCCCCACATCCAGGCTGCCGCGCAACTCTATGCGTTGTTGTACCCGGAGGGCGGTTTGTGCCTGATCCCGCTTCCTGAAGGACGCTACTGGCTGGTCGCGGCTCAGGATGGGTCCGTGCTGTCGCAGGCGGACAGGCTGTTCGACTCGTACAGCGAAGCCTTGCATGCGTGCGCGCGCTTGCGGGAACAGCGCCCCGCCTTGCACGAGCACGATGCCGATTCGGTATGGGAGGCACTGTCGCACGCCGTGGAGCCGGGTGCGCGGCTGGCGGTGCTGCCGTCTCGTTGGACTGCAATGCCGCTCGCCTTGCGCCTGTTCCTGATATGCGTGGGATTGGCAGCCGTCGGGCCGCCGCTATGGCATGGCCTGTCGGCGCGGGTCTTTCCGCGCATGCCGCAAACCCATGATCAGGAGTCCGCGGACCCGGTGGATCCCTACGTGGCGATGCTGGAGGGGACGCCCGCGCATGCGCCCGCCGGTCTCTTCGGCTTGCTGCGCGCGGTGGGAAAACTCCCTGTCCAGGTGCAGGGGTGGGCACTACGCCACGCGCAATGCGATGCCGGGCCGTGGGCCTGGAATTGTTCGGCGCGCTATGCGCGGGCGCATCCGCTCGCGACGAATCAATCGCTGCATGCGCGGCTGCCTGAAGGCTGGCAAGTGTCATTCGCGCCACTGGAAGCGGCCACGCTGTCTTGGCGCGTCGCGGCCGATGCCGTGCCCTTGGCCCGGTTGACGTTGCCGAGCGCGCTGCGCGTGGACACCGAGTTGGTTGCGGCGCTGCAGCGGTTGCAGCCGGCGTTTGCTTCGGTCGCGTTGGATCCGGCCGTGCCCGTGCCGCCGCCTCAGTCGCTGGCGGCGCAACCGCCTGGCGCCGTGGCGGTTGCCCGGCCGGCCATCCGGCGCCGTGCCTTGCGCTTGTCCGGGCCCTTGCGGTCCTTCGCGCTCTTGCCCAGCCTGCTGCCCGCGGTGCGCTGGTCGCGCTTCGTGCTGGACGTGCAACCGCAGCGCCAGCCCAGCCTGGTCGCCAGCACGCTGGTCGCCGAATTGCATGGAGAACTGTATGAGCAGGAATAGGTTTGCACCGGGACGCGCAGCGTTCACCCGGGGTCTTGCGTGTGTTCTGCTCGCGGGCCTCGCACCCGCGGCCGCCCAGCCGACACAGGATTCGCCGCCGGCCGACGAGGCGCAGGCGTGGCCGGAGGTGGAAACGGTGCGCACGCTGTTGCGCGCCGATGCGGCGGCTGCCCTGGCCGATTGCCGGATGCCCGGCATTTGCCAATCCGGTCCGTCGCCTGCCGGGTCGATGGAAACCGTCATCCGGCCGCCGGACGAGATCCGCGTGGCCGCGATATTCGGGGTCGCCCGGCGCCTGAGCGCCGACGTGGTCGTCAATGGCGCCGTGCTGCGCTATCAGACGGGCCGCGCAGCGCCTGTCGCGGGGGCCGTTTCGGCCGCCTCGGCCGGCTATCAATTGCTTGCCATCGAAGGGGCTTGCGTGCGCTTGCGCAGAGATGCCAGGGACCACACCGCCTGCCTGAGCGCGGAGAGGGCAACGCCATGAACGGCCCCTCCACGCCTGCGCCGGCATCGCTGCCTCGCGAATTGCATAGCGCCGACGACATCTTTCGCCTGGCCCCGGCCTTTGTCCGCGCGTTAAGCCGGGAATTCGATCTGGCCTCGCTGGCTGGCCGGCTGTGCCCCGTGCTGCTTGAAAGTGGCGAAGCCGCCATCTTCGCCGTCAAGGAATACCTGCAAGGCGATCCCATCGACGAGGTCGAGCGTCTGGTGCGCGCCGGAGGATACCGGTTGGCGCAGCCGACCCGCTACGCCCTGCCGGCACCCTTGCTGCTGATGGTCTCGCGCGGCCAATTGACGGCGGCGGGCACCGGGTCGCGAAGCGGGGGCAGGCAAGCCGAGCGCGCGTCGGCCCTGGCCGCGCTCTTCCTGGATATCGTGCGATGGGGCGTGTCCCAAGGCGCGAGCGATGTGCACATCAATGTGAACCGGCGCCACGAGGCGTGTGACATCCGGTACACCATCAATGGGGAATATGTCGCGACCGAGCGATTCTCCGGCCTGTCCAATACAACCTTGCTGGAAGTGCTGGCCGTGGCATGGATGGACGTGCGCGGCGGCAATGGCGCTGTGTTCGACCCGGCGCTGGAACAGCAGGGGCGCATCGCGCTGACGGTGGATGGCGCGCCGTTGGTGCTCCGGTGGGCGTCGCTGGCGACCGATGCGGGCCCGTCTGTCTGCCTGCGCATTTTGCGCCTGGATGCCACGGCCGATGGCGACCTGCATGCGTTGGGATATCTGCCTGCCCAGATCGATACCCTGCTGCGCGCCCGCGAACGCGAAGGGGGCGCCATCGTGCTGGCGGGCGTCGTCGGATCGGGAAAGTCCACCACCATTGCGACGTTGATGCGCGGCATCGCCGCCACCCGCAAGGTGATCACGCTGGAGGACCCGGTTGAATACATCATTGCCAACGCCTTGCAGAACACGCTGGGCAGCGCCTTGGCCGAATCCGCGTGGCCGGCGTTCGACGCCAAGCTCAAGACCATCAAGCGTTCGGCCATGAACGATCTGCTGATCGGCGAAATCCGCGATGTCGACACCGGCCGCGCCTTCATGGATCTCGCCGGTTCGGGCGTCAGTTTGTATGCCACCACGCACGCGGGGTCCGCGGCCCTGATTCCGGAACGCCTCGCGTCGGATGCGATCGGCGTGTCGCGTGACTTTCTTGCCACGCCGGGCATTCTGAAACTGCTGGTCTATCAGACGTTGTTGCCCCGCTTATGCGCAGCTTGCGCATTGCCGCTGGACAGCTTGTGGCAGGGGCGCCCGCAGCATCCGGATGCCGCATTGGATTGGCAGGCCTGGGGCCGTTGGCTGCAACGAACGCATCGGCTGGACGCCGAGGCGGCCAGGGTCAGGAACCCGGCGGGATGCGCCGCTTGCCGCAGGCCCCAAGTGCCGGAGCTCAATGGCATCGCGGGACGTAGCGTCGCCGCGGAATTGATCGAACCCAACCGCATGGAAGGGTTCCTGGAACGTGTGCGCCTGCGCGACAACCTGGGCCTGACGCGGTCGGCGGACGCCGGTGAATGCGATGCGACCGGCTGCGGCATGCGGGCGCTGGACTGCGCCCTGCACAAAGTGAATGCCGGGCAAGTCGATCCCAGGGCGCTACTGCGCCGATTCGATTTCGCGGTCTCGCCGCACGCTTGGCACACGGCGCATGCCCGGATGGACGCCGGGCACGGGGGGCGAACATGATCCGCCATTTTCCGCGCCTGGATGCGCTGCGTTTCCGAACCGGACGCGCAGACTACTACGAGTATCTGGCGGATCTGGTCGAGGGGACGCAGGGACGCAAAAGCCTGCGCGACATTTTCGCTGACGACGCACGCCGCTACGGACCGCGCACCGTGCGCGGACGCCTGTCGCATTACTGGGCCGGCGCTTATCCGGAAGCCGGCGGAGACCTTGGCGCCGCGTGGTCCGGCACGCTGCCCTCTGAAGAATGCCTGCTGCTGAGTTGTGTCCAGGAAGAGGGCGGCGACCTTGCCGGGGCGCTGCGCGACCTGGCCCGCGCGGTCCGGTTGGGGGGCGACGCTTGGGTAGCGGTGGTGTCGGCGGCGGCGGCCGGCGTGGCGGCGATGGTTGTGGCCCTCGCTTTGTTGGGCGCCATCCCGTTCTTCAGCGTCCCGCGCCTGCAGCAGGTCTTCCAGATGGTGCCTGCGGAAGACTACGGCAGCCTGACGCGCGGACTGTTCGCGTTGGCTCGGTTGCTGCGGCAATGGCTGTTGCTGTGGCTGGTGCTTGGCGTCGGCATTGCGCTGCTGAGCCTATGGTCGCTGCCAAACGTGGCGGGGGCATTCCGGGCCGGACTCGACCGCTGGCTGCTATGGCGGCTGTACCGCGATTTTCAGGCGATCCGCTTCCTCTGCCTGCTGTCGGTGCTGGTTCGTCAGCACGGCGCGGCCGATACCCGCCTGCGCCACGCCCTGGCGGTCCAGGCGCGGGACGCCAGGCCTTGGATGCATGCGCATCTTCAATCCATGTTGAGCCGTCTGGACGGTGGCGCCAGCGGCCCCGAAATATTCAGTACCGGGCTGCTGGATGAAGAAACGTGGTGGTACATGGCCGACATGACGGACGCGTTGGGGTTGGAAACCGGTCTGGCGCGAGTCCGCCAACGCGTCGAATCGCGGTTGCTGGCACGAGTGCGGCGGCAGGCGGCGGCACTGCGCTGGGCGCTGTTGATCGCGTCGCTGGCGACGGTGCTGGGCGTCACGCTTTGGCACTACGCCGTCATCGACGAACTGCGCCGGGCGCTGACCAACTTTTATGCAAGCCAATAGCGTTGCCGTGTGCTGGCCACACAGGCGGACCCCGGCGCGCATGCGTGTCCTATTTACTCAACGGAGGGTGTGATGCAACAGGTTCTGAAGTTTCAATCCGGCGCCAGGCGCCAGCGTGGATTTTCTTTGATGGAAGTGTCCATCGTGACCGCGATCGTCCTGTTGATCGCGATCGTGGGCATCCCCGCGATCGGGGCATATGTCATCGAAAACAAGGTGCCAAAAGTCGGCGAAGAGCTCCAACGCTTCATCGCCAGCATGAAAATCAATGCCCAGGGCGGAGGCGTCACGCCTTATACGGGGCTGGACACCGGAGCCATGGCCAATGCCCTGCGCGATTCCAGCGTATTGGCCGTCCAGGGCAGCGGGGCGTCGGCGCGCATCGTGCACGGATTGGGAGGCAGCGGCTCCGGCCGCAACGGCATCGTCGAAGTGGTGGCCGCCGCCTTGGGCGGGGCCGGGTTGGGCTCCGCGTTCACGGTCACGCTCACCAATGTCAGCCATGCCGCCTGCCCGGCGCTGGCTTCTGTGCTCCAACGGGTTTCGGAGACGATCTCCATCGGAGGAAATTCAGGCGCCAAGATCGTGAAAGACGCGCTTGCGACGCCCGCGGTGCCGTACCGGGCCGCGCTGGCTCAGGCCCAGTGCAGCCAGGGCGACGTCAATACGTTCACCTTTACCGCGAAATGACGCGCCGCTTCTTGCCGGAACGCGCTGCCCGCGTGTGTCGCCGCCAGGCCGGTTTTTCGCTGGCGGGTATGGCGCTGGCGCTGGCCTTGACTGCCGTGACCGCCATTTGGGCTTCCAACCAGCTTGTCCAACGGATCGAAGATGCGGCGGCGCGCTCGGCGGGGGTGTGGATGGCGCAGATTCGGCAGGCGGCCGCCGGGATGCTGGCGCGGCATTTTGACGCGCTGGCCCAGGGGGCGGCGCCCCTGGACGCCGGGGGCGCACCGCTGTTTGCGGATCCGCAATCCCCTACGGTGGCGGAATTGCGGGCGTTGGCGCACCTGCCGGCCGACTTCCCCGAACGCTCGGCGCTGGGATTCGGCGCGCAAGTCCGGGTGCAGAAAGGAGGGGACTGCCCGGGCGAGCGGTGCAGGATCGATGCCTTGATCTACAGCGCCACGCCGCTGTTGAAACGGGGGACGGGGTCGCCTGACGTAATCGGCATCGCGTCCGTCATCGAAGCCGCGGGCGGCTATGGCGGGGCCGTCTGGCCCGACACGCCAGGGCAGACCCGAGGCGCCGCGTTCCGGTTCGGCAACCCCTTGGCGCCAGGCGCGCCAACCTATGCGCCCGGCACGCTGGCGCTGTGGGCGGGGGCGGGGGCCGAACTGGGGGGCGATACTCCCCCCGTTTTGCCCGACCTGGAACCATTCGTTCGCATCGGCGACGCGCGCGATCCGGCATTGAGCGGGTCGCTGACCGTTGCGGCATCGATGGCCACGGGCGCCTACCTGAGCGTCGGCGGCCGCGCCCAGCCGGGGCATGTATGCGGCCTGGCCAACGGAACGATGGCCAGCACGCAGGCAGGCGACCTGCTGGCATGCCAGTCCGGCGTCTGGCAGCCCGCCAGCGGCGGGTTCGGGGGCGCTTTCAGCAGCAATAACCGGTTCGGATGCCGGCATTATTCCGGGCAGTCGACGGCTAATCCACGTACTGGGGAGTGTTCGTGTCCGGCGGGGTATCAAGCGGTCATCGTATCCGCAGGCGGAAAATGGACGGAAACGGAAGGGTGGACCACCGGCTACGTGTGCGTCCGCTAGAGACTGCCGCCCGTGGGCGCGGCGCTTTTCCGCCAACCCTCTATAATCAAAGATTCGCCTAAATCCTGCGTCATCCACGATGAAATCCTCTGAGATTCGCCGCCAGTTCCTGCAATTCTTCAAGTCGAAGGGGCACACCATTGTTCCTTCGTCGTCGCTCGTCCCCGGCAACGACCCGACCTTGCTCTTCACCAATTCGGGCATGGTCCAGTTCAAGGACGTCTTCACCGGCAAGGAATCGCGGTCGTACTCGCGCGCCACGTCGTCGCAGCGCAGCGTGCGCGCCGGCGGCAAGCACAACGACCTGGAGAACGTGGGCTACACGGCCCGCCACCATACGTTCTTCGAAATGCTGGGCAACTTCAGCTTTGGCGACTACTTCAAGCGCGACGCCATCCAATACGCCTGGGAACTGCTGACGCAGGTCTACAAACTGCCGGCCGAAAAACTCTGGGTCACGGTGTACCAGGAAGACGACGAAGCCTACGACATCTGGGCCAAGGAAGTCGGCGTGCCGACCGAGCGCATCATCCGCATCGGCGACAACAAGGGCGCGCGCTACGCCTCCGACAACTTCTGGCAGATGGCCGACACCGGTCCTTGCGGTCCGTGCTCCGAAATCTTCTTTGACCACGGTCCGGAAATCTGGGGCGGCCCCCCGGGATCGCCCGAGGAAGACGGCGACCGCTACATCGAAATCTGGAACCTGGTGTTCATGCAGTTCGAGCGCGACGCCGCCGGCAACATGCCGCGCCTGCCGCGCCCCTGTGTCGATACCGGCATGGGTCTGGAGCGCATCGCCGCCGTCCTGCAGGGCGTGCACTCCAACTACGAAATCGACCTTTTCCAGAAGCTGATCCACGCCGCTGCTCGCGAAACCGGCATCAAAGACCTGGAAAACAATTCGCTCAAGGTCATCGCGGACCACATCCGCGCCTGCTCGTTCCTGATCGTCGACGGCGTGATCCCCAGCAACGAAGGCCGCGGCTACGTGCTGCGCCGTATCGTGCGCCGCGCGCTGCGCCATGGCTACAAGCTGGGCCAGACCAAGCCGTTCTTCCACCGCCTGGTGCCGGATCTGGTCGCCGAAATGGGCGAAGCCTATCCGGAACTGGCCGCCATGGCCGACCGCGTGGCCCAGGTACTCAAGCAGGAAGAAGAGCGTTTCGGCGAAACGCTGGAACACGGCATGCGCATCCTGGACACGGCCCTGGCCAATGTCGCCAAGGGCGGCGTGCTGGACGGGAATACGCTGTTCACGCTGTACGACACCTACGGCTTCCCCGTGGACCTGACCGCCGACATCTGCCGCGAACGCGAAGTGGAAATCGACATGGCCGGCTTCGAGGTCGCCATGGAACGCCAGCGCGACCAGGCTCGCGCCGCCGGCAAGTTCAAGATGGCCGAAGGCCTCAGCTACGAAGGGGCCGAAACGCGCTTCGAAGGCTATGAAAAGCTGGAGCTGGACAACGTCAAGGTCACCGCCCTGTACGTGGACGGCACCCAGGTGCAGGAAGTGAAAGCCGGCCAAAGCGCCGTGGTCGTGCTGGACGCCACCCCGTTCTACGCGGAGTCGGGCGGCCAGGTCGGCGACACGGGCTTGCTGGAAGCGGACGGCGTGCGCTTTGCCGTCGGCGACACCTTGAAGATCCAGGCCGGCGTGTCCGGCCACCATGGCGTGCTGGAATCCGGTTCGCTGTCGGTGGGCGATACCCTGCTGGCCCGCGTTGACGCGGTCCGCCGCGCCCGCACGATCCGCAACCACTCGGCCACCCACCTGATGCACAAGGCCTTGCGCCAGGTGCTGGGTTCGCACGTGCAGCAGCGCGGCTCGCTGGTGGATCCCGACAAGACCCGCTTCGACTTTGCGCAGGACTCGCCGATGACCGCCGAGCAGATTGCTCGCGTCGAAGCCATCGTCAACGCCGAAGTGTTGGCCAACCAGCCCACCGTGGCCCAGGTCATGGCCTACGACGACGCCGTCAAGGGTGGTGCTATGGCACTGTTCGGCGAAAAGTACGGCGATACCGTGCGGGTGCTGGACATCGGCTTCTCGCGCGAACTCTGCGGCGGCACGCACGTCAGCCGCACGGGCGACATCGGCCTGTTCAAGATCATTTCCGAAGGCGGCGTGGCCGCGGGGGTGCGCCGCATCGAGGCCATCACCGGAGACAACGCGCTGGCTTGGGTGCAGAGCCAGAACGCCCTGCTGACCCAGATCGCTGGCATGCTGCGCAGCACGCCGGCCGACGTGCCGGCGCGCATCGCGCAGGTGCAGGACCAGATCAAGGCGTTGGAAAAGGATCTGGAACAATCCCGCAACAAGCTGGCTGCCAGCGCGGGCAATGACCTGGCCGCCAGCGCCGCAGTGGACGTCAAGGGCATCAAGGTCCTGGCCGCCAGCATCGGCGACGTGGATCCCAAAGCCTTGCGCGGCATGGTCGACAACCTGAAAGACCGCCTGAAACCGGCCGTCGTGCTGCTTGCCACCGGCTCCGCCGACGGCAAGATCAGCGTGGTGGGCGGCGTTACGGCCGATCTGACCGACCGCATCAAGGCCGGCGACCTGGTGGGCTTTGTCGCCAGCCAGGTGGGCGGCAAGGGCGGTGGCCGTCCCGACATGGCCATGGGCGGCGGCACCGACCTTGCGGCCTTGCCCGCGGCGATCGCCGGCGTGCAGAAGTGGGTGGACGAGCGTCTCTGATGGACAGCGTTGAAACCGGCCTCGATTCGGGCGCGCAAGCGCCTGCCTTCGAGCAGGAAGTGGATGCCAGTGGCCTGACGTGTCCCTTGCCCATCCTGCGCGCCAAGAAGGCCTTGGCGCAGATGGCCAGCGGCGACGTGTTGCGCGTCATCACCACGGACCGCAACGCCATTCGCGACTTCCAGGCCTTTGCGCGGCAGACCGGCAACACGCTGGTCCTGCAGCAAGAGGACGACGGCCGCGGCGTGCATTACCTGCGCAGGCGCTGACGCGCGCGGGCCGTTGAGGCCCGTGCCGGCGCTCGAATAAAAAGGCCCGCTTCATCCCGCGGGCCTTTTTGCGTCGACGCGAGATGTGCTTACTTGTGGATGGCTGCCGCGACAGCCTGGGTGATGGTGAAATCCACCAGATCCCCTTCCTTGAGCTGCTGCAGGCGCGCCTGCAGGGCGGGATCCTTCACCTGGATCGTGCGCATGCCGCCTTGCGGGCCCTTCAGCGTGACCAGGTTGGCGCTTTTGTTGATGTGCCAGATCTCGGCGGTGATCGTCGTCTGGCGGCCCATTGCGCCGCCCGGCTTGGCGCCCTTGGCGCTGCGGTTGGCGGCGGTCTCGGTCACCACTTCGGGGGCGCCCGAACCGGCCGGGCGCACATCGACCGCGACGGACTCGTAATAGTCCAGCGTCAGCGTGTCGCCCGGCTTGATCTGTTGGAAATTGCGGACTTCCGGGCCCGCCAGCACGTCCACGGTATTACCGTTGGCGCCTTGCAGCGTGATGGTGCGGGTCGCGGGGTCAACGGCCGTGACTTTGCCCGAAGCGGTGGTCAATGCCGCGCCTACGACACGGGCGGAGGCCGCAAGCGGCATTGCCAGCGTGCCCAGCAGTAGGCCGGTCAGAGCAAGGCGCGCGACGGGGGCGAAGGCGGATTTCTGGTTCTTCATGGTGTGGCACCTCTCCAATAGAGGAAGTGTTGGGAAAAAACACGGAAAAAACGCGGGGAAAACCGGGGGGTAGAGCAAAAGGGGGGGAGTGTCCAGCCCTCAGGACGAGGGTTTGAATGCAGGGGAGGGGCGGCGCCGTAGCGGCGTAGCCGGGGGGAGCAAAGCGTCAGGTCTTGCGCAGGTCGACATAAAACCGATCTCTCCAATCGGGTTATTCTTCACACGCACTCAGGTTCAACCGCACGAAATGAAAGACGCGAAGCGTGCCGTGAGGCTACACTTTCATTTGCGGTGGGCTCCGGCCCATATTTGTAGAATACCCGGATGCGGTGTTTTAGGATACAAATTGCGCCGCCACGACTGATTCAGCACCTGCATTTGCCAGCCGGCTTGTTTAAGTGCTAGAATTTCCCGTTTTTCACAACTAATTCAAGGGATTACCTATGGTGGTGATTCGCCTGGCCCGCGGTGGGTCCAAGAAGCGTCCGTTTTACAACCTGGTGGCCACCGATTCGCGTAACCGTCGCGACGGCCGCTTCATCGAGCGCGTGGGTTTCTACAACCCCGTAGCTAGCGAAGGCACGGAAAACCTGCGCATTGCGCTGGATCGCGTGCAGTACTGGACCGGCACTGGCGCACAACTGTCGCCCGCTGTCGAGCGTCTGGTCAAGGACTACTCGGCCAAGGTTTCCGCCGCAGCTTAATTGCCTGCGTCGTACACAAGCCGTTAGTTCAGCTGTAAAGCTACCATTCTTAGCTGTTTCATCATTACGAAGAGCGCGATACATGTCTGATGCCGCAACCTCTAACGCGGCGCCTACGGATTTGATCGAGCTGGGCCGCATCAGTGCAGCCTACGGTGTGAAAGGCTGGGTTAAGGTGCAGCCCCATTCGGCCAATGCCGAAGTGCTGCTCTCAGCGTCTCAATGGTGGTTGACTCGCCCTGTGCCTGAATTGGCGCGGGGCGCTGTCGCGTCTGCGCCTGTCGCAATCAAGGTTTTGCAAGTCCGTTCGCAGGGCTCCACGGTAGTGGCCCAGCTGGCAGGCATTGCGGATCGCGATCAGGCGGAAGCCTTGCGCGGATATTCCGTGCAAGCGCCGCGCGGGTCTTTTCCTGTGCCCAAGGAAGACGAATACTACTGGGTCGATCTCATCGGTTGTTCGCTGTACACCAGCGCCAACGGTGAACCCGCGCTGATTGGCGTGGTGGACGAAGTCCTTGATAACGGCGCTCACGCCGTCTTGAAGGTCTTGTGCCAGAAGGTGGGGGCCGAAGGGCCCGAGCCTATCCTGAACGCCAAAGGCCGACCCGCCGAAATGCTTGTTCCGTTCGTACGTGCGCACATACACGCCGTCGATCTGGCTGCTCGCCGCATAGACAGCGACTGGCCGGTGGATCTTTGATGCGATTCGACGTCATTACGCTCTTTCCCGAAATGTTCGGGGTGGTGCGCGATCTGGGTGTCACCGGCCGGGCGCATGCCCAGGGCCGGTGGTCCTTGCATGCCTGGAATCCCCGGGATTTCACGCAGGACGTCCATCGCACGGTGGACGACCGCCCGTATGGCGGCGGCCCCGGAATGGTCATGATGGCGGCGCCTTTGGAAGCCGCTGTCAATGCCGCCCAGGGCGCGCGCGCAGCGCTTGGCTTGGGCCGCGCCCCTGTGGCGCTGCTGGCGCCAGTCGGCCAGCGCTACGACCAGGCGGGTGCCGAAAAATTGGCCGCAAGCGATGGGATCATCCTGATTTGCGGCCGCTACGAAGGCGTGGACCAGCGGTTCATCGAACGCTGCGTCACGCATGAGATTTCTCTGGGCGACTTCGTCTTGTCCGGCGGAGAGATCGCTGCGCTGGCGGTGATCGACGCCGCCGTGCGCCTGGTGCCAGGGGTGTTGAACGATGGTGATTCCGCCCTGCAGGATTCGTTCAACGACACCTTGTCCGGCCTGCTGGACAGCCCGCATTACACGCGTCCCGAAGTGTACGAAGGCGAGTCCGTGCCTGCGCCGCTGCTTAGCGGCCATCACGCCAATATCGCCCGCTGGCGGCGCGAGCGTTCGCTTGCGCTGACGGCCGCCCGGCGTCCCGAACTGATCGAATCGGCTCGGGCGAAAGGCTGGCTGAACAAGGCGGACGAACGCTACCTGGCTGAACTGGCCGGCACCTACGATTCGGCCGCCGACGCGCCGAAACGCAGGCGCAAACCGTCGGCCACGTCCGCCCAGCCCCCGAAAGCACCGGACGCGTCCTAAGCAATCCCGTCTTTGATCCGGCCCCGCAAGCGCTAGGGATGTTCCTAGGTTGTGGGCATTTCGGCTGCTCCTTAGTATTGAAAATTACATGCAAATGAAATTTTCATATGACTCGATCTCCTTCTGGCCGATCCATTTCGGGTCGATCCACCGCTGGCCTTTCTGCCTCTGAACGCCGCGCCGCCTTGCCGGCGGCGACAAGCGCGCTGGCGGGCCGGCCGGAATCCGCCGTCGACTTGTGGTTGGGCCAGCAATTGCGCCAGTTGCGCAAGCAGCACGGGCGCTCGCTTGCGGAGGTGGCCCGCGCTTGCGGCATGTCGCTGGGCTTGCTGAGCCAGATCGAGCGCGGCCTGAGTTCCGCGTCGGTAAAGGTCCTGCACGTGCTGGCGCGCGAATTCAACGTGTCCGTGAATTCGCTGCTGCGCAACGCCGAACACACGCAAAGTGAAGACGGCGGCCGTGTCGCCAGGGCCGGCACGCACCGTTATATCGACCTGAGCGAAAAGGGCATCAGCAAAGAGATGTACACGCCGCCCGCCTGCCGCAGCATGGACCTGTGCCGCGCCACCATCGAGCCCGGCGGCTCGACCGGGCAGGAGCTTTTCGTCACGGGCCAGGGCGAGCAGATCGGCGTAGTGCTCAAGGGTTCGCTTGAGCTATGGGTGGGCGACCGCGTCATGCTGCTCAATGAGGGCGACAGTTTTTGCTATGCCAGCAGCACGCCGCGCCGCTGGCGCAATCCGGGGTCGCAGACGACGGAGGTCATCTGGGCCATCTCCAACATCACTCAAGCCGCGGGGGACGACACACAACAGGCGCCCTGAGCGCCAGCTTCCATATAGCGGCGCGACGAATCAGGGGATCGCCGCGCCACCGGGCACGCAGCGCGTCGTTCGGACTTCTTTGCCACGATGAGGATATGTCATGAAATTCAAGACTCTGGTTGTCTCGGTATTCGCAGCATTGTCCATGGCCGCGGGCGCGCAAGCCCAGACGGTGTTGAAAGTGGGGTCCACACCCACCGGCAGTCCTTTCACCTTTCTCGACACCAAGACCAATAGCATCGAAGGCGTGATGGTCGACATCGTGAAGGCCGTCGGCAAAGAAGCGGGGTTCGAGGTGCAGATCGAACCTATGGCGTTTTCGGCGCTGATCGGCTCGCTGACCTCCAAGCGCATCGATATCGTGTCCGCGGCCATGTTCATCACCCCGCAGCGCCAGCAGGTGGTCAGTTTTTCCGACCCCGTATACCGCTACGGCGAAGGGCTGATGGTGCTGAAGACCGACAACAAGGAATACAAATCCTTTGCCGACATGAAGGGCATGACCGTCGGCGTGCAGGTCGGCACTGCATTCGTCGAGCCGATCCAGAAAAGCGGCATGTTCAAGGAAGTGAAGCTCTACGACAATCCGCCCGACATGATGCGCGACGCCAACGCCGGCCGCATCCAGGGCGGTTTCATGGACTTCCCCATCGCGGCCTACATCCTGACCCAGGGCAACTATCCGAACCTGAAGATGGCATCGTCCTATCAGCCGACCATCATGGGCAGTCTGGGCCTGGCCACACGCAAGGAAGATACGGCGTTGCTCGACCGCATCAACAAGGCGCTGGTCAAGCTGAAGGCGAGTGGCGCCATCGACGCCATCCTGAAAAAGTGGGGCCTGTCCGGCGCGTGATGCCGGCCTGACCGCAAAGCCATCAAGTGTTATCGAATCAGCCTTGCCGGCGCGCACCCGCGCGCCGGCGGGCGGGGCGCATCCGGCGTGCCCGTGGGCTGCCTTGTCGGGGTGGGTGAAGTCATGACGGAATTCTTCAAGGACTCGGCGGAGTATCTGCCGATATTGCTGCAAGGCGCGAAGCTGACGATCCTGGTGACGTTGGGTTCGCTGGCGTTGTCGACGGTGCTGGGCCTGGTGTGGGCGCTGATGCGCGTCTCTGGAAACACATTCCTGTCCAAGCTCAGCGGCGGGATCATCAATCTGCTGCGCGGCATCCCGATCATTGTGCTGCTGTTCTACATCTACTTCGTGATGCCCGACATGGGGGTGTCGCTGACGGCCGTGCAGGCCGCCATCATCGGCCTGGGCGTGGCGTATTCCGCGTATCAGGCCGAGAACTTCCGCGCCGGCATCCAGGCCATCGATCGCGGGCAGATCGAGGCCGCGATGGCGATGGGCATGAGCTGGAGCATGACGATGCGGCGCGTGGTGTTGCCGCAAGCCGTGAAGATCGTGCTGCCGCCCTACGGCAACATCATGATCATGATGCTTAAGGATTCCTCGCAAGCGTCCACGATCACGGTGGCCGAACTGGCCTTGCAGGGCAAGCTGATCGCCGTGTCCACCTTCAAGAACGCCACCGTGTTCTCGCTGGTGGCGCTGATGTATCTGGTGATGTGCGTGCCGCTGATCCTGCTGGTTCGGCATCTGGAGAAAAGGAGCGCCACGAAATGATCGAGCTCAAGGGAGTCCGCAAGAGCTTTGGCCCACTGGAGGTGCTCAAGGGCATCGACGCCGAAGTCACCAAGGGCGAGGTCGTGTGCGTGATCGGCCCGTCCGGCTCCGGAAAATCCACCATCTTGCGTTGCATCAATGGGCTGGAGCGCTACAACGCCGGACGCATCACCGTGGATGGCGAGCTGGTCGATGCCGATGCGCCGTCCATCGTGTCTATCCGCACGCAGGTCGCGATGGTGTTCCAGCGCTTCAACCTGTTTCCGCATCGCACCGCGCTGGAGAACGTGATCGAAGGTCCGATCTTCGTGAAGAAGGAGCCGCGCGCGCAGGTGCTGGAGCGGGGCCGCGAACTGCTGGCCAGCGTGGGGCTGGCCGACAAGGCGGATGCGCATCCCAACCAGTTGTCGGGCGGGCAGCAGCAGCGCGTGGCCATTGCGCGCGCCCTGGCAATGCAACCCAAGGCCATCTTGTTCGACGAACCGACCTCTGCGCTGGACCCCGAACTGGTGGGCGACGTGCTGGGCGTGATGCGCAAGCTGGCCGAGGCCGGCATGACCATGGTCGTCGTGACGCATGAAATGAGCTTCGCGCGCGAGGTCGCCGATCGCGTCATGTTCTTCGACGGCGGCGTCATGGTCGAGCAGGGCGCCGCCCGAGAACTCCTGAATCATCCGCAGCACCCCCGCACGCAGGATTTCCTGCGCCGTGTGCTGCATCCCATGTAGGAAGGAATCATCATGCAGCAAGTGCCGTTTCCGCTTTCTCCGTCCTTGTGGGCAGCGACTGCTTCGGCGCCACCGCCGACTCAGCCCCTTGCCGTCTCCGTGCAAGCGGACGTGCTGGTCATCGGCGGCGGCTACGCCGGCCTGAGCACCGCGCTGCATCTGGCCGAACGCGGCGTCAACACCGTGGTGCTGGAAGCGCGCGAGATCGGCTTCGGCGGGTCGGGGCGCAATGGCGGGCAGGTGATCCCTGGGCTGAAGTACGACCCGGACGCGTTGATCTCGATGTTCGGCCAAGAGCGCGGCGAGCGGCTGCTGCGGTTTGCAGGCTCGACCGCGGACGTGGTGTTCAACCTGATCGACCGCCATGCCATGGATGTGCCGCACGTCCGCAAAGGCTGGATCCAGGGCGCCCACAATACCGACGCGCTGCGTATCGCGCACGACCGCGCGGCGCAATGGGCGCGCCATGGGGTGGATGCGCAGCCCCTGGATCGCGCGCAGGTGGGCCGCTTGTTGGGCACGGACCGCTATCTGGGCGGATGGGTGGATAACCGTGCCGGCGCGGTGCAGCCGCTGAGCTATGCGCGTGGGCTTGCGCGCGCTGCGCTGAATGCCGGCGCCACGATTCACACGGATACGCCCGTCACCGGCCTGACGCGCAACGGCGGCAAATGGGTAGCGACGACCGCCGGTGGCGCGGCGGTCACCGCCGACCGGGTGGTGATGTGCACCAACGCCTATGGCGGCGACCTGTTGCCCGGCCTGAAGACGTCCATCATCGATGCCAATACCTTCCAGGTGGCCACGGCGCCGTTGCCTGAGACGGTGCGCGTGGGCATCCTTCCCGAAGGGCACGTCAGCTCCGACACCCGCAACCTGTTGCTGTATTTCCGGCTGGACCATCAGGGCCGGTTGCTGATGGGCGGGCGCGGCCCGTTCCGTGAGCCCAAGGGGCAGGCGGACTGGGCGCATCTGGAGCGGGTGATGCTGAAGCTGTTCCCGCAGGTGGCGGGTACGCCGTTCGAGTACCGTTGGTGCGGGCGCGTTGCCGTTACCCGCGATTACCTTCCGCATCTGCACGAACCGCAACCGGGCCTGCTGGTGGATATCGGCTGCCAGGGCCGCGGGGTGGGGCTGCAGACCAGCATGGGTCGCGCCATGGCCCAGTACGTGGCGACAGGCGACGCCAGCGCGCTGCCTCTGCCCTTGTCGTCCGTCGTGCCGTTCCCGATGTACGGCCTGCGGCGGCTCTACGTCAATGCGGTGGTGACCTGGTATCGCATGACGGACGGCGGCGTCTGACGGTTGCGGCCCATGGTGTCCATGAAATGAAAAACCCCGGAACCGGTCCGGGGTTTCTCGTTTCAGCCAGCTAGGGCAGCTGTTCAGTCGCCCAGCTTGGCGCGCTGTTCACGCACTTTCTGCAGGGTTTCGCCGAACTGCGCCATGCGCGCCTTCTCCTGTTCGACGACCGCCGCAGGGGCGCGTTCGACGAAGCTGGCGTTCGACAGCTTGCCGTTGGCCTTGGCGATCTCGCCTTCCAGGCGCGCAATTTCCTTGTCCAGGCGAATGCGCTCGGCGGCCACGTCAATCTCGACGTGCAGCATCAGGCGGCTGGCGCCTACGACCTGAACCGGCGCGCCGGCATCGGGCAGGGCGTCCAGCACGTCGACCTGGCTCAGCTTGGCCAGCGCAGCCAGATACGGCGCGTTGCGCTTGAGCGTGGGCGCATCGCCTTGGGCGCACAGCGGCACCTTCAGGGCGGGCGACAGGTTCATTTCGCCGCGCAGCGCGCGCACCGCTTCCACCTGGGCCTTGAGTTCGGCCACGTCGGCCTCGGCCGCCACGTCCACGGCAGCCGGATTGGCTTGCGGGTAGGGCTGGACGCTGACGCTGTCGGCCACGCCTTCCTTGCGCTTGCCGGCCACCACCGACACCTTCTGCCACAGTTCTTCCGTGATGAACGGAATGACCGGGTGCGCCAGGCGCAGCACGCATTCCAGCACGCGGATCAGCGTGCGGCGCGTGCCCAGCTGCTGGGCGGGCGTGCCGGTCTGGATCTGCACCTTGGCCAGTTCCAGGTACCAGTCGCAGTACTCGTCCCACACGTAGCGGTACAGCGCATTGGCGATGTTGTCGAAGCGGTAGTCGGCGAATCCGCGCGCCACGTCGGCTTCCAGCGTCTGCATCTGGCTGATGATCCAGCGGTCAACGAACGAGGTCTCGCCTGCGTCCGCGCCCGTCAGGTCGTGGCCTTCGGTATTCATCAGCACGAAGCGCGTGGCGTTCCACAGCTTGTTGCAGAAGTTGCGGTAGCCCTCGCAGCGCTTCAGGTCGAAGTTGATGTTGCGGCCCAGCGTGGCGTAAGCCGCCATCGTGAAGCGCAGCGCGTCGGTGCCGAAGGCGGGGATGCCATCCGGATACTGGCGGCGCGTGGCTTTTTCGATGGCGCCCGCCTGCTTGGGGTTCATCAGGCCATAGGTGCGTTTGGCGACCAGGCCGTCCAGGTCGATGCCGTCGATCAGGTCGACCGGGTCTAGCGTGTTGCCCTTGGACTTGCTCATCTTCTGGCCGTCGGCGTCGCGGATCAGACCGTGCACGTAGACGTGCTTGAACGGGATCTGGCCGGTCAGGTGCGTGGTCAGCATGACCATGCGGGCGACCCAGAAGAAGATGATGTCAAAGCCCGTGACCAGCACGCTGGAGGGCAGGTAGCGTTGCAGGTCCGGTGTGTTTTCCGGCCAGCCCAGCGTCGTGAAGGGCACGAGGCCCGACGAAAACCAGGTGTCCAGCACGTCCGGGTCGCGGGTGAGCTCGCCCGTCACGCCGGCGGCGCGCGCCTGTTCGATGGCGCCGGCTTCGTCGTGGGCAACGAAGACCTGGCCGTCTTCCGAATACCAGGCCGGGATCTGGTGGCCCCACCACAGCTGGCGCGAGATGCACCAGTCCTGGATGTTGTTCAGCCACTGGTTGTAGATGGTCGTCCAGTTGTCCGGATAGAACTTGATGCGGCCGTCGGCTACGACTTCCAGCGCCACTTCGGTGATGCTCTTGCCCGGGTTCAGCGTGCCTTCCGGGGCCGGCTTGCTCATGGCGACAAACCACTGGTCCGTCAGCATGGGCTCTAGCACGACGCCGGTGCGGTCGCCCTTGGGCTGCATCATCTTGTGCGGTTCGATCTTGACCAGATAGCCTTCGGCGTCCAGTTGGGCGACGACCGCCTTGCGCGCTTCGTAGCGCTCCAGGCCCTGGAACTGCTTGGGGCCGTTTTCATTGATGTGCGCATCCAGCGTGAAGATCACGATCAGCGGCAGATCATGGCGCATCGCGCAGGCGTAGTCGTTGAAATCGTGGGCGCCGGTGATCTTGACGCAGCCGGTGCCGAATGCGGGGTCGACGAAATCGTCCGCGATGATGGGGATGTTGCGGTCGCACAGCGGCAGTTCGACTTCCTTGCCGATCAGGTGCTGGTAGCGCGGGTCGTCGGGGTGCACGCACAGGGCGCCGTCGGCCAGCATCGTTTCCGGGCGCGTCGTGGCGATCGTCATGCCGCGCAGCGTGACGGTCTGGCCGTCCTTGTCGACGATGGTCTGAGGTCCGTCGACGAAGGGGTAGAGGATGTGCCACATGTGGCCATCGGTCTCTTCGGACTGGACTTCCAGGTCGGACACGGCGGTCAGCAGCTTCGGGTCCCAGTTGACCAGGCGCTTGCCGCGGTAGATCAGTCCCTGTTTATGCAGGCGCACGAAGGTTTCCACCACGCCGCGCGACATGCGGTCGTCCATGGTGAAATATTCGCGGGGCCAGTCGGCCGACGCGCCCAGGCGGCGCACCTGCTCGGTGATGGCGTTGCCCGACTTTTCCTTCCACTCCCAGACCTTTTCCACGAATTTTTCGCGGCCGAGGTCGTGGCGGGAAACCTTCTGAGCGTCCAGCTGTCTCTCAACAACGATCTGGGTGGCGATTCCGGCGTGGTCGGTGCCGGGGATGAACACGGTGTCGTCGCCCGCCATGCGGCGGTAGCGCACCAGGCCATCCATGATGGTCTGGTTGAAGGCATGGCCCATGTGGAGCGTGCCCGTCACGTTGGGCGGCGGGAACTGGATCACATACGGCTGGCTTTCCGTCCCCGTTTTTACGTGCTGGCCCGCCGTGAAGTAGCCGCGCTTGTCCCACTCGGCATACCAGCGGGATTCCAGTTCGGAGGGTTCGAAGCTCTTGGAGAGTTCCGGGGTGTCGCTCGCGGGATTCGCGGCGTTCGGGGGGGCGGCTTGAGTCATTACAGGGTTCCGGCAAACAGGGCGCCCGGCGTAGGGATACGGGCAGCAAACCGCTCATTTTAAGATGTAATGCGGTCTTCTCAGCGTGTTAGAATACCGGGTTACTGTAAACCTTTTAGAAGTCCCTGAATTCATTAAGGATTCCTTCGGAAATGCGCACGGAAAAGTCCGCGTTTCAGAAATCCGAAGCAGAATTGAGGGCGCGTCTGATCGGTAGGCAGTGTCGAATCCCTGCCTTGGCCATGTGGTTCAGGACGGCCCGGAGCGTTCAGCAGAACTGTTCAAACAATCCGGACCGCCTGTGCGCCAATCGCGCGATGACACTTCAAGGGTGACACCGACAAGTGCAGAGCCACGCCAGGCAATTCATCAGAAACCAGTCAGAAATCAGCTTTCGGAGTTCTTATGTCCATCCAACGCACCCTCTCGATCATCAAGCCCGACGCCGTCGCCAAGAACGTCATCGGCCAGATCGTCGGCCGCTTCGAGCAAGCCGGCCTGAAGGTCATCGCCGCCCGCCTGGCGCAACTGTCGCGCGCCGATGCCGAGCGTTTCTACGCCGTGCACTCGGAACGCCCCTTCTTCAAGGACCTGGTCGATTTCATGATCTCGGGCCCGGTCTTCGTGCAAGTGCTGGAAGGTGAAGACGCCATCCTGAAGAACCGCGACCTGATGGGCGCCACGGACCCGAAGAAGGCTGCTCCCGGCACCATCCGCGCCGATTTCGCCGACAGCATCGACGCCAACGCCGTGCACGGCTCGGACGCTCCGGAAACGGCTGCTGTCGAAATCGCTTTCTTCTTCCCCGAAATCAACATCCACAGCCGTTGATTTCTCCGGAAGCACTGTTTTAGTTTTTTAGCGTTACCCAGGTCATGGAATCCGTCGAACGAATCAATCTGCTGGGGCTGGATGGCTCCGCCCTGTCCGAACTTGTCGGGCAGTGGGGCGGCAAGCCGTTTCGCGCCCGCCAGCTGCAGCGCTGGATGCATCAGCGCGGCGCCGATTCGTTCGACGCCATGACCGACCTGGCCCGCGAGTTCCGCGGCCAGCTTGCGTCGCATTGCCGCATCGAGGCCTTGCCCGTCAATATCGAGCAGCGCTCGACCGACGGCACGCGCAAGTGGCTGTTCGACGTGGGGCAGGGCAATGCCATCGAAACCGTCTTCATCCCCGAAGACGATCGCGGCACCCTTTGCATTTCCAGCCAGGCCGGCTGCGTGGTGAACTGCCGCTTTTGCTCGACCGGGCACCAGGGCTTCAACCGCAACCTGAAAACCAGCGAAATCATCGGCCAGTTGTGGTGGGCCAAGCGCGTGCTGGAAGCCGACATCGGCACCGCCCGCCTGGAAAGCGCCAAAACCACCGAAGATACGCGCGTCATCAGCAACGTGGTGATGATGGGCATGGGCGAGCCCCTGCTCAACTACGACCAGGTCCTGCCGGCGCTGCGCCTGATGCTGGACGACAACGCCTACGGCTTGTCCCGCCGTCGCGTCACGGTGTCCACCTCGGGCGTCGTCCCCATGATGGACCGCCTGTCGCAGGACTGTCCGGTGGCGCTGGCCGTCTCGCTGCATGCGCCCAACGATGCGCTGCGCGACGAGCTGGTGCCGCTGAACAAGAAGTACCCGCTGAAAGAGTTGCTGGCGGCGTGCGAACGCTATCTGGCGTTCGCCCCGCGCGACTTCATCACGTTTGAATACTGCATGCTGGACGGCATCAACGACACCGACCAGCACGCCAAGGAACTGATCCAAATTGCACGCCAGCTGCGCTGCAAGCTCAATCTGATTCCGTTCAACCCCTTCCCCGAGTCGGGCCTGAAGCGCTCCAACTCAGCACGCGTCAAGGTGTTCGCGCAGCGTCTGATGGACGCGGGCATCATCACGACCGTGCGCAAGACCCGGGGCGACGATATCGATGCAGCTTGTGGTCAACTGGCCGGAGAAGTGCGGGACCGCACTCGGATTACCGAGCGCAATGCCGCACAGCGCCAGACCATACCAATTAAACAGGTGCATGCATGACGCAGGATTTCGCTTCTGCAGTTTCTGAAACGCCCGCCAGCGCTGCGGGCAGCGTGGGCTCGGCATTGCGAACGCTGCGCCAGTCCAAAGGCTGGTCGCTCGACGAAGTGTCCAGCCGCATCAAGTTTTCCACGAAGCAGATCGAAGCCCTAGAAAACGAAGCGTGGGCGGACCTGCCCACCGGCGTTTCCCTGCGCGGCCTGGTCCGTAACTACGCGCGCCTGCTGGGCGCGGATTCTCAAGCCATCGTCGATTCGCTGGACCCCAAAGCCCGTGTCACCGGTCCGGTGAAACTGAGCCCGGGCGCCCTGCATTCGGCGCATTCCATCCCCCAGTCCAGCGCCGACGACGACCGTTCGTCCTCGACCTCCTGGGGATGGCTCATCGCCATCGTGCTGGTGCTGGCCGCCGGCGTGGCGTATGCCTTCTGGCAAGGCTGGTTGCCGCAGCAATGGCTGCCGTTCGACTGGCTGCAGAAGCCGACCAAGTAACCCGGTTCCACCGATGCAAGATTCTCCTCTGCCTTGCCAGGATGTGCCGCCTCCCTCCGTGGGGGCCGCGCTGCGCCGCGCCACGCGTTCGGTGGCGGTGAAGTGGGGCGATCGCGTCGTGATGGTGGGCGGCGACGCCCCGGTCGTGGTGCAGTCCATGACCAACACCGACACCGCCGACGCCATCGCCACGGCGATCCAGGTCAAAGAGCTGGCGCTGGCCGGCTCCGAGCTGGTGCGCATCACGGTGAATACGCCCGAAGCGGCTCGCGAAGTGGTCGCCATCCGCGAACAGCTCGACCGCATGGGCGTGAACGTGCCGCTGGTGGGCGATTTCCACTACAACGGCCACAAGCTGCTGACGCAGTTTCCCGAATGCGCGCAGGCGCTGTCCAAGTACCGGATCAACCCCGGCAACATGGGCGGCGGCAAGCGGCGCGACGACAACTTCGCGCAAATGATCGACGTGGCCTGCCGCTACGACAAACCCGTGCGCATCGGCGTGAACTGGGGCAGCCTGGACCACGAGCTGATGGCGCGCAAGATGGACGAAAACAGCCGCCGCGCGCAGCCCTGGGAGGCCCAGGCCGTGATGCGCGATGCGTTGGTCGTGTCGGCCATTTCCAACGCGCAGCGTGCCGAAGAGCTCGGCCTGCGGCGCGACGCCATCATCCTGTCCTGCAAGGTCAGCCATGTGCAGGACTTGATCGCGGTCTACCGCGATTTGTCCGTCCGTTGCGACTACCCCCTGCATCTGGGCCTTACCGAAGCCGGCATGGGCAGCAAAGGCATCGTGGCGTCCACCGCCGCGTTGGCGGTGCTGCTCCAGCAGGGCATCGGTGACACCATCCGCATTTCGCTCACGCCGGAACCCGGTGGCGATCGCAGCCGCGAAGCCATCGTGGCGCAAGAGATCCTGCAGACGATGGGTCTGCGCGCGTTCACGCCGATGGTGGTGGCATGCCCCGGTTGCGGCCGCACCAGCAGCACGTTCTTCCAGGAGCTTGCTGATAGCATCCAGTCCTACCTGCGCCGCCAGATGCCGGTCTGGAAAGCGCAGTATCCGGGCGTCGAAAGCATGAACGTCGCGGTCATGGGCTGTGTGGTCAATGGGCCGGGCGAAAGCCGTCATGCCGATATCGGAATCAGTCTGCCGGGAACGGGCGAAGTGCCTGCGGCGCCGGTATTCGTGGACGGCGAGCGCACGGTTACGCTCAAAGGCGACCATATCGCCGAAGAGTTCCAGGCCATCGTCGAAGACTACGTGGCGCGCCGTTACGGCGCGCTCGCCTCTCATTAAAAGAAAGGGTGTAGCCGTGGGCGCGCCGGCAGGCGCGTGATACGGCATGATCAAGATGACTCAAGCTTTCCAGAAAGTGGCCGCCATACGCGGCATGAATGACGTGTTGCCCGGGACGAGCGCCCGCTGGGAACAGTTCGAGGAAATCGTGCGCGGCTGGCTGCGCGGCTATGGCTACCGCAATGTGCGTACGCCCGTGCTTGAGCATACGCGCTTGTTCACGCGCGGCATCGGCGAAGTGACCGACATCGTCGAAAAAGAGATGTACACGTTCACCGACGCATTGAACGGCGAATCGCTGACGATGCGTCCCGAAATGACTGCCGGCATCGTGCGCGCCTCGATCGAGCACAACATGCTCTATGACCGCCCGCAGCGCGTCTACTCGATCGGCCCCGTGTTCCGCCACGAGCGCCCGCAGCGCGGCCGCTACCGCCAGTTCCATCAGATCGACGTCGAGGCCCTGGGGTTTGCCGGCCCTGACGTGGACGCCGAACTGATCGTCATGCTGGCCCGCTTGTGGAAGCTGCTGGGGCTGAAGGATGTGCGTCTGGAACTGAATTCGCTGGGTCAGCCCGCCGAGCGCGCCGCGCACCGCGCCGCCCTGATCGAGCACCTGGAAAAGCACCGCGACATCCTGGACGAAGACGGCCAGCGCCGCCTGTACACCAACCCGCTGCGCGTGCTGGATACCAAGAATCCGGCCATGCAGGAAATGGCCAACAGCGCGCCGCGCCTGTTCGACTTCCTGGGTGAAGAATCCCGCGCGCACTTCGATGGCGTGTGCCAGCGCCTGACGGACGCCGGCATTGAATACAGCCTGAACCCGCGCCTGGTGCGCGGCCTTGACTACTACAACCTGACGGTGTTCGAGTGGGTCACCGACCGCCTGGGCTCCCAGGGCACGGTCTGCGGCGGCGGTCGCTATGACGGCCTGGTTGAACTGCTGGGTGGCAAGCACGCGCCTGCGGTCGGCTTCGCGATCGGCATGGAGCGCCTGCTGGACCTGTGGGAACAGAGCATGCAGCTGGAAGCGCCGGCCGAGTGCGACGTCTATGTGGTGCACCAGGGTGAAGAGGCCCAGCGTCTGGCTGCCCGGGTCGGCGAAGACCTGCGCGACGCCGGCCTGTCGGTGATCGTGCATGCCGGTTCGGCTGGTTTCAAGTCCCAATTCAAGCGCGCGGATGCCAGCGGCGCCAAGGTTGCGGTTATTCTTGGCGCCGATGAAGTCGCGTCGCAGACCGCCAGCGTCAAATATTTGCGCGCGGACGCCCAGGGCGAGGCCGCTCAGCAGCAGGTCCCGCTGACGGATCTGGCTGCGGTACTGAACAACAAGGGTTAAGGCATGGCATACGATCTCGAAGAACAGGAAAAACTGGACGCAATCAAGGCGTGGTGGGCGCGTTACGGCACGTTGATCGTCACGCTGTTTGCCGTCGTTGCCCTGGCATGGGGCGGCTGGTGGGGCTGGAAGGCGTACGAATCGCACCGCGCCAATCAGGCCATGGGTTACTTCGAAGCCCTGGAAGACGCGGCCCGTCTGGGCGGCGCCGATTCCTCGGTGCGCATCAAGACCGCCGCCGCCACGCTGCGCGAACAATATCCGGCCACCGGCTACGCCGCACGCGGCGCGCTGGTCGCGGCGCAAGCCCTGCAAGCCCAGAAAGACGAGGCTGGCGCCCGCGAGCAGCTGGAATGGCTGGCCGCGCAAGGCAAGAACCCGGCCATGCAATCCGTGGCGCGCCTGCGCCTGGCCGGCCTGTTGCTTGATCAGAAGCAATATGACGCGGCGCTAGCGCAATTGAACAACCCGCCGGCCGCCTTTGCCGCCTTGTTCGCGGACCGCCGTGGCGATATCCTCGCTGCGCAAGGCAAGCGCGACGAAGCGCGTGCGGCATGGCAAAGCGCCATTGATGGCCTGGGCACGTCGAATCCGATGACCCAGGTTGTGCAGTTGAAATTGGATGCCTTGAGCGGAGCGTGACTGTAATGCGTAAATTTGCACCTGGTCGTACGTGGCGTGGCGCCGTTTGCCTGGCAAGCTTGCTTGCGCTGGGCGGATGTGGCTTGTTTTCGCACGATGACGGCCGTTACGATCCCGCGCCGCTGACCGAGTACAAGGCCGGTATGTCCGTGCATCAGGTCTGGTCGACCTCGATCGGCAGCGGATCCGGCCTGGGCTTCGCGCCCACGGTCCTGGGCAGCGCCGTGTACGCCGCCACGCCGGACGGCTCGGTGGGCAAGTTTGACCTGCAAAGCGGCCGTCCCCTCTGGAAGGCCAAGACCGACGGCAAGCTGTCGGCCGGCGCCGGCAGCGATGGCACCACCACCGCGGTGGCCTCGCCCGACGGCGACGTGATCGCCTTCGACGACAACGGCAAGGTGAAGTGGAAGGTCCGCGCCACCAGCGACGTCACGATCCCGCCCGTGGTGGGCTACGGCATCGTGGTCGTGCGCAGTGGCGACTACCGCATCCAGGCGTTCGACGCCAACAGCGGCGAACGTGTCTGGAGCGTGCAGCGCCCCGGTCCGTCGCTGGCCCTGCGCAGCGTGTCGCAGATGGTGCTGGCCGAAGGCCTGGTCATCACCGGCCTGCCGGGCGGCAAGCTGATGGCGATTGCCTCCAACAGCGGTAATGTGCAGTGGGAAGGCACCGTGGCCACGCCCAAGGGCGCAAGCGACCTCGAGCGCCTGACCGACGTCGTCGGTGTCCCGCGCATCGCGGGTAATCTCCTTTGCGCGGTCGCCTATCAAGGGCGTATCGTCTGCTTTGACGTCACGGCGGGTGGCCGCCCGTTGTGGGCCAAGGATTTTTCCAGCGTCAGCGGCTTGACGCTGGACGAGCGTTTCGCCTATTCGGCTGACCAGAACAGCGTCGTCAGCGCGTTTGCGCTGGATAATGGCGGCAATGTCTGGAAGCAGGCAGCGCTGAAGAACCGCCAAGTCACCGCACCGGCTATGCTGGGTGGAGCGCTGGCAGTGGGCGACCTGGAAGGCTACCTGCACTTCCTGTCCCGTAGTGATGGCAGCCTGATGGCGCGGCTGTCCGTGGGTGGAGGCGCCGTCGTTTCGCCGCCGCAAACCACCCCCCAAGGTGTGCTGGTCCAGACGGGAAATGGCAATCTCGTCATGATCGGCGCCAACTAAAACCTATAGAACAAAGCCTTACACCGTGTCTTTCAAGCCTGTCGTTGCCCTGGTCGGTCGCCCCAATGTGGGGAAGTCGACCCTTTTCAACCGCCTGACGCGATCGCGCGCCGCGTTGGTGGCCGATTTTTCCGGCCTGACCCGCGATCGCCATTACGGTGAGGGCAGGGTAGGCGAGATCCCGTTCATCGCTATCGATACCGGCGGTTTCGAACCCGTCGCCAAGGACGGCATCCTGCTGGAGATGGCCCGCCAGACGCGGCAGGCCATCGCCGAAGCGGATGTGGTGGTGTTCCTGGTGGACGCCCGCGCCGGCATCAATGCACACGACCACGAAATCGCGCAGTTGCTGCGCAAGTCCGGCCAGCAACGCGTGCTGTTGGCGGTGAACAAGGCGGAAGGGATGGGTCTGGGCCCGGCCATCTCCGAGTTCCACGAGCTGGGATTGGGCCAGCCCTATCCGATTTCGGCGGCGCACGGCGACGGCATCGTCGATCTGATCGAGCTGGCGCTGAAAGACCTGGCCGAGCCGCCTGCCGAAGAAGAAGTCTTCGAGGAAGGCGATCACGATCACCGCATCAAGCTGGCGATCGTGGGCCGTCCGAACGTCGGCAAATCGACCCTCATCAATACCTTGATGGGCGAAGAACGCGTGATCGCGTTTGACTTGCCCGGCACGACGCGCGACGCCATCGA
Organism: Achromobacter sp. Bel; assembly: GCF_012928505.1. Classification (GTDB taxonomy): domain Bacteria; phylum Pseudomonadota; class Gammaproteobacteria; order Burkholderiales; family Burkholderiaceae_B; genus Achromobacter. The sequence continues at coordinate 62,632 of NZ_JABBJN010000008.1, read as the reverse complement.
GATCGATTTCGACCGTGATGGCCGCCGTTACACGCTGATCGACACCGCCGGCCTGCGCAAGCGCGGCAAGGTATTCGAGGCCGTTGAAAAATTCTCCGTCATCAAGACGCTGCAGGCCATCGAGGCCAGCAACGTCGTGCTGCTGATGCTGGACGCGCACACCGAGATTTCCGAGCAGGATGCCCACATCGCGGGCTTCGTGCTGGAAACCGGCCGCGCCGTCGTGGTGGCCATCAACAAGTGGGATGGCCTGGACGGCGAGGAAAAAGAACGCATCGAGCGCGAATTCCAGCGCAAGCTGCGCTTCCTGTCGTTCGCGCGCATGCACACCATTTCAGCGTTGCGCGGGCAGGGCATCAAGCCGCTCTTGAAGTCCATCAATTCGGCGCACGCCGCCGCGTTCGCCAAGCTGTCCACGCCCAAGCTGACACGTGAACTGCAGGCCGCCATCGAGCAGCAGCAGCCTCCGCGCAAGGGCATTTTCCGTCCCAAGATGCGCTATGCGCACCAGGGCGGGCAGAACCCGCCGCTGGTCGTCATTCACGGCAATGCGCTGGACGCCATCCCGGATTCGTATCGCCGCTACCTGGAAACGCGTTTCCGCAATGCGTTCGATCTGGCCGGCACGCCCTTGCGCATCGAATTCAAGTCTTCGCACAACCCCTACGCGCAGGAAAGCTGATCCATGAGCCGTTTCTGGAGTCCCGTGGTCGGGACGCTCAGTCCGTATGTCCCGGGCGAGCAGCCCAAGCTTCAGAATCTGATCAAGCTGAACACCAACGAGCATCCTTACGGGCCGTCGCCCAAGGTGCTCGACGCCATTCGCGCAGCCTGCGACGATACGCTCAAGCTGTACCCTGACCCCTCGTCCGATCGCCTTCGCCAGACGATCGCGTCGACGATGGGCGTGCAGCCGGGCCAGGTTTTCGTGGGCAACGGCTCCGACGAGGTGCTGGCGCATGTTTTCCTGGCGCTGCTCAAGCACGAGCGCCCGCTGCGTTTCCCGGACATCACCTACAGTTTCTACCCGGTCTACTGCGGCCTGTACGGCATCGAATACGAAACCGTGCCGCTGACGGCAGACTTCCGCATCAATGTGGAAGACTACCTGCCCCGGGCTGGCGCTCAGGCCGGGGCCATCATTTTCCCGAATCCCAATGCGCCCACGGGCCGCGCACTCAGCTTGGCCGAAGTCGAGCGCATCGTCGCGGGCAACCCCGACGCCGTCGTCGTGGTCGATGAAGCCTATGTAGATTTCGGTGGCGAATCAGCCGTGGGCCTGGTTGCGCGCTACGACAACCTGCTCGTCGTGCAGACGCTGTCCAAGTCGCGTTCGCTGGCGGGATTGCGCGTCGGCTTCGCCGTGGGTAGCGCCGAGCTCATTGATGGGCTCGACCGCGTAAAGAACAGTTTCAACTCCTACCCCATCGATCGTCTGGCATTGGCCGGCGCAGTGGCGGCATTGGAAGATACAGAGTACTTTGAGAAGACTCGCCAAGCCGTGATCGAAACCCGGTCGCGGATGACGGCGGGCCTGGCGTCGCTGGGGTTTGAAGTGTTGCCGTCGGCCGCGAATTTCGTGTTCGCGCGGCACCCCTCCAAAGACGCTTCGGGCCTTGCCGCCGCTTTGCGCGAGCGCAGCATCATCGTGCGTCATTTCCGTCATGCGCGCATCGATCAGTTTCTTCGCATTACCGTGGGCACGGACGAGCAGGTAGACCTGCTTCTGAAGGGGCTCGCGGAGGTCCTGCAAGCGTGATGGTCATGGGCTTTTCAGCTTGAAAACTCTGGTGTCACTTTTGCTTCCCGGCCAAGTAGCACGGGCCGGGAAAACCCTGTAGAGTACGTATTTCGGTGTGCTCCACCAGTACAAAAAAGCACATCATCACTCAATAACAAACAAATGGAGCCTGGCCAATGAGCAATAAAGGGCAAACTCTGCAAGATCCGTTCCTGAACACGCTGCGCAAGGATCATGTGCCCGTGTCGATTTACTTGGTGAACGGTATCAAGCTTCAAGGGCAAATCGAATCGTTTGATCAATACGTGGTGCTGCTGCGCAATACGGTCACGCAAATGGTCTACAAGCATGCCATTTCTACCGTTGTTCCCGCCCGCGCCGTGAATTTCCAGGTGGAAGTCCCTGCTGAGTAATCTCGCTCCAGCTGTACCTTTTTTTGCCCGCCAGACGGATGACGTCGGCGGGCATTTTCGCTTTGGCTCCAATATGGTGCATGTATGCGCGCTCTGATTATCAGCGTGGATCTGGGTGATCCGGACTTCACGGCCCATGCCGAGGAATTTGCCATGCTGGCCAAGGGCGCAGGCGCGGAAGTCGTCGGCACCCTGACCGCCCGGCGCGACCGGCCCGACGCCAAGTTCTTCATCGGCTCCGGCAAGGCAGACGAGGGCGTCGCGATGGCGCAGGCCTTGTTGGCCGACATCGTCCTATTCGACCAACCCTTGTCTCCCGCCCAGCAACGCAACCTGGAGCGCGCCTTCAACTTGCGCGTGGTGGACCGTGTCGCTCTCATCCTGGACATCTTCGCGCTGCGCGCGAAGAGCCATGAGGGCAAGCTGCAGGTCGAGCTGGCGCAGTTGCAGCATCTGTCCACGCGCCTGACGCGCATGTGGAGCCACTTGGAGCGCCAGCGCGGCGGCATCGGGATGCGCGGCCCCGGCGAATCCCAGCTTGAAATGGACCGCCGCATGATCGGCGCCAAGGTCAAGACGTTGCGCGAGCGGCTGGACCGCGTCGAGCGCCAGCGCGTGACGCAGCGCCGCGCGCGAGCCCGCGGGGGGGCGCTGTCGGTGTCGCTTGTGGGTTACACCAATGCCGGCAAGTCCACATTGTTCAACGCATTGACGCGCGCGGACACCTACGCTGCCGACCAGCTATTCGCGACGCTGGATACGACCACGCGGCGCATCTGGATCGAGGGGGCCGGGAACGTTGTGGTATCGGACACGGTCGGATTCATCCGCGACCTGCCTCATGACCTGATCGCCGCGTTCCGGGCGACGCTGGAAGAGACGGTGCACGCGGACCTGTTGCTGCACGTGGTCGATGCGGCGAGTCCGCAGCGCGACGAACAGATTTTCGAAGTGAACAAGGTCCTCGCTGAAATCGGCGCCTCCGCCGTTCCCACCATTCTGGTATACAACAAGATTGACCGGGCTGGTTTGGAACCCCGGGTGGAGCGCGATGCACATGGTACGATTGCGCGAGTATTTGTAAGCGCCACCGAGCGCGCCGGTCTGGATGCGTTGCGCGGGGCAATTGCGGAGACCGGACAGATTGTGGGAAACAATGCCGCGAATTATCAAACTCTTCAATCTGAATGACCCCGGTTGGGGTCGTGGAAACAACAATGGCTCCGAGCCGCCGCCGAAGCGGCCTCAAGGCAACGGAGACGGCCCTCCCGACCTGGACGAGGTCTGGCGCGATTTCAATAATCGCATCGGATCCCTATTCGGGCGCAAGGGCGGTGGCGGTGGCAACAACCGTCCCGGCAACCGTGGCGGCATGACGCCGCCTTCGCCGCGTGGTGCGCGCATCGGCCTGGGCGTCATCGCCCTGGTCGCTGTGGGCATCTGGGCGGCCAGCGGCTTCTACATCGTGCAAGAAGGCCAGGTCGCGGTTGTGACCCAGTTCGGCAAATACAAAAGCACGTCGCAGGCCGGTTTCCAATGGCGCCTGCCGTACCCCATTCAAAGCCAGGAAATCGTCAACGTGTCGCAGCTGCGTACGTTTGAAGTCGGTTTCCGCGGCGGTTCGCGCAACAAGGTGCTGCCTGAAGCGCTGATGCTCACGACGGACGAGAACATCGTCGATATGCAGTTCGTCGTCCAGTATCGCCTGCGGGCCGACGGCGCGCCGGACTACCTCTTCATGACGCGCGACCCGGACGAATCCGTCCGCCAGGCCTCTGAAACGGCTATGCGCGAAGTCGTGGGCAAGCAGTCGATGGACTTCGTGCTGTACGAAGGTCGCACGATGGTCGCCACGCAAGTCCAGGCGCTGATGCAGCAGATCCTGGACCGCTACCAGAGCGGCGTCCAGGTCAGCACGGTCGCCATCCAGAACGTGCAGCCGCCCGAGCAGGTGCAAGCCGCGTTCGATGACGCCGTCAAGGCCGGTCAAGACCGCGAGCGCCAAATCAACGAAGGCCAGGCTTACGCCAATCAAGTTGTGCCGCTGGCCAGTGGCCAGGCTTCGCGCATGACTGAGCAGGCCGAAGGCTACAAGGCCAAGGTCGTGGGCGACGCACAGGGTAATACGTCACGCTTCACCAGCATCCTGGGTGAATACGAAAAAGCGCCGCAGGTCATGCGCCAGCGCATGTACCTGGAAAGCATGCAGGACATCTTCACGCGCGCCAGCAAGGTCATGGTCGACACCAAGAGCAACAACAACATGTTGTACCTGCCCTTGGACAAGATCATGCATCTGGCCGCTCAAGATGGCGGCAAGTCCAGTGTCGGCAACCCGGGTTCGCCTGCGTTGATCAGCCCGCCGGTTCAGCCGCCGTTGCGTAGCGGCGCGGTCCCGGTGCCTCAGTCTTCCGGCAGCAGCAATAGCAACACGCTGCCTCGCGACCGTACGTCGCGCTAACCCGGAGGAGTCCTGATCATGCAACGTTTTATGCCCATCCTGGTCGGCCTGCTCATCCTGCTGGCCGCCCTGTCTTCCTGCGTCTTCGTCGTGCGCGAGCGCGACTACGCCCTGGTGTTCTCGCTGGGTGAAGTGCGCAAGACCATTAGTGAACCCGGCCTGTACTTCAAGGCCCCGCCGCCGTTCCAGAACGTCGTGACGCTGGACAAGCGCATTCTGACCATCGAAACCAACGAAGCCGAGCGCATCCAGACTTCCGAAAAGAAGAACCTGCTGATCGATTCGTACGTCAAGTGGCGTATTGCGGATCCCCGCCAATACTACGTCTCGACGGGCGGCAACGAGCGCGTGGCGCAAGAGCGCCTGCAAGCGCTGATCCGCGACGCACTGAACGCATCGGTCAACGTGCGCACGGTGCGCGACGTGGTCTCGACCGAACGCGACAAGATCATGGCCGAGATCCTGACCAACGTGGCCAAGCGCGCCGAGCCCCTGGGCGTGCAGATCGTCGACGTGCGCCTGCGCCGCATCGAGTTCGCTCCGGAAATCTCGGAATCGGTGTATCGCCGCATGGAAGCGGAGCGTACGCGCGTCGCCAACGAGCTGCGTTCCATCGGCGCCGCCGAAGGTGAAAAGATCCGCGCCGAAGCTGACCGCCAACGCGAAGTGATCGTGGCCCAGGCGTATGCCAAGGCCCAAGGCATCATGGGTGAAGGCGATGCCGCCGCGGCGTCGATCTACGCGCAGGCCTACGGCAAGAACCCGCAGTTCTACACGTACTACAAGAGCCTGGAAGCCTACCGTGCTTCGTTCTCGAAGCCGGGCGATGTGCTGGTGGTCGACCCCAGTTCCAGTTTCTTCCAGTTCATGAAGGATCCGGCCGGCGCAGCCTTGGCGCCGGTCACCGTGCCGGCCAAGTAAGGCGGCGCACGTAGCGAAACGGAAAGCCCCTTGGAAATCCAAGGGGCTTTTTACTGGTGCGGCGGCTGGGCAAACGGAGCGTGACGGCAATAGGGGGACAGCTTCGCCTGCCGGTAATCCCGGCTGGCGCTGCCCGCTGACTCATGTACAATACCGCGTAAGCTAGAAAACATTCCGCAGCGGCTGAGCGGGCTTACGCCCCCTCAGCCGCTTTTTCGTTTGGGCGACGCCCATGCATCACTTGGCGTTCTTCAGGTAAACATTCATGGGTAACTGGTTGCTGCCCGAGAGCCTTGCCGACGTACTTCCGGCAGAGGCCCGGCGCATCGAGGAACTGCGCCGCGAACTTCTCGATCTGTACCGTACTTACGGCTTCGAGCTGGTCGCGCCGCCCCTGGTCGAATACATCGATTCATTGCTGTCCGGCACCGGTAGCGATCTGGATCTGCGCACTTGCAAGCTGGTCGACCAGTTGACCGGACGCACGCTGGGCGTGCGGGCGGACATGACTCCTCAGGTCACGCGCATTGATGCGCACTTGTTGAACCGCGCCGGCGTGACCCGCCTGTGCTATTGCGGCAACGTGTTGCACGCCCGTCCGGCGGACTTGTTGTCCAGCCGCGAGCTGTTGCAGATTGGCGCCGAGATCTACGGTCATGCCGGCTTTGAAGCCGATCTGGAAATCATCCAGCTCGTGCTGGAAACGGTGGCGATCGCCGGGGTGCGCAACCCCCGTCTGGACTTGTGCCATTCGGGTGTGGTTCGAGCCATCCTTGAGTCGGACCCGGCTGCTGTAGCGGTATCGCAGGAAATCATCCGCTTGCTGCGCGAGAAAGACGTGCCGGGCCTGGGTGAACTGGCCCAGCGCGCGCCGGGCATGCGGAGTGAAACGCTGAAGGCGTTGCAACTGCTGCCGACCCTGTATGGCGGTGCGGAAGTGCTGAAGGCGGCGCGTCGCGATCTGCCCCTGTTGCCGGGTGTCGCGGTGGCGTTGGACGCCTTGCAGGTGGTGGTGGATGCGATGCCGAATGTGGCATTCAGCGTTGATCTGGCCGATGTGGGGGGCTATGGCTACCACTCCGGCGTGAAGTTCGCGCTGTATGCGGAAGGCTGGCACGACGCATTGGTCAGCGGTGGCCGCTATGACGACGTCAGCCGGGCCTTTGGCCGGGCGCGTCCGGCTACTGGCTTCAGTCTGGATTTACGCAAACTGGCGGCAGGTTTGCCGCCAGCGGAACGGGCGCGTGCGGTTCGCGCGCCTTGGGGGCAGGCCCCCGCTCTGACCGAGGCGGTTCGCCGCCTGCGCCGGTCAGGGGAGATTGTCGTTCAGGTATTGCCCGGTCACGAGCAGGATCAGGACGAATTCGTTTGCGATCGCGAGCTGGCGCTTCAAGATGGCGCCTGGACGGTCAGAACGCTGTGACTAACTCCCTCTTGGAAACAAGAGGGCCGCGGGGAGATTTCCGGATTTCCCGAGAAACTCGATATTGATTCGTAACATGAGCAAGAACGTAGTCGTAATCGGCACCCAATGGGGTGACGAGGGCAAAGGCAAGATCGTCGATTGGCTGGCGGAATCCGTCCAAGGCGTGGTCCGCTTCCAGGGCGGTCACAATGCCGGCCATACGCTGTGGATCAATGGCAAGAAGACGATTCTTCGCCTGATCCCGTCCGGCATCATGCATCCCGGCGTCACCTGCTTCATCGGCAATGGCGTTGTGCTGTCCCCGGAAGCCCTGCTCAAGGAAATCGAAGAGCTGGAGGCTGCTGGCCTGGATGTGCGCTCGCGCCTGCAGATTTCCGAAATCTGCCCGCTGATCCTGCCGTACCACGTGGCCATCGACAAGGCGCGCGAAGCGCGCAAGGGCGAAGGCAAGATCGGCACGACCGGTCGTGGCATCGGTCCGGCCTACGAGGACAAGGTTGCCCGCCGCGCACTGCGCGTGCAGGACTTGTTCAATCCTTCGCTGTTCGACGAGAAGCTCGCCGAAGTGCTGGATTACCACAACTTCGTGCTGACCAAGTACCTGGGCGCCGAAGCGGTTTCGGCCGACGAAGTGCGCGATCAGGCCATGGCGCTGGCTCCCGCCATCGCACCGATGGTCAAGGACGTGTCCAGCAATCTGTACGCCATGCAGCAGGAAGGCAAGCGCATTCTGTTCGAAGGCGCGCAGGGCGCTTTGCTGGATGTCGACCACGGCACGTACCCGTTCGTCACCAGCAGCAATTGCGTGGCTGGCGCCGCGTCGGCGGGTGCTGGCGTGGGTCCGCAGCAGTTGGACTACGTCCTGGGCATCACCAAGGCCTACACGACCCGCGTCGGTTCCGGTCCGTTCCCGACCGAACTGGTCGACGAGATCGGTACGCGCCTGGCCACGATCGGCAAGGAATTCGGTTCGGTTACCGGCCGTCCGCGTCGTTGCGGCTGGTTCGATGGCGCCGCGCTGAAGCGCTCGGTTCGCCTGAACGGCATTTCCGGCCTTTGCATCACCAAGCTGGACGTGCTGGACGGCCTGGAAACCATCCAACTGGGCGTGGGTTACCGCGTTAACGGCGAGTTCCGTGACGTGCTGCCGTATGGCGCCCACGCCGTGGCCCAGGCGCAGCCGGTGCTGGAAGAGCTGCCGGGCTGGTCGGAATCGACCGTCGGCATCACCGAGTACGACAAGCTGCCCGAGGCGGCCCGTCGCTACCTGGAGCGCGTTGCCGAAGTCTGCGGCGTGCCGATCGACCTGGTGTCGACCGGTCCTGACCGCAATGAAACCATTGTCCTGCGTCATCCCCTGAAGGGCTGACATCGGGTTAATATTCCAAAGGCCGCCGCCGGTCTCATACCGGCGGCGGCCTTTTCGTATCTTTAAGCAGGAGATGCTTGCCTATGAGCACGCCGACCAATGATGACAGCCATCTGTGGGTGACGTGGGACGATTACAACCGTTTGATCGAGCGCCTTACCTTGCAGGTGCATCAATCGGGATGGAAGTTCGACAAGATTCTTTGTCTGGCGCGCGGCGGTATGCGCGTCGGTGACGTAATGTCCCGCATTTTCGATGTGCCGCTGGGTATCCTGGCGACGAGCAGCTACCGCGAGGCGGCTGGCACGAAGCAAGGCGACATGGATATCGCCCAGTTCATCACCATTACGCGCGGCACATTGTCCGGGCGGGTGTTGCTGGTGGACGACATGGTCGATACCGGCAAGACCTTCAGCAAGGTCTATGACCACCTGAAGAGCCAGTTCGCCGACATCACCGAATTGCGCAGCGCCGTCCTGTGGTGGAAGGGGCATTCCCAGGCAACGCCCGACTATTATGTCGAGAAGCTGCCAACGAACCCCTGGATCCACCAGCCGTTCGAAGATTACGACAGCCTGCGTCCACATCAGCTCGAAGCCTGGATCCGTAAGGGTTCCAAGAGCTGACCCCGGAATGGGTCAGGGGAGGGGCTGGCGGCCTCTGGGTGCCAAGTGTCCCTCCTAGTAGTCAAAATGGTCATGACCATGCTAGAATCGCTGGTTATCGCTAAACCGAACTTGGCTTGTTACTCTTTGGGTAGTCTTTGGGTAACGGAAACAGCCAGCGGAAATCCGGGAAATGGAAGGCAAGGCCGCATGCAGCATATGCAGCGCGCAGCGCATGTGTCCTAGTCCCGGGTTGCGCTCCAAGGTTCCTCGTTTCCGCGGTACTTTCCTTTGTGTTGTGGTTGCGTGCCTGGAGTGCCAGTGCATGTCTATATAGCGCGAGGGGATGTTTTCGCGGACCTGGATCCTAGGCAGCGTTGCTGGTAAGCAAGCCAGGTTTGTCATCAACTTTTGTTACCCTACAAGCAGGCCAATCACTTTATGCCTATCGTTCGACTGAAGGAAAACGAACCGTTTGAAGCCGCTCTGCGCCGCTTCAAGCGCACCATCGAAAAGACCGGTTTGCTCACCGAGCTGCGTTCGCGCGAGTTCTATGAGAAGCCCACGGCTGAGCGCAAGCGCAAGCATGCCGCCGCTGTGAAGCGCCACTACAAGCGCATCCGTAGCCAACAACTGCCCCCGCGCCTGTATTGATTTTTGATTCCCGAATCTATTGATTCCAGAATCATTCATCCAGGATCTACTCGCCCGAGTCGACGTTGTCGACGTAGTCGGGCGATATGTGCAGTTGCGAAAGGGTGGGGCCAACCTGCTTGGCCTGTGCCCCTTTCATAACGAAAAAAGTCCGTCATTCACTGTCAGCCCCACCAAGCAGTTCTACCACTGCTTCGGTTGTGGAGCGCACGGCAGTGCCATCACTTTCCTGATGGAACATACGGGCACCAGTTTCCCCGAAGCCGTGCGTACGCTCGCGGCTTCGGCGGGAATGACGGTCCCCGAAGAAAATCGCAGTCCACGCCAGCAGCAGGAATCCGTGCGCCGCAAGGCCGAGGAATCCCGTCATACGCAGGTGCTGGATGCCGCTCAGGCACATTATCTGAAGCAGTTGCGCGCGTCGCCGGCGGCGATCCGCTATCTGAAGCAGCGCGGCCTGACCGGTGAAATCGCGGCGCATTTCGGCTTGGGCTGGTCGGGCACCGACCGCCATGGCCTGTCGCAGGTTTTCCCCAATTACGACGACCCCACGCTGGTGGAGTCGGGGCTGGTCATTGAGTCCGAAGACGGCCGTCGCTACGACCGGTTCCGCGAACGCGTCATGTTTCCCATCCGCAATGTGCGGGGCAGCCTGATCGGATTCGGCGGACGCATCATTGGCAAAGGCGAGCCCAAATACCTGAATTCCCCCGAAACGCCCCTGTTCTCGAAGGGCCATGAGCTCTACGGCTTGTGGGAGGCGCGCCAGTCCATCCGCCAGGAAGGGCAGGTGATCGTGGTCGAAGGTTATATGGACGTGGTCGGCCTGGCGCAGCAGGGTATCGCCAATGCGGTGGCTACGCTAGGTACGGCCACCACGCCCGATCACGTGAAGAAACTGCTTCGCGCCAGCGACAAGGTGATTTTCAGTTTTGACGGGGATGGAGCGGGCCGGCGTGCCGCCTGGCGTGCGTTGCAGGCTTGCCTGCCCGTGCTGCGGGACGACATCGCGATCCGTTTCCTGTTCCTGCCGTCCGAGCACGACCCGGATTCCTATGTGCGCGAATTGGGCGCTGAAGCCTTCCGCGCCTGTCTGGCCGATGCGGTGGCGCTATCGCGTTTTCTGCTGGACGAGCTGGCGTCGCGGCACAACATGAACGAGGCCGAAGGGCGCGCCAGTTGCTTGCATGAAGCCAAACCGTTGTTGGCGGCGATTCCCGAATGTGCGCTGCGCGTGCAGATCGAGCGGGAAATGGCCAAGCTGGTGCAGTTGACTCCTGAAGAAATGGCCCAGATCCTGGCCCAACAGCCCGCCAAGCCGTTTGCGCCCGCAGCGACGCCCAAGCCGGCGGCGGGCGATTCGACGGGGGGCGCAGGCCCGGATCATGAGGGCGGTCACCCGGATATGGGCTATGACTTCGCCGGGCATGATTTCCATGATATTCCTGCCGACGAGCCGGATTTCGCCGACTACGGCCAATTCCCGTCGCAAGGCGGCGGTGAATTTGCGGGCGGCGGCGGTCAGCGCGCTGGCGGCAAGCAGGAATGGAAGGGCAAGAGCGATTGGAAAAGCAAGGGCGACTGGAAGCCGGGCAAAGGCAACTGGAAAGGGCGTCGCGATAACGACGTTGGGGGCTTCGAAGGCCGCCGCACCATGCCTTCGTTGGCCAAGCGCTTGCTTGGGTTGTTGCTGGCGCATCCCGAGTTAGTGGACTCCATGGGAGACCAGCAACTTGAAGTCATCGACCATGGCCCCCATCTAGGATTGGTAAGGGACTTGATCATGCTGGCGCAATCCAGTGGTGCGCGCCATGTGGGCGCCTTGCTGGAAGCGGCTGAGCCCGATTCGGACCTGGCTACGGTATTGAAGGGTTTGCGAGCGGATATCCTGTCTCAAGAAGACCTTCCAGATCCCCAGACCGAGTGGGATGATGCGTTGCGGCGCATCGAATTCGACTCGGCCAAGCTTGAAATGGCCAAGTTGGCGGCGGCGGGGTTGTCGACGGATGAAGCGCGCAAGCGCTATCTGGAGCTATCCAGCCGTATGGCAACGCTGAAAGGTGCCGGGATACGCTAAATGCGCTAAAATCAAAGGTTGTCCGCTGGCCGAAGACGCCGGCGGGTAGTTGGAAATGATAGTAGCTGCGAATAGAAGAAATGGTAGGGCTAGGGAGGTAGGGCTAGGGAATCAGGGAGATAGCTGGGTTGGAAGTAGAAACCAGTAGAAACCGCCGTTTCCGAGCCGGGAAGGTCCTATGCAAGTAGGAAACTGGCAAACGAATAGGAAACTAGCAAACCCTGGAAACTGCCAAACCCTGGGTAAATTGGCTCCATTGGTGCGTTTTCAGTTGATTTCAGCTTAATTCTTCCTGAATTTGCTGGTAGTCCTGGCGCGAATGTGGGGTAGCGTAGCCGGCCATGGAATCTATTGCGGCGGACCGAATCTAACTCGGTAGTGATGTGAGAGCGCTTCGTGCATGAAGGCACGTTGCGTTCGAAGATTTTGAAGATGTGTTGTGCCATTTGACCCGCAGAAATTATCAGGTCCGCGCGTCAAAATTGTTACATAGTTAATTAATATAGCTGATAGCTGAGCGGTGAATCAGGCAGTTCAACGGCGTGTCGTTTCGCGTAGCGTTAGTGGTCTGGGTGCTGTGTCTACATAAGCTGCTAGGGGCAAGCCCCCATAAGCAAGCAAAGCCTATTTATAGGCAGGCAGCCCCCCCAACGCCCGAAATCCGTCGAGGAATGAGGCCATGCACGTCAAGCGCCCCAACGGTACTGCACCGCAACGGCGTCAAGCGGGCTCGCAAGAGCTGGTGCTGCGAACAACGCAGCCGCATGGACTCTGCCGATTCACCAGTTTTACCCGTATTTTGCGCCGCGCTGGTCCACCGTCCAGGGCGGCTTTATGCGGTGCAACATGCCCAAACGGGTTGCGACGACCACGGAAGCGACTATGACCAAATCCACCGGCAAATCCTCCTCTGCAATTGATGCGGCTGAACTCAAGGCCCCTGCGGCCAAGCGCGCCGTAAGCATGGCGGCGGAAAAAGCGCCCGCCAAAACGGCGGTGAAGGTCGCCAAGCCCGCTGCCAAGACGGCTGCCAAGAAGGCAACCAAGACGGCTGCGGCTGATAAGCCCGAAAAAGTGACGAAGGCTCGCGCCAAGAAGGCTGAAGACAAGCTCGCCGACTTGGTGGGCACCGCGCGTCCGGCAGTCCCCAGCGGTCGCCGTCCGGGCCGCCCCGCGAAGAATGCGAACAACGATTCCGACGGTTTCGACGACACGATGGACGGCGAAGGCGAAGTCCTGCCCGATCTGAAGCCGCCCAAGCGCGGCGGCAAGCGCGGCAAGGCGGATCCCAAGGATCTGATCGCCCGTGGTCCCGTGACACCGGAAGAGTACGAAGCACGCCGCAACCGCCTGAAGCAGCTGATCAAGCTGGGCAAGGACCGCGGCTACCTGACCTACGGCGAAATCAACGACCATTTGCCTGACGACTTGGTCGACGCCGAAGCGATCGACGGCATCATCAGCACCTTTAGCGATATGGGCATCGCGGTTTACGACCAGGCCCCCGACGCCGAAACGCTGCTGATGAGCGAAAATGCGCCGGTCGCGTCCAACGACGACGACGTCGAAGATGAAGCCGAAGCCGCGCTGACCACCGTCGACTCCGATTTCGGCCGCACCACCGATCCCGTGCGCATGTACATGCGCGAAATGGGTTCGGTCGAGCTGCTGACTCGCGAAGGCGAAATCGAAATCGCCAAACGCATCGAAGACGGCCTGAAGCACATGGTCATGGCCATTTCGGCCTGCCCGACCACGATCAACGAAATCCTGGCCCATATCCTGCGCGTGCGGGAAGGCCAGGCGCAGATCGACGAAGTCGTCGATGGCCTGGTTGATCCGGAAGACGGTGAAGAATACGCCGGCGCCGGCGTTACCGCCGACGAAGACGAAAGCGATGACGGCCCCGCGGGCGGTATGTCCAGCAAGCAGCTGGAAGACTTGCGCGTGAAGGCGTTGGCCAAGTTTGACGAGGTCAGCAAGCAGTTCGACAAGATGCGCCTGTCGTACGAGAAGGACGGCTACAAGTCGGACATCTACGTGCGTGCCCAGGAGTCCATCCAGAACGAACTGATGGGCATCCGCTTCACGGCCAAGATGGTCGAAAAGCTGGCCGACACGCTGCGCAACCAGGTTGAAGAAGTGCGCCAGCTTGAGCGCGCTGTCCTGCATACGTGTGTGGACCGTGCCGGCATGCCGCGCACGCACTTCATCAAGGTCTTCCCGGGCAACGAAACCAACCTGCAGTGGGTGGTGGAAGAAGTCGCTGCCGGCCATCCGTACGCCGAGACGCTGGAGCGTCAGATTCCGGCCGTCCAGGAATTGCAGCAAAAGCTGATCGACCTGCAAACGCGCGTCGTGCTGCCGCTGAAGGACCTGAAAGACGTCAACAAGCGCATGGCCACCGGCGAAGCCAAGGCTCGCAAGGCCAAGCGCGAAATGACCGAGGCCAACCTGCGCCTGGTGATCTCGATCGCCAAGAAGTACACGAACCGCGGCCTGCAGTTCCTGGATCTGATCCAGGAAGGCAACATCGGCTTGATGAAGGCCGTGGACAAGTTCGAATACCGTCGCGGCTACAAGTTTTCGACGTACGCCACGTGGTGGATCCGTCAGGCCATCACGCGTTCGATCGCCGACCAGGCGCGTACCATCCGTATCCCGGTTCACATGATCGAAACGATCAACAAGATGAACCGGATCAGCCGTCAGATCCTGCAGGAAACCGGCGCCGAGCCGGATCCTGCGACCCTGGCGCAGAAGATGGACATGCCGGAAGACAAGATCCGCAAGATCCTGAAGATCGCGAAGGAACCGATCTCCATGGAAACGCCGATCGGTGACGACGACGACTCGCACCTGGGCGATTTCATCGAAGACACGTCCACCCTGGCGCCTTCGGATGCGGCGCTGCACGGCTCCATGCGTGATGTGGTCAAGGAAGTGCTAGACTCTCTCACCCCGCGTGAAGCCAAGGTTCTGCGTATGCGTTTCGGCATCGAAATGAGCACCGATCAGACCCTGGAAGAAGTGGGCAAGCAATTCGACGTCACGCGTGAGCGCATTCGCCAAATAGAGGCTAAAGCGCTGCGCAAGCTGCGTCACCCCAGCCGGGCCGATAAGCTGAAGAGCTTCCTGGAAGGGCAGTAATCGTTTCCTGGGCCTCTAGCTCATGCCTGGTTAGAGCAGCGGACTCATAATCCGTTGGTGCCGAGTTCGACTCTCGGGGGGCCTACCAAAGAAATCAAGGGGTTACGTCACGTTGACGTAACCCCTTGGTCTTTTTGAGGCGTACAAGCGGCGCACTGTGGCGCTGAATCCGCGGTCGTACATTCTGGTTCCGTCCAGTATCAGCGGGTTAAAGAATGTTGATCTGCGCGAAAGAATGTTATTCCGGTTCCTTCTCGCAGGACTCCGGTTCGTCGCAAGTGACGCTTTGGACCTTGCGGCCTTCCTCCACGTCGCGGAACCAGTCCAATACGCGGACGCCTTCCTCTTCATTGGTATAGAAGCGGTCGAAAAGGAGCTGCGTGTGCTCCTTGCCCCGGCTCGTAAAGCCCGCGAAGCCGGAGAGCCCTTTGGCCTGTTCCGCACGGTTCTGCAGCAGCAGCGGGTAGAGCCTGGAGGGAGTACCGAAGGCCTTCAGGAACCTTTCCTGCGCCGCGTCATAGGCGGTGTCGAGTTCAACGACACGCAGATGCGGCGCGCGTCTCACCGCCGCGCGTCCGAGGTCTTCGAACGTCGCGCTCTCGCGATCGATGCCGGCCGCCCATTCGGGCGCGTCATCCCAGAAGCCCCAGTTCCGGATCGCATCCACGATCTTCGGGGACCGATAGCCGCCCGCGCCGTCCGCGACGGCGGTAATCTCAACGTCCGGATAATGATCCGAGACTTCCGCCGCATAGATCGGCGTGCCAATGGCGCCCGCGCTCGACCCGGCGACGACGATGCGCTCGGGCTTCTTCACGTTCTCATAGATCCAATTGAGCACCGATTCCACATTTGCACGGCCTCGGTGGCGCACCGCCACCTCCCGGCCGTCTGCGGTCTTGTAGGTCACGTCGCGATTGCCGAGGTATGCGTCGCCCGTGCAATAGGCGGCATAGACCTGCGTCCATTTGGCAACCGGATTTTCCGGGTTGCCGCGGTCGAGGATGCCCCGCCAGTCGCGCGGGTCGCTTGGATCAACCCGTTCAGAGAGTCCGAGGCGACCCATGTATTCGCTCCGCCAGCGCGGTTCGTTTGGCTGAGGACGCGCGAATGGAATGTAAACCAGCCGAGCTGGGATCGCATTGCTCGCCCGTCCAGCAGGTGCCGCCGTCACTGAGAAAGATCAGAAGCTTTGCGGCGTCCGCACCTTCGCCCGGCCTCACATGGAAGGCATAAGGCGTTCCCGTCGCGCAGGAGGTTTCGCCACCCGGCTCAATGGTCTTCCAGGAGGTCATCGCTACCTGGCCTTGTTCTTGCGGCATGGCGCCGAGCGGAGCGAGCAAGAGGGCGAGGGCGACGGCGTGGCGGATCCGCATAGGGGTCCTTCCTCCGGGATTAGTTCTTTGACTGGCGACGGGTTTGTCCCGCTCCGACGACGAATCCGCCTGAGCCATATCAGTCTGCACGAGCTAGCCTCCCAAATTTTGATATGAGAAATCTAAACGCCCATCGGCCACCTGTCTTGCCATCTTGTGCCATTCTGGCGCTGTCTAACTAGGCGCGAAGCTTCTGCGAACGATATTGAAGCCATCATCATCAAGTCGTCCAGTTACCGCGACGGGGACAAACCGGGACCAACGAATTTGCGCAAGTCGTTGCATTACCTGTGCCACTCGCAGCCTGGAAGTGGCGTATCGACTTCGATGGCAAGGCTCTCGCGCGTGTAAACACCTGCCTGGACGTGCTGCGCATGGCCAAGGACTACGGGTGTAACCGACTGGAAGCGGCCTGCTGCCGCGCCATCGATCTGAAAGCGCCGAACTACCGGTAAATCGCCTCGACGCTCAAGAAGAACGGCCTGGAGACCGTCGAAGTAGCGGTCGCACAGGCTGAACTGCCGCTCATGCACGCCAACGTGCGCGGACCTTCCTACTATCACTGACAGTGAGATCGTCATCATGCTGCATCAGCCGACCGTCGAGAAGCTTTCACGCGTTGCGGCTGTTTGGTATGGCCATGGCACTGGCCGACCAGCAGTTGCAGTCCAGCATTGACCAGCTTGGCTTCGAGGAGCGGCTGGGGCTGCTTGTCGAACGCGAGGCCAGTGAACGAGAGGCGCGTCTGCTCTCGGCGCGGCTGCGCCGTGCCAAGCTGCGCTTCCCCTATGCTGTGCCAGAGGACATTGACTACCGCAGCGCGCGCGGGCTGGACCGGATTCTGCTCGCACGCCTGCTGACCGGGGAATGGATTCGCGGGCACCAGAACATCATCCTGACTGGTTAGACAGGCCTGGGCAAAAGCTGGCTAGGGTGTGCGCTGGCCAACCAAGCTCGCCGGCAAGGCTATACCGTCTGCTATTTGCGCAGGCCCAAGTTCAGCGAAGAGATGGCCGTCGCGCACGGTGCCGGTCGCTACACCAAACTGCTTGCACAGTGGGCCAGGACCGACGTCCTGGTGCTGGATGACCTCGCGATGGCGCCAATGTCTGATCAGGCTCGCCGTGACCTGCTTGAAATCCCCGACGACCGGCACGGCTCGCGCTCGACCATCGTCAGCAGCCAGATCCCGGTCGACAACTGGCATGAGGCGCTCGGTGACCCGACGCTTGCTGACGCCATCTTGACCGGCTCGTCCACAATGTCCACCGCCTGGCCCTCGATGGTGAATCCATGCGTAAGTGCCGAAATGGTTTGACCGACAAACAGCTGTCGGAGTAGAAGAACTCAGCCCGCATCTCTGCTCGCCCAAGGTGGACGGATTCCGAGGAATCGGTGGGCGCCTTCGCGTGGAACGAATGGTCAGCTTCCGTGGAATACGCAATTTGACCAAGCCAGGCCAAACCCGATGCATCCGTTTGCGGCGTCTGCAATGAGGCTGGACGTGGCATCCCCGAAGCTTGTATTAGTGTTTTGCCGGAAAGTCGCTGGGCCAGCGCATGGCTTCGGGCGCTTTCGATGCGCTTGGGTCTGTTGGTTCGGCGTGCGGGCTGTCGGGTCTTTCCAACACGCGTTTTTCCGTTGTACCAAACAAGCTTGTGACCAGAGTCTTGAGTAAATCGCTGTCTTGCATTGTCATCCCCTTCACCGGAGAATTTCCTTCATCTCATCCTGCGGGCTCAAAGCCTTGCCGCGTATCCGGTGTACGTTATTCCCAAATGCGGGGCTCTGCCATCGGTAGGAAGTCGTATCCCTACAACCTAGTCATCCTGCTTGGGTATGGGCGAACTATCCCGGGTGGCTTCCTGTCCGGCCTGTCCCGGAAATGTGTGAGGATTGCGCATTTGGGAGGCTCCGAAAAAATCTATGATCAGCCCGATTTTTGCAAGCAAGTTCGTGTTGGCGTAAATTGGGCTTTGCTCAAATCTATTTCGGAGTCGGTTGGGGGCAGGTCCCCGTTCCATGATGAGAGTCGCGCCCGGCAAACCTCAAGGAGGCCTCAGCATCCAGGTGCTGAATTTTTTGCCAGGTTTCTTGCCAGGCCGTTGAGTCGTTTATGTCTTCACGTACTCGCGTCGCAAAACCAGAAAGTGACTGCGTAAAACGGTGATGAAGGTCAGATTGCGCTAACAGCCTGCTTACTTCGGTAGTTCGTTCCGTTGGCGAGGATGGCGCAGGCTATCCTCGCCAATTTATTGGCCAGCGCGCAGGCCACCACGTTCGAGTGGCGCCGTGCCAGCTCATGCTCGGCCAGCACTGCCGGCATGCGCCGGATGATTGCCTGGCCGCGCGGCAGGCTGATGCCGAATTCCAATAAAAATGCGTGAACCTGGTTGATCACACCGGTGCGCTCGCGTGTCAGCGACTCTCGTATGCGGTGCAGCGCTGAGACGGTCTGTTGAATCTCATTGCGCGCGCTCACGAACCGCATGCTCGGGCGCGAAGCGGCTTCGCAGATTGCCTGCGCATCGGCGAAGTCGTTCTTGTTGCCTTGCACGAAGAGGCGCACCAACTGGGGCGAGATCAGCTTGGCTTGTTGGCCCAGCGCCTGGATGCGACGCGCCATCCAATGAACTCCTGCGCAGGCCTCCATCACTACCGTGCTGCTCGGGGTGGTGCCCAGCAATGTGAATAGCTGCGGGCGAGAGCACTTCTTGCGAAACACCATCCTGCCGGTCGCGTCCTGCCCGTGTAGATGGAAGCTATGCTTACCAAGATCAATGCCAATCAGGGTGACGGTGCTCATGAGAGATCTGCCAGAAAGAACAATCCCCACTCAGCGTACCGCTTGGTGGGGATCGGGCTGACCATCTTATTAAGGCTCGCCGTAGCGGGCCCTCAGTTCAGTGTTTTGGCGAAAAATCGCTAGGCCACCGTAGAAACTTGTCGATTGGGTTTTGAGAGTCCATAGTGGCCTCCTATCGCAGGGTTTACTTGCCAGTTGGACCGTGCCATGTAGCACCGGTTCAACAATTATCGAACGGCGAGCGGCTGCGAAACCGTGGAAAACGACCAGCTTAAGCCCTTACTTCGCGTGCGCAAACATGGGCTGTTTTGATAGGCAATTGATATATAAGAAATATATATCTGGATTGATGTGTTTCGTCCTAATAGGGGATCTTAGGTGCGCAAGTAATAGAGCTGCAGCCAGTCGGATAAATATGTCTGGATGACTGTGCTGAAATGCGCATCCAATTGTTGGGCTACGGCGTCCATGTCTTCAGGGGTGGCCGTTGGTGGCACAACCACTGGATTGCTCATATGGAGCGTATAGCGCACGCCAGGAAGACGCTCGAGGTGCACGGGAACCAGTCGTGCGCCGCTGGTCGCCGCGAGGCGTATTGCTACGGAGAGGTTTCCGCCATGGGGTAGCGGCCGGCCAAACGTCGGAAAATGGATTTGCTTGCCGCGCGCTTCGTCCAAATGGAGGAGCACGAAAGTGTCGGGCCGTTGCAACTGGCGTAGCAACTGCCGAGTGGTGCCGATCCCGGGTGGCAATATTGCGGCATTGCTGCGCGGGCGTAGCTTGACGCTCAAGCGCTGGCGGAACCGGTTCAAGAAAGGTCGCGTGACTGTAGTGCCATGCCGTCCCGTCAATGCCAGCAATGCGCCGCCCATGGTGTCGCCCAGATTGGCCGTATGCACTGTGACGAAGATCACCGGTCGGCGGTCTCGCAGAATTTCGGCCAATGCGGAAGGGTCCGCCGCCTGCACCCGCGTGCTGTTGCTGATGCGGTCGCTAACCAGCGTTTCCAGGAAGGTGCGGCCGGCGTTCTGTCGCAGTTGCGCGATCAGATCGTTGATTTGCTTGCCGTCGCGCAGGTCCGGCCGCAACACGGCTAACGCGGCGCGTGCCCGTTGTTCCATCTCTTTATGCTCAGCCCGGCCGTAACGTCCACGCCAAGCCCCTATCGCCGAACAACGCTCGACAGAGATAAGGCGGAGCAGGTAATACAGGCCGAATTCCAAGGCTCCGCTTGCCGTATCTTGCAGCCAATAGCGAACCCAAAGACGAAGTGACTCCGGTTCCCACAACGCGGATAGCAGCCTGGGTGGCACCGCGTTCAGGCCTTTAGGGGGGCGGACGAGCGGGACGGTGCGTTTATGCAATACCAGCATGGGTCAGCCTGTAATGGAAAGAGCTACGTGCACTTAGAAACCTAGCTGCGTGATGGAGCGGCGGCGTCCCGAACCTGATGATCGAGGGGAGCGTGGGCTGTCCACGACTCACGCCGGAAAAGTCCGGTAATCCATACCGCTGGCGCTATCCGGGGGCTAGCCGGAAACCGCGGCCCACATCGTGTCGATCGATTCTGTGATGCCACTTGGCTCCGCAGGTCTTGCAGCAATATTGGTCAACACGGCCCCCGGTTTCTCTCGCCAAAATGGGGTTCAAGTGTGCGGCCATAGACCCCAGGAACCGTAGCGCGGGGTGGGGGTCCGACCTAGGGCGGCATACCGCTAAGGCATGGCAGGGGTCGCACAGCCCAACCTCCATGTGAGCGTCTTTGGTGTCGCTATAGGCGCTTATGTGACGATATGGCTCAAGTTGCTGCATGCAGATCATCTCCAAACCGGAGCTTTGGTGTTTAAGGGAGCGCGCCTGGCCTCTGAATTGGCTGCGCACTCGAACGTGCGTATGCCTGAGGGGCGCTCAATGCGTGCCGCTTTTGTGGCAACGCATTGAGCGCATTGGTACTTAGGCTGCCTTCTTCCAGTAGGTGTAGGTCCGCAGGATGTGCAGTTCGATCGCCGTGGCGCCTTCAAGCAGGGCTGCCGGGATCCGTGCAGCCCCCCCCGTCCAGCGCATACTCATTCCATGGATATCCTGCTGTTCGTGCAGGCCTTCCAGGCGGGGATCTTGCAAATCAATGGCGTGACGGCCTGAAGGCGTTTCCACCACGATTTGCGACAAACCGACGCCGACCTTGCGAAGGTCGCGGCGGGCATGCGCGGTGGTGTCACGAACCACGGCCGAGTGCGACGCAATGATCACGTCGTCGTCCACAGGGGCCGAAAGTTCGAAACGTACCGAGCCTTCGTTGGAACCGTTGACCGACTCGATGGTGCGGTCGCCGATCTGAAGGTGTAGACCTGTTTCGGTGATGCGGCGGATGCCCGTAAGTTGTTCCGCACGCTTGAGAATCGATTTGCGCAGCGCCTCGATGACCGGACCGGCACGCACGACTTCGATACCTTCGATCTGCGGGCGTCCCTCGGTGACGCCGAAATCGGGTTTCATGGCAACGCTTGCGGCGTTTTCGAACATGTCGCGGTTGCCCGTGTCGACATACGATTCCGCAGCAGCCCCTTCAGCGATGAGAATGTCGAATTGGTCGAGCTCGACGTGAAAGTACTCGAACGACGTGCGATTGAATTCCTGGGTAATCGTCTGGCCGTTGACCAGCAGCATGGCCGGTACCAGCTTGCCGTCAAAGTACATGTGATGGCCCGGCGAAACGTAGAGATCGCGATTGGGTACATTCGGAGCCAAAGAACCTGCGGTAAAGCGCACGGGATATGCGCGAATCGCGTCCGAGGCCTTGATGCGGCTGCTGTGCAGTTTCCGATGGCCGACCCACTTCACCGTCGCGATTCCGCCACGGGCTGTAAGGAGGCGATCGCCGGCCTGAATCTCTTCCACCAGCTTCTCGCCGTCCACTGTTGCAATCCGGGTGCCGCGGAGATAGCAAGCGAAAACTACATTTCCGGAACCGTCGATGCTGAAGGTGGCGCCGGCAGGGTAGTCGGTGATTTGAAAGGATGCCAGATTGGTAGTGATGGGAATCGGGCCGCTGGACACGAATTGCACTTGCAGTACGCCAGTAGCTTCATCGAAGGAAACCTGGTTGCCGACAGTATTAGGGCCGATGAGGTTATCTTTTTCGACGATCAGTTGGTCGCCGTTGGAGAGCCCCGAAATCGTCGGAAAGGTGGAAAGATTCAGATCGATCGTCGGCATGATCACTTTCAGCGTGCCGGTGCCGTTAGCGTCGAAATTGATCTTGGTGTTTTCCAGCAAAGAGACGTCAAGTAGTTCGCCTCCGTATTGCAGGGAGGAGTCTGCTCCGATGTTGTAGGTGATGGCATTTGCGGCGGTTACGCCGGCGACGCCAGAAACCACGACATTCGCTCCGTTGATCGCACTGACGGTGTTGGTTTGCAGTACACCCGCGCCCACCGTCGGATTCAAGGTTATATCGACGCCGTCGACGATAAGGTTACTGTTGCCCAGCAGTTCGGCATTAACAATGTCGTCTGCAGGGGCGTTCGTGGAGTTAATGATCTCGGTGGTATTCGATCCAACGGAAATATTTAGTGCCATGGTGTCCCTCGGGATTTTTGCGTAAAGGTGTCCCTGCCGGGTGCATAAATACACTCGGACATATTCTTGGGGCGGAAATGAACGCTACCTAAGTCGTAGCTAGTGAGGTGGCGCTAACGGAAAATGGGCGACATTGACTTTCTCCCATATGGAAAGTTGTGCGAGTGGAACGCGCCTAGAAACGTCGTTAGTAATCGAGGAGTTCGAGTTACTCGAAGCAATTATTAATGAAGCTGAGTTACCCATTTATAGGGATAACCCTATATTGAAAAAAAACGCAAATGTTTTGCAATCGAATTAAATTGTCGTTACATAATCGGCGAGAAAGGCGAATTTGTGGCTAGCTTTATGAATAAAAAATACGAAATTTTTCAGAAACAGCGAAATTTCACCTAAAAAAGGCAAAAATCGGCGGAGAGTATCAAATTATTGCGAGTATGTTTTATATCGAAATATAACGAGCATCGTTTTTTTTAAGCACGCATTCAGAATTCCGGTCAAAGTTACAAAATATTCTTCTGAATCATATTTGACGGCTTGTATTTATTTTTAATCTCTATTTTTTTATAAGCCGAGGTTTTCGAGTATCTGGACATGGTGCTATGCAACGTATCCGGATATGCGAATCAGACCGCCTGAAGAGCCCAATGGCCCTCTCGAGGAAGTGCAGAGGGCGTGATAAATGTGCGACAAATACGGGCACCCGCGTGAAAGGACGGCGAGCAGTGGCTTCCGCCGCAACGGAAAGGAAGGCGTGTGCGTCTTATGTGGTATTTCGTCGGGACTGCGGTCGCGGGCCAGGAGAGGGCCTGCGTATCGCCGGGAGCGATACAGGGCGAGCGTCCTCGTGCGTGAGGAGATGCTCTGTACGTTGAATCAGACCGCCAGACGGAATCCGTCCTCGACGCCCCATTTACCGATTTTGTGCAGCCACCGTGTGTCGCACTGTATGCATCGATAGTGATTGATGCGTTCGACGGCACCCTGATCGCCAGGACGGGAGTCACCTTGCGGAGTAAAGCCTTGATATCTGAGGTTGTCGTGGGGGGGAATCCCTGCCATACCGGATGCCAAGCTATAGCAGGCGTCGCACAACACGATTGTCACGGGAGCCTCTATTCGTGCTGAGTATTGCAAAGATAGGCTGACTGGGCCGGGTTCAGTCCGCGGGCCGCCAGGCAGAGCCTACGACAAAGGCGTGTTCGAGGTGGCCGAGTCATGGTCGGGACGAAGAACGAGTACCGAAAGAACACTGTGTGAGGTGACATTTTGTGGTCCCGTCAGTTACAGCCGTTAAAAAGGGGACGGACTTTATGTTAAGAGTTCTTTCCATGATATTCAAGCGAGCGCATAGCTTGCATCCTCCTCCAGGGAAGTTGATGCGTCCACTTGTTGGTAATTTGAAAGCTAATAATTCAAAAATAAACTCTATATATCTAAATGGGCGTTAAATGTATATATTTGATACCGGAGCGCCGCGATCACGCGCGGCACCTGACCGCGGGGTTAACAAGCCGTTGCGGGCGGCTTCAATTCCAACCGATTGCGGGGTAAGGGAAAGGACTGTCACCGAGCTGTCGATTTCAATTCGTTTGGAGTGCTCCATTTGGACGCATGTAAAGCATGCACCCATTCATACTGGGGCTGCTTGGATGCTGACCCTAACCCAGTTTTTAGTACCGATCTAAATTAGAGAAATCCGGCATGATTTCACCATATGGAATAGGAGCCATGCCGTGAAGAGATCGAAATACACCGAAGAGCAAATCGCCTTTGCGCTGAAGCAGGCCGAACTGGGAACGGCCGTACCCGAGGTCTGCCGCAAGATGGGCGTGAGCGAAGCGACCTTCTACAACTGGAAGAAGAAATTCGGCGGGCTTGGTCCCTCGGAGTTGCGACGGCTGCGCCAGCTTGAAGAGGAGTGCAATCGCCTTAAGCGCCTGGTCGCGGACCTGTCGCTGGACAAGGCAATGTTGCAGGACGTGCTGGCAAAAAAGCTCTGAAGCCTTCGCGGCGCCGCGTACTCGTGGATGATCTGATGAAGCGCTACGGCGTCGGCGTGACCAAGGCATGCGCCGCAGTCATGATTTCCCGGTCGTTGTATCGCTACGAATCGTGCCGACGCGACAGTGGCGCGCTGGTCATGCGAATCCACGAGATAGCGCATACGCGCGTTCACTACGGATACCGGCGTGTACACGTGATGCTGCGCCGCGAAGGCTATCGCGATAATCACAAACGGGTCTACCGTTTGTATCGAGAACAAGGCTTGTCGTTGCGACACAAGCGCCCCAAGCGCAATAAGTCGGCGCAACGTCGCCAACCCAAAGCGGTCGCGCAAGCCATCAATGACATCTGGAGCACGGACTTCGTCATGGACCAATTGTTCGATGGTCGCCGCCTGCGTGCGTTGACTCTGGTCGACAATTACACCAGAGAGTGTCTGGCCATCGACATTGGGCAAAACCTGTGGGGTGACGATGTGGTGGCGACGCTCGGTCGCGTATGCGCACTGCGCGGCTTGCCGCGCGTCATCAAAACCGATAACGGCAGCGAGTTCATCTCCAAAGCCATGGACAAATGGGCATACGAAAATGGGGTGGAAATCGACTTCAGTCGGCCCGGCAAGCCGACGGACAATGCGCAGTGCGAATCCTTCAATGGCCGCTTCCGTCAGGAATGCCTGAACAGCCACTGGTTCTTGTCATTTGCCGACGCCAAGGAGAAAATCGACGCTTGGCGGACGTACTATAACGAGGTTCGTCCCCACTCCGCGCTGAAGTGGCAGGCGCCTGCTGAATACGCGCGCCAGCACTTGGCCAGCGGCCAAAGTACTAACCTCAATGAGCCGGAGATCTCTACTTCTGATCCGGACTAATTCGGGGTTAGGGTCAACCTGCATGGCGCTGTGACATGCCGCGCATCACCGTATTAACCATTTTTGAATATTGCCTGCCGACGCCTGTGGAAGAATCCGTTGCGGGAACCAATCATTAAACACGTTCCATTTGTTGCGCGGTGCCACCTTGTCCGAGGCGCGGACCTTCGGGGGCATCGGTACGTGCCGAGGTTCGCCGTTCTTGGTGTCTTCCAACAGGAACATCCCATCTCTGCGTACCGCCTCCAGAATTTCGCTTAGACGCATCCCGCTGTAGAAGGCGATTCGGATATCGATGGACTGGCGCAGGGCGTCCAGTTGCTTACGGCGGTCCTTTGTTCATGGGGGGTATTCCTACGGGATGGGCTTCGGTAAGCGCTGACCCGCAGCGCTGGCCGAAACCCGCTTTTCAGCGGAATTGGATTTCATACCGAGGGTATCGGTTAGCTGTTATCTCGACTAAGACTAAAGACTGATGTGTCGGTGCCGCGCCACTGTTAAGGTTCGCTCCGAGCCCGGTTTCGCTTGAGTATCCGGTTGTTCGCCCGTCTTGAACGCCGGTAGCGCCGCACCCCCGCTGAGGCTCAGCCGATGCTGGCGCGGCTTCTTTCGCCCGCGATTTGCAGGAGATCTACATGGAAAAGATGGAACTGACTACTCAACAGGACGACACCGAGCATCAGATCCAGCCGTTGGAAACCGGCGAAATCAGTACGGTTAGCGGCGGTGCTAGTTCGAAAAAGCCGACGATCGCTATGTTGCAGCCGCGGAGTGGAAACTCCGCCACCGCCGCCAAGTCGAGTTTCTACCAGCGCTGAATCAGGTGTAGGCGGCATGGATTTCGGTCGCGACAAAGCTTGTGGCGCTTGGGTGCTCCGGGCGAAACCGAAACTGCCGTCCCATCTAAGCCGCGGCGCATTCGCCGCGGTTTTTTTTCCACATGCACGGCGCGCGCCGCTTCGATTCGTCGAGCGCACCACGTTGAGCGCGTGTTTTTTGGTTCACAATTCCGCCTATCCCCATCGTTCGGAGAACCCATGCAAGTCGCTGTCGCCGCAATCACCTGCGCCGTGTTCGCCATCCTGTCCCTGTGGCATGTTTATTGGGCCCTCGGAGGCCGTCTGGCGCATGAGGCCGCCTTGCCCTTCAAGGATGGAGAACCCCTGTTCCGGCCTTCGGCGGTGGGCACGTTCATGGTGGGAGTGATCCTGATGGCGTTCGCCGGACTCGCGGCGGCCAATGGAGGATTGCTGAGCTTGGACGCTTCGCCGGCCTGGTTGCGCTGGGCGGGTGGCGCGGTGGCGCTGGCCTTGGTGGGACGCGCCATCGGCGACTTTCGTTATGTGGGGTTCTTCAAGCGTCTGGGCGAAGACCCGTTCGCGCGGCTGGATACGCGGGTGTACTCGCCCCTGTGCATGCTGCTGGCCGCAGGCATGATAGCCACTATTTGGCGTGGCTGAGCCGATCCCGACCGCCAGCGATCCTGCGGCCAGCGTCAGGGCGTGAAGTAAAAGCCGGCGTCGTGGTCCAACCGTATTTCGCCTTAACCTCTTTGCACAGCCTCAGAGCGCACAAGCTAGCCCCGAGGTGGCTTGGGCTGTGCGAACCAGTTCTGATATTCGAGATGGATCAGAGGATAAGGTCTGCCCTGCTCGTCGAGTGGCGACCGGCCCGTGCGCTTGAAGCCCATCTTTTCATAGAAGCCGACTGCTTGGGCGTTCTGTTCGTTGACGTCGGTCGTCATGTTGGGATAGAGCGCAAGGCCGTGGCGCACCAGCGCTGCGCCGATGCCCGTGCCGCGACCAGCGGGATCAACGAACAGCGCCTGCATGTGACCGTTGTCAATGAGCATGAAAGCCAAGGGATAGCCGCTGTCATCCACGGCAAGCCAGAGCGGAACCTGAGGGAGAAAGCTGCACACCATCTCGTCGATGGCTTGGCGGTCTTGTGGCGACAGGAAATCGTGGGTGGCGTCAACGGCGGCCCGCCAGATTTCAACTGCGCGTTCGCCTTCGCCGGGTCGGGAAGTTCGAATTGTAATCATCGGCGCATTATATATACGTGGAATATAAGGAGGCAGATTGCAATTTCAAGGCGAAATTCTCATCGGAAATTCCATTTTTCGTTAGCCAGGACGACGCGCGCACCAACACGGCATGCTCCCTTGGAGTTGCCGTGGAGACTGAAGGGCTGCGGTACGATGGGAAAAAACCAAGGGGCATGACATGAAAGAGATCTCCGTTGTTCGCTCGTTTCATGGTTGGACATACGTCATTGGCGTCTCGAAGTCGCTTGATGGTGCGGGCTGGGGTGTTTTCATCAATGAGATTTCCGGGCCTGAGGGGCAGCGCATGGCCGACATTGACGACACCGACAGTTCCTACGAAAGCCCCAACGAGGCCATCGCTTGCGCGAATTCGCTAATGAGGGACGAGATCCAGAGGGCGGCTTCGCCGAACGACGATTAGCACGACTTCCCCTTTCTTGGTGGCCCTTCTGGGCGATGATGATCGTGGCTTCGGGTGTCCGGGGACTTGGGTTGGCTCAGTCTGATACCTTCATCCTGAGGATAGCGTTGATCTGTCAATGTTGAATGAAAAAAAGCCACCCAGGGAGGTGGCTCGCATCTTTTCGCTATATGGAGATTGTTTCCCTACGGCAGTCTTGGTAGGAGAGACAATCCCAGTTCAAAGGTGGCGGGGTTCTACCGCCTCGGACTCATCGCAGTGGGCTAGGCACTTTCCTACCACTTGCACGATGCCCGAATGTCGCGAAACGCCGAATCTGCTCCGCGGGTGTCGAAGGTCGCAGTAACGGGGTTTTCATTGTATGGCGTTATGTTAGCCACAAAGGTCTGGCTATCAGCCATTTGCTTCAGTAACGCTATCGGTGAGCCTGGAAAGAATGCGGCTTTCTTGTCGGTGGACAGGCTCCAGCTGGAAGACTGGGCGGGATTTTTATCGATACGGTATGTGGTTCTCGTCGTGCTAGACCCAAGGTAACTGTTCCAGTTGATGTACATCTCGGTCTTGTTGTCATTGCACCGAACCATCATGGAAACACGACCACCGTACTTCCCTCTGCCAGAATCGGCGTCAAGCATCGCGAAGTGAATCTCCTTGTCGTTAAGGGGATCCACATCTTTTGATGTTTCCCATTTCCCCGGGCCGGAACCCGTGGTTCTTTCTGTAGAGGGTGCGAGTTTGTTTTTTTCGGCCATCAGGTCGTAGCACGCCAGTCTTGAGACGGTATTCGACATGGCGGCGCATGCTGCGATGTCCTTGTCCTCTACGGCGTAGGCCAGGAATGGCATACATAGCGAAGCAAGAAGAACTGATTTCCTCATTTAGGTACCCTAATTTAAAGAGCCATTCAAGAGCGGCTTGTGCTTTATCGGCCAGTAATGCGCCAAACAAACAGACTTAGTCCGTTTTGGCTCTGAATCATAACGCGGCCGCTGACTCGCGGAACGGGTCGAAAATGAATTTTCAGGAATCCGTTAGTATCGGCGCGACATGGAATAGAAAGGGGCGGGCAGGCTTAAAAAGGGGGGGGGGGCGGCTATTGCGGCAGTAGTGGTCTTTTCAGTTGGCCATACGGCGCTGCTATCAGCAAAGGATCTGGAGGAGTGCAAGGGTCTTGCGAGAATTGCCCGATCCATGATGAACCTAAGACAAGAGGGGGCGCCTATGTCGGATCTGATGGAGCTTGCCATGGCCGAAAAGGACCCTTAAGGTATTTTTCAGATTTTTGTGGAACTCGTGTTTGAGTATCCGCTATATACAACGCCGGAGGCCAAGTCACGAGCGGTTTCGAAGGTCGACGCCTTCGCCTACAAGGGGTGTTTAAAGAACCTCAAGGAGAGTGCAGCGGCGTCAAAGTAACGTTGCCCGCTAAGGAAATCCGCGAATTCAGGTTTCTGCAGCCGCTCGCAATGACGGCTGTTTCGTTTTCTGACGCTCGTTGTACACGGAGGTCCCCTACGGAAGAGCATCATTGCGAACCCTTACATTGCTGTTACAACTAAGCAGCTAGGATTCCGATATTCAAAAATTGGAGGCCGATCATGAGTAGCGAAAAACCGTCTCCCGAGCCGAACAAGCGGCGCTGGCCCTTTGGGTATGGGGAAGAGCGGTAAAGCACGCAGCCGCCGAGCGTTTGAATCAGGGAATGCCAAAGCCGGTTGGCGGCGACTAGCGTGGTGCCATTCCCTTTCTTAGCCTGTCGGGCGCTTCCATCAGTGATGTCGCCATCCCGTCCCGTTCCTGGACACAGGGTTCATCCCGCAAGCCTTTCATGAAATCGTCGTACAGCTCGCCTGTCACGCCGCCTGGCCGCTTCAGGTCGGCGGACAACTGGTAGGCGCGCAGCAGCACGGACCGCAGCCGTTTTACCTCCCATAGGAGTGAGATGACGTCGGCGTTCCAGGGCTGGCGCTCGCGGATGTTGCGCAGGTCGGCGTGGGTAAGGGGAGCTTTGAACGGCATAATGGAAAATACTGTTTGTATATCCAGTATATTCCACAAAAAACGGGGTCATTCCATTGCCATGCCGATTTCCATGCAGTTTCCAGCCATGAATAGCGTGACCCGGAAAGGCTGGAGCAAGCGGGATGCGGCCAGCGGCAACAGCTTGTTCTCGATGATCCAGATGTTGGCCATCGGACTGGGCGTGACGATAGGTGGGGGACTGGTCGGCATGTTCTCGGGCGAGGCCAACGCCACCTTGGGCTCGCGCATTCTAGCGCGTGCGAAACCTGTGTGCCGAAACCCGCGCAGAAACGGAAGAGCGCCCCAGCTCTAGATGAGTCTGAGGCGCTCCTGCCCGGCTTCGCACGCGATGGGTGTCAGACAGCCCGGCAACTCCAATCTACTGCCGGGGTAGGGCCTCGGCAATAGGGAAAACCCTGGAAAATTAGTGGGTTACAAGATTTTCCGCCTCGGAGTTCGTCCCGCGTTCCTCCTGGCGCGGGGCGTGCGGGCGGGCCTTCCTGGGCCCATCGGAAGCGGTATTCCGGCGAGTCAATGCACCCGTGCCCATTTTGCCCGCCTCGGCATCCGCGAATAGTCGCCCCTGCCTGCCACGCCGACACTGAGACCCACATTCATTGCATCGGAGAGCAGACATGTGGGGCATTCGTAAGCGTCAGTTGGGCCAGGGCATGACCGAATACATCGTGGTCGTCGCGCTGGTGGCGGTGGCGGCAATCGCCGTCTACCAATATTTCGGGCAAGTCGTGCGTTCGCAAACCGCCGCCATGGCCCGCGAACTTGCGGGCGAGGATGGCAGCACGCAAAGCCGCGCGGCGCAGCAGGCGGCGCAGAAGGCCGCGGCCCAGACCAAGGCGCGTTCGCTCAAGTCCTTTACCGGCAATGCGGCGGATGCGAAGTGACACGGCGTGGGCGTACGCAATGTGCCCGTCAGCATGGCCAAGCTTTAGTCTTGGGCATGCTGATCGCGGCGGTCGCCGTGGCGTCCCTGGTTGTGCTCTACAACCTGGGCCAGACGGTCGAAGGCAGGGTCCGGCTGACGCACGCTGCGGATGCGGCTGCCTATAGCGGCGCGCTTGAGCAGGCGCGCGCGCTGAATGCCATCGCCTATGTCAACCGGACCCAGATCGCCCATCAAGTCGCCATGGCGCATCTGGTCACGCTGGCGGCGTCCGCGCAGTATGGTCGCACGTTGCAGTCGCAGCGCAACCGTGGCAATCCTCCCGTCAGCTTGATCGCGATGCTGTTCGGCCCCGACATGGGGTTGGCCTATCGGGCGGGTCAGGCGCTGCCGGACGCCGAGGCACGATTGGCGGGCGCTTTTGCGCAACATGATCGTGTCGTGTATCAGGTTCTTGAAACGGCTGCGGCGTCCGCCATGACGGAACTGCCGGCATCCCGCGACCGTGTCATGCGCAAGGTGCTTGCCGCCAATTTCTCGGAAGACGGCTCGGAAGGTGACGCCGGCGCGCAAGGGTTGAGGTTGCAGATGCTGTCGGATACCTGGCCCGGGTTCATCGAACGCAGCGCCGCCACGCGCAAATCGGGCCTGCGGCCCGCGGTTGAGCAGGCGGTGGAGCGTTATGGGTTTCTGAAGAAAAGGAACTACACGCGGCGCAATCCATGGCCGGTCAGCACGCGTTGCCCGTTCTTTCGGCATGAGCTGCGTCGTCGCGGATCGACGTGGCTCGGGCCGGATGGCCGTTGGGGGGCCTTGGACACGCAGTCGTTTCATGCGCTGCGCTCCAATCGCTGGATCGGTTGCTACTACCGGGAATACGCCATGGGCTGGGGCACCACGCAAGGCCAGAAGAGCAAGGCGCCTGAAGGCATGGAATACGTCGAAGCGCCTCCCGTTGATTTTTCGCAGGAAGATTTCTGGCGGTGGGTGGAGCAATCGACGTCGTGGGACATTTTTAGCGGCATTACGAATCCCATGGCGAATTCCTACGCGATGGCATCCGCGCAGCGATGGCCAGGCGGTGGGTTGCCCGCTTTTCGCGAGGTTGCCGCATCGCGCGTGAAAGATCCTCTGCGTTTTGCTGTCGGGGTGAGTCTTGGGGGCGCGCATCTGAAAACCACGGACGGGGACAGTGCGCTGGCGTCGCCGACCGGCCGATTCCGCTATGCCGGTGTGGGGCGGGCGGACGCTATCACGGTAACCAGCGCCGCAGAGACCTATTTCCTGCGGCCCGAACAACGCGCCGACGGGCGCGGCGAATTGGCCACGTTGTTTCGGCCTTATTGGCAAGCGCGTTTGTCCGCTGTCAATTCCCAGGAAGCTCTGCTTGCCAGGAGGTCGCCATGACGAGGATGCGGGCTAGGAAACGGCACATCGTTCGCCAGCAAGGCCAGGCCATGGTGGAAGCATTGTTGCTGTTGCCGCTGATGGCGGTAACGATCTGGGCGGTCGCCGGCATCGGCAGTCTGCAATTCTTGGCGCAGCAGATGTCCCAGGCCAGCCGCAAGGCGGTGATGTCGGGCGCGTTGGGGCAGCCGCTGGCGCCTTCGTGGGCTCGCGCGTCCACGGTACTGACGACGCAGGGCAAGACGTTGCAGGGCATCGCGCCGCTTCGGCTGAGCGCCTTGCAGGACGAATGGTTTGGTGCGGAATTGCAGTTGTTGTCGGTGCAGGCACAGGCTGCGCCGCTACGCGTCGATGCCGTGTTGGCCCCGTCGATTGCCCGCCAGACCCGGGTGGTGATTGGCGCCGGGCATGCCTATGGGGATGCCGACGCGCGTCGCCGGATCGCCAATGCGCCCACGGCTTGGCGGCAGGTGGAACGTGGCTCGTTGACGCAGGCGCGTCGGGTGGGGGCACTTGTGCAACGCATGGATGGTGCTTGGGGCAGGCCCTCGGTGTCGACGGACTGGTTGTCGGCATGGGAGGACGTGGTGCCTTCGGACCGGTTGGGCAGACGTGGAGGAAAGATCCGATGAACGCATGCAAGCTTGCCTGCTTCCGGTGGACAGGGCGCGCCTTTGGCGGTTCGTGCCGGTTGATGTTGGCTGGCGGTTTGATGGTGGGCGCCACGGCGCTGACAGCCGCCCCGGCATCGGATGATCGAGCGGGGGCGAAACCCGGTTCGTCGTTACTAAGCCGGCTGCGGTTTCCTGATGGCGCGCGCCATGTGCGACTGGCTGATCGCTTGTCGCTATATGGGCAACCGGCCGAGGTGTTTGTATTTGACGTGCCGATGAAAGTGCCGGACTTGATTCGTCACCTGTCTGGGCAGCAGCCCGGGTTGGTTGATTTGAATGTGCTGCCCGGCCAACTGATCCTTTCCGGCACGATCGGTGATGAGCAATGGGTGGCACAGATGGAGGATGCCGGTGCCGGACGCACGGTCGGCAGTATTTCGTCGCTGCGCATCCCGGCCGCGTCTCACGCATCGCGTGGGGCATTTTCCGCACCTGCTTGGTTGCCGGAAGGCTCACGGTTGCGGTTGGATTTCACCGTGATGGACGAGGGCGTCAGGGTGACTGAGCGCATCTGGCAGCATGCGTTCACGCCGGCGCGGATGGCATCCGTGGTGGACGCACGCCTATTGCGGGATGGATGGCGGCGTCAGGCCGGTGAAGGCATGGCGCAGTCTTGGGCACGGGGTACCCACCATCTGCGGATTTCAGTGATGCCCCTGGATGCCGGCAGCGGCTTGCGGGTCAGGGGTTGGGCGTCATGAGGGCGCTGATTATCCATGGCGTGCAGCGATTGCGCCGCGCGGGCGTCTATGGGCTGGCGTTGACCGCGGGCCTGGTGTCGGCGTGGGCCGTGCGCGAGCACGTGCAGCAACGCGTACAGGCGCTGGAGGCGCAAGCCCGCACGCCGGTCGTCGAACGCCTGGTCGCGGCCTATGACTTGCCTGCGGGAACCCGGTTGGAAGAGATGCATCTGGCCGTGCGTGAGATCCCCGTGCAGTGGGCGTCCAGCGCCAGTCTGGATCCCTTGGATCTGGGCAGCCTGCTCGGCGCGACCCTGGAGGCGGAAGTGGCGTACGGGGAGCCTTTGTTGAAGACGCACCTTACCTTCATCGCCCCGACGCCTGCGCTGGCGTCAAGGCTCCAGTCCGGCCAACGGGCGCTTACCGTTGCCGCGGGTGATCTCGGAGGCTTGGCCGAGATGCTGCGTGCTGGCGATCTGATCGATATCTATGTGAGTTTTTCACATCGCCAGCGCGAGCTCACCGTTCCGTTGCTGCAGGGAATGCGGGTGCTGACCGTGGGGACAGAGGCCGACTCAGACGGCGCAGGCGTGGGCAACATCACGTTGGCTGCCGATCCGGAGGAAGCGGTACGCTTTATCGCGGCCAGGCAGGCGGGCTCGCTGACCGCCATGCTGCGTCACCGCGACGATGCGGCGGCGGTGAAGGCGTCGGCCCAGACGGATCTGGCGTCGCTTGTCGGGCTGGATCCCGAGCCTGAGCCGATTCCTGGCGTGACCATCCTGTACGGGGACCGGGTGGACGCGCAAGCCCTTGTCGTGCCCGCCGGTCATACCGCGATGACCGGCTTCGAAGCGGGGCGGCCATGAGACGTATCGTATTGATCCTCGGCGCGATGGGCCTGTGCCTGTGGGCGCCCGTGGCGTGGGCCGAAATGGACGTGCTGGAGCTTCAAGTGGGCGAGACACGCGTACTGCCGCATCCCGGCGTGAAAAGAGTGGCTATCGGCAACGGGCAAGTGCTGAGCGCCGTGGCGGCGGAGGGGCGTGATGTCGTGATCTTCGCCCGCGCGGAAGGCGTGTCTTCGGTGCACGTCTGGACCGCGAAGGGGAGGACGACCGCCTATGAAATGCGAGTCGTCGCCGCAGGCGCGCCGCGTTTACGCGCGGAGGTCGAGGCCTTGCTTGCCCGCATCCCGGGCGCGCGCAGTACAAGCGTGGGCGAACGCATTCTGATCGAAGGCGATGATTTGTCCGACGACGACCGCTCCCGTATCGCCGCCTTGGCTGAACGGTACCCCGCAGTGCTGGACTTCACCGGACAGGTGGGCTGGGACCGCATGGTGTTGCTGGACGTGCAGGTGGTCGAGATCCCCACCTCCAGGCTGCGCGAATTCGGCGTGCGCTGGGATGGCATGACGCAAGGGGGAATGAACGCGGGCCTGGCCTGGGACGCCGGGGCGCTGGGCCGGATGACCCGGCCGGGCGAGTCGGTGATCGAGACCGCAGGGCCGGTATCGTCGGCTGCGGGCTATTTCGGCGTGAATGCGCTCTTGTCCGCCCGAATCGCCGCGCTGGCGCAAACCGGCGAAGCCGTGATGTTGGCCCAACCGCAACTGCTGGCGCGCAGCGGCTCCAGCGCGACCTTCCTGGCAGGCGGGGAAGTGCCATATGTGTCGACAGATTCGCGCGGCAATCCCACGACCTTGTTCAAACCGTATGGCGTATCGCTCAACATTACACCGCGCATCGACCGCAACGGAGTCATCCGCTCGTTGATCGAGGTGGAGGCCAGTTCGGTGGATGCCTCGCTTAGCGTGGCGGGGGGGCCCGCGTTGCGCACGCGGCGCGCGTCCACCGAATTCAACGTGCGGTCGGGCAACACGCTCGTCATCGGCGGTTTTCTGTCGCGAGAGCAAGGGCAGGAGGTCAACGGGCTGCCGTGGCTGCAGAACATTCCCATTCTGGGCGCCTTGTTTGCATCGCGCCGCTATCAGCAGCGCGAAACCGAATTGGCGATTTTCGTTACCCCCAAGATCGTGTCGCAAAGCGAACCCGCGATGGCGGACCGGATTCGGCGGGGGCGGGAGGTGCTGGATTCGACGTTTCCGGAGCCGCCTCGTTTGGGCACCGCGGTGCCGTCGGCGGCAGGCGGTTGGGATCCTTATTCGGGCGCCGGTTCCCAATGGGCTGCCCGCGACGACGTGGCTCGAACCCTTCTTCGGGAGTAAGGCGATGCTTGAGATTGAGATGACTTTCGAGGATGCGGGCGTTCGCCGCCTGGCGGCCGCGGCGCCGGTATTGATCGGGCGGAGCGCACAGTGCGGTCTGCGCATCGCGAACTGGCGGGTCGGCAGACAGCACGCCCGCCTATTGCGCGAGGATGCCGATATTGTCCTGGAGGACCTGGGCACGTTGGGCGGCACGATGGTGAACGGTGCCCGGGTGGTGCGTCATGCGCCCGTACTGCCGGATGACGACATCCTGATCGGCCCTTGCCGCTTGAGGGTGCAATGGGCATCGCCGGCATCGCCGGCATCGGCGCCGATGGCCGATGCTCAGGCTCATGCGGCCCTTCTGCCTGTCGCGGCCAAGCATTCGTCCGCCGCGGTCTCTTCGCGCGAGGCAAGGGTGGCGCAGCCGGTGGCGCCCCAACGGCTTCAAGAACGGCGGCGATTGCACGCGGCGCTGCTGGACGGTTTGGACCTGCGCCGACGTGATGTGGCGGGCATGAGCGATGGCTCGTTGCGTGCGGAAGCGGAACGCCTGCTGACCCAGATCGTCGCCACGGATCCCGATTTGTCGTCCGATGTGGACAGGGCGGCCTTATGCCGCGAGGTGCTGGATGAGGCCGTCGGCCTGGGCCCGCTGGAACCCTTGCTGGCGGCGTCGGACATTACCGAAATCATGGTGAACCGCTACGACGAGATCTACGTCGAACGCGCCGGGCGGTTATGGCGGCATCCCGCAGCGTTCACTAGCGAGCAATCCGTGCGTTGGGTGATCGAACGCATCGTGACACCGCTGGGCAGGCGCATCGACGAGAGCTCGCCCATGGTCGATGCCCGGTTGCCGGACGGATCGCGCGTACACGCCATCATCCCGCCTGTCGCCATGAAAGGGGCAAGCCTGACTATCCGCAAGTTTCCGCAGCGCCGGCCCAAGATGGCCGACCTGATCTCGGCGTCTTCGCTAAGCGACGGCATGGCGCAGTTCCTTGCGGTATGTGTCCGGATGCGCAAGAGCCTGGTGGTGTCCGGTGGAACCGGATCCGGCAAGACGACGCTGTTGAACATCCTTTCAAACGAGATTCCGGACGGTGAGCGCGTCGTCACTATCGAAGACGCGGCGGAGTTGCGGCTGAACCATGATCATCTGGTGGCACTGGAGGCGCGGCCCGCCAACCAGGAGGGCAGAGGACATATCGATATTCGCGAATTGGTGCGCAATGCGCTGCGTATGCGGCCCGACCGCATTGTCGTCGGTGAGTGCCGGGGGGCCGAAGCTTTTGACATGTTGACGGCCATGAACACCGGGCATGAAGGCTCGTTGACGACGCTGCATGCGAATTCTCCCCGGGATGCCCTTGGCCGGCTGGAGTCCATGATCCTGATGGCAGGCCTGGATCTGCCCTTGTCGGCTGTGCGCGAGCATATTGCCGCCAGCGTGGATCTGGTGGTGCAACAAGCCCGGCTGGCGGACGGGCGGCGTGTGGTGATGTCGATCGTCGAAGTCGCGGGCATGGAAAGCGGGCGCATCCAGCTGCTGGAATTGTTCCGGTACGACCGCGCGGCAGGATTTCTGGGGTGCGGCGCCTTGCCCGGTTTCGCGCGGGAATGGAGCGATGAAGGCGTGCCGCTGGACCCCGCCTGGTTTGCGGAGAGCGGCGGCGCCCGTCCAGGCCCGGCGAACGTTGCACAGGGCTTGCCATGATCTGGTTGGCGGGGGCGGGCGCGATGTGTTGCGTGGCGATTCTTGCCTGGCATGCCCAGGGCTGGTTCGCGCCCGCATTGCGCCGGTATCGGGAGTTCTATACCCAGGATGCGGGCGTTCGCCTGAGCGAGGTGTTCCTGTTCATCGATCCGGCGCAGCTCTGGGCCACCGCCGTCGCGTGCGCCGTGCTTGCGGCGGGACTGGCGCTGTCCGTGACGGGAAGCGTCGTCGTCGCCGCCCTGTCTGCAGGGCTGGCGTCGCGCGTGCCGCGCTGGACGGTCGACCGGTTGCGACGCAGGCGGGCGGACCGCTTCGAACAGCAACTGCCGATGGCATTGTTGATGCTGGCTTCGGCGTTGCGTGCTGGCGTAGCGCTGGCGACCGGTTTGCGGCACATCGTGGAGCAGAGCGGCGCACCGTTGGCGCAAGAGTTCGGCCTGATGCTGCGCGAGCAGCGCATGGGCGTGCCGTGGGATGCCGCGCTAGAGAACCTGCACGCCCGGATGCCGGCGGATTCCACATCGCTGGTGGTCGCCGCCATGCGGATTGCCGCGCAGACGGGCGGCAATCTGGCCGAGGCGCTGGAGAGCATTGCACAGACCTTGCGGGCGCAATTGCAGTTGCAGGCGAAGCTGCGGGCGCTGACGTCCCAGGGGCGCCTGCAAGCCTGGATCGTCGGCGCGCTGCCCTTGCTGCTGCTGGCCGTGCTGGACCGGCTGGAGCCGGAGATCATGGGGCTGTTGTGGCATACCCCGATGGGGTGGGGCGTGCTGGCCATTATCGCGGTGCTGGAAACGGCGGGAGTGGTGCTGATCCGGCGCATCATCCGGATCGACCTTTGATTCGGTGGCGATGGAGCCCAGGGGTGGATAGGAGAGGGAGGCCGCGATGTGGTTGCAATTGAGCATGTTGACGACGGCATTGGGCGCCGGCGGACTGGCGTGGTTTGCGCTGCGCCCGTTGTTGCGGAACAAGCAGGATGCTGACGCCTCGTTGCCGTGGTGGTGGCGAGCCGCCTGGCCCTGGGTGTCGGTGGTCGCCCCGTGGGTGGGGCCGCTGTGTTCCTGGCGCTTGCGCATCCGGCTGACGCGGGCGATCGAGCAAGCCGCGTTGCCGGCCGGCGTGGGCTACGCCCACATGGCGGCGTTGTGCGCAAGCGCCGCCGTTGGGGCAGGGAGCCTTGCCGCGGCCGTTCTGGCGGTTGCCGATCCTGCGCCGTCCGCCTGGGCACCTTGGATGGTCGCGGCGTCCGTGGCGGCCGGCGTGGCTCCCGCGCTGTGGTTGCGCGGCCTGGGCGACAAGCGCCGTCGCAGCATCGAAAGGGATTTGCCCTTTGTATTCGACATGATGACGCTGTGCGTGGAGGCGGGGTTGAGCGTGCAGGGCGCCCTGCAACTGGCGGCGCAAAGCGGGCCGCGCGGTGCGTTGCGAGACGGCTTGGCGGACGCGTTGGCGGAGATGCGGGCAGGAGTCTCAAGAACCGCGGCGATCAAGGCATTGGCCGACCGCTGCAACAGCCCGTTAGCGCGGAATTGGGCCGCGGCCTTGGCGCAGGCGGAATCGCTGGGCATCAGCCTGGGGCCGGTGCTGCGCGCCCAGGCCGCGCAATGCCGCAGCGACCGCCATGTCCGGGCGGAGCAATTGGCCATGCAGGCGCCGGTGAAGATGCTGCTGCCGCTGATCGGGTGCATATTTCCCTGCACATTCATCGTGCTGGCGTTCCCGATCGCCATCCAACTGCTCCAAAGCGTGCAATGAACCGCCGCCCGTCGTTGCCGGTAGACCGTTTGAGGCTTGTGCGAGTGTCGACCTGGTGCGGTCGGATGCGTGGCTTGCTTGGGCGCCGGCCGCCCGGGTGGCGGTCCGGCATGCTGCTGATGCCCTGCGCCAGCGTGCATACCTTCGGTATGCGCTACGCCATCGATGTGGCGTTCGTGTCGCGGGAAATGCGGGTGATCGGGGTGCGCAGGGCGTTGGCGCCCTGCCGCATTGCCTTATGCTTCGGCGCTGTGGCCGTTGTCGAGATGCGAGCTGGCGCGATCGATGCCGAACACGGAGGTATAGGCAGGATAGAAGCTGCAATACAGAACGCCGCCCGCCGCGATGTTGAACGGGATCTGCAACGTGCCGGCGAACTGGGGCGACAGGCCCATCGTGACCAGCAGGCCCGCGCACAGGTCGATGAACAGAAACACCAGGGCCCAGGTGGCGCCATACACCAGGAAGGGCCATTTGTTGCGCCAGCAGGCAATGCCCGAGAAGAACAGGGCTTGGATCAGGCGCAGACCGTGCCAGGCCACCAGCACCGGTGCATGCCAGAACAAGGCTGCGATCACGACATAGATGATCGCGAAAATGGTCAGCGGCACGCGCATGGCCATCAGGATGGGGTCCAGCGAGCGCTCGACGGAAGCGATCCGGTAGGCTTCCGCCATCGAATCCATGAACGGCAGGAAGGTCAGCAGGCCGGCCACCATGCTCAGGCCCGCATACAGCAGGCCCATCAGGAACAGCTTCCTGAACACCCCGGGCTGCTTGAGGGGTTTGCCCCACATGGACGGCAGCATGACGCGGTCGGCATCCACGTGCTTGCACGCCGAAAGCGTCATGAGGGTGATGATGGGCATGAGCGCCACGACCAGAATCGGTCCGACGGGAGGCGTCGCGCTGGCGAAGACGACCAAAAGGCTGATGAACATGGCCCAGGTGAACATGGCCAGAGGTTGCTTGCGGAACAGACGGAAGCCGTCTCGAACCCAATGCCAGCCGGATGTCGCGGGTAGGAATGCTGCTTGCATGGCTCTCTAAAGGGGTGATCTCTCAAAAGGGACGCGCTAACCCCATTATGGGGGGCATAACGGTTACGGCAATATTGGCAAGCCCGGGCGGTGGCGTGCTTGCAACACTCTTTCGAAGTGCCGCGGGTCGTGGGGCTTGAGTGTCTGGGCCGGCCGGGGCAGGAAGTAGTCGTACAGGCGGGATATCCAGAAGCGCAGCGCGGCGCCGCGCAGCATCACTGGCCAGACCTCGCGTTCGGCGTCCGTGAACGGGCGTACGCGGGCGTAGGCGGCCAGCCAGGATTGCACCAGTTCGGGGACGAATTCGCCGGTGTCGCGGTCGATGCACCAGTCGTTGACGCTGACCGCCACGTCGAACAGCCACGTGTCGCAGCCGGCGAAATAGAAGTCGATGATGCCGCCCATGAGTGGGTCTTCGAATGTACCGGCGAACAGCACATTGTCCCGGAAGAGGTCGCAATGGGCCGGGCCGGTCTGCAATGCCTGCCAGGCGGGCGTGGCTGCCGCGGCTTGCTGGGCGGCCAGTTCGGACTGGAGCAATCCGGCTTGGCCGGCATCCAGGAAAGGCATGACCTTGGGCGATGTTTCCAGCCACCAGGACAGGCCGCGCAGATTGGGCTGGTGGATCGGGAAGTCCTGGGCGGCCAGGTGGGCGCGCGCCAGGGTGGCGCCGGCCAGGGCGCAATGGGCGGCGCCCGGAGCGGGTTCGTAGCCGCCCGGCAGGCGCGAAACGATGGCGCAGGGCTTGTCGTGCAGCGTCGTCAGGCGGGTGCCGTCCCGCAGGTTCTGGGGCTGCGGCACCGGGATGCCGCGTTGGGCCAGGTGGTACATCAGTTCGATGTAGAACGGCAGTTGGGCGTGCGTCAGGACTTCGAACAGGGTCAGGACGTATTCGCCGCGCGTCGTGTACAGGAAGTAGTTGGTGTTCTCGATACCGGCCGTAATCCCTCGAAGCGAGACCAGCTCGCCCAGGTCGAATTGCGCCAGGAGGGCGCGCGCGTCGTCGTCGGATACGGGAGTGAATACGGCCATTGATATAGAGGGGGCAAGGGGGTTAACGGACGCTCGACCATGCCGGTACGGCGGCGGCGGCGCAATTTTAGACCACATAGCGGGCGGGGTTACGATGATTGGCTACCGGCGGGCGCACGCCTCTGCCGGACATAATGCCGGTAAGCTCGTAAAATACCGCATCCCCTTGTTTTGTAGAGTGATTCTTGGACTCCCCCGACTGGCGGCTGTGCGTCGCCCCGATGATTGACGTGACCGATCGCCATTGCCGCTATTTCCATCGGCTGCTGGCGCCTCGCGCACGCTTGTATACGGAAATGATCACCACGGGCGCGCTGCTGCACGGCAGCGTATCGCGTCATCTGGATTTCGACGAAGCCGAGCATCCGGTGGCCCTGCAACTGGGCGGCAGCGAACCGGACGCGCTGGCGCAGGCCGCTAAGCTTGGTCGCCAGTGGGGCTACGACGAGATCAACCTGAACTGCGGCTGCCCGTCAGAGCGCGTGCAGAAGGGCGCGTTCGGCGCCTGTCTGATGGCGGAACCGGCACTGGTGGCGGACTGCATGAAAGCCATGCAGGATGCCGTGGACATGCCCGTCACCGTCAAGCACCGCCTGGGTCTGGACTACGAGGAATCCTACGCGTTCGTCCGGGATTTCGTTGGCAAGATCTACGACACGGGATGCCGGGTTTTCATCGCCCATGCCCGCAACGCGGTGCTCAAGGGCTTGACGCCCAAGGACAATCGCGAAATCCCGCCGTTGCGCTATGACGTGGTCAAGCAGTTGAAGCTGGACTTCCCGGATTGCACGTTCGTGCTGAACGGCGGTCTTGCCGATGCCGATCAATCTGTCCGCGCCGCGGACGAGTTCGATGGCGTGATGCTGGGCCGTGCGGCCTGGCATACGCCGCGCGTGCTGTCAGAGGTGTCGTTGCAGCTGTGGCCGTCCGTGCGGCTGCCCAGTGACGCGCAAGTGGTGGACGCCATGACCGAATACGCGGCGCGCCAAGTCGCCAAGGGCGTACCGTTGCGCGTGATGACGCGGCCGCTACTGGGCCTGGTGAACGGGCAATCGGGCGCGCGCCGCTGGCGCCGCATGCTGTCGGATCCGGCGCTGCTTGCCGCGAATAACCCCGAATTGATCTACGACGCCTGGCGCAGCCAACGGCAGGCGCCGGAAATGCGTGGCGCCGCGTTTGAAGCGGCGCCGGCAGGGGTATAAGGGCCAGAAGGGGATAAGCTCCGCCGCGGCGGGTGCCGCGCAGGCTGGCCAGGGAAGGATCAGGACTTGGCCGGTTCGGCGCTTTCCGTGGGCCAATCGCGGATGTAGGCCTTCAGCATGTTGTTTTCGAACTGCTGGGCGGCCACGATGGCCTGGGCCATGTCGTAGAACGAAATCACGCCCATGAGCGTCGGACCGTCCATGACCGGGATGTAGCGCGCGTGTTTTTCCAGCATCAGGCGCTGTACTTCGTCGGCGCTGGTGTTGGGCGACACGCTGACCGGCGCGTCATCCATGATGGAACGGATGGTGGTTTCTCCGGCGCCGCCATGGGCGTGCATGTGCCGGATGATCTCGCGGAACGTGAGCATGCCGGTCAGGGTGCCGAACTCCATGATCACGAGCGATCCTATGTCCTGCTCACTCATGGTTTGCACGGCCTGGGACACAGGCATGTCCGGCGACGCCGTATAGAGCGTATGGCCCTTGACGCGCAAAATTTCGCTGACCTTCAACATCGGTTCCTCCTGGGCGGACTACGCCCGAATGCATTTGCTAATTCTTGTTCGCTTCCAATTGCAATATTGGAGCGACGCTATTTTCGGTATTCTGCGCTTCTCCGCACAGTTCTTCCAGCGTAGGCGTATTTTGCTGGGAAATCACGGCTGAAGCGACTCGCAATATCTCGGGGTCGCGGCGGACGCGAGGCTGATTGCGGTCCAGCAGGAAATGGTCCACGACGGGCGCCATTGACGTGTCGCGCGCGTCGCAGGTCAATACCCAGTTGTCTTCGGGGGTGCGGGTCGCCAGGCCCATCGTGTTCAGGGTTTCCAGCACCTCGTTCAATTCGTCCTGATGCAGGCGCAGTTGCGAGGCCAGCTCGTTCGCGGGCAGGCCGGGAGGTTTGGCGGATTGCACGCGGCGCAGGGCGCGCAACGCGTCCAGGGCGTCGACGAACTGTGCGCCGGGGTAGCGGTTGATTTCCCAGCGGCCCAGCCGGATCAGCGGGGCGCTTGAGGCCAGCGTGGCGCCCAGCAACACCGCCAGCCAGGACAGGTAGATCCACAGCAGGAAGATCGGCAGGGTGGCAAACGCCCCGTAGATGATGGTGTAGGTGGGGAACCGGGTCAGGTAGTACGCAAATCCCGATTTCATGATTTCCAGGACGATGGCCGTCACGCAGCCGCCCACCAGCGCGTCGCGCCACAGCACTTCGCGGTTGGGCACCACGACGAACAGGGCGGCAAAGCCCAACGCGGTCAGGAGCAGGGGGATGAAGGAAATCGCGACACTGACGATTTCGGGCACGTCCGCCACTAGTCCCAGCGATTCGCGCGCCACGAAAGAGGTGGCCCACAGGCTGGCGCCGGCCAGGACCGGCCCCAGCGTGA
Source organism: Achromobacter sp. Bel (assembly GCF_012928505.1). Lineage (GTDB taxonomy): Bacteria > Pseudomonadota > Gammaproteobacteria > Burkholderiales > Burkholderiaceae_B > Achromobacter. The sequence goes on along the minus strand of NZ_JABBJN010000008.1, from coordinate 18,669 downwards.
TGATGGCCCAGTACACCAGCGCCCGTTGCGGCAAGGGGCGCTGCCGCGAGACGTGCCAGATGTCGTTGAACGCCTGGTCGATCGTCATGATCAGCAGCAGCGACGTCACCAGCAGGAATGCGCCGCCGATCGCGGTCAGGCGCGATGCCTGGCGCGCGAACTGGTTCAGGTATTCCATGATGTTGTCCGAGACGGACGGCGGCATCAGACTGTTGGTCAGGAAGTCTTCCAGGGCGACCCGGAACTCCTGGAACACCGGAAACGCGGTGAACAACGACAGCACCACGGCCAGCATGGGCACGATGGCCAGCACCGTGGTGAAAGTGAGGCTGGAGGCGACCTGCAGCAGCTTTTCTTCGTTGGCGCGCTGTGCGGTGAACCGGAAGACGCGTCCGGCCCGCGCGGCCCATGAAGAGCGCGAGGTCGAGGGCTCGGTGGCCGCCGGCGTAGCGGCGGCAGGCTCGGCGGGGCGATTCATCAGGCGATAATAGCAGCATGAACCCTGAACTCAACCCCCGTTTGCGCCTGCTGGCCTCGGTTTCACTGTTCGCCCTGATCGTCCTGTGCGTCACCTGGGAAACCGTGGTGGCGCCTGTGCGGCCGGGCGGTTCCTGGTTGCTGTTGAAAGCGTTGCCGCTGGCGTTTCCGCTGCGTGGCATCCTGCGTGGAAACCTCTATACGTATCAGTGGGCGTCGATGCTGTCGCTGCTGTATCTGATGGAGGGCGCAGTGCGCGCCATGTCCGATCCCGCCCCGCTCTCGGTGATGATGGCCTGGGGCGAGATCGTCCTGTCGGCTACCTTCTTCCTTAGCGCCATTTTCTATGTGCGCCCCGCCAAGCGGGCCGCCAGGAGCCAACGCGCATGACCGCCCATTCCTTGTCCGAACTGCATGCCGTCAACACGTTCGCGGCATTGCCCGCGGCGTTCTATACGCGGTTGACCCCGCAGGGCCTGAACCATCCGCGCCTGCTTCACGCCAATGCCGACGCCGCTGGGTTGATCGGACTGGACCCCTCTGTGCTGTCCACGCCGGCGTTCCTGGCCGTGTTCTCGGGCTCGCAGCCCTTGCCCGGCGGGGACACGCTGGCGGCCGTCTACAGCGGGCACCAGTTCGGCGTATGGGCCGGCCAATTGGGAGATGGGCGCGCCCATTTGCTGGGCGAAGTGGAAGGGCCTGACGGCGGATGGGAGCTGCAGTTGAAGGGCGCAGGCATGACCCCGTACTCCCGCATGGGCGACGGCCGGGCCGTGCTGCGGTCCTCGGTGCGGGAATACCTGGCCAGCGAAGCCATGCATGGGCTGGGCATCCCCACCACGCGGGCGCTGGCGCTGGTGGTGTCGGACGATCCGGTCATGCGGGAAACAGTGGAAACCGCCGCTATCGTGACGCGGATGTCGCCTAGCTTCGTGCGGTTCGGTTCGTTCGAGCATTGGTCGTCGCGCCGCCAGCCGGAATTGCTGAAGACGCTGGCGGACTACGTCATCGATCGCTTCTATCCGGAATGTCGCGAATCGCCCGCCGGCGAACCATTGACCGAGACCGCGCCCTATATCAATCTGCTGCGCGCGGTCACGCGGCGCACCGCGCTGCTGATGGCCGACTGGCAGGCCGTAGGTTTTTGCCACGGCGTGATGAATACGGACAACATGTCCATATTGGGCCTGACGCTGGATTACGGTCCGTATGGGTTCATGGACGGCTTCCGCTTGGGGCACGTCTGCAATCATTCGGATTCGGAAGGACGCTATTCCTGGAACCGGCAACCGTCGGTGGCGCTATGGAACCTGTACCGGCTGGGCGGCAGCCTGCATGCGCTGGTGCAGGATGTAGAAGGCCTGCGCGCCGTGCTGGACGAATTCGAGGCGGTTTTCACCCGGGCCTTCCACGATCGGATGGGCGCCAAGCTGGGACTGGCCGCCTGGCGTCCGGCCGATGAGGCGCTGCTGGACGATCTGCTAAAGCTGATGGACGCCAATCAGGCCGATTTCACCTTGTCGTGGCGACGCCTGGCGGATGCCGTGCTAGGGCAGCGCAGCGCGTTCGAGGACCTGTTTATCGACCGTCCGGCTGCCGCCGCCTGGCTGGACCGCCTGCTGGCGCGCCATGCAGAAGACGGCCGGCCTGCCGAGGAGACGGCGCAGGCCATGAACCGCGTCAATCCGCTATATGTCTTGCGCAACCATCTGGCCGAAGAGGCGATCCGGGCGGCGAAAGCCGGCGATGCCAGCGAAATCGATACGCTGATGAAGCTGCTGCGCGCGCCCTTTACGGCGCAGCCAGGGTATGAACGCTATGCGGGACTGCCTCCGGATTGGGCGGGCAGCCTTGAAGTCAGTTGCTCTTCTTAATGGCGTTGGACGCCAATCGCAAGAAAACGCATACCAAAATCTTGTGATTTACGTGAAAAAGCGCTGAAAGAGAGTGAAATATCGCAGTTTTTTTCACTGCAATCATTCGTTTCCATTGTAAATCTCGTAAGATTGTCGCCTGCGGGACACTCAGGATGGAATGCCGCATCCTTGGGGCATTTGTCGACAATTTTCAATATAAAGCACTCTGAATATGCCTGGCGCAGATGGTTTGCTATGTATCGGTCTGCTCGAGGATGATGCCGACTTCCGGGAGGAGTTGGCATTAGGCTTGGGCGGCTATGGTTTTCGGGTGGCATTTGCTTGTGATAATGCTGCGGCGTTCTATCGCCGCCTGCAGGAGCAGCCGTGCGACATCGTCATCCTGGATGCGCACCTACCCGGCGAAGACGGTTTTTCCGTGGCGACCCGGCTGCGGGCATTGAGTCCGGTGGGCATCGTCATGCTGACCGGGCGCAGCGCTCTCGAAGACCGCGTGCGCGGCCTGGAAGGCGGCGCGGACGTCTATATGACCAAACCTGTAGATTTGCTGGAACTTAGTTCCGTCATTCGCAGCCTGGCCCGCCGCATGCGTCTGGCCAAGGCGCCCCGTCCGGTGGACGCGGAAACGCGCGCGTCGGCGGACAGCACGTGGTCGTTGCAGGACGGTGGTTGGATATTGGTGGCGCCTGACGGCGCGTCGTTGCACCTGAGCGCCCAGGAACGGACCTTTTTGATGGCCTTGATGGATGCGGCGGGCAGCGCGGTCAGCCGCCAAGTGCTGGCCGAACTTTTCTTGCCGGATAGCCCGGGCGGTTTTGAACTGCGCCGCATCGATGTGCTGGTGAGCCGCCTGCGCGCCAAAGCGCAAAGCGCTGGCCTGAAGCTGCCGGTGCTGTCGGTGCGCGGCCAAGGCTACGTCTTCGCCGCCTGATCCGATCTGCGGCTTGCGCGTGCCGCGCTAGCCTGCCGCGGTTTGGGCTCCCGGAGCCCGGGCCGGCAGAGTGATGATGAAACGCGTGCCGACCCCGACCTTGCTTTGCATCTTCAGCGAACCGCCCTGGTTCTGGCAGATGCGGCGCGCCAGATATAACCCGATGCCCATGCCCTGGGTCTCGCGATGCGCCGAACGACGGAAATGGGGTTCGAAGATCCGGGCCTGTTCCTCTTCCCCGATGCCCGGCCCGCGGTCAATGACGGCAAGCCAGACCATCGGGATGCCGTCGGAACAGGTCTGGCCCGTTTCGATCTTGACGGGTTCATTGGCCGGCGAATACTTGATGGCGTTGTGAATCAGATTGCGCACGACCACACTGGTCAGTGGCCGATCGCAATACACGGGCAGGGCGCCGTCCGCCTGAATCATCAGCGCATGCGCGGTATCCGGCTGCATTGCCGTCACGACATCGCGCGCCAATTCGGCCAGGTCGGTCTGCTCACCGCGCGGGGTCCAGGCCTGTTCGCCCAGGCGATCCTGATTCAGCAACTGATCCATCAGTTCAGTCATCCGGCCAACCGAACGGTGTATCCGGCCCAGCCGGTTGTCCACGGCCTCGCCGCTGTCGGACAGGATCATGTCCAGCGATTGGGCCGCCGCGCTGATGGTGGCCAGCGGCGCGCGCAATTCATGGGAGATCAGCGCGTTCATCTGGCGCTGCGTGTCCAGCGCGCCAGCCAGTTCGGCCAGCCGCAACTCGCCTTGAGCCAGATGTTCGATATCGGCCGGGTCATGTCCGGGGCGGCTGGCGAGGGTTTGCGGGCGGGCTTGGCGGGTAAGCGCAACGCCGAACAGGGTCCCCGCGACCAGCAGCAGGCGGGCCAGTTCGATCGGCGTGCCGGTGGTATCAGCGCCGTTGGCTTGCCAGGCATCGTGCGCCAGCATCCAGGTCGACGACGCATAAGCGCCGGCCAACGCCAGAGACAGCCCGCGGCCAGCCTTCCGTACCACGGCGCGCGCGGCGAACCAGAGGACGAGTGGCACGCTCAGCACGGCGCAGAGTCCGGCGATCGCGGCGGGAATCGAGCCGTTTTCGGTTTCGTAAACGAAGATCAGCGCCAGCGCCGCAATGGCTACCAAGGCGACGCTCAGGCCGCGGCAAACGGCCGCCAGCTTCGATGCGTATGGAAAGTCCGACAACAACGGCGCGGTCAAGGCCAGTAAGGCCGCGAAAGACCCTGCCTGCAGCGCGCCAGGCGGCAGTATCGCCGGCAACGACCGGAACAGGCCCTCGATCAACATGAAGGCGACGCCGGCTCCATAGAGGGATGCTCGGGTGGCGCCCCACGCGACGGCGCATGCCAGTCCGCCTGCGATGGCGACACCGGCTGTCAGCCCAAGCTGGATGTCGTCGGGGGAGACGTTCAAGCCCAACGCCAGGGCGGCGCCCGGCCAAAGGACCGCGCACGACAAGGCGCATAGCAGCGCGCCTGACCGCGATAACGCCGTTCGAGCGCCGGCATTGGCGCGTCGCGCACGGAGATGGCGAAAACGCCAGCGGGTGCGAAGAAACAATCCTTCCGTCAACTAGGAACCCATTGGTGATCCGGCGCGAGGTCGCGCGTATGCGAGAAGTTTACGACAGCCCCGCGTATCGCGCGGACGCCCAGGCTTTCCAGAATGGCCTGAGTGGCCAAGTCGGGCACGTCGTCGGCATAGACGGCCATGTCCAGCGTCGTGGCGGTGGCCACGACGGTGGCGGCCAGATGCTGGCTGCCGGGGCTGTGCAACAGGCCGGTAATGAAACTACCGCATAGCTTCAGGTACGACACCGGATATTCATGCAGGCGTTCCATCGCGCCGAACTGCTGCGACAGCCGGGATATGCCCATCCGGGCACCGGCGGCGGTGACGATCTGGCACAGTTGGCGCAAGTCGCCGCCTTGTTCGACCAGGCCAGCGGCATCGACTTCGACGGTCAGGCGCAGGGTCAACGCCGGGCGGTCGGCAAGCATCCTGTCCAGTCTGGACAGGAAGGACGTTTGCGCCAGCGAGGCCAGCGATACGGGCACGGTCAGGGCGCCGGAATGGGTGAACAGCCAGTCCAGGCCCAGGCGGATGGCCTGGATATCGCATTCGGCGGACAGGCCCAGCCGGACCGCCGGCGGCATGAAGATGGAAGCAGGCACCGGATCTGCGCCCGACGTGTCGTGCAGGGTCAGGCTGGCCTCGTGGTGCAGCAAAGCGCCGGATACGGCATGCAGCGGCTGGATGGACAGCGAGAAACGATGCTGCTCCAGGGCCGTCGCCAGGGCGTCGTGCCAACTGTATTCGCCGATACGCGTGCTGTCGGCGGCCTGGCTGGCCGGCGTGATCTGGTCGTCGTCCGCGCTTTCGGCGCACATCAAGGCGTGGTCCAGCCGGGCCAGCGTATCGCTCATGATGTCGCCAGGGGCGAAAGCGGTCATAGCCAGGGCCCAGCGGCACCAGCCATACTTGTCCATCGGCACGCGCAGCGAACGCAGTTCGCGGCGCACCCGCTCGGCCAGCAGGCTGGCTTGCGGGGCCGACGTGCGGGGCATCAACAGCGCGAAGTCCGACCCGCTGATGCGCGCGATCTGCGCCGACGGCCCGCCGAACTCCTCGATCAGCTTGCGCAAACGGTCGGACGACGACCGCAGCCACTGGTCGGTGAAGGCGCGCGACAAATGCCGGTTGATCTCGGCCAGGTCGCGCTGGCGGAACATCAGGATGTGGCCGCCGGCATCCGGCGTCTTATCCGTCAAGGCTAACCGGAACTGATCGACGAAGTATTTGCGGTTGGGCAGGCGGGTAACGGTGTCCCGGTAGATTTCACTTTGCAGGGATTCGATCTTCGCGTTCTGCTCTTCGACCGTGGCGGCTACCCGGCGCTGCGCGTCCACCAGGGCCTGGTCCACGCCGGCCAATTCGCACGATCCGGTCAGCGCGGTATGGTTGCCCGGGTCCAGGGCCCGCACACGCTCGCAGATGTCGCGCGACGTCCGGACTTCGATCCAGCGCACCAGGTTCAACGCGAACAGCGCCCAGAAGACACCCGCCACCAGCACCAGCCCCAGGATGCGCACGCCGCCTTGCCACAGCGTGTCGCGCGCCAGCCGGGTGTCCGCCTGTACCGTGACGGTGCCCCGGACGTTGCCGTCGGATGAGGCGAAGGGCCGCGACACGGCGGGCGCCTGCACGTTCAACCAGGCGTCGCGCCAGTCGCCGTCCCGTCCCGGGCCGTTCTGGCCCTTATGGTGCTCGGCGGCAACGGTTCCCCCGTCATCGGTGACGCGGACGAGCGCATACAGCCCTTGTTTGAACAGCTCGTGCGCCAGGGCCGACCGCTCGGCCGCGCTGGACGAGGCGTGGGACAGGGCCCAGGCCAGGGCGCTTGCGCCGCCTTCGCTCTGCTGCGTAAGTTGCGCATTCAGATAGCGATGAGCGGCAAGCATCCCCAGCGCTTGGGCGCCGAGCAGGATGAAGCCGATCAGAAGGGCTGTGCAAAAAAGTAACCGGCGGAATGTCGACATGTGTTTGGGGTTCCCTTTTTGGACGGCATGCCTGCTCGCGGGGAGGGTTGCCGGGCGGCCGATGAAAGGGGACATCGGGCAGCGAACGTGCCCGACGGGAAAAAACCTGGATAAGAAACGTGACACACGTTACTAATACCTTAGTGACGCCGCTTACACTGTAATTCGGCATGTCACGGAACGTACAGAATATTACGAAATTCGCTACGGCATCCGACGACCTGTGCAATTATTTCGATCGTGATATCCGTCTTCGTTGAGAACTATTGAGACAGGGCGTATTAATTTTTGGGCTTTGGCTGTCGTAGTAAGGGTAGGGCATGGATCTATGGACCGGCCAGCGAACGCTATCCAGGGACCGATATGATCATCCACGAGCAAGCAGAGAGCCTTAGGATTTCAAGGAAAAGGGGCGCGTTGCCTCTGAAGTGTGGCGTTTTTTTGCGAAAATAATGCATAATTTAAAAAATGTTACAGCCCTTGGGTTCTTTCCTGGACCGCAACGCCAGGGGTTTCTAGATAGGGGGCTCCGTGCGTGAGAGTTACCTGCTCGCACTGTGCCTGACGCTCGCAGGTGCACTTGCGGCGATAAGCGTGTTTTTTGTCCGCCGGGAGCGTGCATTGCGTCAACGGCTGACGCGCGACGAATTGACCGGCGTCCTTAGCCAGCAGGAGCTGCAGCGGCGCGCGCGTGCCTGGCTGGCCCAGACGGCAGGGCCCGCTCGCCGCGGCGCCTTTTTCCTGGTCAGTTTCGAGCAGTACGCGGAAATCAGCGCCATGCTGCGCGCGGGTGAAGACCAGTCGCTGCTGGTGCAGGTGGCTAACCGTCTTGGCCTGATCACCCGCACGCTGGGTGGCATGGTGGCACGCACCGGGATCGACAGCTTTACGGTTTGTGTCCCTGAAGTGGACGAAGTGGGCGCAGCTCAGGTGTCTGCGAAGCTTCTTGGTGACTTGAGCGCCCCGTATGAATTGGGGGGGCGTCCCCTGATTGCCGTTTTCCGGGTCGGGGCGGCGTTGTATCCCGACCACGGCCGCACTGTGGAAGAAATGCAACGCTGCGTGCAGGTGGCGATGGTTCCGTTGAAAGAACGTGGCGGGCCGGGATGGAATCTGTTCGATTTCCGGTTGCTGGCACGGCACCGCGACCAGCAAGGCCTGGAAAACGACCTGCGCCTGGCGCTGACAACGCCCGCCATGGAGCAGTTCGAACTGTTCTACCAGCCTGTTTGCGACAGCGGGACCGGCGTGGTGCAGGGCTGCGAGGCCTTGTTGCGCTGGCATCACCCCATATTGGGCAGCGTTTCGCCTGCAGTCACCATCGAATTGGCTGAACGCAGCGGGCTGATCGTCCCCCTGGGCGCCTGGATCTTGGAACGTGCCTGCTCGCAGGCCGCGCTATGGCCCCCTGCCTGGCGAGTCCACGTAAACCTGTCGGTCAAACAGATGAACGAAGACGGGCTGGTGCAACTGGTGTCCGACGTGCTGGCGGCCACCCGGCTGTCACCGAACAAGCTGGTGCTTGAGATCACGGAATCGATCTTCATCCTGCACTACGAGCGGCACGTCAAGATCCTGAACACACTGCGCGCCAAGGGCATCGGCGTGGCGCTGGACGATTTCGGTTGTGGGTATTCCAGCCTGAATCACCTGCGCCATCTGCCCATCGACTGGGTAAAGATCGACCGCAGTTTCATTTCGGCGCTGGAGTCCGACGCCGGCAGCCGCGAGGTCGTATCTGCGCTGTTCGGGCTGTGCCAGGCCATGCGCCTGCCGGTGGTCGCCGAGGGCGTCGAAACCGAAGGTCAGCGCGAAATCCTCAAGTCCCTGGGTTGCCGGGAGATGCAGGGCTTCTTGCTGGGACGCCCAGCGCCGGCCTCGGAAATCCAGGCTTTGGCTTCGGCGGTGTCATAATCGGGGTTGCTTGCAAATCCGACCTGTTGACTTCCTATGCCCGGCAATACCCTAGGTACCCTATTTACCGTCACGAACTTCGGCGAATCCCACGGGCCGGCCATCGGTTGCGTTGTGGATGGCTGTCCCCCGGGGCTGCCCCTGGACGCCTCTGATATCCAGCTTGAACTGGACCGCCGCCGTCCCGGCACGTCGCGCCACGTCACGCAGCGCCAGGAAGCCGACCAGGTGGAAATCTTGTCCGGCGTCTACGAGGGGGTCACCACGGGCACGCCAATCGGCCTGTTGATCCGCAATACCGACGCGCGCAGCAAAGACTATTCGAATATTGCCGACACGTTCCGGCCGGGCCATGCCGACTACGCCTACTGGCGCAAGTTCGGCGTGCGCGATCCGCGTGGGGGCGGCCGCTCGTCCGCGCGCTTGACCGCGCCCACGGTGGCCGCGGGCGCCATCGCCAAGAAGTGGCTGGCCGAGCAGTACGGCGTGAAAGTGCGTGGCTACATGAGCCAGCTTGGCCCGGTCGCGATTCCCTTCGTGTCTTGGGACGACGTGCCCAACAATCCGTTCTACGCGCCCAATGCAGACGTCGTCCCGGAACTGGAGGCCTACATGGACCAGTTGCGCCGGGATGGCGATTCGGTCGGCGCCCGGATCGAAGTCGTGGCGGAAAATCTGCCTGCCGGCTGGGGCGAACCCATCTATGACCGCCTGGACGCCGACATCGCGCACGTGATGATGGGCCTGAACGCCGTCAAGGGCGTATCCATCGGCGCGGGTTTCGACTGCATCGCGCAGCGCGGTTCCGAGCACGGCGACGAGATCACGCCCGACGGTTTCCTGACCAATCATGCCGGCGGCGTGCTGGGCGGCATTTCCACGGGCCAGCCGATCACCGTGTCGCTGGCCATCAAGCCCACGTCCAGCATCCGCGTCGAGCGCCGTTCGGTCAATCGCGCGAATGAACCCGTCATGGTGCAGACGCTGGGCCGCCATGACCCCTGCGTGGGCATCCGCGCGACGCCCATCGCCGAAGCCATGCTCGCCCTGGTGTTGATCGACCACGCGCTGCGCCACCGTGGACAGTGCGGCGATCCGCTCTGACTCGCGGGCGTTCCCGTTCCTGCCATCGTCTGCTGGAGACCGACATGAACCGTAAACGTCATCTATTGCGCGGCACGGCCGTGACGCTTCTGCTGGCAGCCCTGGTCGGCTGCACCGGCATGAACACCACGCAGTCCGGGGCTATCGGCGTCAACCGCACCCAGTACATGTCCAGCCTTGTGCCGTCGCAGGCGCTGGAGCAAGAGGCAAGCCAGCAGTACACGGACATCCTCAAACAGGCTCAAGCCAAGGGGGTGCTGGACCGCGATGCGCAGCAGCTGTCTCGGGTGCGGGCGATCTCTCAGCGGCTGATCGCGCAGGCAGGGATATTCCGGCCCGACGCGTCAGGCTGGAAGTGGGAAGTGCACGTGTTGTCCAGCGACGAGATCAACGCGTGGTGCATGCCCGGCGGCAAGATCGCCGTCTACACCGGCCTGATTTCCAAGATCAAGCCGACCGACGACGAGTTGGCCGCCGTGCTGGGCCACGAGATCGCCCATGCGCTGCGCGAGCACGCGCGCGAGCGTGTTTCGCAGCAGATGGCCACCAACCTGGGCCTGCAGGTGCTGTCCATCGCGACAGGTTCCAACGCCGCATCCGATCTGGGCGGGCAACTCACGAGCGTGATGTTCACGCTGCCCAATAGCCGCACGCACGAGACCGAAGCGGACCGCATGGGCGTGGAACTGGCGGCGCGGGCGGGCTACGACCCGCGTGCCGCGGTGACGTTGTGGCAGAAGATGGGGGCGGCCGACAGCGGCAACGCGCCGCCGGAAATCCTGTCTACGCACCCCTCGGCCGAATCGCGCATCAGCGACCTGCAGGCTGCGGCACAGCAGGTGTTGCCGCTGTATCAGCAAGCCAGGAAATAACGCGGCCCGGCGTCACGTTGCGTTGGCCGCCGGCTTTACGCCCGGCCCGCGCATGATGCTGATGCCCAGGTCGGACAGGATGTGCCGCGTTTCGGCATCGGGCACGTCTTCGGCATAGACCGCGATATTCAGGGCGCGTGCGGTTTCCAGCACTGAAGCCGTCAACTGCTGGCTGCCCGGGCTTTGCGACATGCCTCCCACGAACCCGCCTCCCAGCTTCACATACGACAAGGGCAGGGTGTGCAGTTGCGCCACGGCGCCGAATTGCTGCGCCAGGCGGCGCACGCCGATATGCGCGCCGAATTCCGACGCCACGCGCGCCAGCGTGGCGATCTGCTCGTGGCATTCCACCAGACCGTGGGCGTCGATTTCCAGAAACAGGCGCGAGGCCAGCCCACGGTGTTCCGTCAGCAACAGCGCCAGCTGGCGGAAGAACTTCTGGCCCCGCAACGAGGGCAGGGCGACCCGGATGGCCAGTTGGCCCTCGTGGGCCACCAGCCATTCCAGCCCCAGGCGCACGGACTCCAGGTCGCATTCGGCCACCAGGTCCAGCCGCACGGCGGGCGGAATGAACAGGGTGGCGGGAATGGCTGCCTGATCGGCCGCAGTACGCAGCATCAGCATGGCTTCCGTGCGGACCTTGCGGCCGTCGGCGGCCAGCAGCGGTTCGGTCGCCAGTTCGAATTGGTTCTTCTCCAGCGCAGTCAGGATGGCGTCCTTCCAGGCGCGTTCGCCCGATTCCGACGGCGACTGCATGTCGGTCGCGCCCGCGATCACGACCTGATCGTTGTTGGCGCTTTCCGCCCGCATCAGCCCGAAGTCCAGGCGCGCCAGCACCGGGCCGGCCTGATTGCCCGAACCGTAATCGGTCATGGCCTGGGCCCAGCGGCACAGATGGCCTTCTCCGACCGGGATGCGCGACGCATGCAGGTCTGCCCGCAATTGTTCAGCGACCATCATCGCCTGCGGGGCCGCGCAGCCGGGCAGCAACAGCGCAAAATCGGAACCGTTCAGGCGGGCCAGGAGCGGCGTGGCGACATTCAAGCGCTTGAGCGTGCCTTGAATGCGCTGGCACGCGGTGCGCAGCCATTGGTCGATGAATTCGCGGGGCATATGGCGGTTCAGGTCCGCCAGATCCCGCTGACGGAAAACCAGCACATGGCCGCCAGCGATGGAACGCGATGCCGGCTGGCCGGTGGCGGCCGTCGGCGCTTCCAGCGCGCGCCGGAATTCATTGACGAAGTACTTGCGGTTCGGCAGGCCGGTGACCGGATCCTGGTTCAGCTCCAGCTCCAGCGATTCGATCTTGGCGTTCTGCTCTTCGACGCTGGCATACACGCGTTCGCGGGTCTGGTTCAACGCCTGCACGACGCCGGACAGTTCGGGCACGCGGGCCTCCACTTGTTCGGGCGGGGTGTCCTGGCCGATGCTGCGCACATGGTCGCTGATCTCGCGCAGCAGGCGGTTCTTGATCCAGCCCACCAGTACAAACGCAAACACCGCCCACAAGACGCCTGCGCCCACAACCAGCGCGATCATCTTCAGGCTGCTGCGCCACAGGGCTTCCCACGCATAGGCGTCGTTAGCGATCAGGGTGACTTCGCCGATCTGGCGCCAGCCGTCGCTGACGGCATGGCTGGCGGGTTGCGTGTCCAGCGGCGCCAGCTTCTGGAACCAGTTGGGAACCGACTTGGGCGTGGCATCCGACTTGCGCTCGATCAGCACCTTGCCGTCAGGATCGGCCAGGCGCACCAGCGAGAAATGGCCGCCGTCGTACAGCGCCGACACCAGCAATTCCTGAAGGACGGGGTCATTGTTGGCGGGCTGCGATAAGGACAGCGCCAACGACACGGCGGCATCGGTGCTCTGCACCTGCAACTGGCCCGACAGGTATTCGCGCGCCGAGTTGACGCTAAGCGCCAAGGTGCCCAGCAGAATCACGCCGATCGCAAGGGTAACGCTGAGCAGTAGCTGTCGAAGTATGGACATAGTCTTATTTCCGGCCGTCAGGGGCGTATGCCTTCCCGTTCCATGCGTTGAAGTAGATCACGCCAGCGGCTGAGTCGGTCAACCGGCGCGGCGGGCTTGCCGTCAACGTAGACGCCGTCGGCGTTGAAGCTGAAGACCGGCGTCAGGTCACGACGCTGCGTCGCCGGCAGAATGGTGGAGATCAGGCTGTCCAGCACCAGCGGGACGGCATTCGGGGTTTCGTAGTAGCCCAGCACCATGTGGGCGACCTGGCTGCTGCTGGCTGGGCCGCCAATGCGTGCGCGGACGTAGATGAAACGCAGCTTGTTCGCGGGGACGCCCATCGACAGCAAAGTGAAGTACTTGCCGATCACGTAGTCTTCGCAGTCGCCGGCGCCTTTGCCCAACGATTCCAGCGGGGTGGCCCAGTAGTCCGCCTGCCCCCAGATGGTCGTGTCTTCGCCCGAGAGCAGCGCACGGTTCCAGAAATCGTTCGCAAGCGTCAGCTTGTCCCGTTCCAGGGACGGCGGCGGGTTGCGCAGAAGCTGCAACCAGCTTCCCACCGATTTCGCGCCTTTTGCCCCATAACGGCTGGCCGCCAGGCTTTGCAGCCGATCGGTGCTGACTTCCAGGGCGAAACTGCCGCCCCAGACGCAAGCCAGGCATAGCAACACCAGTCGGCACAGGGTTAGCGTGCCGCGGAAACGGTGAGTCGAGGACATGAAACGGATTTTCACATTTTTCCGACTCTCGCAGACATGCCTGCTTAAAAAAATGCCTGCGGCCAGGGGCGGGCCGTTGCCGGTCCGCCCCTGGGGCACTAAGGGTTAGCTGTGGTCGACGTTCAACTTCCCCTTCTGCAGCAGGTCGTTGATGATGGCCTGGTTGTTCATCTGGCCATTGTTCGTCAGGTCCACGTTCTCCAGCACGATCTTCTGGTCGGCGCCTTGGGCAATCTGGCCCTTGGTGTTGATGTCGATGACCGTGTTGTTGCCTTCCTTGTGGATGTTCAGGTACTGCGTCAGCGTGCCGTCCTTCTCGCCAATCAGCAGATCCTTCAGGTCCAGGACATCGCCGCCGTTGGCGATGGTGGCGTTGGAGAAGTCCTTGATCGTATCGACCGCCGGTGTGCCGACCGAGCCCTGGTCGTTCAATTCCCACTTGAACGTGTCGCTGCCGGCGCCACCGATCAACGTGTCGTCGCCCTTGCCGCCGATCAGCGTGTCGTTGCCCGAACCGCCGTCCAGCGTGTCGTTGCCGGCGCCACCGCTCAGGGTGTCGTTACCGGCACCGCCGTACAGCACGTCGTTGCCGTCATCGCCGTACAGGGTGTCGTTGCCGCCCTGGCCGTAGATGATGTCGTCGCCCGTGCCGCCATGGACGGTGTCGTTGCCGCCGCGCGGATCGTCCGGCAGGTTGAACTGCGCGTGGTTGGCCTTCAGGTAGTCGTAGATCTCATTGCTGGTCGCGGCATGGCCGTTCTGATAGGCCAGGAAGTCCTGCAGCGCTTTCAGGCCTTGGCCATCATGCGAACCGGCGGCGACATTGCCCCAGGTGAGGTGATCGGTATTGATCGTGTCACCGAAGATGATGTCGTTGCCGGCGCCGCCGTTGATGACGTCGTTGCCCACCACCGCCGGGTCGTTGGTGATGTTGCCGCCTTGGAGCGCCGTCGTCAGGTCTTCGGGCTTGAGCACGATATCCACCTGGCCGCCGGGCGCCGATACCACGTTGGAGGACGTCCAGCTCGTTTGCACGATGTTGTCGATCTGGACCGTGGCGCTCTGCGAGTTGTTGGTCGTGTCGTCCAGGTCATAGACAAGGCGATACGAGCCTGAAGGCATCACCGCCGACGACACGGACGTCTTCCCGGACAGGGCGGCTGTGGTGCTGCCGCTGTCCATATTGACCCACTTGCTGCCGTCCCAACGCTGCAGCGTCCAAGTGAACTTGTCGCCCGTCGCGTAGTTGCTGGTGGTGACGTCAAAGGTCACCTTGCCATACGCGCTGATCGTGAACGTCGGGCTGGTCGCGGTGGTGTGCGTGCCGCCCGTGGTGTCGACGATCTGCAGTGCGCTGTTGGTACGCGAAACCGAGCTGCCGCTGCCCGTGCCGGTGGTGGTCCAGTTGGACATGTTGTTCCAGTTCGTGCTCGACGTAGAGCCCGAATTGAAATTGGCAAGCGTCGTGTCCGAACCGCTGCCGACCGGCGCGTAGGCCGTGCCGCCGCCGCCCGTGTTGTCGAACACGCGCAGGATGTCGGCGTTCACGCCCGGGCCGATGCCGATAGCATTGACCTGGCTGATGTTGGCCAGCGGGTTGTAGCCGGACAGCGACTCGCTGATGGTCGTCGCGTCCGTGGAGTTGCCGGTGCCGCCCACAACGGTTTGGCCCAACCAGTTGGTCGTCTGGTAGTAGGTGGGATCGCCGTCGGTCAGGAAGAACGTCTTGTTCTCGTAGCCGTTGGCGGCGGTATTGCCGCTGTTGCTTTGCTGGTTGAACCAGTTCACCGCGGTATTGAAGGCGGCTTCGTAGTTCGTGCCGCCAGTGGCGGTCAGCGCGTCGATGGCAGCAAGCAGCGAGGGCAGGGTGGCCTTCGAGAAATTGTTGATGCTGATGTTCTCGCCGCTGCTCGTCGCGAACCCGATCAGCGTGACGTTGATCTTGCCGTCATGGTTGGACAACTGGTTGGCCAGCACCGCCAGGGCATCCTTCACCAGCTTCATGCGCGACTGGTTGTAGGAAACTCCGGTGGTTCCGTCCAGGCCGTAGGCCATACTGCCCGAGGTATCCACCACCAGGGCGATGTTGTAGCTCTTGCCCGGCTCCACGGTCGTGACCGTGCCGCCCTTGTCGCCCAGGATAACGTCGTCGCCTGAGCCGCCGCTCAGCGGAGGATTGGTGCCCGTGCCGCTGCCGGTATTTTCGCCGGTCACCATATTGTCCGTGTTCAGCACGAAGTTGTAGGTGCCCGACGTGTTCTGGCCGCCGTGGTCCGTGCCGCCGGTGTCGCGCACCTGGAACCCGATCGAGGTATCCAGGCCATTGGCCGACGGCGTGAACACCAGCTTGCCAGCAGCGATGTCCGCCGCCGAGACCGCGGTGTTCACCGTCACGGGGTTGCCGTTGAGCGTCAGCGTGCCGTCCGTCGGCAGGCGCGAGATGATCACGCTTTGCAGCGCGTCGCCCTCTGCGCCATCATTGAAGCCGAACTCGGCAACCGTGAAGACGTGGCTGGCGCCGATTTCCACATTCGCGGAATTGTCGGCCGCAACCGGCGCGTCGTTCGTGCCCACGATCGAGACCGTGATCGGCTGGATCGTCGTGCCGTCGCCCGCCACCACATTGAACGACTCGGAGAGCAGGGCGCCCGCGGGCAGGTTCTGCACCACCGCCAGGCTATTGTTCAGCGTGTACGTCCAATTGCCGTTGGCGTCGATCGAGAACGTGCCGTACTTGCCGACCACATTGGTCTGCGCGGCGACGCCGCTCTGGCCCACGTCTGCGTCCGTCACCGTCAGTTTGCCGGTCGAGGTCAGCGTAAAGTCTTCGGTCACGGTGCCCGTCGTCTGGCCAGTGATCACCGGCGCATCATTGGTGCCGGTGATCGTGACCGTGACGGGCAGGGTCGCCTTGCCGCCGTGGCCGTCGTCAACGGTCACGTTGATGGTGTCGGTGACCTGCTGGCCTTCCTTCAGGCCCTGGACATTGGCTGCATTGTTGTTCAGCGTGTACGTCCACTTGCCTGAAGAATCTACCGTGAAGGTGCCGTACGTGCCCGCGCCGTTATTGCTGACAGACCAGGTGTGCGTGTCATTGGTGTCGATGTCGGTCTTGGTCAGTTGGCCATTGGCGGTCTGCGTGCCATCTTCCTTCACGGCGCCGGCGGTGTTGCCGGCAATCGTCGGATTGTCGTTCGTGCCGGTGACGGTCACGGTGATGACCTGGGTGGCCTTGCCGCCATGGCCGTCATCGACGGTCACAGTGATCGTGTCGGTCACCTTCTGGCCGTCGGCCAGCGCCTGAACCTTGGCGTTGGCGTTGTCCAACGTGTAGGTCCACTTGCCCGTGGTGTCCACCACGAACGAGCCGTAGGTGCCCTTGCCGGCATTGTTGAGCGTCCACGTGTGGGTGTCGGTCGTGTCGACGTCGGTCTTGGTCAACTGGCCGCTGACAATCTGCGTGCCGTCTTCCGTCACGCCGCCGGAGATGACGCCGCCGATGGTCGGGACGTCATTGGTGCCGGTGACGGTGATCGTGATGACCTGCTGGGCCGTGCCGCCCTGGCCGTCATTGACGTTCACGGTGATGGTGTCGGTGACCTGCTGGCCGTCAGCCAGGGCTTGCACCTTGGTGTTGCCATTGTCCAGCGTGTAGGTCCACTTGCCCGTGTTGTCGACCACCAGCGTGCCGTACGTGCCCTTGCCGTTGTTGTTGACCGACCAGGTGTGGACGTCGTTGGTGTCTACGTCGGACTTGGTGAGCTGCCCCGCGACGATTTGCGTGCCGTCTTCCTTGACCGCGCCGGTGATGACGCCGCCGATGGTGGGGTTGTCATTAGTGCCGGTGACGGTCACCGTAATCTGTTGCGTGGCCTTGCCGCCTTGGCCGTCATCGACGGTCACGGTGATGGTGTCGGTCACTTTCTGGCCGGCGGCCAGGGCCTGGACGTTGGCGCGGGAGTTATCCAGCGAGTAGGTCCACTTGCCGGTGTTGTCCACCGTGAACGTGCCGTACGTGCCGTTTCCGGCATCGCTGACGGTCCACGTGTGGGTATCGTTCGTATCGACGTCGGTTTTGGACAGCTGCCCCGAAACCGTATTCAGCGCAGCGTCTTCCGTCACGGCGCCGACCGCGGTGCCGCTGATCGTCGGGGCGTCGTTGGTGCCCGTCACGGTAACCGTGATGGTCTGCGTCGCCTTGCCGCCATGGCCATCGTCGACCGTCACCGTGATGGTGTCGTTGACCTGTTGGCCCTTGGCCAACGCTTGCACGTTGGGGCTGGCGTTGTCCAGGTTGTACGTCCACTTGCCGGTCGCGTCGACGGTGAAGGATCCATACGTCCCCTTGCCGGCATTGTTGACGGACCAGCTATGCGTATCGTTGACGTCGACGTCGTTGGCCTTGAGCTGGCCCGCGACCGTCGTGGCGACGTCCTCGGTGACCGCACCGATGGTCGTACCCGAAATCACCGGAAGGTCATTGGTGCCTTCGATGGTGATCGTCACTTTGCCGGTGGTGCCGTCGGCCGTCTTGACGGTGAAGATTTCGGTCAAACTTTCGCCGACACCCAAAGCCTGCACACGCGTATCGCTGTTGCTGAGGTCGTACTTCCAGTTGCCGTTGGCATCGATCGAGAACTTGCCGTACTGGCCCGCCGTGTTGGTCTGCGTTTGGAAGACCGCCTGACCAGCGTCGGG
The DNA here is from genome assembly GCF_012928505.1 of Achromobacter sp. Bel. Lineage (GTDB taxonomy): Bacteria > Pseudomonadota > Gammaproteobacteria > Burkholderiales > Burkholderiaceae_B > Achromobacter. The sequence continues at coordinate 549 of NZ_JABBJN010000008.1, read as the reverse complement.
ATCGATCACGTCGAGCTTGCCGCCCGTCGTCAGGGTAGCGTCTTCCTTGACCGTGCCCGCATCGCTGCCCGGGGTAGCCGGGTTGATGACGGCGCCGTCGTCGGTACCGTTGATGGTGACCGTGACGTCCTTCGACACGACGCCGCCGTTGCCGTCATCGACGGTCACGGTGAACGTTTCGGTGATGGACTGGCCGGTCTTGAGCGCCTGGACGTCCTTGTTGGCATTGTCCAGGTTGTAGGTCCAGTTGCCGGTCGAGTCGACCGAGAACGAACCGTACGTGCCCTTGCCGCCGTTGTTGACGGTCCAGGCGTGCGTGTCGGTCGTATCGACGTCGGCGACGTCCAGCTTGCCGGTGGCAACCAGGGTGCCGTCTTCGGCAACAGCGCCATCGGCCTTGCCGGTCAGGACCGGGATGTCGTTGGTACCCACGATGGTCACGACCACTTGACCCGTGCTGCCATCAGCCGTCGTAACGGTGAAGGTCTCGGTCAGCGTCTTGCCAGCGCCCAGGCCTTGAACGGCCGGGTCGTTGTTGGTCAGGTTATG